>NZ_CP129113.1:2093691-2730537 GCF_030762805.1 Aciduricibacillus chroicocephali | reverse complement strand
ATTGCCCTCAAGGCTCAAGGCCCTTGTATGTCTAAGCCAAGTATCGAAACTCGGCTTAGAGACCTTAGACTCCATTTTCGACAGAGTTGCCGCCCATATTTCCTCAATATTCTCCATGCAGGCACACCTCTCCCTTTCCTGTTTAAACATTTATGATGACAGTGAGTACATAGTAGTAAAGTTAAAAAAAGCCTCTCATCATCCGGAAATTCAAATAAATATCGGATGGAAAGGCAAAATTATCGTGTTGTCAGGGCTTGTTGCCCTAGGGAACTATTTTGTATTAACGCAAGAATTACTGCGTAAACCTTTGCGATTCTCAGCAGTTTAAAGAAAAAATTTTTATGGTTATCTACATGAAATGAAGCCTGTTGATAAATAAATAAACAAGTTGTGAATTGTTATCCACAAATTATTCACAATGTGTGGATAACAGAACCTGTTGATAAAGTTTTACACAGTTAAAAGCATTAATCATATTACCAAACAAAATTGAAACTTGCAATGACTTTCGACAGCTGTCCACAAAATTAGCGACGTGTAGACAATTATTATCCACATGGGCTGAATTTGTGGTTAAATTGTCGATAACTGCTGTGAATTTCGGTAACCTCCATGAAGCCTTATGTTAAGGGAATGTGGAAAGAATGGCGAGTTATGCAGGGGGTATCCTTTATGCTGTAGGGGGGTATATTATTTGCGCTTAATCACTAATATAATTGTCCTCTCTCAATAAAGTGGAGATAAAGTTGTTGAAAGAACAGATTGTTGGATGGACTGATTTTTCTTGAAAAGCAAGTTGACAGATGGCAGTTTGTTCTCGTATAATTAGCTGGACTGTCAATTGGTTTTTAAACGATACGTTGATTTTAATTCCTCAGGGAGGTGCAGATACATGAAAAGAACATTCCAACCAAATAACCGCAAGCGTAAAAAAGTACACGGTTTTCGCGCACGCATGAGCACGAAGAATGGCCGCAAAGTTTTGGCTCGCCGTCGTCTAAAAGGAAGAAAAGTACTATCAGCATAAGGCCACTGACATGCTCAGTGGTCCTTTTTTTTCAATTCAAACAGCTTTTTCAGTCGATTTCCAATCGTCGATTCAGATCTGATGGTCTGCTCTGTACATTGGCTGGCAATCTAAACTTGCTTAAGCTGTGGCGAAGGTGATTTTTATATGAAAAAGGAATATCGAGTCAAAAAGAATAAGGAATTCCAGCATGCGTTTCAGAAAGGAAAATCATTCGCGAACAGACAGCTTGTGATTTACCATGTGAAGAAACCAGATCAGACTCATTATCGTGTCGGGCTGTCCGTCGGGAAGAAAATCGGTAATGCTGTCACGAGGAATCGAGTAAAGCGCTATTTGCGCCAGGCCTTTCAAGAACTCGATGCATACATCGCGCCTGACTGCGATATTATTGTTATAGCCAGACAGCCGGTGAAAGACCTTGAGTATGAGATGATTAGAAAAAGTCTGATTCATCTACTAAAAAAGGAACGGCTTCTGAATTATAAATAGAGGCAGTAAATCACATTCACTTTGTAGAACTTGAATGAGGAGGAGTTTTTTTGCGCAAGAAGCTATTAATTACATTGGCTCTCGTCGGGCTTGTTCTTGTTCTGTCCGGCTGTGGCAATGTTCAAGAGCCGGTCACAGCTCAAAGCTCAGGTTGGTGGGACAAGTACTTCGTCTACCAGATGTCACGTGTCATTACATACTTTGCACAGTTGTTCCACTCCAACTATGGACTGTCCATAGTCGTTGTAACCGTTATCATCCGTCTTGTTCTTCTGCCGCTGAACGTAAAGCAACTGAAGAGCTCCCGCGCAATGCAGGAAATCCAGCCGAAGCTGAAAGAAGTTCAGGCGAAATACAGTTCTAAGGATGCAAACACTCAGCAAAAGCTGCAGCAAGAAACGATGAAGTTATTCCAAGAGAATGGGGTCAATCCGCTTGCAGGCTGTTTGCCAATTGTCGTACAGATGCCAATACTGTTTGCGATCTACCAGGCAATTATGCGTACAGCAGAAATAAAGAAGCATGACTTCCTTTGGTTCCAATTAGGTAGTCCGGACTATGTTCTTCCTGTAATCGCTGGTGCGGCAACATTCCTTCAGCAAAAGCTGATGATGGCAGGAAGCGAAGCGGGATCCAATCCGCAAATGCAGGTAATGCTGTATGTCATGCCAGTCATGATTACAGTCATGGCATTTTTCTTCCCCTCAGCGCTGGCGCTTTACTGGGTAGTAGGGAACATCTTCATGGTCGCCCAGACATTGCTGATTAACAATCCATTTAAGAAAACAGAAGCTGCTTCAGCTGGCAGGGGCAAGAAATCGTGAAACAAGTGACCGCTAGCGGCAAAACTGTAGAAGAAGCAATTGAATCTGCAGTTCAGCAGCTGCAAACGACGAAAGACAAAGTTGATGTTCATATCATCGAAGAAGGCAAGAAAGGCATCTTTGGAATTTTTGGTTCCAAACGTGCGATTGTCCAAGTCACACTTCGAAAAACGCCAGGCCAGATTGCTGAAGAGTACTTGTTAGGAATTGTAAGTAACTTTTTGAAACATCCACGTGTTTCCTTGCAAAAGAAGGGTAAAAAAGTTCTTTATGTGCTGGAAGCATTAGATACGTCTATGCTAACTGCAAACAATGGCCAGGCCTTGAATGCACTGCAAGAGATTGTTGAGCTTTATATCCGAGATATCGGCAGCAAGTTTACGCAGGTGATTATTGATACTGATGGTTTCCGGGCAAGAAGGCGTGCTGAATTGGAGAAAATTGCAGCTGAATTGGCAGAGCGTGCAATTCGGACTGGAAGTAAGACAGCATTTGATCCGATGCCTGCTTTTGAACGGAAATGGGTTCATTCCTGCCTCCAGAGACGCAGCGATGTTGCTACTAAATCTATAGGCAGTGAGCCATACAGACATATCATTATAGAACCAGTCAAAGAACTCTCGTAAAAACGAGAGTTCTTTTTTTATTTACATAGCAGGCTGGGGGGGGAATAGAAAAAACCCAATTGTCCACATGTTGATAAATCGCACAAAGGGGCGTAAATTTGCTATAATGTAACTTTGGAACAGAAGACAAGTTACTCACAAGAGTATAAATATATATTGCTTAATGAAGGAGGCCGCATCTGTATGGATTTCGATACGATTGCAGCAATTTCAACGCCGATTGGTGAGGGTGCTATTGCTATTGTCAGACTGAGCGGGCCAGATGCGGTCACGATGGCAAATCGGATTTTTACAAGTAAGGATTTGACTGAGGTACCGTCTCATACGATTCACTACGGCAAACTGGTTGACCCGCATTCAGGAGAGGTTGCCGAAGAGGTGATGGTCTCTGTTTTACGAACACCTAAGACATTTACGAGAGAAGACATTATTGAAATTAACTGTCATGGCGGTCTTGTGGCAGCGAACCGGACGCTTGAACTCGTGCTTGCTGAGGGGGCTCGTCTTGCCGAACCGGGTGAATTCACGAAACGCGCTTTTCTGAATGGCCGGATTGATCTCTCTCAGGCAGAGGGAGTTATGGACTTGATTCGCGCAAAAACGGACAAGGCGATGAATGTAGCACTGAAACAGTTAGACGGACGACTTTCTTCACTTATTCGCAAGCTTCGCCAAGATTTGATTGAGACCGTTGCGCATGTGGAAGTGAATATCGATTATCCAGAGTACGATGATGTTGAAGAAATGTCGCACGAAGTGATGCGTCAAAAGACTAGAGAAGTGCATGATGAAATTGAATCACTTCTTGAAGTAGCGAAACAGGGTAAAATCCTTCGCGAAGGGTTGGCGACAGCGATTATTGGCAGACCAAATGTCGGAAAATCATCTCTCATGAACACACTTGTGCAGGAGAATAAGGCGATCGTAACTGATATTCCCGGAACTACACGTGACATTATTGAGGAGTATGTCAATGTGCGTGGTGTTCCGCTCCGACTGATTGACACGGCAGGTATTCGTGAGACAGAGGATATTGTTGAAAGAATGGGTGTGGAAAAGTCACGCCAAGCTTTGAAAGAGGCAGATCTTATTCTTTTCGTGCTGAACAACAATGAAGAGCTTACTGAAGAGGATTTGCTCCTTTTTGAAGCAGTGCGCGATTTTGAATATATTGTTGTCATCAATAAAACCGACTTGAAACGGAATCTGAATTTGGATAGGGTTAGGGAGCTTGCAGGCGACCAGGCTGTCATTGAGACTTCGTTGCTTGAGGAAAAGGGAGTGGACGAGCTTGAAAAGGCGATCGCACAAACTTTCTTCTCAGGAGAAATTGAAACCGGTGATTTGACATATGTCTCAAATGTCCGTCATATCCAGCTTCTTAAACAATCAAAAGAGGCGCTTGAAGAAGCGATGAACGGCATAGAAATGGGAATGCCGCTTGATATTGTCCAAATTGATGTGACACGAACGTGGTCACTACTTGGTGAAATTATTGGCGATACTGCGAGCGATAGTCTGATTGATCAGCTTTTCTCGCAGTTCTGCCTCGGAAAATAGACAACAGATGCTTATACAGAAAGGATGAAAACAATGAGCTACAATGCAGGCGAATATGATGTAATCGTCATTGGTGCAGGCCATGCGGGCGTAGAGGCAGGTCTTGCTGCAGCGAGAATGGGTGCAAAGACACTGATGTTGACACTGAATATCGACAATGTTGCCTTCATGCCGTGCAACCCGTCCATTGGCGGGCCGGCTAAAGGAATTGTCGTGCGTGAAATTGATGCGCTCGGTGGTGCCATGGCACAAGTTATTGATAAAACGTATATCCAGATGCGTATGCTAAATACGCGCAAAGGCCCAGCTGTCCAAGCGTTACGAGCACAGGCAGACAAGCCGCTTTACATTCAGGAAATGAAACAAATCCTGGAAAGTCAGGACAACCTGTTCATCCGACAAGGGATGGTTGATGAACTGATTGTGGAAGATGGTGTTTGCAAAGGTGTCATCACAGAGACAAAAGCAACCTATTACGGCAAAACAGTTATCATCACTACAGGTACATTTATGCGCGGAAAGGTTTTGCTCGGTGATATTGAGTATGAGAGCGGTCCAAACAACCAGCGCGCTTCTGTCAAACTCTCCGAAAATCTTGAAGAGCTCGGCTTTGAATTAACTCGTTTTAAAACAGGTACGCCACCGCGTGTCAACAGCCGAACAATTGACTATTCCAAAACGGAAATTCAACCAGGCGAGGAAAAACTTCAAGGATTCTCCTATGAGACGAAGGAGTTCATTGAGGATCAGATTCCTTGCTGGCTGACATATACAAATGCGGGAACCCACAATGTCATTGAAGAAAATTTGAAGCGATCTGCTATGTATTCTGGAATGAAACGCGGGACAGGACCTCGCTATTGCCCGTCCATCGAGGATAAGATTGTTCGCTTCAATGACAAGCCGCGTCACCAGATTTTCCTCGAACCTGAGGGACGTCATACAGAAGAAGTATATGTACAGGGTCTTTCCACATCACTTCCAGAAGATGTCCAATACGAAATGGTTCATTCTGTAGAAGGATTGGAAAACGCAGAAATCATGCGTCCGGGCTATGCAATTGAATACGATGCTGTTGTACCGACACAGCTTTGGCCTACTTTGGAGACGAAGAAGATCGAAGGGCTGTTTACAGCAGGCCAAATCAATGGCACATCCGGATATGAGGAAGCTGCAGGACAAGGCATCATGGCTGGTATCAATGCCGCAGCCAAAGTACTTGGCAAAGAGCCTTTGATTCTTGATCGTTCTGAAGGTTATATCGGTGTCATGATCGATGACCTTGTTACAAAAGGTACGAATGAACCATACCGTCTACTAACTTCACGTGCCGAATACCGTCTGCTTCTGCGTCATGATAATGCAGATATGCGCTTGCTTGAAAAGGGGCATGAGTATGGCATTGTTTCGGATGAACGCTATGAACGTTTCCTCGAGAAGAAAGCAATGGTTGAGGCAGAGAAGAAGCGTCTTTCCAAACTCATCATAAAAGCGACAGATGAAGTAAAAAGTATGATGACAGAAATGGGTGTAATGCCTTTAAAAGAGGCAATCAAGGCTTATGACTTGCTGCGCCGTCCGGAAATGAACTACGGATTGCTTGAAAAGCTGATGCCGGCTTCTGAGACACCAATTTCTCAGGAAGCGAAAGAACAAGTTGAAATTCAGATTAAATACGAAGGTTATATCAAAAAAGCATTAGAACAAGTAGATAGAATGCTGAGAATGGAAGACAAGAAAATACCGGAAGCGATCGATTATGACGCGATTACAGGCCTTGCTACAGAAGCGAAGGAGAAACTAAAGAAAATTCGCCCGCTGTCTGTAGGACAAGCTTCACGTATATCAGGTGTTAATCCATCGGATGTATCCATTCTACTCGTTTATATTGAGCAAGGAAAAATTGCCACAGTGGCACAGTGATTGGAGGCCGAGTCGAATGAACCCGGAACAGTTTGTCACAGCACTCGAGGAAAAGGGAATTAAACTGGACGAGCGACAGCAGGAACAGTTCGCCACATATTTCCGTCTTCTCGTTGAGTGGAATGAAAAAATGAACCTGACAGCACTTACAGAAGAAAAAGATGTCTACCTAAAACATTTTTATGATTCAATCTCAGCAGCATTTTTCACAGATTTCACACAAGAAGGACTAAAAATCTGTGATGTCGGAGCAGGGGCGGGTTTTCCTAGTATCCCGCTCAAAATCTGCTTCCCGAATTTGCAAGTTACGATTGTAGACTCATTGCAAAAGCGGATCACATTCTTAAATGAACTTGCAGCAAATCTCGGATTGCAGCAGGTTGCTTTCTATCATGACAGGGCAGAGAACTTTGGGAAAAATGATAAGTTCCGTGAAACGTTTGACCTCGTAACAGCACGAGCGGTTGCTAGACTTTCTGTACTCTCTGAATTGTGCCTGCCCCTTTGCAAGAAAAACGGCATATTCATCGCTATGAAAGGTGCCCAGGGAACGGAGGAGCTGGAAGAAGCTCAATCAGCTATTGAATTGCTGGGCGGAGAGGTCATGCAGCAAGAGACCTTCTCATTGCCAGAGGAAGATAGTGAACGCTCTATGATTTTTATTGAGAAAAGACGAAAAACACCTAAAAAATATCCGCGCAAAGCCGGAGTGCCAAACCGCGAACCTTTATAGAACAGGAATCGACTGGATTTTTTTCAGTCGATTCCTGTAATACTATGTACATATATTATTCAATCAATTATCATAAACTGTTTGTTTGTTGAAACTTATAGGAGAGTTCATCGAAGTTTGACGAAAAAGCCTGTCACCGCTGGATATATGATAGAATATAGCTATTGTGTATTCAGTGAATAAACAGAAAATGTTCCACGTGAAACATTTTGTTTAATAGACAAGTCATTATGCTTTTCATAGAGGTGGTGTAGTTCGTGTTGCAGCCTTTTAATCGTATTTTTGGAATTGGGGAACGGACCGAACCAGAAACTGTTGAGGAAGCTGTTTTGCTGAATAGTGAAGTTATTGAATTACCTATTGTTCAAATTGAGCCAAATCGCTATCAGCCAAGATCTATTTTTAATGATGAGAAGATTGCAGAGTTAGCTCAAACAATTGAACAACATGGCATAATTCAACCAATTGTTGTACGCAAACTGACTGAGGAACGTTATGAGTTAATTGCTGGTGAACGACGTTGGAGAGCGGTGCAGTTGCTGAGGTGGGTTTCAATCCCGGCAATCATTCGAGAAATGAATGATAATGAAACGGCAAGTGTTGCATTAATTGAGAATTTGCAGCGAGAAGAACTGACTGTCATAGAAGAGGCTGTTGCCTATCAAAAATTGCTGGAACTTCAGCAACTCACTCAGGAGGCTCTTGCCCAGAGGTTGGGGAAGAGTCAGTCGACAATTGCTAATAAATTACGTCTTCTTAAGTTGCCGATAGAGGTACAGGAAGCCCTAATGAGCAAAATAATTACCGAACGCCATGCACGTGCTTTAATCAAAGTAAAAGATGAAGCTTCACAGTTGCTACTGTTGCAGAGAATTATTGAACAAGGTTTGAATGTTAAGCAAACAGAAGAACAGATTAGTAAACTAGAGGCTCCTGCTCAGGAGAAGAAACAGCGACGGCCACTTTTGAAAGGATTTAGCAAAGATATCCGCATTGCTATGAATACAATCCGACAATCATTAAGCATGGTGTCCAATACTGGCGTAAATGTTGAGGCAGATGAGTCGGAACACGATGAATACTATCAAATAACTATAAAGATCCCAAAAAACAACTAAACTATTACAACTAGGCGCCGGTCATCATAGAATGAGTGGCGCTTATTTTACAGCTGAATGTTTCACGTGAAACAATTTATATTCCTCGTCTATAGAGGAATGGTTTATTTCATAGATAAATCTGCTTTATATTCGTAATTTCGTACCAAAAACTACTAGGGAAATTCCAATTACAATATAGCATTAGCCGTAATTTACAATTTTGCCGATTGTTTAGGCATTCTGTCGAAAAAGTGATAAGATGAAAGAGTATCCTGCGTATGTACCATAACGATACAAACGAGGTAATTACAGCTTATCTTAAGCTTTAAAATAGGCGGGTGACGAGGCAAAATGGGTAAAACCATCGCAATTGCAAATCAAAAGGGAGGCGTCGGTAAAACGACAACCTCCGTTAACTTGAGTGCTTGTCTTGCTACGTTAGGCAAGCGTGTCCTGCTGGTAGATACAGATCCACAGGGGAATGCAACAAGCGGCGTTGGCATTAACAAGGCTGATATCAACGCATGTATTTATAATGTACTCATTGATGATGTCGATGCAGAAGATGCACGTGTCTCAACGAATATCGAAAATTTGGATGTTATTCCTGCCACAATACAGCTGGCAGGGGCAGAAATTGAACTAGTTACAACAATTTCGCGTGAAGTAAGACTAAAAAAGGCGCTTGAAGACATGAAGGATGACTACGACTATATTATCATCGACTGTCCGCCATCACTCGGAATTATGACGATAAATGCTCTTACAGCATCGGATTCAGTTTTAATCCCGGTTCAATGCGAGTTTTATGCTTTGGAAGGTTTGAGCCAGTTGCTTAACACGGTACGTCTTGTTCAGAAACATTTGAACAAGGATCTGATGATCGAAGGTGTTTTGCTCACAATGCTGGATGCAAGAACAAATCTTGGTCTGCAAGTTATTGAAGAAGTGAAAAAGTATTTCCAAGATAAGGTCTATAATTCAATCATTCCTCGAAATGTACGGCTTGGTGAGGCACCAAGTCATGGCAAACCAATCATAACTTATGATCCCAAGTCACGTGGAGCCGAAGTATATCTTGACTTAGCAAAGGAAGTGTTGGCAAATGGCGAGAGGGTTGGGTAAAGGTCTCGATGCTTTACTTTCTGGCAGTTATGAGTCAGAAAAGGATGAACAACTAAAGCAAGTTTCCATTAGTGAATGCCGGGCAAATCCGTATCAGCCGCGCAAGACTTTTAATCCTGAATCAATAGATGAACTGAAACAGTCAATTATTGAGCATGGAATCATTCAGCCACTAGTCGTGCGAAAGAGCATTAAAGGATATGAGATTGTCGCTGGAGAAAGACGCTTTCGGGCAGCTAAGGAAGCAGGGTTAAAAGAGGTTCCTGTAATTGTTAGCGAAATGTCTGACGAGAGCATGATGGAAGTGGCGCTTCTTGAGAACTTGCAAAGGGAAGACCTTACGCCTATTGAGGAAGCGCATGCATATAAAAATCTTCTTAGTGAACTTGGGTTGAAGCAAGAGGATCTTTCACAGCGCCTTGGTAAAAGTCGCTCACATATTGCTAATATGATGCGCCTTCTTTCGCTTCCTGAAATGGTTATGGATGCAATTAATAAAGGTGACCTATCAATGGGACATGGCAGAGCCTTGCTTGCTCTAAATGAAAAGGACCATATTGAACTACTTGCGAATAAAGTAGTAAGGGAGCAACTAAGCGTTAGACAAGTTGAGAACTTAGTAGCACAGCTAAACGAGCGGGAACCACAGCAAAAGGAAAAGAATCCTGAGAAGGATATATACATTGCCGAACAGGAATCCG
Organism: Aciduricibacillus chroicocephali; assembly: GCF_030762805.1. Lineage (NCBI taxonomy): Bacteria > Bacillati > Bacillota > Bacilli > Caryophanales > Bacillaceae > Aciduricibacillus > Aciduricibacillus chroicocephali. The sequence continues at coordinate 2,720,423 of NZ_CP129113.1, read as the reverse complement.
TTTTGCGTGATAAGCTTGGCACCGCTGTAAAAATACAGAGGGGCAAGCGAAAAGGAAAGATAGAAATAGAATTTTACAATGATGATGACTTGGAGAGAATCATCGAGTTTCTCGATAAATAGCTAAATAAAGAGTACATGACAGAGGATGGCGACATGCCTCTGTTTTTTTGTATAAATGTTTCACGTGAAACATTTTCAAATTGCAAAGCAGAAAGTTGGAGTTTACACCATGGTATTGTACGGAACATTAATTAACGGAGCGTTTATTCTAGTTGGAGGATTGCTCGGTCTGTTATTCTCCAATATACCTGAAAAGGTAAAAGAAACAGTTATGCAGGCAATCTCTCTTGCTGTCATTTTAATAGGTTTAAAAATGGCTTTTGAAACGGACGATATTATTGTCCTTCTTCTCAGTTTGATTACCGGTGCATTTATAGGAGAGTTTTTACATATAGAAGATAAAATAAACGACTTTGGTAACTGGATTGAAGGGAAGTTTGCAACACCAGGGAAGCAAATTAGCATAGCGCAAGGTTTTGTGACTGCTTCACTTATTTATGTAGTAGGCGCGATGGCGATCGTTGGAGCGCTTGACAGCGGGTTGCGAGGCGACCATGAAATCTTGATCACTAAAGGAATACTTGATGGATTCTCTGCGCTCGTTTTTACGAGTATGATGGGGTATGGTGTCATATTATCTGTTATCCCAGTCATTCTTTATGAAGGGGCCATTGCTCTCCTGGCAAAACAAATTGAATTGCTCGTTCCTCATGATTTCCTTAATGGGCTCATTGTGCAAATGACAGGGGTTGGCGGTTTGCTCATCGTAGCGATTGGGCTCAATTTGCTTAATCTAACAAAAATAAGGATTGGTAATCTAATTCCTGCACTCATCACCGTTATTGCGGTTTACGGCATTTATATTTTATTTTAATCATATAATTTAAAGACCAAAAAGCGGGCTGCACCTTACATCGGTGGCAGTCCGCTTTCATTTATTGCTGTACGGTTTGCTGCAAGCATTTTTTGTACAATTGCTGCGGAGAAACGAGGTGGTCTGGCGAGAGACTCATCAACCTTTTCAAGAATGTCGGCGAGCTTACGTGCCATGTCCATAACGATTGAAAGCCGAGTGCTTTGTAGAACTGTATACTCCATGAAGCCACTCATATTAACGATACCTGTCAAATGAATATCTCCTACATCCGGCAGCTTTTTATTAAGTGCTGTACCTGGTTTTAAAGGGCCATGCTCCGCAGTAATACAACCGACTGAAGAGCTTTTCCCAAGGCAGGCATCGACTGCAATGATGAAAGGATTGTAGTGTGTCTCTTCGATATGCTTTAAATAGGCCTCTAGATTCGTTGCATGTACAGGTTTGTGAAGAGTTCCATAGACAGTCATATTGCTTGGTTTGCGTTCTGTGAAAAGTGTTCCGGCCAGAGGACCAAGGGCGTCCCCAGTGGACCGGTCAGTACCAATAAAGACAACAATATAATCACAAGGAGTATCAGGTAACCAAGAAATTACTTTGTTACTTATCAGTTCAGTGAGATTCGTGTCATCGTGAAGCATACGAATATGTGAACTGCCATTTATTTGCCTTTTTGTATTCATAGCTTATCCTCCACAGACATATTGTTATAGTATACGGCTTTTTCTCAGGAGCTATACACGTAATCAGAATGGTGGGGGTTCTTTGCATGTGGAAAGCAGGATTCAAATGGATGTTCTTGATCATTGGGACGGCAATTGGTGCTGGCTATGCATCAGGCAGGGAACTTTGGCAGTTTTTCGGATATGAAAGTGGACTAGCCATTGCACTGTTCGCTTTGTTGTTTACATTCTGTTGTGCAGTAATTATGAATCAAAGCCGGAATATGAAGACGACCGATTATCAGCCTCTTTTAAATAAAATTATTGGGCGTCGACTGGCAAAAGTCTATGACCTGTTAATTTTCCTCTATCTTGGTACGATTACTATTGTCATGATTGCAGGTAGTGGTGCAACTGGACAGGCATTCAATATTCCTTATTGGTGGGGTGTCGGATTCCTTGCAGTTGTTCTTGTGTTACTGTTTGCCAAGGGAATAAACGGAATCGTTGCACTGAACAGTCTGCTTTTGCCCTTATTAATTGGAGGCCTTCTGTACGTATTGTTTCTATTCACAGGTGACCAGGGAGTATCGCTCTTTGCTGATTGGAAAAAGCAGGACAACTGGGCAGCTGCTTTCCCATTTACTGCGCTGAATATTTTGCCTTTACTTGCGGTGCTTGGGGCTGTCGGAAAGGAGATTAAAACAAAGGGAGAGGTTCTGATTGCAAGTATAGGGAGCGGCCTCATCCTCGGATTCATCTCTTATATATATAATGCCGGGCTTATAGAAATTGCCGATGAAATGCTTCTCTATGAGATTCCGCTATTTGCGATTTTGCAACACTATCCATCTTATATGCTCATGATTATGTCGATTCTTTTGTGGTTTGCCATTTTTACAACAGCTGCTTCTGGAATCCTTGGAATTGTGAGCAGGCTTCAAAGCTACTTTAGAAAGCCAATGTGGTTCATTGCTGCGATCGCCTTACTCTTGATGTTACCACTTACAGCTTTTGGCTTCTCCTCCCTCGTAAAATATACGTACCCGGTATATGGCATAATCAATCTGTATATGCTCACAAGATTGATACTGTATCCAATTTGGAAGGGAGATAAGCAAGTGGACTAACAACGTTTCCCAACCTGATAAAAGGGTAGAAATAGGAAGGTAAACACTTGCCTTTCATTGGAAACGCTTCTAGAATGAGAACAAATAGAAAGAAAAGGACATCTGGAGCATTTGGGGCATCGTTGGAGGGATTCATTTGCAATCAGTAAACAAAGAAGTGGCTACAGCTTGGGACTTTCTCACGGGACCAGAACTGTGGATCAAATTAGGCGGAAGCGCTTTAAAGATTATCATCATTATGATTCTGGCCTCGATTCTAATCAAAGTAAGCAAAAAGATTATTGATCACCTTTTTCACAATCATAAAAAGGGACCATTACGCATATCGGAACGCCGCGAATCGACAATTAAGAAGCTAATTCAGAATATCATTACATATGTAGTATACTTTACTGCGTTTACAATGGTATTGGATACATTGACAATCAAAGTTGGACCATTACTTGCAGGAGCTGGAGTAGCAGGCTTGGCAATCGGTTTTGGGGCTCAGAGTCTTGTGAAGGACGTCATTTCAGGATTCTTCATCATCTTTGAAGACCAATTTGGTGTTGGTGATTATGTAAGTACTTCTGGTGTAGAGGGAACTGTTGAGGAAATCGGATTGCGTACGACGAAGATTCAGAGTTGGACAGGCGAGCTGAATGTTATTCCTAATGGTAATATTGATCAAGTGACGAATTACTCCATTTATAATGGACGAGCTGTTGTAGATGTCAATATTCCATACGAAAGCAATATGGCGAAAGCTGAACAAGTAATCGATGAAGTCGTAAAAGGACTGCCTGATAAGTATGAGGAGATTCTCTCTGTACCTGAAGTGATCGGTGTTCAGACATTAGAGGTTTCGCATTATGTCGTACGAGTTATTGCTGATACGTTGCCAGTTTATCAATGGGCAGGTGCACGTATGATCCGGAAGGAAATCCAGGAACGGCTGTACAGCGAAGGGATCGAAATTCCATCTCCACGCCTTGTCATGTATTCGCGAAGTGACGAGAAGGCAAAGGTGGAACCAGTCCCTGAACCGTTGCGAGGCAGAGAATGATCATATAGTGGAGGAGCAGGATGAATGGCTGAGAAAGAGTTTGGCCTGAACGATATTGTGCAGATGAAGAAACCTCATCCATGTGGGGAAAATCGCTGGAAAATCATACGTATGGGAGCGGATATTCGCATAAAGTGTGAAGGCTGCGGACATAGTGTAATGATCCCGCGTCGTGAGTTCACAAAAAAGCTAAAAAAGGTGCTTGAAAAGGCTCCAGCAACTACTGAAGCAGAGTGAAATTGAAAAACAAACTGTAGTTAGCGATTTAAAATTGTATAACTGTACGAAAAGACGGAGGAATAGGCTGAGTGTTTAGCCTGTTTCTCCTTTTTTCGCTGCTTGTCTTTCACCTTGCTTAAATCTATAATGAATCTACGCGTTTAATTGAATGGAATCCTTAAGGAGTTGAATCATGCCATGGCACTAACAGCAGGAATCGTCGGGCTTCCGAACGTCGGGAAGTCTACGCTTTTCAATGCAATTACACAGGCGGGCGCTGAAGCAGCGAACTATCCGTTTGCAACAATTGATCCGAATGTGGGCATTGTTGAAGTACCTGATGAGCGACTAGATAAATTGACAGAACTTGTAAAGCCGAAGAAAACTGTACCAACAACATTTGAGTTTACAGATATTGCGGGAATCGTAAAAGGTGCCAGCAAAGGTGAAGGTCTTGGAAACCAATTCCTTTCACATATTCGTCAAGTTGACGCGATTTGCCAGGTTGTCCGTTGTTTCGTGGACGAAAATATTACACACGTATCTGGTAAAGTCGATCCGATTGATGATATCGAAGTCATCAACCTTGAACTGATCCTTGCAGACCTTGAGTCTGTAACAAAGCGTTTCCAGCGTGTAGAAAAGTTGGCTCGCCAGAAAGATAAGGATGCAGTGCAGGAATTTGAAATTCTGGAGAAGATCAAGACAGGACTCGAAGAAGAGAAGCCTGTTCGTGCGCTTGAGTTCACGGATGAACAGCAGAAAATTGTTAAAGGTCTTCACCTTCTTACTTCTAAGCCGACACTGTATGTGGCGAATGTGGCCGAAGATGAAGTAGCTGATCCTGATAGCAATGAAAACGTACAAAAGGTTAGAGATTATGCCGAAAAGGAAGGCGCTGAAGTAATCGTTGTCTGCGCTCGTGTTGAGGAAGAGATTTCTGAACTTGACGAAGATGAAAAGTCGATGTTCCTTGAGGACCTTGGTATTTCTGAATCAGGCTTGGACAAGCTGATCAAAGCTTCTTATCACCTTCTTGGACTTGCGACATACTTCACTGCGGGTGAGCAGGAAGTGCGTGCTTGGACTTTCCGTAAAGGCATCAAAGCGCCACAGGCTGCAGGTATTATCCATACTGACTTCGAACGCGGTTTTATCCGTGCTGAAACAGTTTCATATGAAGATTTGCTAGCAGCAGGTACAATGGGTAAAGCTCGTGAGAATGGAAAAGTTCGTCTTGAGGGCAAAGAGTACATCGTCCAGGACGGCGATGTCATTCACTTCCGCTTCAATGTTTAATTGGAAGCAGCCCAAGGCTATATTTGTATAAAAAAAGTCAGTTTCCCCCGAATAGATGTTGCACTAACCAGAAAGCTTTGCTATAATGTTATCTTGTGAATAGAGTAATTGAAATCGGATTACTCCTTGCTCTTTCCTTTTAGAGAAAGAGCCGTTCCAGACCAAAAGGAGGTGTAACGGATGAGAAAATACGAAATCATGTACATCATCCGCCCGGACATTGAAGAGGAAGCCCAGAAAGCTCTAATCGAGCGTTTCAACGGAATTCTTACTGACAACGGTGCGGAAATTGAAAACGTAAAAGAGGTTGGCAAGAAGCGCCTTGCTTACGAAATCAACAAGTACCGTGATGGCTACTATGTTATTATCAACGTAAACAGCGGAAACGAAGCAATTTCGGAATTCGACCGTCTTGCTAAGTTCTCTGATGATATTATCCGCCACATTGCTGTGCGCGAAGACGATCAATAAGATCATAATCTAAGGGGTGGTTCTCATGTTGAATCGTGTCGTTCTGGTCGGCAGATTGACGAGGGATCCTGACTTGCGTTATACACCTAATGGCGTGGCTGTTGCCAACTTCAATATTGCAGTGAACCGTCCATTTTCTAATCAGCAGGGCAACCGTGAAGCTGATTTCATTGACTGTGTTACATGGCGCCGTCAAGCGGAGAATTTGGCGAACTTTATGAAAAAAGGGAACCAGATTGGCGTAGACGGCCGTTTGCAGACACGTCGTTATGAAGATAAAGATGGCAAAATGGTTTATGTAACTGAAGTTGTTGCGGACAGTGTCCAGTTCCTTGAAGCCAAGGGCGGCCAAGGTGCACCAGGTGGCTTTAATCAAGCCGACCAGGGTGGTTTTGGTGGACAAGGCAACCAAGGTAACCAAGGCGGCGGTTTCGGCGGCCAGGGAGGCTTCTCCCAGGAACCGAATCGTGGCGGAGGTTTCCAGCAGCAGAATCAGTACCCGAATAACAATCGTCGGGATGACGATCCGTTCAAGGATAGCGGAGAACCCATTGATATATCGGACGATGATTTACCATTCTAAAAAAGAGGAGTGATCCCTGATGGCAGTACGTCGCGGACGCGCTAAGCGTCGTAAAGTGTGTTTCTTCACTTCAAACGGAATCACACACATCGATTACAAAGATGTAGATTTGCTTCGTCGTTTCATCTCTGAGCGTGGCAAGATTCTTCCACGCCGTGTAACTGGTACTTCAGCGAAATACCAGCGTAAATTGACTAAAGCAATCAAACGTGCTCGCACAATGGCTTTGTTGCCATTCGTAGCTGAGTAAGCAATTAAAAAAGGCCTTTCCAGTCGGATCGCTCCATGAGAGCTGTTCGATCTGAGAAGGTCTTTTTTTTGTTCTTTGGATGTTGATTAGTAGGTCCCTTGTAAAACTATCCTTTTATTATGAGATTGAGCTGCCTACATTTCACCTTTCAAGTATATCTTATGTGCTTATTCTGAGCGTTTCTCTCTTAATACATCTTTTAATTCATCAGTGACTGTCGATTCATCCAGTTCAACGCCTGATCTGTAGGCAGCTCGAATGATTAAGTGCCCAGCAACTGGAGCTGTAATAAAGACAAATACGATACCCAGTAATAGCCTGATACTAATGTAAGCTTCGGTTGCCCAGATACAAATGAGGGCTCCGAGCAATGCGGATAATACAGCTAGTGTCGTACTTTTTGTAGCTGCATGAGCTCTTGTGTATACATCGGGGAAACGCAATACACCGATTGCACTGATAACGCTGATGATACTTGCAAAAAGGATAAGTAGAGCACCTATATATTCACTGATTACGCTTATGCTCAATAATAACGCCCCTTTCTATGAACCTGGATAGGGCAATTGTGCTGATGAAGGCAAGAAGGCCGATGACAAGAATAGATTCAAGAAATGCCTTCGTTTTAAAAAGAACAGTGACTGTAGCAATGACCGAGATAACATTGACACCCATCATGTCCATGGCGACAACACGGTCTGGGATAGTTGGGCCAAGAATGATCCTTAAAAGCGCAAGAGCAATAGCTATGGTAAATAGTGTAACGGAGACAATAAGAATATAGTTAATCATTAGCGAGTCACCTCCATAATTGCCTTCTCAAAACGTCCTAGCGAGCGAATTAGATTTTCTTTTGAGCTAGAAAGGTCCATCGCATGAATATAAAAAGCATTACCCTCAGGTGTTACTTCCATGACGACTGATCCTGGAGTCAGGGTCAAGAGCATGGCTAGGAGTGGTACTTCCCATTCCCCTTCAAGCGATGTCTCGTACCTGAAAATACCAGGCTCCATTCTCCGAATAGGCGAGACGATATATCTAATAACGAAAGCACTGGAGTGAAACAGCTCTGAGATAAAGATAAGAATAAGTTTCATCGTTGCATAGAATCGCTTTAGATAGAAAGGTTTACCGAAAAACCGGTGCATCAGAAAGACTATGAAAATTCCGACGACATAGCCGGCCGATAACGTGTAGAAGCTGAAATGTGCCTCATCCTGAAGGAACATCCATAGAAATGCGATACATATGTTCAGAAGAAATTGCATGGGCATGAGCGTTCACCTCTTTTTAATTGCGGTTTAAGACAGCTTCAATATATATTTTAGGATTCATAAGTACATCAGTCGCCGCTGTTACATAGCTGGTAAATATCTCTGCTCCCAAACCAAGAGCAATGGTCCCGATTGTAAGAATGACAGAGGGTATATAAAGACTGGCAGGCAACTTTACCTTCTCATCCTCACCAATAATCGTCTCTCCCCAAAAACAGCTGAGGAACACTCGAACGAGCGAATAGAGTACGAGTAAGCTTGATAAAAAGGCAAAAGCCAATAATACATAAGAACCGTTTTCTATTGCGCCTTCACCAATCAGGAACTTCCCTATGAATCCGGAAAAGGGTGGAATTCCGGCAAGGGAGAGCATAGTGATGAAATAAAGCACACCAAGAAGCGGGTAATTACCAATCAGTCCACTCATCTTTTCCATTCGTGTTGTGCCCGTTGCAATTACCACCATTCCACCAATCATGAAGAGAAGAGCTTTTACAATCATATCGTGCATAAGGTAATAAATGGCTCCTTGCAGTGCGGCTTCTGTTGAAACAGCGAGAGCAAGAAAAATAAAGCCTACAGCGATAACGACGTTGTATACGATAACCTTTTGAATACTGTGATAGGCTATAGAACCGAGACATCCACCGACAATAGTTATAACGGCTAGAATCCCTATCAGCTTGTGTGTCACTTGTGGTTCGTGATAGAAAAGCAGGGTGAAAAAGCGGAAAACCGCATAGATTCCAACTTTTGTAAGAAGGGCCCCGAATAGAGCAGCAATCGCTGGTGGCAGTACACTGTACGAATCAGGCAGCCATATATATAGGAGTAAACCTGCTTTAATACCGAATACAAGCAGGAACAGCAGGCTTATTGTAGTGAGTAATGGTGTTTGCCCTGCTTCTGCGATTCTTTCTGAGAGATGGGCCATATTCAGAGTGCCGACTGTGCCATATAAAAAGCCGATAGACACAAGGAAGAACCATGAAGAAATTACATTGACCGTAATGTAAGTTATAGATGCTGTAAGCTGACTCTTGCCTCCAGCGATAAAGAGAAGTACATATGAAGCGACAAGCAACACTTCAAAACAAACAAAAAGATTGAACAGATCACCGGTTAAGAAGGAACCGTTTACTCCTGCGACAAGGAACAGAGAGAATGAATAGAAATACTTTGACTCGAGGTCTCTCCCAATTGATCCAAATGCAAACATTAAGCAAATTGCAGCTACGAAGCTTCCAACAGCAACAAGCAGCATTGCAAAGGAATCAGCTACGAATAAAATTCCGTACGGGGGTTTCCAACCTCCAAAGTCGAGACGCAGTACACCGTGTACCTGGATTTTTTCAAGAACATAAATGGATATACCTGAGGTAATGATTAGGGCCAAAACGCTAATTGATCGCTGCAAATGGATGTATCTCCTGAAAAAGACAAGCGTTATGGCCGTAAGGAGCGGAACGAGTACCGGCAGTACAATGATGTTATTCATGATTCGACCTCCTTAGCTGATCAATCTGGTCGTAACCTGTCTCCTGATAGGTCTTGTAGGCAACGACAAGGAATATGGCAGTGACCGCGAAACCGATTACAATAGCGGTTAAAATAAGTGCTTGCGGCAGCGCGTCGACATAGGCGTCCTCCGGCTTGCCGACAAGGGGTTCACGCCCTGTCTTCAAACCGCCTAGCGCCATTAATAGAATGTGGACAGCGTGGGAAAGCACAGAGGTCCCAAGGATGACTCTAAGGAGTGATTTTGACAGTAACAAATAGGTTCCGACAGTTACAAGAACCCCGGATAGGATAATCATCATAGTTTCCATAGGCTAAACATCCTTGCTTATGCTTGTAATTATAGTTACGACAACACCGAAGACTGCGAGTGCTACACCGGCTTCAAACAATGTCATCGTGCTGATTTTCACTTGGTTGAAAATGGGCAGGTGCAGTTTGAAGGAACTCATGTTCAAAAAAGGCTTGTCAAAGATTAGAGCAGCGGCACCTGTCCCTACGACAATAAGAGCACCGACTGCTGCTACAATCTTAAGGTCAATGGGCAACCCTCTTGTTATTGTTTCTATATCAAAGGCGAGTAGGAGCAAGACAAGGGCTGACCCAAGCATGAGGCCGCCGACGAACCCACCACCTGGCCCGTCATGCCCAGAGAAGAAAAGGTAGACTGCAAATGTCAATATGATGAAAACGACAATTTTTGCAGCAGCTCGCAGTATGACATCATTTATTTTCATCTGTTCTCCCTCCTATGTCCTGTCACTTTAATAAGAACATAGACACCGAGACCTGCAATAAACAATACAATTGCTTCGAGCATCGTATCAAAGGCTCGGAAATCGCCTAGAATTGCATTAACTATGTTCTCTCCGCCAGAAAGTTGGACGGAGTCTTCAAAGAATGAAGAAATGGAATCAAATTGAACAAAGCTCTTCACAGCAAGAGCTGTAATTGTGAAAATCGTACCTGTTGCTGTTGCGATTAGTAATTTTGAAACACGTTTCTTCTTAGTTGTGTTCTCAATTTTAAGAGAAGGCAGGAAGTAGAAACTCGCAAGAAACAAGGCTGTCGTTACGGTTTCGACAACAAGTTGGGTGAGCGCAAGATCTGGTGCACGGAACAACACGAAGAAGAAGGAAATGGAATAACCTAGAACTCCATTGAAAATGACTGATGTAAGCCGTGTTCTTGAAAGGACAATACCGATTGCTGAAGTAATCATTACAGCGGTCATGATCACCTCAAAAAGCTCTAGAGGTGCATCACGCGAAAAGTCAATCTGGAATCCGCCTTGTACAAATAGCATTGGACTGATGAGAAGAGCAAACGAGACATACACATAGACCAGATAGTCAGTCGTATACCCGGTCATGTAGAGACGTGTACTACTACCCGCAATGTGTTCAAGAGAACTGAGTATTTTTTGATAAAGAGCATCGATTGTCAATCCGTCTGGGAGCAATCGATATATTTTTTTCCAAACGGAAAGAAAAGCAGTAATTAAGATGCCAAGCAAGATAACAGCAAAAGTCATGAACAGTTCAGGCGTCCAGCCATGCCAGACTGATATTGTAAGCGGATTCATTTGCGGAGCACTTGGCATTATGCTTAAGAGTGCCGGGTAAATGATGTAGTCGCCGAGAACGTTCGGCCAGATGAAAATCAATATGATGATTATTGCGAGAAGTGCCGGAGCAATGAGCATGCCAATCGGAGCTTCTTTCGCCTTTTGGTTAAGCAAGTCGGGTTGATGCTTACCTAAAAATGTCTGGAATACAATAATCATTGAATAGACAAATGTCATCACACTTGCTGCAACAGCTATGACTGGCAAGAAAATACCCCATGTTTCTAAAGAGAATATACTTAGCTCGTTCACCTTCAACACCTCGGTGAAAAACATTTCTTTACTCAGGAATCCGTTGAAGGGTGGCAGACCAGCCATTGAAAAGCTGCTGATAAGGGTGATAACAAATGTGATCGGCATCATGATATACAGGCCACCGAGTCTTTTTAGATCTCTTGTCCCCACAGTAGAATCAACAATTCCGACGACCATGAATAATGAACCTTTAAAGGTGGAGTGGTTGATAAGGTGGAATAGAGCTGCAAAAAGTGCTGTTCCAGAAAAGCCTGTCAGGCCGATATTTCCTGTATGCAATGCATACGAACCGATGCCAAGCAGACTCATTATCAGACCAAGCTGACTGACTGTGGAGTACGCAAGCAATGCTTTAAGATCTCGTTGCCTGATTGCAATGAAAGAACCCCATAGCATTGTGACCATCCCTGTAACCGTGATAATCCAGAACCAGAGTGTACTTCCGCCAAAGAGAGGCGTAAAGCGAGCAACAAGGAAAATTCCAGCCTTGACCATCGTAGCAGAGTGCAGATAGCTACTAACAGGCGTTGGTGCTTCCATTGCATCGGGGAGCCAAATGTGGAATGGAAATTGAGCAGACTTCGTAAATGCTCCAAACAAGAGAAGAAGCATCACGGGTACAAACAAAGGATGGTTTTGCAGGATGTTCACCTGCTCGATTGTTTCGCGGATACTAAATGTACCAGTAACTTGATGAATCATCAGGAAGGCGACAAGCATGCCAATCCCTCCGAAGACGGTTATCAACATGGATTTAAGAGCACCGTAACGAGAACGTTTGCGATGATACCAAAAGGCAATCAGCAGGAAGGAAGTAACACTAGTCAGTTCCCAGAACGTATAAAGGACGAGCATATGATCTGAAAAGACTACCCCGAGCATCGCACCCATGAAGAGCAATAGGTATATATAGAATACATGAAGCGACTGTTCAGATTTCATATAGTAAATGGAGTAGAGAATGACAAGGCTTCCAATTCCAGTGATCAGAAGACCGAATAGCAGGGAAAGACCGTCTGCATAGGCTGAGAGGTATAAATCAAATGATGGAATCCACTGCACGGTTTCTATAAAGTTCTTTCCCTTGGAAATTGAAGGGATATACGTACAGAGAGAAGCAAATAGTATCAGCGGAAAGGCAAGTACAAACCACCCGAGGTAATTTTTCGCGATTGTGTTTCGCGAAATAAGGATGAGAAATGCTGCTATAAACGGTGTGGCAATAATTAAGAAGATTGGAATCAAAGGCAACCACTCCAAACGATATGCAATTTCACCTTTTTCCTATGCTTGAAGCAAGGGAAAAACGATGATTAAGTTAATTATAAAGCATTTTCCACCCAATCATCCGAAAAGATACGAAATTGTCACAATTCGAATTTTAGCTTCTATAGCTAATTTGTATTGATTCCTGTATGCTATATGCAATCTGAGAGCAAAGGTAATAATTGAGGTGATGGAAAAAATGAAGATGGCAAAGGGTCGTATGGACGAGAAGATACTAGTCTGTGTTTTTTACGGACCAAATGGTGAAAGATTGATTAAAAGAGGACATAAACTAGCTAGTTTGCTCGACTGCCCGTTGTTCGTCCTTACTGTTGATTCTCTCCCGCAAGATGAATTCGATGCGGAAAAGTCTGATTTTATTAAAGAGTGGTCACATTTATCTGAACAGCTCGATGCAGAGGAATTTATCGTTCGCGATAACGAAAAGAGAAGCTCCACCAAGGCTATTGCCGAGGTTGTCAACACCTATGACATTACACAAGTGATTATTGGGCAATCTCCGCAAAATCGCTGGGAAGAGATTACCAAAGGCTCCTTTACGAATGCGTTATTACGTGAACTGACTTTTGCAGACATTCATATTGTTGCTGTAGATAGAACGATCAAGAATCGAGAAGACGCTATGTATGATAAAGGGGTCCGTTGCTACCTTGTGCAAGATAAGGACTCAAAAGACATTCGTCTTAGCTTTCACCATCCAGGAGACTTTCTTCATGAAGGTATTTTTTATAAAGAAACCGGTACGGACTTCAATAAAGGGATTTTTAAATTTATTTATCAAGGCAAAACTTATGAACTTAGTGTAACCGGTGATTGTATTGAAACCCCAGAACGTTTACCCAAGCAGCTATAAAGCACTTGCCTTAAAGCTTAATCCGCAAGAGAAACAGGTTAGTAAGTCTTTTCTGTTTATATAATTTTGTCGGACTTCGTGATAACCTAATCCTCTTCATGATAAGAGGCCTGGCCAGTAATAATTTAGAACTCCTATATTTTTATCGAATGTGGTTCACAACAAATCCCTCTTACTTTCAATAATGCATATTAACAGGGGTTAAGGTGAGCCTTTTTTCTATAACTTCAATTTAATGAGTCAGGCGGAAGAAAAAAACAATTAAGGTTGTGACATAAGAGCTTTTTTACTATTATGGAGGGAGACATACATAAAAGGGGAAAAATTGTGGGGTCAATAAAAGTATTTTTTAAAAAGAGATCAACACTGATTGCCATGGTGGCGACAGTCTTATCTGGTTTACTAATTCATATGTACAAGTTTGTAAATCATTTGCCGAACTGGGACAGCATGTATCTGATTAAAGCCAGTATAAGGGGCATGTCTCATACAGGTAGATGGTTATCTGGCCCATTGGCTAATACAATATCTTCGGAGTACTCACTGCCTTGGGTCGTTGCTCTGCTTTCACTTTTGTTTTTATCGCTGTCGGTTGCTTTGCTAACAGACCTTTTTGAGATTGAAAAACCATTGTATATTGTATTGGCATCTGTTCTATTGACAAGCTTTCCAGCCGTTACAGCTACTTTTGCGTACATGGAGTGGGCCGATGTTTATTTTCTAAGTTTTTTACTTGGTATTCTTGCTGTGTACATCTCTGTCAGGGGAAGAAGAACTTTATTGCTATCGGGGCTCCTGATTAGCCTCAGTATGGGGATTTACCAAGTTTATCTAAGTACAGCTATTATTGTTTTTCTGCTTTATATATTCAAACGTTATCTTCTTGATGAAGAGCATTTTGTCAATCTGTTGAGGGTCATTAGGAAGTTCAGTCTGAGTGTCATAATTGGAGGTATTGTCTACTTCGTTGTCAATAAGCTGAACCTTACTTTCTGGGGGTTGGAACTGTCTAACTATCAAGGTGTGAACAGTGTCGGTTTGTTGGATGCAGAAGGATATGTACAGGCATTTGTAAAAACATTCAAGACGCTCGGTCTGTTATTCATGGGTTCCAAGGAATTCTCATTTTATCTTCTATTAAATGCTATATTCCTAGTCCTTCTTATCTTGCTGACATTTATCGTCATTTTAATGAATAGATTTAAAATTGGCAAACTGATCGGACTCGTATTTTTTGGGCTAGCCCTTTTTGTCGCAACTCATATTTACTATTATGTCTCTGAAAGTGTCCAATATCATACACTGATGATGATTAATAGTTATTTTATATATTTCCTTGCTGTTCTTATGCTGACAAAGCTGAAAATCCGAATTCCAAAGGTAATTGTTTATACGGTGATCCCTGTCTTTGCATTATTGAGTTATCATAATTTCGTAAATGCAAACATCGCTTATACACAAATGCAGATGAGCTATGAAAAGTCCTATTTTACTGCAAATGAGATTATGAATCGGATGGATGCTTTAAATGATGGTTCCATTCATGAAATCTATATATATGGGAAGGCGCAAAAGGAGTCAGATAATATTAAGACACTGCCCGTGATCATGGGTGCTTCCTCGGATGCTTTTCTTAGCTTTGAAGACCATTATGTACGTTTCTTCAACTACTATCTCGGCAGACCATATGAAATTGCTGATGAGGAGAAAAAGGCACAGATCAGAAAGAGTACAGATTTTAAGAAAATGAATGCCTATCCATACGGTGATTATGTAAAAGTAATTGATCATACGATGGTTGTTCGTCTTTCGAAATGATTAAATACCCGGAGTCAGAAGGGAACTGACACCGGGTATTTTTATAAAAGTGTTAGAATTCTGCGCTAAGAGAGCAGAATAAATGATGCAGCCGTTAGAATAGATCAACAACTATAAGGAATAATCCAGAAAGTACAAAGAATCTGCCATTAAAACAGCTGCAGCCAGCAAAAAAGGACGCGAATCATTCATACAGATTCACGTCCTTTATTATGCTCTTTGCTTCGTCGTGGAGGATAGTGCTGAATCATGATACAAAGCTGGAGGAAAATAAATAGGCTGGACACGAGGACCATAAGCCATGCCGATAGTGAAGTGAAAGAAATCACAGTGCAGACCATGACAGGCCAAGTTGCAGCAAACACACCAAGCTTCCACATTGTCTGAAAGCGGAATTTACGTTGCTGCCATTTCGCAATCAAGAGTGCGGCCCAAGAAATGATGGAAAGGGCGAGAATTACCATAAGAAGGAGCGGTATATAATAAAATATAAAAAAATATATTAGCCGGAAGACTAGGTTTAGTCCGAAGTCGAACTGATCGGAGCTGAAGAATCCTGGAATTGAAATGATTGCTGTCATGATACAAAGGTAAATAATTGCCCAGTCCATCCCAGTTCGGTTCAGTTTGAACATAGCCTTTTTGCTGGGAAGCTGTGAGCTGAATAGGAAAATTCCCCACAATTGCATGCAATCGACCCTCCACATCTGTTTGAGTCCAGTATATCATTAGAACAGACGGCTTCTGTTAACATATTTGCTGTAAAATCTGTTATCATATTATAATAGTTCGCAACTTTATATAATTAAATTGCACAATAAGAATATGCATGGACTTAGTGCCATGCAAGAGGTGAAAAAATGAATCAATCGAGGAAAGTGACCGAGGGTGCCCTGATGATTGGGATATTTGCGATTTTGCTCGTCGCTTCACTATTTGTCCCTGTGATCCGGATTTTTATTCTCCTCGTCACACCGCTGCCTTTTGTCATATATGCGGCACGGCATGGTTTGCAGTCTTCCCTGCTCATTATTGCAGGTGCTCTAATCATTTCTGCATTTATTGTACCGCCTGTATCCATACCTATTGCTTTTGCAACGGGAATTGGGGGCGTGCTGATCGGGCATGCGATTTTTAAAAAAGCAAGCCCATACGAGGCCGTTATGAAAGGTACAGCCGGCTTTGCAGCTTCTACTGTTGTCATGATGGCCGCAGCACAATTGCTCTTCCAAGTAAATGTGCTTAAACTAGTTGATGAGGCAGTGAACCAGTATACGAAGACGAGCATAAAGATGCTGGAGAGCACAGGAGCTTCCAAGGAACAAGCAGACCTTTTCTTAAGTCAAGCAAATCTGATTAAGGATCTTGTTCCAGCCAGTCTTATTCTCACTTCAGGAGTCGCAGCGTTCATTGTGACATGGCTTGCATTCAAGCTATTAAATCGTATTGATGGCAAAAAGCTGAAGTTCCCAAGATTCAGGGATTTGCAGCTGCCTTCTGGGGTTGTATGGTTGTACTTGGCTGCAATTGTCTTTGCATTCGCTGTAAGAGAGCCTGGGACGGTTCTCTATATCATTGCTACCAATGCAATGATTCTGCTTGAAGTCCTTGTGATTTTACAAGGAATCTCCTTCTTGTTCCACTTCAGTTGGAAAAAGAAGATTGCCACGGTCTGGCCGGCAATCATTACGATTATTGCGCTGATTTTGCCGCCTGTTCTTTACATTGTCCGTTTTATTGGAGTTCTCGATATCGGGCTGCGCCTGCGGGAACGAATTCCCCCAAAACAGTGACGCATTAGCAGGCTGAATGAAAAAATAATGGTAGTCACGCATTAGGAGCTGAATGTTATGCCCGATTTACAGAAGAAGCCGGATCTGAACAGGCATTTATGGATCATCTATGCTGTATCGATCATATTGCTCGCTCTCGTCTGGTTCAATTCGTGGACAATTGGTCTAGTAATGACATTCTTCGTAGCGGCTTCCTTTTATTATAGTGTTCAAAGGGAAAAGATGCTGCAGAGTGAGACGGAGCAATATATTTCGACGCTTTCATATCGAATCAAGAAGGTTGGAGAAGAAGCACTTCTTGAGATGCCAATCGGAATTATTCTCTATAGCGAAGATTACAAAATCGAGTGGACGAATAGTTATTTGAACCAGTTTGCTGAGGGACTTACAGATGAAGAAACACTTGTAGGCTGTTTTCTCCACGCACTTTCTGATGAATTGATCCCAATGATCAAAGAGAATAAACAGGAAGTGTGGATTTCGCTTGGCGATGTTATGTTCCAGACGACGATTAAGCGGGAAGAGCGTCTTCTTTACTTGTTTGACCGGACGAAGCAGGCAGGAATCGAAAACCGTTATTATGCGGAACAGACAATGCTCGCAATTATTTATCTTGATAACTATGAAGAGATTACCCAGACGATGGACGACACGATGAAAAGTCAGCTGAACTCCCAGGTGACTGCAGCATTGAATGATTGGTCGCATCAATATGGGCTCTATTTAAAACGTACTTCACAGGAACGGTTCCTCGCTGTCGGTAATAATGCGATTCTTGAAAAACTTGAAGCAGGGAATTTCGATGTGCTTGATATCGTCCGTGAGATGAATACGGAACAGAACAATCCAGTAACACTCAGTATCGGTGTCGGAGCAGGGAATATTTCACTTCCGCAGCTCGGTCAGCTCGCCCAGTCGAATCTTGATTTGGCTCTCGGTCGTGGTGGTGACCAGGTAGCAATCAAGGATGATAGCGGGAAAGTAAGGTTCTACGGTGGTAAAACGAACCCTATGGAAAAACGCACTCGAGTTCGCGCTCGTGTTATCTCTCACGCGCTGAAAGGTCTGATACAGGCGAGTGATAATGTCATCATTATGGGACATAAGGCACCAGATATGGATGCAATCGGTGCTGCAATGGGTGTACTGAACATTTGTAAACGTAACGAAGTCGATGGCTATATCATCTTTGACCCGGATGATGTACATACCGGGGTGAACCGCCTTATTGAGGCGATCAAGGAAGATGAAAATCTTTGGGAGTCGTTCATCAGTCCGGATGAAGCGGAAGCGATGATGACAGAGCGGACACTTGTTATTGTTGTAGATACACACCGTCCGTTCATGGTAGCTTATGATAAGCTGCTTAATAAGACAGATTACAAAGTTGTCATTGACCATCATAGACGCGGTGAGGATTTTATCGAAAATCCGACACTTGTTTATATGGAACCGTATGCGTCCTCTACAGCGGAACTAGTCACGGAATTGCTGGAATACCAGCCGAAGAAGCGGAAGCTGTCAATGCTTGAAGCAACAGCACTGCTTGCGGGGATTATCGTTGATACGAAGAGCTTCACGCTCAGAACGGGCTCACGCACATTTGATGCAGCTTCTTATCTCCGCTCGAAAGGTGCGGACACTGTTCTTGTTCAGCGTTTCATGAAGGAAGATCTGGAAGTGTATGTGAAGCGCAGCAGACTTATTGAACAGACGACCGTGTATCGCGGCAGTATTGCCATTGCCAAAGGAGAAGAAGATGTCGCCTATGATTCCGTCCTTATTGCTCAGGCTGCAGACACTCTGCTCACAATGAGCGGTATCAATGCATCCTTCGTAATTACGAAGCGCACTGATGACCGAGTCGGAATTAGCGCCCGCTCCCTTGGGGATGTCAACGTCCAAGTCATTATGGAAAGAATGAACGGTGGCGGTCATTTGACAAACGCTGCTACGCAAATTGAAGATACAACTGTAAAAGATGCTGAAATTCTTTTGAAGGAAATTATAGATGAGTATTTTGAAGGAGGAGAAACTTCATGAAAGTCATTTTCACAAAAGATGTAAAAGGTACAGGCAAGAAGGGTGAAATCAAGGAAGTATCTGAAGGCTATGCACGCAACTTTCTCTTGAAGAAAGGCGTTGCTGTTGAAGCGACAGCTGCTAACTTGAATACCTTGAAAAATGAAAAGAAGAAACAAGCCCAGCAAGAACAGCAAGAGAAGGAAGAAGCAATCAACTTGAAAGATAATCTTGCGGATTTGACTGTTGAAATTAAGACAAAATCCGGTGAAGGCGGACGTCTTTTCGGCTCCATTACGAGCAAACAGATTGCAGATGAACTGAAGAAACAGTTTGGTTATAAGATTGACAAGCGTAAAATCGAGCTAGCAGAACCAATTCGTGCGCTCGGCTATACGACTGTTCCCGTGAAATTGCATCACGAAGTGGAAGGCTCTGTTAAAGTTCACGTTAAGGAGCAGTAAGACTCTGTTTGGCTAGTACGGACGGGCAGGGAGGTTCATCCTCTCTCCTCTTCCTGCTTGCAAAAACGGTCGGGATCCGCCTGGCGGGTCTTTTTTTGTTGGTTGCAGTGGTTTCCAAAAGTGAGGGAGATGCAAATGAGTGAGATGTGGAATGACCGGACACCGCCTCACAATATAGAGGCCGAACAAGCTGTACTCGGGGCTGTTTTTCTTGCGCCGGAAGCTTTCTCGACTGCCTCTGAGATTCTCATGTCCGATGATTTTTATAGAGCAGGGCATCAGCGGATTTTTCAAGCAATGGTCACACTGTCAGACAAGGGGGAACCGATTGACCTTGTCACGGTGACGACATTGCTTGCCAACCAGAATACGCTTGAGGAAGTCGGCGGTGTTTCGTATTTAACAGAACTGGCAGAAAGTGTACCAACAGCTGCGAACATCGGTTATTACAGTAAGATTGTAGAAGAGAAAGCTCTGCTCAGGAGACTGATCCGGACAGCGACCGATATTGTAACGATAAGTTATGAGAAAGAGGATGAGGTAGAAGACGCCCTCAATGAGGCGGAGAAGAACATTCTCGAGGTATCCAATCGACGCAATAGCGGAGCTTTTAAAGCAGTAAAAGATGTACTAATCGATGTTTATGACAATATCGAGCAGTTGCACAATCGCAAAGGCGACACGACAGGGGTACCAACAGGATTCCGTGATCTGGATCGTATTACTTCAGGGTTCCAGCCGAATGATCTGATCATTATTGCGGCTCGCCCATCCGTTGGTAAGACGGCGTTCGCTCTGAACGTCGCTCAAAATGTAGCGGTTAATACAGATGAAAATGTAGCGATTTTCAGTCTGGAGATGGGGGCAGATCAGCTCGTTTCCCGTATGCTTTGCGCCGAGGGCAATATTGACGCTCAAAGACTTCGAACAGGGAACCTTGAAGCCGAGGACTGGAGCAAACTGGCAATGGCGATGGGAAGTCTTTCGAATGCTGGTATTTTCATAGATGACTCAGCAGGTATCCGAGTTGGGGAAATCCGATCAAAATGCCGCCGCCTTAAGCAAGAGCATGGGTTGGGCATGATCATGATCGATTACTTGCAGCTTATTCAGGGAAGTTCACGCAATCAGGAAAACCGCCAGCAGGAAGTATCGGAGATTTCTCGTTCCCTTAAGGCGCTCGCCCGTGAACTTCAAGTGCCGGTTATCGCACTTTCCCAGCTATCTCGTGGTGTGGAATCACGTCAGGACAAGCGCCCAATGATGTCCGACTTGCGTGAATCCGGGAGCATTGAGCAGGATGCCGATATCGTCGGCTTCCTGTATCGCGACGACTATTACGATACCGAGTCGGAGAAACAGAACATTATTGAAATTATCATATCAAAGCAGCGTAACGGTCCAGTTGGAACAGTCGAACTTGCCTTCGTGAAAGAGTACAATAAGTTCGTCGATCTTGATCACCGGTACAGCGACAGTGATATCCCGCCGGCCTAGTGCCTGGCAAAGAAGGTACGAACCTCATTAGAGAGGTTCGTGCTTTTTTGTGTGGGAAAAGATTATCCGCTGCCTATTTGCCGGGATCGGGACATTCACCCGGCCTTTGCACTAGAGAATCTAGTGTTTTCATGTCGATAGTCTGTTAATATGGTACTTTCTGAACAAAGACTTTTTCTGCAAATTACGGTAAAATAGAGAGAATGATAGTCTGCTCAATTTACCTACATGCTAAGGATTTTCAAAGTTTGGTCATAGATGAACTAATAGAGAAGGATGTGTTCTTTTGAGTAAGATTTTAGTAGTGGATGATGAACAACCAATTGCAGATATATTGAAATTCAATCTTGAAAAAGAAGGTTATGAAGTGCTCGTGGCAAATGATGGTGAAACGGCTATTGAATTAGCTGAAGAGGAGCGTCCGGACCTCGTTCTGCTCGATTTGATGTTGCCGGGGAAAGACGGCAATGAAGTATGCCGTGAAATTCGCAAGACACAGACGATGCCGATCATCATGTTGACTGCGAAAGATTCCGAGATCGATAAAGTGCTTGGACTTGAGCTCGGAGCGGATGATTATGTGACAAAGCCGTTCAGCAACCGTGAATTGATTGCACGTGTTAAAGCGAATCTGCGACGTCAGCAGCAAGTGCCGGAGGATGAAGGTTCTGAATCGAAAGATATTGAAATCGGTTCGCTTACCGTACACCCGGAAGCGTATTCAGTATCAAGAAACGGTGAACAAGTCGATCTGACACATCGTGAGTTTGAATTGCTGCATTATTTGGCCCGTCATATCGGACAAGTAATGACACGTGAGCATTTGCTCGAGACGGTTTGGGGTTATGACTATTTCGGCGATGTACGGACAGTTGATGTAACAGTAAGAAGATTGCGTGAGAAGATTGAAGAGAATCCGAGCAACCCGTCTTGGATCGTAACGCGCCGCGGAGTCGGCTATTATTTGCGCAATCCTGAGCAGGAGTAGAGACGTAAGATGAACAAGGTGGGCTTTTTCAAATCCATCCAGCTGAAGTTCATCATTATTTACATCCTCTTGCTTCTTGTCGCAATTCAGGTTATCGGTTCCTATTTCGTCAGACAGCTTGAAACAGAACTGATCGATAACTTTAAAACATCGATCAATGACCGAGTGAAGCTGCTCACATATAACCTTGAACAGGCCTTCAAAAAAGAGAGGCCTGAAGATGGGGGCCTGACGTTAGAACAGGATATGCAGAATATCGTCGATGAAATAAAGCCGGAGTCGATTACGAAATTACTCGTAATTAACAATCAGAGCCGTGTACTGGCAACGAATGACTATCAGAATATGGATGTCATTGGCAAGAAGACGACAGAGGATATGGTCCAAAAAGTACTCCTTTTCGGTACGCCGAGTGAGGAGAGAGTACTGCAGGCGGGGACTGACCACCGGCTCTATGTAAAGGCCGCCCCAATCCGCTATGATGACGGTACGACTGCAGGTGTCATCTATTTGGAAGCATCGCTGGAAGGTGTGTATAACCAGCTCGAGAATATTAATGAAATTTTCTTCAAGGGTTCCATTCTTGCAATCATTGTTTCTGCCTTTATCGGGATTCTTGTAGCAAGAACGATTACAAAGCCAATTCTCGAAATGCGGCGCCAGGCCCAAATCATGGCGACTGGGGACTTCACCCAGAAGGTAAATGTATATGGAAGTGACGAAATTGGCCAGCTTGCCGAGACATTTAATGATCTGAACGACAAGCTGAAGCATTCCTACCAGACAATTGAAGAAGAGGAACGCAAGTTGAGTTCCGTACTTGCCAACATGTCTGATGGTGTAATTGCGGCGGATAAAACTGGCGCAGTTACGCTTATGAATGAAGCTGCGGGCAAATTGCTCGGCCGTCGTCCGGATACTGCAATTGGCGAGTTTCTTCTTGATGTTCTTCAACTTGAAGAGAAGATTGTAGATGTTGATGAACTTCAGGAAGGCGGTTCGACAATTATTGATTTCAGTGAAGACGATGATATATCGCTCATCAGAGCCAACTTCTCGACTGTTTCCGACGATGAGGACGATATAACAGGCTTCATTACAGTAATCAGTGATGTTACAGAACAAGAGAAAGATGAGCGGGAACGCCGCGAATTTGTTTCCAATGTATCTCATGAGCTCCGCACACCACTTACGACGATGCGTAGCTATCTCGAAGCATTGCTTGATGGTGCTTGGGAAGATAAAAAGATTGCTCCGAATTTCCTTAATGTCGCTCAGACAGAGACAGACCGGATGATCCGTATGGTCAATGACTTGTTGCAGTTGTCACGCATGGATAATAAGGAACATGCATTGAAAAAAGTACGTGTTGATTTTATTACGTTTATGAATCAGGTAATTGATCGATTTGAAATGAATCTTGATGAAGAATCGAATATTACGTTGGAACGCCAACTGCCTGAGGGTCCATTCTTTGTCTGGATTGACCGCGATAAGATGACGCAAGTACTCGACAATATTATCTCCAATGCGATCAAGTATTCACCAGGCGGGGGAATTGTCGGATTCAAGGCGGCTAAATTGCGCCAGCAACTCATGGTCAGCATCAGCGACCAAGGAATCGGTATTGACTATGATAAAACGGATAAGATTTTTGAACGTTTCTACCGGACTGACAAGGCACGCACTCGCAAACTTGGCGGAACCGGACTTGGTCTAGCGATATCCAAAGAAATTGTTGAGGCACATTACGGTAGAATCTGGGCTGAAAGTGAATTAGGTAAGGGAACGACGATACATTTTGCATTGCCGCTGATGAACGCAAAGCGGAGGGATAAATAATGAAGATGGAGACATTCAAGTCGATTGCACTTTTTTTCCTTGTCGTTGTGAGTCTCCTGCTGACGCTCAGCCTGTGGAATGAATCGCCGCGCTACAAGGAGCGGCTGTACAGTTCTTCATATGTTAATGAGGTTGACGTCGGCGGTAAGGAGTATAAGAAAAAGGATATTATTGATCCGAATCAAGTGCTCTTTCATAATCGGGATTCAGTGAAAGGATTTGAATTCCCGAAAGACGAGAAAGAATTTTATATAGAAATGAGTTTTTGGTCATTGCACGATTTCTCGACAGGTGAAGCTGAATGGAATCGTAAGAAGCGGAATGAGATTGAGGTAAGATATCCGACTCCGGTTCCGATGAAACTGCTGAGCAGCCTGTTTACGATGGATGATGAGGTATTCTTGCCCGCTTGGTCGTTTAACCGTGCATTTATCACTTTCAACCAGGCTTCTACAGCAATGCAGATTAAGTTCCTTTCTGCAGATGGTGCCTATGAAGCAACGGCTACAATTAATGATACAGTCCAGTACAAACGGCTAATGTCCTACTTTGAAACTGGAAATGACCTGATTGATTATATTCCCTTCGGCGATGGGCCGGCACCGATCTACATTCCGAAGGGAGAACAGACAGTGCTGCAGCGTTCCATGGGTGCGCAGATGATTGATGAGAAGAAATTCGTTAATGCACTGTTTAAGAAGCCGTCAATGGTTAGCAAGAACACAGGAGAAGCCTATTATCTTGATGGCCAGCGAGGCATGCGTATCCTTCAGAATAAGAGAAGTATGGAGTATATCAATCCAATTGAGTCAAATAAAGTATCTATGGATCCTGCTGATCTGATTGATAAAAGTGCTACGAACATCAATGAACATAAAGGCTGGACAGCGGATTACAATCTCTTCCAAGTTGATCCGAAGACCAATACGGTTCGATATAAAATGTATTACAAGGGTTATGAGGTTTTTAACAATAATGGACTTGCGACAATAGAACAAATTTGGCGTAATGACCAGCTCTATAAGTATCGCCGTCCCCTGTTCTCGCTGAACAATTCACTTGGAGGGGATCCCATTACACTTCCATCGGGTCAGGAGTTGATCCGGGCACTCAAGGAAAATTCCGATTATGATTTATCCGGGATTCAGGATATTCGTATTGGATATCATCTCGAGTATCCAGAATCAGATGCTCATAGCGTTATTCTCAGACCCAGCTGGTTCATGGATTATAAGGGGAACTGGCAAGAGATTAAAATTAATAAACTCCGTAATGAGGAAGGGGCGGCTTAGATCATGCAGTGGAATCAGATCAAAACACTCTTCATCATCTGCTTCCTCGTTCTAGATGTCTATCTGCTCTATCAGTATTTCAACAAGCAGAAGGAAGATGATCTGAGTGTGCAGGACCGCCCGGATTCTACTATTGAGGAACAGCTTGCAAGAGAGAACATTAAGGTTGGGGATTTGCCTGACCAGGAATACAAAGAGTCTTTTATAAGGGTACGGCAGCATGCTCTGAGCGAGTCTGAAAGCAAACAGCTTAAGGACTTGCCGAATCAGCAAAGTATTGCAATAGATGGGAAATTCATTCTTTCCATTTTTGATAAACCAATTGCTTTGCCGAAGGGCGTTAAGAACGACGAAATAGATAATATTATTGGTAATAATATTATTCACCCGGATGAATATGAATTTTGGACATGGGATAAGAAATTAAATGTGCTTGTCTTCTTTCAAAAGAAAATGGACCGCCCTGTCTACTTTAATCAAAACGGTATGATTCTCGTTTTTCTTAATGATAAGAACGAGATTACAAGTTATACCCAGACGATGCTTGCCAAACCGGATGATACGAATAACGAAGCTGAGAAGCTTATTAAGCCGGTTAAAGCTGTTGAGACGTTATATAAGTCAAACCAGCTTAGTTCTGGGTCTGAAATCAAGCGAGCAGACCTCGTCTTCTATACGAGAGTGCCATTGAGAAATGGAGTTCAAGTATTTGTACCGACTTGGAAGCTTGCTGTTAATGATAAAGACGGAAGTAAGAATTTCTTTGTTAATGCGATTGAGGGTTATGTCATCCAAAGCGATGAAACACTCTTTATGAAAAATACGATTGAAGAAGATATTGATAGAATCGAAAAAACAGAGTTCGATGGCAAGCTGAAGGAAAGGCTTCTTCAGACGTTGAAAGAGAGACTGGAATTGATCAATCGGGGTGAAAAATCATGACACTGCGCTTCAGTGTGCTTACATCAGGAAGCACGGGTAACGCGTTTTATATAGAATCGGAACAGGAAAAGTGGCTCGTCGATGTTGGTCACAGTGGCAAGAAGATGGATGCCCTATTCAAGGAAGCAGACGTCGATCCTTATGGACTGTCGGGCATTCTCGTAACTCATGAGCATAGTGATCATATTAAGGGTCTCGGTGTACTTGCACGCAAGTACAATCTTCCAATCTACGCTAACGCTAAAACATGGCAGGCGATGGAAAGTTCACTCGGCAAACTCTCAGTTGATCAGAAGTTTCATTTTGAAACAGAGACAGTACGGACCTTTGGCGATATGGAAATTGAATCATTCGGTGTTTCACATGATGCGGCCGAGCCGATGTTCTTTACTTTCCGTTCTGGAGGAAAAAAAGTGGCACTTGTAACGGATACGGGTTATGTGTCAGAGCGGGTCAAGAAGACAGTGGAAGACGCGGATGCTTATATATTCGAAGCGAATCACGATGTCGAAATGCTGCGGATGGGGCGCTATCCGTGGAATGTAAAGCGCAGAATTCTTGGTGACTATGGACATATTTCGAATGAAGACAGTGGATTGGCACTGAGCGAGTGTATAACAGACCGCACAGAATGTGTTTATCTCGCCCATCTTAGCCTTGATAATAATATGAAAGACCTTGCGCACATGGCTGTGAGCCAAGTACTGGAAGAACGGGGAATTCGGATTGATGTTCAGGATACAGATCCGCATAAACCGACTGCCATGCGACAAATCGGTGAAGGCTTTGCACATTTGAAAAGTGAACTTCCGCATATTGGCTAATACTTTGGATAGCACAGTTGCTTAGCAGGTTACAAAGCAGGCAAACCGGGTATAATGTATGGTAGATTTTTGATCGAACGAGTAAGGAGGGGTGCAGTTGGATTATTATGATGAAAATAGCCGCCATGGCGAGCCGCCGGGCTACAGACCGGGTGAACCGCGCAGACGGAAGAACAGCTGGCTCATTCCTGTATTGCTTGGTATCATCATTGGGATTCTGCTTGTGACCGCAGCGTTGCCTGCACTTGTTCGTTCAGGCATTATATCGGCACCTGACACAGCAACAGAAAGCAACGGCACTTCCGGCAACAATGGGAAAGTGACAAGTCAGAAAACAGTCCAAGTCGATGTCTCTTCACAAGTGACAAAGGTTGTTGAGAAGGTTTCTCCGGCTGTTGTTGGTGTGACGAATCTTCAGAAGAGCAAGGACTTCTGGCAGCAGAGTGAGAAGGAAGGCGAAGCTGGTACAGGTTCTGGTGTTGTCTATAAAAAGGACGGCAAGAATGCTTATATTGTAACGAATAATCATGTTGTCAAAGACGCAGACGAACTTGAAGTCACACTTGCGAATAATAAGAAACTCAGTGCCAAACTGCTCGGTACCGATGCTTTCACGGACCTCGCTGTACTTCAGGTCGATGGAAGCAAGATTGACAAGGCAATCGAACTTGGCTCATCAAATGCAGTCAAGGTCGGAGAGCCGGCGATCGCAATCGGCAACCCGCTTGGACCGATGTTCGCAGGGTCTGTCACACAAGGTGTGATCAGCGGAAAAGAACGGACGATACCAGAAGATTTGAATGGCGACGGTAATCCCGATTGGCAGTCAGAGGTACTGCAAACGGATGCCGCCATCAATCCCGGTAACAGTGGCGGGGCGCTTATCGACATTGACGGCAAACTGATTGGTATTAATTCAATGAAAATCAATCAGGCAGCAGTAGAAGGAATCGGTTTTGCTATTCCAATCGATACAGCTATCCCGATTATTAACCAATTAGAAAGTACAGGGAAAGTGACTCGTCCATTCCTTGGAGTTGAGGCCTATTCAATTGAAGAGGTTCCGAAGACAGAGTGGAAGCAAACATTAAAACTCCCTGAAAGTGTGACGTCGGGCATTTATGTATGGAGTGTCGAACCGCTTTCGCCTGCTGGCAAGGCAGGAATCAGAAGGCTTGATGTAATCACAGAGTTTGGCGGCAAGGAAATCAAAAGTGTCGTCGATCTGCGAAAAGTACTGTACCAAGAGAAACAAGTAGGCGATAAAGTGAAGATGACGTATTATCGCTCTGGAAAGAAACATGAAACAACTGTAACACTTGGAAAACAGTCAGATTAAAATTATAAACATGTTGACAACCCGGCATTTGCGCCAAGTTTAGCGCAATGCCGGGTTTTCTTATCCACATTTATTTCAGGTTATGCACAAAATGTGGATTATAAGGTACATTTCAATATATAGGGGCAGAAGGGAAAAATAATACAAGATAAACAGGAACATTTGTGCATATGTGGACAGTTTTGTGGACAACTTTGGGAGAAGTGATGAATTCATCCACGATTTGACTCTTTTTGCTGTGGGCAGTCAGGTTGCTATTTGGCAGAAATCGACTTAGAATAAGAAAGCATGCCAAATTTCACGCCGGAACATAATAAAAGTGAAAGGAAGTGCCATCATGATTCGACGTTTTTTCTCATATTACCGGCCACATAAGCGGTTGTTCATTATTGACTTTACAAGTGCAATCATCGTTGCACTTCTGGAGCTCGCATTCCCGCTTGCGGTACAGTGGTTCATTGATAAATTGCTGCCTGAAGGGAACTGGAATCTTATTACGACAGTAGCGATCCTCCTGGTCCTGATTTACTTGCTTAGCACGGCACTGCAGTATATTGTTACGTACTGGGGTCATTTGCTTGGGCTGAATATCGAAACAGATATGCGGGAGGAATTGTTCCAGCACGTTCAGAAGCAATCGTTCCGTTTCTTCGACAATACGAAAACGGGCCATATAATGAGCCGGTTTACGAATGATCTTTTTGATATTGGTGAGCTTGCCCACCATGGACCGGAAGATTTCTTCATCGCCATTATGACATTCGTTGGTGCGTTCATCATCATGTTCAAAGTAAATGTCGAGCTTGCTCTTATTATTCTTATTGTTGCTCCAATCCTGGTCGTGCTTATTTCTTATGGAAACAAACGGATGAGCCGTGCCTGGAAGCATATGTATGAAGACATTGCAGACGTCAATGCGCAAGTTGAAGATTCCGTATCTGGTGTGCGCGTTGTACAGTCCTTCACAAACGAAGCATATGAGAATAAGCGCTTTACAAAAAACAACTATCGTTTCCGAAAAGCAAAAGCGAGCGCATATAAAGTGATGGCGTTCGTTAATTCAAACATCTATATGATGATGCGCCTAGTCGTACTAGTTGTACTTGTTGTCGGCTCCTGGTTCACATTCACAAATAAACTTTCCTCTGGTGAACTCGTTGGATTCGTCCTCTATGTTCAAGTTCTATTCCGTCCAATAGAGAAAGTGAGCGCATTGCTTGAAATGTATCCGAGAGGTATGGCTGGATTCCGTCGCTTCACTGAATTGATTGACGTAACTCCAGATGTGAAGGATAAACCGGATGCGAGAGAGGTTGCCAACTTGCATGGTGAAATCAAGTTCGACAACGTTACCTTCAGTTATGAGCGCGCACACAAACCGGTTTTGAATGATATTAATATCGGTATTAAACCGGGTGAAACAGTAGCGCTCGTTGGGCCATCAGGTGCCGGCAAGACGACAATCTGTTCTCTAATTCCAAGATTTTATGATGTCGATAAAGGCAATATCAGAATTGATGGAATAGACATCCGTGACTTGAAAAAGAGTTCTCTGCGTAAACAGATCGGAATAGTTCAACAAGATGTATTCCTTTTTGCAGGCACATTGAAAGAGAATATCGCTTATGGTAATCTGAATGCGACAGATGAGGAAATCCGTGAAGCGGCACGCAAGGCACATATGGAAGAGTTCATCAAAGACTTGCCAAACGGCTATGAAACAGAGATTGGCGAACGCGGACTCAAACTCTCCGGAGGGCAAAAACAGCGAATTGCAATTGCCCGCATGTTCTTGAAGAACCCGCCTATTCTCATCCTGGATGAAGCAACTTCAGCACTTGATACTGAGACAGAAATGATCATTCAACAGGCGCTTAATGATCTAGCCGTTAATCGTACGACATTGGTCATTGCCCACCGTCTGGCTACAATTAAGAATGCGGACCGTATTCTTGTTGTGACGAAAGATGGAATTGCAGAAGAAGGAACGCATGAGGAACTGCTTGCGAAGAATGGTATTTTTGCAAACTTGCATAACGTTCAAATGCGCTGATTAAAAGACTGCTCCAAAGATGGAGCAGTCTTTTTTTTGTGCCATAGAAGAAGCAGTGGTAAACTGGGGCCAATCAGGAGAAGGAGAGATTCAGATGAAAAAGCAGAATGCAGAAGATATTGCGAGCGAACTGAAACGTTTGCGAGATTGGAAGAAAACGGGTGGGAAGATTGAACGCACGTATGAATTTCCGGATTTTCCGAAAGCAATCGGCTTTGTGAATGGGATTTCCATCTATTCTGAATCGAAGGACCATCATCCTATTATTGAAGTGAATTATAACAAAGTTACTTTAAGCTTGTTCACCTGGTGTGAGAATGCGCTGACGAAGAAGGATTTTGAGACAGCAACTTATTTTGATTTCCTTTACGGAGATAGTGAGTGACTCATGAAAGACTATTAAACTATTTCCCTATATTCGACATATTTCCCGGGAAATAAACTTAAATTCATCAATAATTCCTCTCTCATAGGGAATTATTGGTGAATTTTGTATATTGAAGCATCAAATATTCTTGATAATTGCTATAATATCAGTATGGAAATATAAAAGAGCGGCTGATAAATCACCATGTCCTAAGCAGGCAAGTATGGTCAAAATCTGATTAGCTGGATTTTATATAGAGTGTCTTTTCCGAGGAAGAATGCTTGCGATGGTTACTGCGATCGCTTGTCAATTTCCAAAGGCGAGGATGGCAGGAGGTCTTTACGTTGTTCAGGAAAAAGTATGCGAACATGCTTATCGAGCAGATGGATATGGTAATTCAAAAATGGAGCGGGCAGCCGGAAATAACGGAAAAAGAAATATACGCCTTTCTCCATAGAATAAAAGGGACGGCAGGCACGATTGGACTAGAGGACTTATCTCGAATTTCGGGAAGCTTGCTTGAATCATTATCGGCTGAAGGTGTTAAGCTGTGGCAGCCGGAGGAGTGGGCTTTCTATCTCAGTCCATTGATTGATCAGCTTATTATGGAAAAAGGCCTGATTGCTGAATGGCAGGAGGAGAATGACCTGTTTGCACGGAAAGCTCCGAGTGGGCGACAGCAAACGTCCATATCAGATACGGACACTGATGGGAGAATCATCCTTATCATCGATTCGAGTCTTGAGTTCTCAAGCAAACTAAAGGAAGAGCTTGAAAATGAAGGTTATGTCGTCCTAATCGCTATAGCAATGGATAAAGGGGTGGAAATGTTTTACAGGACCCGTCCTGGTTTTGTCATCTGTGATTTTAGAATGGCTTTCGATATGGGAGAGGAGAGTCTGCTCTCCTTCGTTTCTGTTTTGCGGATGAATATGACACCAATCGTCTTTACGGGGTTTGATTCAGGAGTTCAATATGAAATTGAATCTTATGAAATTGGTGCTAGCGGCTACTTTGTCAAACCGCTCGATATGAAACTGTTCAAAGTATATATGAGGAATCGATTCACCTGGCAGAAGGACATTGAGAGAATTACAACGATTGACGAACTGACAGGTGCGCTCAATCGCAAACATATGAATAGAACACTTGACCAGCAAATGGATTCCTACAAGAGAGAGGGCCGGACCTTTACTCTTGTTATGCTCGATGTTGATCATTTTAAGAGCGTGAATGATACATACGGACATCTGACTGGAGATCAGGTCTTAAAAGGGCTTGTAAGTGTGTGTACATCACTGACTCGCGAACAGGATAAAATTTTCCGCTTTGGAGGCGAGGAGTTCGTCATTAGTTTGAGCGAAACAGGAGAAGCCGAGGCATTCAGGCTTGTAGAGCAAATGCGTGAAGCATTTGCGGCTGAAGTGTTTACAGCGGAGGAACAGGGAGTCGAATTCCAATGCACGTTCTCAGCAGGCATTGCGGCAA
Source organism: Aciduricibacillus chroicocephali (assembly GCF_030762805.1). Classification (NCBI taxonomy): domain Bacteria; kingdom Bacillati; phylum Bacillota; class Bacilli; order Caryophanales; family Bacillaceae; genus Aciduricibacillus; species Aciduricibacillus chroicocephali. Next base: position 2,688,285 of record NZ_CP129113.1, on the reverse strand, counting down.
CAGAAAGTCCTGATGAATCAAAGGATGATCTACTTGAAAAGGCAGATCAGGCGCTATACAAAAGCAAGGCTTGCGGACGGAACCAAGTAACCCTCCATAATCAGCTGGAACAGCAGAACAATCTTCGTACCCTTCATTTGGTTATCGTTGATGACGATGAATTCGTGCGGACAATTCTTGAAAAAGGCTTCAGCACTTGGAAGAGCCATGAGTATATGGAAGTACAGGTTCATGCTTATGCCGATGGCGAGGAGTTTCTGAATAGTGGATGGTACAGTCCAAAGGATCAGTACATAATCCTGCTGGACGGCATGATGCCGAAGTTGGATGGAATTGAAGTTCTGACGAAAATCCGAGATGACTACCCGGATAAGAATATTGTCGTTTCCATGCTGTCGGCCAGATCGGATGAGCATAACATTGTTCAGGCGCTTGAGAAAGGCGCGGATGACTATTTGTTCAAGCCATTCAATGTTCTTGAGGTTATTGCTCGCATGGACAGACTTGCCCAGCGTATGCTTCTTTGATCTGCAGTAAGGTTCTATTATAGAAGGCTTTCTGGTATTCGAAGACTGCAAAATCTTTGGGTTCCAAGGGGAATTTGACGAGAAGGGAAAAAACAATATGAAGAGCATTCTAATCGCAGATGATGAGGAAATACTGCGTATGCTAATAACGGATACGATCGAGGATTTCGGCTATGTCGTTGATGAGGCGGAAGATGGGGTAGCAGCACTTCAAAAACTTGAGACAGGCAATTATGATCTCGTTATTCTTGATTATATGATGCCACAGATGACTGGGATTGAAGTGTTGGAAAAACTTTCAGCAGAAAGAAAAGAAAAACTCGAAGTTCTTATGCTGACCGCGAAAACACAAGAGAAAGATAAAGAGAAAATGCGGGCTGCGGGAGCCGGCCATATGATGTCCAAGCCTTTCAGTCCAATTGAACTGATGGGTTATGTAAAGGAAATTATCGGATGATGAAAAACAGTAAAATTGAAGAAAGTATCCGATTGCGCTATTTGGCAACCGTCATCTCTGTATTCCTTGCATTAATTGCAACATCAGTCATTTATTATTCATATATAGAGCATCAGCAGGGAAAATTTGCCAAGAAGGGTGACGAGTTAAAAGAGCATTATGAAGTTGTTGAAGCTATCGACTCGACGCTGAACAGTATGATTCTCCGCGGGCGCGGCTATGTTGCTTTTAATAGCGGAACAGAGAAGCTTATGTTAGACCAGGATATTGTAAAGTTGGGACATCAGATCACTGACTTTAAAGAGCTGGACTTGAACAGTAAGGAAAGGAAGTTCATCAACAGACTTGAGAGTTTTTATATAAAATATCGGGATGATATTCTTCCAACGACAGTTAAGAGTATGAAGGCCGGAGATGCAGAAGCAGTTGAGGCAATTCACAAAGATTATGCAGGCTCAGTGATCAATGGAGAATTGAAGAGTACAGCAAATTTTAAAGATCAATACCATAAGCATATTCATGCCCTTGAAGCAGAGAGACTTGAAAAATCAAGAAAAGACACAATTATCTCCAGTATGTTTTCTGCTGGGTTCTTGCTTCTATTATTGCCCCTTGTAGGAGTCATCATAAACCGAATCATCCGTCCAATTGAGGAGCTGGAGAAGGCCACTGAACAGATAGCAATGGGCAATGCTGTACAGCTGCCAAAGCGTAAGACAGATGACGAAATTGGACGTCTGACACACTCATTCCGAAAGATGGTTGAAACGATTCGTGCTAAAGAGGAAGATCTGATGGCACATAATGAGGAGCTTATGGCCCAGCAAGGGGAGCTAGAGGAACAGCAGACAAAAATCGAGGAGAGCCTTTGCCGCGTTAAAACGGCAAATGATTCACTGGAACGTCTGAATAAATTGAATCATCATTTGACTTTTACACTGGATAAAAACGAGCTCTGCAAAATCTTTTTAGACTTCCTGAATGCACAGTTTCCTTTTGATCGCAGTATTTTCTGGTTCAAAGAGGAAAAAGTTTATGCGAGCAGCAATGTAACAAGGCAAGTTGTTGATACCCTAGTGGAAACAGGGAACAATGTGAATTGGATACGTCTTCATGAAGAGAGTGCGTATGTCATCAAACGTGCATCAAACCCAGAAGAAACTGGTTTTGCCGAACAGGCATTTGATGCTTACGATTTGTATTGCAGTGTTTTGAATGCAGATCATGAGGTTGTCGCTGTATTTGCCGCAACTCGACTTGGGACGCCATTTTCTGAATACGAAATTGATGAGATCAAGGGTCTTATGAGCCGGATGGGTCTTGCAATTGGACGAATCTATCTGTATGAAGAAGTCGAAATGGCCCGTCTTCTGAATTTGGACATTGTCCAGAACATAAATGAAGGTATCCAGCTAGTTGATATGGATGGCAGTATGCTTCAATACAATGAGACTTTGGAAAAGTACGTGTCGTGCGAAGGATTTGCAGAATGGAGAAACCGCCAAAAGATCTCTTATAGAGAGTGGACTGATATTTTCCTAAAGCAGTGTGAACAGCCTGAGGAACTTGCAGCTTATTTTGCAGAGGCAGTCGACTATCCGGAGATGGAAGATAAGTCCTTCCATTATGAAATCGGTGACAGGCATATGGCAGTGTATGCTTCTCCAGTATACAGAGCTGGAAAGCGTGTCCGCACCCTTCTCGTTCACCGTGATATAACGAAAGAACATGAAATTGACCGTATGAAATCAGAGCTTGTCAGCACAGTAAGTCATGAACTACGCACACCACTATCTAGTGTGCTCGGCTTTACTGAACTTCTATTGACGAAAGATCTAAAAGTGGAACGGCGCCATAAGTATCTTGAGACGATTCATCGAGAAGCGAAAAGGCTGACAAATCTCATTGATAACTTCCTGGATATTCAGCGTATGGAAGCCGGTAAGCAAGATTATCAAATGGAACCGGTCCGTTTGAGTGAGCTTGTAATTGATGTCCTCGCCCGATTCTGTGCTGATCAGAATCATAAAATCCGTATAATAGATGAAACTATACATGACAGCATCCTCGGTGATGCAGGACGGATTGAACAAGTGTTTACAAATCTCGTTGGTAATGCAATGAAGTTTTCACCTGGTGGTGGAGAAGTCGAGATCAGACTCGTCGGAAACGAGGATCATATTCTTATACAAATCCTTGACCATGGCATGGGTATTCCTGAATCTGAACTAAAAAAACTGTTTACAAAATTTCATCGTGTCGATAATAGTGAACAGAGAAAAGTAGGAGGAACCGGTCTGGGGCTTGCAATTTCCCGTGAAATTATTGGTGATCATAAGGGTGAAATATGGATCGAATCCGAAGAAGGAATCGGGACAACTGTAAGTTTTACTTTGCCATTGGAGAAGAAGCATGCCGAGTGGCAAACGACTAAAGGCAAAGTAGCCATTATTGAGGATGAACCAAATGTGGCAATGATAATTTCGGAACAACTGAAATCAAAGGGGTTCCCAATTATCCATTATTGCAATCCGCTGCACTTCTGTGAAGATGTACAAAAGACGAATTTGCAGTTAGACGGTGTACTCATTGACTTTTCTACTGACGATGAAGTTAATGGATGGGAATTGGTTCGGGTGCTGAAGAGCAATGAACAGACAGAACATACTCCACTAGTCGTCTTAAGTACGCCAGACCTAGATGAGGAAAAGGTAAGAGCTTATGGAATTGAGCACTATTTGACGATGCCGTGTCACCCTTCTGAGCTCGAAGAAACGCTTGAAGTATTCTTGGAAACTGAGAGTGCACAATAAGGGTTGAGTCTCATATCGCCACAGGGCAGTCAGATAGTATTTTTGCTGTCTGTCTGCCCTTTCGTTTTGCTTAATTGGTGTCCGGGTAAGAGATATGAATGGCAACAGATCGCCTGTCGAACTTTAAACAGAAGGAGGCTGGATAAGTATTGGAATTTCGTTTGGAAAATGTGAAATACAAGCAAATACTTGATATTGAAAACTTGAAGATTCCCGGAGACAAGGTTGTCTGCATTATTGGGAAGAGCGGGAGCGGTAAGACAACATTGATGAAGCTTCTAAACGGCATGATTAGCCCAGATTCTGGAGAAGTTTATGCTGATGGGGATGCTTTAAGTAAGATGGACCTCGTACAGTTACGGCGTGAGGTCACCATGCTCCAACAGACCCCATCTATTTTTGATGGAACAATTAGAGAGAATTTGAATATTGGACGCAAATACGCAGGTGCAGATCCGGCGACAGATGAGGAGATGAAGCGTTCGCTTGAGGTCGTACGGCTTAATAAGAGCCTCGACGACGATGCGGATGATTTGTCCGGAGGCGAGAAGCAGCGTCTTGCCTTTGCACGTGTGTTGCTTCTATCACCAAAGGCACTTCTGTTGGATGAGCCAACTTCTGCGCTAGATGAGGATACTGCTCACGACATTATGCACGATGTCCTTGCCAAGTTCAGAGAAAATGGCCAGAGTGTCATCATGGTAACCCATGCTCAAGCAATTGTTGATGCATTTGGCGAATATGTCGTCAAGTTGGAAGCGGGAAAAGTTGTTCAGGCAGGAGGGGTGAATAGATGAAATCGGAACTGATCAATATTGAATGGTGGCGCTTAGCTGCAGCTTATTTGTTTATCCTTATTTTGATTGCAATTGTACGCTGGCGCGGAATCAACCGTGAACGTGAAATCATCATCTCCACCCTGCGCATGTCTGTACAGCTTGTAATTGTCGGATACATCCTTGAATATGTTTTTAAAAATGCAAATCCCTGGTATACAATTGGCATTCTAGCCGTTATGGTGAGTTTTGCAATCTATACGATTTTCAAGCGGCTGAAGTATGATTTGAGCAAACCGATGAAAAATCTCATCGCCATCTCGATGCTTGCTGGTACTCTGTTCAGCATCGCCTACTTCCTCCTAGTCGTTATTGGCCTTTCACCGTGGTACAAACCTACGTATGTCATTCCAATCGCCGGTATGATTGTTGGTAACTCGATGACTGGCATCACACTTGGCGTGAATACATTTATGAATGAAATGGAGTCACGAAAATCGCTAGTTGAAGGTGCCCTCATGCTTGGTGCGACACCGAAAGAAGCGACGAAGGACATCGCCAACCGTGCATTCGACTCGGCGATGATGCCGACAATCAACAATATGGTCGGCATGGGTATCGTCTTTTTGCCTGGGATGATGACTGGTCAGATCCTCGGGGGTGCTTCACCACTCGTTTCAATTGAATATCAAATTGCAATCATGCTCGGCATCGCTGGAGCTGTAGCGCTTTCTGTCATCATTTTTGTCCTGTTCGGCTATAAGACATTTTTCAATGAACGCGGTCAGCTGGTGAAATAATGGCCAATGGCTGAAGTGTCTTAGCTTATAGAGAACCCGAACTAATGCAAAGAAAATTTGCCTTAGTTCGGGTTCTTCATTTTGAGTATAGATAAAAGTATTTTGAGGTAAGCCACCGCTACGAAAAGAATGCTCGCTTTCCTGTGGGCAAGCACTGAGCCACTGTGGCGCAAGCGCCTCACTGTCTCAGTATGCTTGTTCTTCCCACGGGAGTCTCGCATCTTTTCTCCGCTATGTCCGGAGTTCTGTCCAGGATTGGAGTGGAAGGCGACGACTCCAACGGGAATAGCATGAGCTGAAGATAATATTCCAGGCGTTCTTTGCTTGGAATTTAGCTGAAGCCATGCCCGTGGAAAGCGTTCGCCTGCAGCGGAAATCCGGCGGGTTGCAACCGGTGTCTTAACTATTGGTTCTAGTCTATTGTTCGTCTTTTACACAGGCATTTTTAGTTGTGTCCCAGCCTCTTTTTGTTTATCCAAAGAACAAATCTAGAATATTACTCCCGGTTGAGCTGTTCTTGTTGTAAAACTCAGAGTAACCGCAGCTTGTGCAGTAGACGACTGTGAATTGGTTGTGCTGAATATCGAACATTTTTGAAAGTCCAGTTCCTGTCATGGCAACATCTTTCTTCGCTGCTTTTGTACTGCCACATTTGATGCATCCTTTTTTGCTCTCCAATTGATACTGCCCCCTGCTATTTGATTGTTGTCAGGATTCCATAACCGTTCCGGACTTTCACATATGCAGTCAGTTTGCCTTTCTGTGCTTTATCCTCAAGTGACTTGCCTGTATTCTCCGGAACATAATAACGATCGAGATTGTAGTTTGCATCGTATTTATAGCTCTTAGTCTTACTGTCTGTGTAGTCCTGATAAGCGTAGAGGTCGCCAATCAGGTATACACCTTTATCCGGTTTCTTCGCTGTGATATGGTCTAGTGTATAAACATCGCCCTGTTTCTTCAAGATGGCATACATCTTAATACTGCCGTAATTATTACTCTTAGCCTTCTTGATGAGCTCTCGATCGAGTTTATCCTCAGAGACGTCTTCAATCTCATACGAGAGATACACATAATCACCATAAAGCAGATCACGAGGGTCGATAGGTTTTGTTTTAAGTGCGATCTCCTGACCGGTGCCAAGAGCGAGAAGCGGCTTCACAGTCATTAGCAGCAAAATTAATATTGGCACTGCCACGACAGCGAAGAAGCCGAGTAGACGTTTTTTGTTATTCAAGTTGGCCACCCCTCTCTTTGCGGGAACGTTCGAACCAGAATCCGAATCCGATTAGAATTAGCCCGCCGATGATGAAGAAGAGCGATTTTGGCATGAAGTCGAATGTGAAATCGGCATAATAGCGGAATATGAAGCCGCAGACGACAATAATTGCCGGCAAGTTGTTCTTTCTCAATAGATAAATTAGTAATGCTGCGAGTACAATTGCCATGATAGCGGCAGGGATATTGCCTGATCCGCTCTTAACTAAGCCATCTTCCCAGACATAGGGAATGGTGAGCGTTATGCCTGCAATTCCGTAGACGATAGAACCGACCCAGCTGGAGGCCGTCCGGTAATTCGGAAACGGAAGCAGAACAAGAAGTACACCAAGCACGAACAATCCGAGCATCTGGAGCCAAGCGTCCGCATGAACAGCTGCCAGCAGATCATGAATGAATGAAAAGCCAGCAAGGCCTGTAAGTACAAATACTGCCTTTGACTTATTCAAGTAACGGTCATTGACCCAAAGAAGCAACGGGATTAACAGAATGAGCAAGTAGCGTAATCCGAGACCTGATGCGGACCAGAAGAAGATTTCGCCCCCTAATATGAACGTTAAAGCGGCAAAGACTCCAACCCACTTGTCCCGTAAATAAACTGCGAGCGGCAACAGTCCTGCACCCCATAAAATGAAAGCGTTCTGTGCGCCCCCACTCAAGTGGAACATTTGCCCGATCAGGAAGATAGCGGCACCATAAATGGCCGCTCCGATATAGTACAGACTGCGTGCAGTCTTCGGATAGCGTCTCTCCAGCCCAAAGCCACCTGCATAAAATACAATGAGTCCAAATATAAGCAATAGGAATTTCGCCAGCTTATCAAGACCGGCCCAGTTGCTTGCAATAAATGAAAGTATGCCAAGACCTACAAGTGCCGCTCCAATTGCGAGCATGATACGGAGGAATCTCGAGCTCCCATCAACAGCATGGCCCTGACCCGCTTCGTATAGCCCAAGCAGCTGTTCCGCTTTACCTTGCTCAAGCTCACCATGCTTTTCCAAGAATATGAACTCACGCTCCAGAACAGCAAATTCACCCTTGCCAATCACCCGCTTCATATTTGCCACCTCCTATATTATGTTAATTAAATCATAGCATAACTGTGTAGCAAAGATTCCCAGGAAATTAGAAAAAGCCAAACATCCGGAATCATCTCCATCTGTCAGGCCTTCATCTGCTTATACTTTTTTGATTTTATAAACCGCACGCTCTGTCGAGATGATCAACTCATGATCATCTTCTTCATATTCACGCATTGTATCTACATCAAGCGCAATCTCATAAACCGGCGATGGAAGCGGAACAGCATTGCCTACGTCTGTTTCAATCGTCCCTACGCCATGCAGCTCTAACGTATACTCCGCTTCATACTCGTCGAACTTATGGAAGTCTTTATCATATCTCACGTCATCGAGTGCGATATGAACGATGTCCAAATCTTGCTGTTCCTTTTTCTGAACCTCGATCTCTGAACCTTTCAAGGCTTTCAAACGATCATCGAGCTCCTGCATTGAAAGAAAATGCTTACTCAAGTTAATCCCTCCTGTATTGCATCCTATTTGAGTAACATTCCCTTTTTAATAAGAAACATTCCACCGCATTCCGACAAGCGCCGGATACGATGGAATGTTCGATAGCAATATATTGGAGATCAGCCTTCCAAGGCGAATTTAATCATTAGTTCAATCCCTGCCGGCATAGCCGCTTCATCCAAGTCGAACTTCGGATGATGATGCGGGTACTGGCTCTTTGGCCCCTGCATGCCGATATTGACGAAAGCCCCTGTCTTCTCTTTCAAATAGTAAGAGAAGTCTTCTGCTCCGAAAACTGCCTCAATAGGTGTGAACAAATCATCACCGAATGTCTTACGGATAATTTTTTCAGCAGTCTTACAAGCTTCAGGATGGTTATAAAGTGGCGGTGTCCCTTCAATAAGAGTGAAGTGACCCTTCGCACCAAAACCTTCGCAAATAGACTTCGTGAGTTGCTCTGTCTTCTCAATCATCGTCTTTGCACCTTCGAAAGTAAGTGCACGGATTGTCCCTTTCAAAGTGACCTTATCAGGAATGACATTGTATGAATCCCCGCCATAAATGCCACCTACAGAAATGACCCCACTCTTCAACGGGTTCAGGTTTCGACTTACGATCGATTGGAATGCCTGAATGAGATGAGTCGAAATGTAAATCGGATCGATTGTCTCATGAGGGTTACCACCATGACCGCCTTTACCTTCAATGATAATGTCAAAGTCATCGCTTGATGCCATTGCATAGCCTTCTTCAAAGCCAACCTGACCGAGAGGCATATTCGACATATAGTGAATGCCGTAGATGACATCTGCTTTATCAAGGACGCCTTCTTTCATAAGCTGCTGAGCCCCACTTGGTGAAGCTTCCTCGGAACTTTGGAAAATCAAGATGATATTGTTTTTCACTAGTTCAGGATTTTGGCTCATCCATTTAGCTGCCGCGAGCAATGTCGCTGTATGACCATCATGGCCGCAGCCGTGCATGACGCCAGGAACTGTAGAAAGATACGGTCTGTCCTCGCCCTCTTCGACGATTGGTAAAGCATCCATATCAGCTCTGAGCGCAATTGTCCGTTTGCCTTCCGTACCTTTGAAATAGCCGATCACATTCGGAGCAGAGAAGCCGTCAAGGAGCGGAATACCGAATTCCTCAAGAAGTGATTTGACACGGGCGGCCGTCTCATATTCCTGTCCGGAGAGTTCCGGATACATATGGAAATGTCGGCGCTGGCCGATAGCCCAGTCGACAAGTTCGTTATCTGCAAATTGTGTGTTAAACATGATGCGCCTCCAGTGCGTTGTGTAAGTCTATTGAAGTAATTAAAACGGTCCGTAATGGATGAGCTGTGCAATGATCAGGAAGCATGCTGCGATGGCAACCTCGATCAAAATGAACGGCAGTACCCATTTGACCCACTTCGTATATGGTATACCTGCAATCGCCAAGCCCGCAAGCAAAATCCCGACTGTCGGGAAGATTGAATTGGAAATCCCGTCACCAAGCTGGAACGCAAGAACCGTGGTCTGGCGTGTTACACCAATGAGGTCACCAAGCGGCGCCATGATCGGCATTGTAAGAGCGGCCTGTCCACTTCCGGATGGAACGAGGAAGTTCAAGAAGAGCTGCATAATGAACATTCCGATTGCATTCAATGTCGCTGGCAAATGGCCAAGTACCAAAGAAGCATGGTAAAGGATTGAGTCAACAATCTTACCGTCTTGAACGATAACAAGAATTGCTTGGGCGAATCCAATGATTAGCGCACCGCCAACCATCTCTCTTGTTCCTTCAATGAAACTGTCAGCAATCTGTCCAGGCTTAAGCTTCCCGACAATGCCGATAATGATGCCGAACAATAGGAAGAGACCGGCAATCTCAGTAATATACCAATGGTAACGGATGACACCGAAAATGAGTGTAATGAAGTTCAAAAGGAAGATGGCAAGAATCAACTTATGGCGCTTCGTCATCTTCATATTTTCATCTACATCAACGTGCTGACTGCTCTTGCTGTCGCTGACAAATCTGAGCTCCGGATTAGCCTGGATTTTCTTCGCGTAGCGGTATACGTAGAGCACACCAGCAACGTAAAGCGTCGCCAACAAAGCAAGTCTCAGACCGAAGCCGGAGAATGTCGGTAGCTCAGCGATCGATTGAGCAACACCGACATTGAAAGGATTCAGAACGGCACTCATGAAGCCGATATTTGCCCCAAGAGAAACGATGGCGAAACCGACAATTGCATCGAGCTTAAGCGCGATGACGAGCGGTGTGATGATTGCAATGTAAACGAGTGTTTCCTCAGCCATTCCCATGAGTGTTCCGCCAACTGCGAAGCAAAGCATAAGAACAGGAATGAGAAGTAATTGTTTATTTTTAATAGAACGAGTCAGGCTGATCATCAGCGCATCAAGCGTACCTGTCGCCTTCAGAATGCCAAAGGCACCCCCGACCATCAATACGAAGAAGATGATTCCACCGCTATTTACGAGTCCAGTATGAATACTGCGGAAAATATCAAAGAACCCTGCGTGCGCAGAGTCTACTGCATGGTAAGAATTCGGTACAACGAGCGTACGTCCATCTTTTTCAATACGGTCATATTCACCTGCTGGGATGATATATGTCAGAACCGCTGCAATGACGATGACACTGAACAGAAGGACGAATGCATTAATATTGATTGCTTTTTTGTCTTTTTTAATTGGTGGAACTTCATTAGTCTTGTTAATCTCAGGTGCGCTCATGTTGTTCAGGACTCCTTTATGTTAAGAATCGTATATAAATACGTTTTTGAATAAATATTCGTTTCATTGTATATATAAAAATATAAATAATTTCGCACTATTTAGCAATGTAAATTTACTGGAAAGAGGGAGAAAGACATGGATAGGGTCATGGTAAGCAATTACTTATGGTTTCTTAATTTTGATATAGAGTCGCTTTTATTAAGAAGGCTAACGAAAACCAGAGGAAGGTTCCTCTGGTTTTTTTTTTGTGTGAGGAATACATTAAAAACACAAATTAGCACAAGAAGTTCCGACATATTATCTATAAATACAACCATATGTGGTAAAATAATACTTAATATCTAGTGCATTGGATACAATAACAGACAATTATTGATAAAACATCATAGAACGGACGGATCCCATGAAAATAACAATCATTACAGTCGGCAAGTTAAAGGAAAAGTATTTAAAGCAAGGCATCGCGGAATACTTAAAGCGCCTAGGCGCCTATGCAAAGTGTGAAATTGTTGAAGTACCTGACGAGAAGGCACCCGAAACAATGAGCGACGCAGAAGGAGAAATCGTCAAACAGAAAGAAGGCGAACGCATCCTATCTCATATCAATCAGGATACATATGTGATCACGCTCGAAATTAACGGAAAGATGCTGACAAGTGAGCAGCTCGCTGCCAAGATGGACGAGCTTATGACATACGGGAAGAGCAAGATTGCCTTTGTGATTGGCGGCTCCTTGGGTTTGAGTGAACAGGTGAGGGAGCGAAGTGATTTTGCATTAAGCTTTTCGAAGATGACATTCCCGCATCAGTTGATGAGATTGGTGTTGGTGGAGCAGGTTTATCGGGGGTTTAGGATTATTAAGGGAGAGCCGTACCATAAATAAGGGTGAAATACTAAGGGGGAAAGGATCTCCTTATACATTTCTTTTCTTAAGGATGAAGCATCAATAAATGAGGAAAACCTTCTGCAAGCATGTGAAAATATCAAGGATGAAAATTGGATATATAGTAAAATAGTTCAAATAGACAGGGGAGAACGTTAAATGTCATTCCAAGCACCAATTACGATTGCCCAGGCTATCGAGAATATAGAACAAAATAGATATTTGCTGCCTGCAATTCAAAGGGAATTCGAGTGGACCGATGAAAGTATTGAATGGCTGTTTGATTCCATAATGCAAGACTATCCGATAAGTTCCTTTTTGTTCTGGAGAGTTGAGGGGCAAACGAAGAATGAATATAAATTCTACCGCTTTCTGAAGGAATACAGGGAGTATTTCAAAACACATAATGAAGAAATGGACACAAACGGGCTTCATGATTTTACGGCTGTACTCGACGGTCAGCAAAGACTTACATCTATTTACATTGGTCTAAAAGGTAGCTACGCGTACAAAAAGCCACGTGTCCGGTGGAAGGATAATGAAGATAATATTCCGACACGGAAGTTGTACCTAAATATTCTAGAGCCGCAGAAAGACTCGGAGGACGGTTCTCTGTATGAGTTTAGATTTTTGACTAACAAGCAGTACGCTAGTCATCCTGAGAAATGGTTCAAAGTTGGGGATATTATGAACTTGGCCAATGCTTTTGAATTTAATAAGTTTCTCGATAACAAAGGGTACAAAGATAGTCAATTCACCTATGAAACGTTAGCCAAGCTTCATGAAAAAATACATACAACATTCTCGATTAACTATTTTCTTGAGAAAGAGCAGAGTCTAGACAAGGCGCTGAACATCTTTATCCGAATTAATAGTGGAGGAGAGCCATTAAGCTTCTCAGACTTGATTATGTCCATCGCTATTGCTAATTGGACAGTGAAGGATGCAAGAAAGGAAATTTACGGTCTTGTTGATGAAGTAAGAGACGAGGGCTTTTCAATAACGAAGGACTTTATCCTAAAGACATTTCTATATCTCCACAGTAAAGACATAAAATTCAAAGTATCGAATTTCAGTTCCGATAATGCTATAGTGTTCGAAAAGCATTGGGAAGACATCAGAAATTCAATTCTATCTGCTTTCCAATTGGTAAAGAGATTTGGATATTTTGATTCAACGCTGACATCGAAGAACGCACTTATTCCAATTATTTATTATATGTATCATAGGGGAGACAGCCAAAAAATAGTCAGCACAAAGCAGTATGAAGCCGACCGCAAGATTATTAAAAAATGGCTTAACTTAGCACTTGTGTCTCGTGTCTTCGGTGGACAGGCCGATACAGTATTGATGAGCATCCGTAGCGTCTTCACAACTAAACTTGAAGCTGAAAAGATCAAAAGTACTATTACGCAGTTCCCAGCAAAAGAAATTGTTTTGAAGCTGAAAGGCACGACAAAGGAAATGACTCTGAACGAAGAATATATAGAGAATCTTCTGCTGACTCAAAAAGATGATAATTTGGCATTCAGTCTGTTAGCACTGCTATATCCAAATCTCGACTATCAAAATGGTGTTTTCCACAAAGACCATGTCCACCCTATTTCGCAGTTTAAGAAAGAGAATCTGCAGACCAAAGGAATAGATATAAATGAACATGAACTTTATCTAGATGCATATTCGAACAATAGCATTTTAAATCTACAAATGCTTGATGCCAACGAAAACATGTCAAAGCAGGATCGATCACTAAAGGAATGGGTAGAACATGAATCCAAAAAACAAGGAATCAGTATTCAGAAAATGTGCGAAACACATCTTATCCCTGAGAATTGTTTAGAGTTCACTGACTTCCCACAGTTTATTGAAGAAAGAGAAGTACTATTGAAAACAAAGCTGAAGGCTATTTTTTAGGGGATATAAAGCATAAATGATTATTCGAACTTCGTTCCGTTTAATTTGTAATAAGAGTGTCTATTTACTTCGGATAGTGTTGTCTGCTATATGTTTTTGTAATAGCAGACAACCTTTAGTAAACGCTTATATACCAAGGGACATGGGCGGAGCAACACGTACATCTACAGCAACATATATAAGAGGTATTTTTGTATAATCAAATCAACCGATGTTACAAATACGATATTGGTGGTATTAGAGACATAGAGTTCATGCTGCAAAAAATTAAGGTTTTATTCTAGTAGTAGAAAACCCTGATAGATTGGGATTCTCACTTAGCAATGTGAGGAAGTAAGCAAAAATTTTAGTAGATAGCTTAATTACAGCCCAATAGATATATGAGAGCCGACAAATTGCCGACTCTCGGTAAATTCATTTACAGATATCCTTTTTCTTTAAGTGAAATATATGATTGTGCACCAACAATGATGTGATCAAGTACCTCTATTCCAATTACCTTTCCGGCTTCTGCCAATCGCTTTGTCACTTGGATGTCCTCATGACTAGGAGAGGGATCGCCGGAAGGATGGTTATGAGCAACAATAGCACTTGCACAGCTACGGCGAATCAGATATTTAAATGTCTCACGTGGATGGACGATTGAAGCATTTAATGAACCAACAAAGACTGTTTCTCGAAAGGCAATCTCATTTTTCGTATTCAAACCAAGTACAACAAAGTGTTCTTGGGTCAAATACTTCATATCATTTAAATATTCATATGCATCTTCAGGAGAACCGATTTTAAATCTTTGTTCAACTGTGCAGGGGTTCATGTTTGCAAGCTGAAGTGCAGCAAGGATCTGTTTAGACTTTGCTCGTCCAACGCCTTTAATCTGCAGCAACTCCTCCTCTGTGACGTCAAGTAATTCCTGGATTGATGGGTAGAGGTTGAACAATTTATTCACCACATATCCATCCTCCTTCTCACGAGTTGTAACTGCCAATAGGCTTCTAAAAGATTGTTTGTCCATTGTGTTGTTCATTATAATTCCTCCAATATGTTTGTTTTTGTGTAAATGAAAAAGGAGAGACGTTGAACGTCTCTCCTGATTGAGTGAATACATGTATTTCGATATACTGTTCCTGAATAAAAGTTTGTAGGTGAGTTCATGGCTAGATGACCTCACCTAATTCTTTGCACTAAAAAAGCACATTGATTGCGAAAGCTTGGCAATCCATGTGCTTCTTATTTATGATGATCTTCATCCATGTCTCTTGCATCTTTTAATATAAGCAAGTCCTCGATGAACTTTGCTGCTTGTTCCTTAGTTAACTGCGTACTCCGCTCGACTGCAAAATACATCTTCATCATTTCTTTTGCTACGTCTGTTGGCAGTCTCATTTGATCGACCAGTTGAAAGATCTTTTGGAGCTGCACTTTCGTTACCGACTCTTCTGAGCTGATATTATTTGTTTTTGAGAAATCCTCAATATCTTGAGTGAAGATCCCGCTAGATTGTGTTGCTGATAATACTGCATCAATCAACGCGCGCTTCTTTGCCATCTTCAGTATGTTATTAACAATTGTATAAGGGTCCTGATGATGAAAGGCAGACTCTTTACTATTGCATGAACCCAAGCCTTCAGATTCAATCACCCCACTGTCCTTTTGTGTCAGGGTAACCTTCACTTCATATGCAAAAATTCCATCATCCCATCTTTCAATACGATTAACGACCTCTGTGCCTTTTGCAAAACCGAACACATCACATAACTTCTCCGCTCCGGGCTTTAGTAGCGTTGGTTTTGAGTAGCCGTTGATTAGCCCGTAATCAACTCCTTTCACCAACACCCCATCAATGACATGTTGCAATTCACTAAAGCGTTGCTTGGAATGAGCAGCATTTGGAGAACAGAGTGAATCTGCTTCGGCATTGCTTGTGAATGGCAAAACATTTATGACAGCTCGTTTATCTGTTCTCAATTTTACTTCACCTCCCTTCAAGGTTTCAGAACTTATTTTTTATCAGGCTGGAAAGCATTGATAACCCGTCAGATGCTTTGTCTAAAATGAATTTCCCGGTCTTATGATTCAGTCGGTTCCCCTTGCTTATCATGCGTGCAGAGGTGTCAACTGTGCTTGTTACAAGATTGTGAGTCTTCGAGTTAGCCTTCTCAACGATGTCTGTGACTCTATCGAGTATTATCTGACCTTTTTCGTCAGCGAATGTTGCACTTGATGAAAGCATGTCGATGATGTGATCTTTGAAGACTTGTACTTTGCTAGAATCCTGAATAGTTGCTTCAATAGCACCAGTTATTCCCTTTCTTTGTTCAAGCAAGATTTTCAATGTTACGTAATCGTTTTGTTCAATTGCTTCAGCGATGCCTTGAGCATTAGCGACATGTTGGTCCTGCAATGCACGATAAATTGATCTGACTTCCGAAGTAGAAACCCCTTTCCCATTAAGTATGTCAAACGTGTTGGGGTGATTTTGTTTCCATGATCTTTTCAACATAAATATTCCTCCTGTGATTAGTGAGATGTTGGTTATGACATCTTCGCTATCATTTGCTGAAGTAGTGATAGCCTTTCAACGTGAGCTTTACAAGCGGGCTACAACCAGGGCCTTTTGCAACGAGAATCAACCCTTCGTCCTCTAGTTCCATAAGACTTACTTCTCTGATTTTGTATTTAATTAGATGTTCAGTTGAAACCCACTTATTCAACTCCTTTGCTTTCAACAAAATCTGAAGTAGTGACTCATTCATTAGGCAACCTCCCTTCACTTTTGCGCTCCTCTCACCACGCATGTCGTCTCTGTAAAACAAAAAAACCGCTATCTATCCAAATGGATAAATAACGGTTTATAAAAGGGGTGGGGCATGAAACAGGCCAGTACCCCTCTCTATATATAAGTGGGGGTACTGCCAGAAAATATATGCTGTTTTTCCTCCAATCTTTTGGTTTTAGAGATGTCTGCAGAACGTAGCTTGTGAATATATACAAACCTTTGAGAAGAGTGCCAGCCGCTCAAATGATTCTGAGCTGTTCGGGTGCATGGCGTTATTATCAACTCCATATGGGATTTACCTGTCCATTTAGTCCCGATTCTATCTATTTAGCACTGTTTTTGATATATTTGTAAAATAGGTAAATAGAGATATGCGGGGGTTTATATATGGCGAAGCTAACATTGCAAGGACTAGAATCACACTTATGGGAATCAGCAAATATTCTAAGAGGGAGTATTGATTCCTCTGATTATAAAAACTATATATTTGGATTACTATTTCTAAAACGCTTAAGTGACGTGTTCATTGAGCATGCAGAATATGTGGAAGAGGAAGAGAATGATGACTATGCATGGTATGACCAAGATGAACATCAGTTCTTCGTTCCAGAGCGGGCACGTTGGACACATATTCAAATTCAGACACAGGATATCGGTAATACAATTAACAAAGCCTTTGAAGCACTTGAAGAAGAGAACCCATCTTTAGTTGGTGTTTTAGCTAATATTGATTTTAATGATAAGGATAAATTGCCTGATAGATTGTTACTGCAGTTGATACAACATTTTTCTTCCATTAAATTGAGTAATGAGAATCTATCGGAACCTGATATGCTTGGACGTGCTTATGAATATTTAATTAAACAGTTCGCCGATGATGCTGGGAAAAAAGGTGGCGAATTCTACACACCGACAAAGGTTGTTGAACTGATTGTGAAGTTGATTAAACCAGAAGAAGGAATGAGGGTGTGCGACCCGACTGTCGGCTCAGGAGGTATGCTTGTTCAATCAGTGGACTACATCAAATCACGGGGTGGAGACCCACGTAATTTATCGCTGCATGGACAAGAACGAAACTTGAATACATGGGCGATCTGTAAGATGAATCTGTTATTACATGGTTTAAGCGATCACCGAATTGAACGTGGAGATACAATTCGTGAGCCGAAGCTGTTAGGCAATGATAAAGAATTGCTTTTATATGACAGAGTAATAGCTAATCCACCTTTTTCACTTAAAAACTGGGGACGTGAAGAGGCTGAAGCGGATGAGTATGGCCGGTTCCGCTTTGGTGTACCACCCAAAAATGCTGGGGACTATGCTTTTGTTCAACACATGGTGTCCACACTTAATCATGAAGGGAAAGCAGGCGTGGTCATGCCACATGGTGTGCTATTCCGTGGTGGAGCTGAGGGGAAAATTCGTGAAGGTCTTTTAAAGAATGATTTAGTGGAAGCTATTATCGGTTTGCCATCGAATCTTTTCTATGGAACAGGTATTCCAGCTTGTATCTTAATCCTGAATCGAAATAAGACAGAGGATAAAAAGGGAAAAGTGTTTATTTTAGATGGTTCACAAGACTATCAAGAAGGCAAAAATCAGAACGTTCTTCGTAGCGGGGATATAAATAAAATTGTTCAGGCTTATGATGCTTGGGAAGAGCAGGAGAAATATTGTCGAGTAATTGACTTGGAAGATATTGAAGAAAATGATTTTAATTTAACCATTGCCCACTATATTGATACAAACCAAGAGGAAGAAGAAATCGATGTTAAAGCAGCATTGGATAAGTTGAAGAAACTAGAGGAAGAACGTGAAGCAATAGAAGAGAAGATGTATGGGTATTTAAAGGAGTTGGGGTATGGTGAGTGAAAATAAAAAAGTAAAAAGAGCTAAGGCATTCACGAGTAAAATCCCCAATGGATGGACTGTTTATTCTTTAAATGAGTTACTTAGTTTAATAAGAAATGGAACTTCAGAAAAACAGAACCAAGAAAAGGTTGGTCAACCCGTTACCCGAATAGAAACTATCGCTAACCGAGTCATCGACTTTAATAAGGTGGGTTTTATTGATGAATCAATAAATATAGAAAAATATAAGCTTCATAGAGGTGACATATTATTTAGTCACATAAATAGCGTTAAACATATAGGCAAAGTTGCTTTATATGACACCGAAAAGACTTTATATCATGGTATGAATCTATTGTTACTTAGACCCAATGAAAAGGTTGTTTCAAAGTATCTCTTCTATTTATTAAGTTCTTATTCTGTAAAAAAATATTATGAATCTAATGCTAAACAAGCAGTTAACCAAGCGAGTTTAAACCAGTACGACGTCCAAAGCTTTACTACTGCTTATCCACCAGTAAATGAACAACAAAAAATTGCAGCAATCCTTTTAACCATCGATAATGCAATCGAAAAAACAGAACAAATCATTGAACAAACAGAGACGGTCAAAAAAGGATTAGTACAACAGTTAATGACGAAAGGGATTGGACATACAGAATTTAAAAATACATCAATAGGAAAAGTCCCATTAGAATGGAATATAAAGACTTTTAATGAATTACTAAATGAAAATGTAATATCATCAATACAAGATGGAAACCATGGTTCAATTCATCCAAAGTCAGCAGATTATGTTAAAGAGGGTATTCCTTTTATTATGGCGAATAATTTACATTCTGGTGAAGTAGATATCAAGAATTGTTCATTTATTAGTAAAGAACAAGCAGAAAAATTGAGGAAAGGTTTTTCATATCCTGGAGATGTATTGTTATCTCATAAGGGTACAGTTGGTCGAGTTGCTATTGTGCCAGGTGTAAGTGATTATGTAATGTTAACTCCGCAAGTAACTTTTTATAGAATAGATAATGAAAATGTATTATTAAAAGAATATCTAGCATTATATTTTCGGAGTGAGAAGTTTCAGGGAACACTGAAGAAACTATCATCTCAGTCTACTAGAAGCTATATTGGTATTACAAATCAAAAAAAATTATCCATTACTTTACCGAATATAGAAGAACAAAAAAAGATAACAAAAATGATGTCATCTTGGGATGAAATGCTTAAGAATGAAGAATTAAAGAAAAAGAAACTTACGATTTTAAAGCTTGGTCTTATGCAACAACTTCTAACAGGTAACGTCCGTGTTCCTATCAATGATAACGAGGAGGTTCCGTCATGACTGAAGCACAGGCTTGGGATGAAGAAACGTTAGTGGAAAATCGAATGATTGACCAACTTCAGAAGCTTGGCTACATATATGTTCATGGAGCGGAACTGAATAAAGAGCGCACGTCTAAAGCGGAAGTTGTCTTAAAAGGACGACTACAAGCAGCAATTCAACACTTGAATCCATGGATAAATGAGAACAACTTAAATAAAGTGGTACGTAGTGTTACATATCTGGAAGCAGCAAGTTTAATGGAAGCGAATCAACATTTTCATGAACTGCTCATTAATCAGCTGTCGGTTCAACAAGATGTGGGGAGTGGACGGAAGAATCAGACGGTAAAACTGATAGATTTCGACAATATCAACAATAACAATATGATCATTACCAATCAATTCAGCTATACGCATGCGAATGATACCATTCGTCCTGATATTATGCTGTATGTCAATGGCTTGCCATTAGTGGTAATTGAATGTAAAAGTCCAGCCTTGCCTCCAGATGAACAGATTGGGCAAGGAGTGAAGCAGTTACGTCGCTATCAACAAGAAAATGAAGCACTGTTCCACTATAATCAGTTTCTGGTTTCCACGAGTAATGATCGTGCAAAGGTTGGTACGATCGGAGCTAAAATACAACATTATAGTACATGGAAAGAACCCTATCCGTTATCAATTCAGGATGTAGGGGAGAACCCGACAGCTCAGGATATTTTAACGGCAGGAATCTTGGACAAAGAGCGACTATTTGATATTATCCTGAACTTTATTGTCTATGAACCGGAAGATGGACGAGTGATTAAGAAAATGGCTCGTTATCAGCAGTATAGGGCGGTGAACAAAGTTGTAGAACGAATCCTTGCTGGTGAACACCCACAGGCTCGTGGTGGGGTTGTATGGGCGACACAAGGATCCGGGAAATCGCTTTCGATGATATTTTTGTCGATGAAGTTACGGCGTCTTAAACAACTGGAGAACCCTGTCATTGTTGTTGTAACTGACCGTCAAGATCTCGATGCTCAAATCACGGCTACCTTTAAACGATGTGGATTTCCAAATCCAAAACAAGCTGAATCAGTAGAAGAGCTAAAGTTGTTATTACAGCAGGGCCCAGGCTCCACCGTAATGACATTGGTTCAGAAATTCCAACCAGAGGAAAATGAAGATTATCCGCTACTAACCGATTCAGAAAATGTCATTGTACTAGTCGATGAGTCGCACCGCTCCCAGTACAGTTCATTGGCTATGAATATGCGTATAGGATTGCCAAATGCAACGTACATCGGCTTTACAGGAACACCAATCGACAAAGAAGATAAAAGTACCGTACGAACCTTTGGAACTTATATTGATAAGTATCCCATTGAAAAAGCAGTGGAAGACGGGGCGACGGTGCCGATCTTTTATGAAGCAAGGTTAATTGACTTACATGTCCAAGGGGAGACCATTGATACCTTATTTGACCGTTTCTTCCGTGGTTATTCGGATGAAGATAAAGAACGAATTAAACAGAAATATGTAACAGAAGAATCATTAAGTGCCTCCCCAAAGCGTTTAAAAACAGTTGTGCTTGATATGATTGACCACTATGAACAGCATATCCAGCCAAACGGCTTTAAAGCACAAATTGTTTCAGTATCCCGTAAGGCGGCAGTAGAGTATAAGAAATTAATGGATGAACTAAGTGATTATGAATCAGCTGTCATTATTTCCAATCCGAAAGAAATGAAACAGTATGGTCTGTCACGTTCTGAAGAAAAGGAAATTATTCAACGTTTTAAGAAGCCATTAAATGAAGATCCGCTAGCTTTCCTAATCGTCTGCGATAAGCTCTTAACAGGCTTTGATGCACCGATCGAACAAGTCATGTATTTGGACAGGCCTTTGAAAGAACATAATCTGCTTCAGGCTATCGCCAGAACGAACCGAACCTATGATAAGAAGACACATGGCTTAATTGTCGATTATTATGGGGTGTCACGTTTCTTGGAAGAAGCGCTTGGTATTTTTCATGAAGAAGATATTAAAGGTGCTATGCATCATGTCAATGAAGAGATTCCGCGGTTACAATCTCGTCATCGCAGGGTGATGCAATTCTTTGATTATATACGAAAAGATGATCTGGAAGCCTGTTTGAAGGTGTTGGAACCAGAAGATGTGCGCGATACATTCAATACAGTCTTCAAGAAGTTTTCTGAAAGCATGGATATGGTGATGCCCAGTCCAAAAGCAAAAGTCTATGTCGATGACTTGAAATGGTTAGGCAAGATTCGAATGCTAGCGAAGTCTCGTTACTATGTCGATGATGGCACGATGGATATATCTGATTGTGGTGGTAAGGTGCGGGAACTCATTGAAGAATACGTATACGCAACGACTCCTAGGATTTTGTTTGAGCCTGTAAATATTTTATCCGGCAAATTTGGTGAAAAACTGGATGAATTAAAGACTCCTGAAGCAAAAGCGGCGGAAATGGAACATGCGATTAAACATGAGATTCGAATCAAGCTGGAAGAGAACCCAGTAAAATACACATCTATTAGAGAACGTTTGGAGCAGCTGATCGAACAACGAAAGGCGCGACAATTAACGATTGAAGAACTACTGGAAAAATACCATGCCATTAGAGAAGAAATGATGGATATGGAACGGGAGAGTCAGTCGTTCGGTCTGAAAGATGCCAAGCAACTGCCGTTTTATCAGTTATTGGAAAAGCAAATCCCAGTTGAAATGGAACAAGAAGGATTAAAAGATTTAACCGAAATCATCACTGATATTATTCAAGATAATGCAGTGATTGATTGGATTGAAAAAGAAGATGTGAAGCGTGAAATGAGAAAAAAACTTAAGCAGCAGCTACGGGCAAGCGCTGTTCCTAATAAACAAGTAGAGAGTGTAGCAAGACAATTGATGGAGCTAGGTAGGGTCCATTATAACTCTTAATTAATAACAACTAGAGGCATAACATCATGAGGAAGATGTTATGCCTCTTATATAGGGGAAGCCAAGAATTACTGGATGAGATGGAAGGGGGCTGGATTTACATAATACCCGATGCTATGTAATTCTACTCCATGTACACGCAACCATTCTTTAGCTTCTTTATAATGAAGAAGAGTCATTCCGACCATACGCCAAAATTCATCATTATGCTTAGGTATGATTAAATGAGCTAACTCATGCACGATGACGTAGTCGATCACTCTAATGGGCGCCATCACGATTCGCCAATTCAGATAGATATCGCCGTTTGGGGTGCACGTTCCCCAGCGTTTATGCTGTGCTTTCAATTGGAGAGACCGGGGTTCAACACCCAGCATGGATTGATAAATACTTGCTCGTTCGATTATTTTATTAAGTCCATGTTGTCGGTACCATGCAATAAGTTTTTCTTCTAGCTTCTGGTGTACCTGTTCTTGTGACCAATTACGAGGAATGGTAGCAATGAAACGTCCTTGCTTGAATTTAAAAGATGCATTTGGAATGGCTTCTTTATAAACCTTCAGTCGGTAGTGGCGACCTAAATAAGGGAGCTTTTCACCACTTATGAATTCTATTGGCTGGACGGATGTTTGCACTTCATCAAGTTCTTGAAGTTTATTTGTTATCCATGAAGCTTTTTTCTTGATGATTTCTGCTAACTTATCTTCATCTATCTTTTCTGGTGTATAGACTTCAACACCGTTAACTAGATCAACAGAAATCTTAATATCCTTTCGAGCTTGTTTATGATGGTAGTAATGAATAGTTGTTGTTCCATAAGTAATGAATGACATAAATAAAACCTACTTTCTAGCTCCGTACGGATTGACAATTTACATAAAATGTTTTTCGGGAGGTTAGAAATTGAATAATAAACTATTGCAATTAAATCATTTGGCGGACTTATCTAGAGGCGCAAGGAATCTTGATATAAATGAATTGATTCTTGAAGGACTGGAAAAGGATTTTGATTTGAATTACCAAGACATTAATGAGATACAAAGGAAATCAAATGGCTTTGGTGAAGTAATTGCCCCCGCAATTATTGGTAACTTTATGAGAAAAGTGATAACCAAAGATGTTAATGTATTAGTACCTTGGAATATTTATGGTGAATTAATTGATGCAATAGCTCCAAATGTTAAGAGTAGTGTTCTAATTAGTAGAAATGATACATTTGCTAAAATTACTAACTTGATACTGAAAGATGATAAGCATAAAGTTAGCGTAGGTGATTCATTAAGAGTCCTCGATGAATTAAGCGAGGCTGCTTTTGATTTAATATGTGGTTTACCTCCAATGGGTATGAAGTCTAAAGCAGAAATAAATAATAAAATATTTAATGCTGAATTAAGTCATTTATTAATATTAAAAGCGTCTAAACTGTTAAGCGAGGACGGTCAAATGTTTTTTGTAGTGAATGAAAAATTTTTCAATAGACAAAAACCAAATACAATTTTACCAATATTAGAAGATCGTGGTGTTTACTTAGACTCTGCTTTCTATCTTCCTCCTGGAACTTTATTTAATACAGGAATTGGAACATATCTAGTAGTTTTAAGCCGTAAAAAGTATGATGGCTTGTTCATTAGCGAATTAATAAATGAGAATTTAGAACAGGTAATTCTAAATTGGAAAGAAAGAAAAGAAAGTAAAATACTCCAGAATGGTAAATTAGTAGAAAGTGTATCATTTTCTTCGTATGTAAGATTGGAAAAAGAATTAGAAGTAAAAAGGATTGTTGACAAAACTAATCTTACTACGATACCTCTTAAAGATATAGTTATCAGTATAAATAGCTTACCAAGAAAAGATGTTTCTTTCAAAGAACAAGCGAATTCAATATATCTACCTAATATAGGTTTATCAGATGTAGTAGACAATCAACAAGAAATGAAAATTAAATCACAAAACTACTTTCAAATTATATTGAATGATAACGTGTATACCACCTATTTAGCAAAATGGTTCAATACAGAATTAGGTTTACTTGTTAGAGAAAGTCTGATGAGTGGTGCTTATATTCAAAAAATTAATAAAACCATCTTACTGAAAGCAAATGTATATCTTCCCGAAAAGAAAGTGCAGCAAGAGTTATTAAACATACAATCTAAGATTGATGAATTTAGGAATGAATTATACAGCATCGAAGATAGGGCATGGAATTACCCCAACAGTTATGAGCAACTAAATAAACGATTAGAAAAATTAAATAGGGAAGATGGATTTGCTGAATGGATAGAAACACTGCCCTTTCCTTTAGCATCTATCTTGTATAAATACTATGCTATAAAGGATGTGTCCTCGAAGAAAGAATTTTTATTACATTTCTTTGAGGCATTTGCGCAATTTCAAGTTGTATTGATGCTAAGTGCATATACAAAGAACGGTAGTAATTTAGATGAAAAATATATTTATGAGATTGATGCAGATAAATTAATTAGGGCAACTTTTGGATCATGGGTTCATATTGGTGAAAATATGGCAAAGAAGCTAAGGCAATTATTAGAGGATTCGTCCGAACAATGCTTACGATTGTTTCAACATAAAAGAAAAGGCTTTATAAAGATGGTTTCATCTAAACAAATATATAATGTCTTACGGAAGACAAATGGATACCGAAATGATTGGAAAGGTCATGGTGGGGTTGAAAGCAGTACTGAAGCTAAAAATAGATTGGTCTTATTAGAAAAAGAATTACATTCGCTAAGAAATGTAATAGGTGCTGCTTATGAGGGATATCAATTAATTCAGCCAGGCACAGGACATTTTAGTGCAGGTTTATATCATTGTAATTGTAAATTATTAAGAGGAACTAGAAATACTTTTATCGAGAATAATATTGAAGTATTAAATGGTTTAGATATAGAGAATTTATACTTGCTTGAAGAAGATGGCCATGAACCGCTTGCACTCCTCCCGTTTATTAAACTAATGCCAAGTCCAAACACACAGGTTAATACTTGTTATTTTTATAATAGATTAAATCAAGATGGTGTAAGGATGGTTTCATATTACTTTGATCAAGATGCCGACGTTACGATTCAGGATAACGTAATACAATCAATAATAAATAATTTAAGCTTTAATTAAATCTTTCTTATAAACTAACGTGAACTAATTCAACCTTAAGAAATGAAAACTGGTGTCAGAATCAATAACTATAATGTGTTTAAGGATTAATAAGGAGAGAGAGTTATTTTGGATTTTAACATTAGTACATGTAATTATTATAATTATAGGAACAATGTTAGCATTAGTGGGGATTATAAGAATAAATAATGGTGAATTTCCTCACGAAATAATGCTTTTTTATCTTTGTCAGCATTTTTGTTTACAATAGGAGATATACATAATTTTTTTAAGAAAACAAAAAGTGCTCAACCGATTTTTATATTTTTAGGTGTTATTTCATCTTTAGGTGGTTTGTTTTTTTCGGTACTTAGAAATTAATTTTTACTATTTCTGGTTAATTGATATTTTCACTTTGGTTGCGCTAGCAGCTATATTTTGATCGTTCGGAATAAAGGCAATGAATTCTGAGAAAAGTAACAGATAACAATTAGACATATTTACTTTAAATGCAGCACACAGTCTATAAAAATCCATATAGACAATACGAATTCTTTTTTTGTTCTGTTTGTTTACACTAACTTACATTAAGGGGACCCTAATCAAATGAATAAAGTGGGTCACGAAACGGGTCGCGTACTTCTAAAAATACTAGATAATATGGGGATACAACCAATAATATAGATGCTTTCTTTTCCTTGATTTATGAGCATTAGAGGATATCATAGAAATGAGTGGCGATAGTGCTATGTGAATTTACAGGGCGTTCACCCGTTTCTCCGTAAGGGGAAAAGAAAAGGTGAAAAACGAAATGGGATTCGCGTTCATGGCAGTGAATTTGAGGAAATACACTGCCATGAGGAACGGCCAGACCCCAGATAATCTTAAAGGTAAGGACAAAAAAGCATTTGATCACCAAAAATCGGTGATCAAATGCTTTTTCTTTTATTTTAGGCTAGTTATGTCCCAGCCTCTTTATTTCATAATCTGTTATTACTTTACCCTATCCAACGTTACGGTGAGCCGTATCATAAGTAAATGAGGTTTTTAAAGCTTTGAAAAAATCACACGTCAAAGCAGGCAAGTTATAAGGATTAAAACTTGCCTGCTTTGGTTAAAAAATATTTGGTATGGATTATTTATTATTTACTAATAACAGAATTCGTTTATTTAAGATTAACTAACTTATATAGAATGGTAGGCCACCAGTCCATAACTCCCCATTTTTTCCCTAAACGAATGGCGACTGCGTTATTTTCAGGGCTAATGTACAATACTTGCCCTAAAGAACCCAAAGCAAAAAAGTCATTATTCTGAGGGCTATTTTTATGTCCCCACCAAAGATATTTATAGTATGCTTTATTTTGCTTAAACCACATCTTTCCCCATGGGTGACGATTATAATAATTAAAATGTTCCATATTAGCAGGTACATTTAATTGATTTACCGATTCATGTACCCATTGTTTTGCTATTATTTGCTTTCCTTCCCATTCTCCGCTTTTTAGATAAAGACTTCCAAACTTCGCCAAGTCTATTGCTGTCATAACAAGTCCACTTTCTATTTTCTCAAATGAACTCTTCTCACTGTCCATAATTATGTAACTCGGAAACTCCATTCCTAATTCACTTAAAATGTTAGCATGTAAGTATTCTGAAATCGTTTTGCCAGTTGCTCTTTCAAGAACGAGACCTAATAATAATAAATGGTAATCATTATAGTGAAAGAATCTTTCATTCGTAACTTCTACAACGGACAATGCTAATTTTCTAGCATCTGGATAAAGGTAGACCTTAGCCTCGTCTCTCCATGGAAAATGACCCTCTGTATATTTTATTCCTGCTTCCATTTGTAGCAGTTGCTTAATTGTAATATTTTTTAATTGTATCTCTGGGACATAGGTTTTTACTAATTCGTCGACATTTTTAATTTTTCCATGTTCAACTGCAATCCCAATAAGAGCAGAGACGAAAGACTTTGTAATCGAAAACAATTTGTGTGGTGTTTCTCTTTTATGACCATTAAAATAACCTTCATATATAATCGAGTTATCTTTGATAATAATCAATGCATTGGTTTCCGAATTTTCCATAAAAGTTGTAAAGGGAGCTGTCCTCTTTACCCCTTTATGTAGATATTCTATCATTGAGAATTCTTTCTGGTTGGGTGATACATTAAAATTAAATGGAGTAATACTCGATGGGAACTTTTTGGTAGGGAAAAATTCATAATCATTATATGCAACTGAAAAATTATATTTTTTTAGGTATGAAAAATACGTTTGCAAATAGCCTTTTTGTTTAGAATATGACATCACAAATTTTCCTCCAAGAATCTCTGTAGGATGCCATGACTGAAAGCCTCTTGTGCCAAAGTTAAGAGCCAACATTAAATATATGAGTCACCAATAAAAAATGTAAGCAGTCAGTGGTGACTTTTGTCACTTTCCATGGAGCCTCTATGGTCCAAGGGTCTCAGTCCAAAAGCTGCATTTAAGCGCCTGGCTTTTATCATACCCGTCCCTCCATAGAAAGTGCACGTCTCGTCCGTTCTATTTTTTGGTGGCTCCCTCGATGGCAGTCGTGGTACTTTTACATGGCTGTAAACATTTCTTCTATGATTCTATCAATAATTCTAATTGGAACTGTATGTTTATGTACCATGTTTTCCTCGCTTTATATTGTTTTATGCATTTATAACGCAATGAGACTTTCTCTCTAGTAATATCGGCTATTTTATGTAAAATCACAATAGAAAACGTTGAGAAAATAATTTATTGATATCTTCTGAGATGAGCTTATTTTTCTTTGCTGCTTAGCACATTAAGCACTCAAAAGTAATCTGTAAATGAAATGTTCGATCCCATCAACCAAGTAGTCGTTGAATCTATAAGTGCTGAATAAGTTTTGTTAAAACCTGTAAAAAATTATTTTAGATTGTGCATAGTGAACTGTATAATAAGTGAATGATGTTCTATGTTCTAAGAAGAGAGTAAAAGTTTAAAGGGGGGAACTTAATGTCAAAATCTGAAATGATGGATAAGCATTTAGATTCTACTGAAAATACAATTGATAGTGCTGTGGTTTGTGAAGTTGTAGAATCAACTTTCGGGTTAGATTTAGATGAGGCACCTATATTGGAAAATGTTAATGCGATTGAAGGGTGTTCATCAACTGATGGCAAATTGCTTTCTAGAGTCGTGATTGATTCGTACCTTAATCAGTGTAAGGAAGAGTTAACAGGACCGGTTATTCGAGGGATGATCAATAGAATTTTCGGAGTTAATTTAGATGCAATCTCTTCTTTAGAAGGGAAAAGGATTTCTTTATATTCAAAAGGCCAGTGGATTGTTCACAATAAAAAAGACTTGTTTGTTGTGCATACTGGCATTAGGGATGTTGATGTGAAAATTTACCCAACAACTTATTTCACAGAACAGACAGGATTATCTGGACTTCCAATGGATCTACAGCAATTATTAATGAATCTTGGTTACACATACAATAAGGAAAATGGTAGTTATTATTATATAAATCCTACAGGGGAAGCAGTTCCTGATCAATTTAAAGGGAAGACAATGCAAGCCATTGGTAAGGTAATACACGAGTCATTCTCAAGTTTGTAAAGCAAATGGAAGATATAAAAGCTATTTAAAAAGCCATATAGTAGGGAGAAGCCTCCTCACTATATGGCTTTTTGGTTCATAGAATATTATTTTCCAAAAGAAGATAGAAACTTCACTCGATCGCCTACTGGTGGTGTATTATTATCGACTAAAGCTATTTCTAGAACTGCAGGTCCATTTAAATCTTCGAATTTATTTAATAGGTCCGCGTTAAGTTCCTGCATGTTGTTTACTCTATAGCTTGGGATATTCATAGCTTCGGCTAAAGCACTAATATTAATTGCTTCCTGCTCAAATGATGGGTGTGTGCGACGGAATTGCATTGAATGGCCATGATAAACCATTCCTAAGCGGGCATTATTCATTACAACAAATAGGATTGGTAAATTGTATTCTTTAGCGGTTAAAATCTCCATACCATGCATGAAGAAGCAACCATCACCTGTAATACATACAGTAGGTCGCTCTGGATCTGCTAATTGTGACCCAATTGCAGTTCCAATACCGCTTCCCATTGCTCCAAAATGTACGTTAATATCGAAAGTCGTATAATCCAAAACTTTCATATGGTGAATTACATAAGACATAAACTCGCCAATATCAATAGTATATCTAGTTGAAGCCGGCAAATATTTTTGTAGGCTTAGTAGGACATTTATTGTATTATACTCCTCTGTAATTTCTTCAAAGGCTCCCTTAGTTTGAACAGATGGATCAGTAGTTTTTCTCTTAAGACCTGCAGCTCTCAATTCCTCAATTAGGAGTGATAAGCTTAAATTGATATCACCTAGAACAGGCAAGTCAATTGTATATTTTCGATTAAATACGGATTGGTCAAAGTCCAATTGGATGGTAAAACGATTTTTTGTTAGATTTACATTATAATTATTTGTTGCTGTTTCTCCTAAACTTGACCCAACAACCAATAATACTTCTCCATTCCCTTCGTTAATTAGAGAGGAAGGTTCTTCATGACCAGCAAAGCCGAAAATGCCTTTAAGAAGTGGGTGACTTTCTGGGATGAATCCTTTGGCTACTGGAGTTGTGAGTATTGGCCAATCAAGCATTTCTGCTAACTCAATTATTTGATCAATGGAGTTTCTTGAGCCTTGTCCAATGAAAATATAGCCAGTTTCTCTATTCAATAATTCTTGAGCTGCTTTTTTAATTTTAAGCGGATCCGGCGCCATTGCCACTCTCTTTGCTGGAGCTGGGATTGTAACATCCTCTACGATTTCATGTTGCAGATCGAGTGGAATTGCAATGTGTACAGGTCCAGGTACACCACTTAGCGCGATTTCACACGCTTTCACAACTTCTGTTAAAATATCCTTTGAATCTTTAACCAATACACTATATTTTGTCACTGGCTCAAAGATAGGGGCAACATCAAGTTCTTGAGAAGAGTTTAACCCCATTGTATTTAGTGGGACAGATCCAGTAATAAATAACACCGGTAAATGTTCTCTCATGGCATTTGCGGCCCCTGTTACTAGATTTGTCGCACCTGGGCCGCTGCAACCGATACTAACAGCTAATTGATTCGAATACTTTGCATATGCTGCAGCCATATATGAAGCTGCACCCTCATGTTTTGTTACAACTGGCGTAATCTCGGAAACTTCATTTAGCTCATCAAAAAAAGCATTGACTGAACCTGCTGGAATACCAAAAATATACTTTACTCCGCTTTCTTTTAAATATTCTAGTACAAGTCTGGCTGTTTTCATGATGATCATTCTCCTTATATGTTAATTAAATTTATGTGAAAAGTATTTTTTTAGTATCTGGTCAGCGGTTAGAGGCTTACTGAAAAAATAGCCTTGCATCATATAGCAATCTTGAGAAGATAGAAATTCTGCTTGTTCCAAGGTCTCGACACCTTCAGCAATGACTTCAAGATTTAAATTTTGAGCTAATGTAATGATTGTATTTGTAATAGCAGCTTCATCTTCGGTCATTTCTTGTACGAAGGATTTATCAATTTTTAACGTGGAGATTGGCAATTTTTTTAAATAACCTAAAGAGGAATAGCCGGTGCCAAAATCATCAATGGCTAAGTTAATACCTAGTCCATTTAATTGTTTCATCGTTTTTAAGGTTAATTCTGTATTTTTAACGATAAGGTTTTCCGTGAGCTCTAAATGTAAATACTCCGGAGACAACTCTACTTTTTCTAATACGTTTTTAACAATGGAGAATAAATTATTTTGTTCAAACTGAAGGACAGATAAATTCACAGACACACTTTGTAATTGGAAACCTTGATTATGCCACGCCTTTAACTGCTTACAAGCTTCAGTAAGGACCCACTCACCGATTGGCACAATTAGTCCGGTTTCTTCAGCAATCGGAATAAACTTTCCAGGTGGAATCATACCTTGTTCGGGATGGTTCCATCTCACTAAGGCTTCTACTCCTTCAATCTGGTTCGTTTTATAGTTGATTTGAGGTTGATACAAAAGAACAAGTTCATCATTTTCTAAAGCTTTGTATAAAGCATTTTCTAGTTGAATATTTTCAAAGTTTCTTATATCCATGCCTTCACTAAAGAAGTGATAACCGCAGCCTATTGTCTCTTTTGATTTATACATTGCTGTATCTGCATTTTTGATTAACGTATCTTTTGTATCGCCGTTATCTGGGTATATACTGATACCAATACTCGCTTTAATAAAAATATCATTGTCTAGCAAACGAAATGGCTTAGAAAAAGCAGATATAATATTATTAACAACTTCCAAGACATCATCTTTAGCTTGAATATGTGGTAAACAGATGGCAAATTCATCTCCACCTTGTCGAGATAACGTTGCTGTATTTGGAACGCAATTGCGTAAACGATTGGCGACAGCTCGAAGCAAATGATCGCCGAAACTATGGCCAAGCGAGTCATTTACATATTTAAAGCGGTCTAAATCTAAATACAATACGGCTAACTTTTCTTTGTTCTCTTTTGAGTGGATAATTCCTTGAGCTAACCGATCATTTAAAAGAACTCTGTTAGGTAAATTGGTTAAGCTGTCGTAATAGGCATGGTAAGTAATTTCTTCTTCTAGTTGTTTTCTCTCTGTAATGTCTTTAAATGTGACGACTTCCCCAACAACTTCACCTTTTTCTTCTATTTGCGAGATGACATATTCAACGGAGAAATTGGTATTGTCCTTTCTGAAAAATTCCCCTTCTTCTAAAGAGTGCTTTTGATTTGATTTTAATTTATATGCCATACTATTTCTTCGGATTGTTTCTGTGTTTTTAAAGATAACATTAACTGTTTTCCCAATTAACTCGTCTTCTGTTTCGTAACCTAACATGTGTGCGCCTGCTGGATTACAAAATGTAATGTTTCGATCTAGGTCTAAACCAAATATTCCTTCACCTGCAGAGTTGAGAATTAACTCTTTTTCTCGGCTAAGTTGCTGTAATTCTGCTACAACCACTTCAAGTTCTTGGTTCTTTACTGTTATTTCAGATGTTCTTTCTTCAATAATGACTTCCTGCTTTTCCATATATAAAAGGTTAGATAGAGTCGCAGCTGTCGCATCTATAATGGATTGGGCTAGCTGTAGTTTAGTTTCCGAATAGGAAACTTCCTCCTCTCCCAGATTCACGACGGATATTTGTCCTAAAATCTCCCCCATGGAAATTAAAGGGAACATGAGTAGACCCTTAATACCAAAATTACGACAAACATCATGATTAGGTCGAGCATCTTTAAATACATCTGGAATGAGTACAGCTTTTCGTGTCTCAAATACTTCTTGCATTACTAGGTCATTACTTTGGTCGATTTTAATTTTATTATGTGTATGGAGCCACTCTGCCTCTGTCCAGTCACTCCTTTTGCTTAGCGTTGCTGGTTTAATTGTTTTCTCGGCAATTGGATCTAATAAGTGCACCGCAGTATTATACGTATCTAAAACTTGAGCTAAATAGAAAAAACATTTATCAAGACTCTCTTGCATAGAGGAACACATCGATAAATCCCGCGTCGCATCCAGAAGCAGCTGCTTTTCTTTAATGAGACGCTCTTTATAAGTTAGGTTATTTGCATTTTGTATAGCGACAGCAGCCATATTGACATATGCTTCAACTGTTTGTATTTCATTCTCTGTTAGATTCATTGGTATGCCATAATCAAATAAAAATACAAGTCCAAACAGCTCATCTTCAAAGGATATTGGAATAGCTAATAAAGATTTGATTTGAAAGCCTGCAACTGCACGGGGGTCAGGGCGATCATCCTTTGATGTATCGGGGATATATATGGTTTTCTTTGTTTCAATTACTTCTTTTGCCAGTAAGTCGAATTCAGTATCAATGACATGCATATCTAAAGTCCAACCATTTAGAGACTCTGGTTTTCCGACAAATCCTCTAAATGATCCATCTTCCTGCGGCAAGTATATACCGACTGAATCACACCGGACGATTTCATCTGATATTGCAATTGTTACCTGTTCCAATACTTCACGTAATTCGAGCTTCATATTGATTAATTTAGTTATATTAGCAAGGCGGGAATATCTTGTTTGTTCTTTACACATGCAGTACCCATCCTTTATTAGAAAAATATAGTAACTAAAATTATACATTATAAAATTTTAAAGGAAATAAAACTTAAGCCTTTTTTAGCAAAAAAGATTTTGTTAGGATTTAGAGAAATGTAGTTGTTAAGGGAGGCCACCGATTACTGCTTATGTACCCGGATGATTAGGAACGGATTCCTGATGAGAAAGCAAATGTAATATATTTCGGAGATTCACTGCCAATCCATTCTTGAAAAAGGTTATGGGAATGATTATAGTGACAATCACAATACGGTATTGCTGTATGAGGATCTCTGTTTTAAAGGTATCATAAGAAGATCAAAAGCCAATGATCGACATGGTATATGAAAAAAAGAAGTTGAATAAATTAACGTAACCAAAAATGAATTGCCTCCTGTTCACAGTTATGAAGTATCCCTTAAATTCTAAAGAAGGCAAATATCCCCCTCACTCCAAAGAGATGAGGGGGATATAAAGTTTCTATTATTTAATCGCTTTACTCACTTTCAACTTCTTCCCTTTAATTGTCGTATTCTCCATAGCCTGTAGTACGAGTGATCCTTTGCCATTCAGAATATCGACATACGACATTTGATCATGGATTGTGATAATGCCGATATCCTCTGCTGTGACACCAGGGATTTTAGCAATCGTCCCAACGAAATCAACAGCACGGAGTTTCTTCTTTTTACCCCCATTGAAATGGAGTTTCAGAATATCTTGATTGATTCGGGCTGTTTTATTATTCTTTACAATTCGTTTGCTGCTCAGTTTTTCTTCAAAAGCAGCTTTTCCACCAGCTACTTCCTTCTGATTAGGAGCTCCTATAACTGGTATTTCAAAGCCGATGTATCTTTCAATTGCTTTTATAAACTTTTCTTCATACGGTGTCATAAATGTAATGGCTTTTCCTTTATTTCCAGCACGGCCGGTTCTGCCGGTTCGGTGTACGTAGCTTTCCTTTTCCATAGGAACGTCATAGTTGATGACAAGTGTTACATTGTCAATATCAATGCCTCTGGCAGCTACATCGGTGGCCACGAGATAGCGGAATTTCCCCAGTTTGAAACCTTCCATGACTCCAAATCGATCATCTTGTTCCAGTCCTCCATGAAGTCGTTCACAAGCATATCCAGCTTCCTTCAATTCACTATACACATCTTCAACGTGTTCCTTTGTTCTGCAGAAAATGAGACAGCTATCTGGATTTTCTACAACTGTGACGTCCTGGAGGAGTGAAAGCTTTTCATCTTCTCTCACTTCAATTAGGAAATGTTCAATTGTATTGGCCGTTACTCCAGTTGACTCAATTTCAATATGAACCGGTTCTTTCATATACTCATGGCAAAGGTTTTCAACATCTTTGGGCAAGGTAGCAGAAAAGACCATGCTGACGCGATTTGAAGGCAGCTTTTTAATAATCGCTTCTACTTCATCAATGAAACCTTTATTCAGCATTTCATCAGCTTCATCGATGATCAGGTACTTGATTTGATCTAAAGCGAGGGTTTCTCTTTCAATATGGTCCATGACCCGTCCAGGTGTACCAACAACTACATGTGTTTTTTGTTTCAATTCTTCTTTTTGTTTCGCAAAAGGTTCTTTTCCGTAGAGCGCGACTGCTTTAATGCGTTTAAACCTTCCGATATTGGTAATATCTTCGCGGACTTGAACAGCCAGCTCTCTAGTAGGGGTAAGAATTAACGCCTGTGGCTTCTTTTCTTCCCATTCAACCTTTTCGGTAACAGGGATACCAAACGAGGCCGTCTTGCCGCTTCCTGTTTGAGCTTTTACGACGAGGTCTTGATCTTCCAATGCTAGTGGAATGACTTCTCGCTGAACTTCTGTTGGAGTTTCGTATTTTAATACAGCTAGTGCTCTTTTTATTTCATCGCTTACATGGTAATCCGCGAAACTTAATCTATTCATGTTGTAACCCCGTTTATTTGTTTTTTCGTCCTATGTATAGAATTCTCTTCAACAAGTATTGTATGCATGATCTGATATCGTTCATTATACTTGAAAAGTTTGGAACAAAACGCTTCTTTGGTAAATTTTAAAACAATGGCCGTACGGTAACTGGCTTATATTCTTAAAAAGAGAAAGGACGTAGTGGCGTCAGTTTCCTGAAACAACTTTTTCGAATTGGTACTGTAGCAGCTAACTTATGTAAATGAAAATGGCTGAGCTGAAAATCCTTTGATTTAGCAACAGTCCTTAACCATTGAATTCAAAAGGAATTATAGATGTTTACAAAATTCTATTTCTAATGTATCCTAAATACAATTAAATAGGTATGAATACTAATGTATAAAGCTGACCAGATAACTGGAGGCTAATCAGACTATCCACTCGGCGATGGTTTGATTAGCCTTTTTTATTTCAGGAGGGATACGAATGAACACTAGAACTCGTCGTTCAGGACTGATTTATGCGGATCAGGATAAGGCTTACCAATCTTTGATAAGCTTTAGTGCACTTGATGGAAAGACTCATTTAATTAATATGGAAGGTCAGCAAGTACATCAGTGGGATTATCAAGGGCTGCCTGGTGATGTCATTGATCCGAATTTGATTGGTGGTAAGCGTGGTCATGTCTTGGTTCAATACGAAATGATCGAAGAGTTGGTTTTTGGCATTTACGGTAACAGGATTGTGGCTGAGGTTGACTGGAATGGTGACCCCGTTTGGAAGTGGGGAGAGCAAGCTCCAAGTGGTGCAGCAAGACAAAATCATGACTGGCAGCGTCTAGCTAATGGCAATACTTTGTTATTGATTACGAAGCCTCGTGTTGTCCCGCTATTGGGTGATGTAGAGGTGGGTGACCAAGGCATCTATGAAGTTAATCCAGCTGGAGAGATTGTATGGAGTTGGCTTGCAGGCGATCATATCGAAGAGTTTGGGTTTTCGGAAGAAGGGTTGAATGATTTGCGCCAATCCTTAAAAAGAAAAGATCAAGATCCATGGGGCTACCTTGAATTGAATACTTCGCAGATATTAGGTCCAAACAAGTGGTATGACGGTAGGAATGAGGTATTCCACCCGGACAATATCATCATTAGCTCAAGAAAAGGTAATTTTGTTGCGATTATTGAGAAGAAAAGTGGAAATATTGTGTGGCGAATCGGGCCTTATAGCAGTGTTGATTCGAATCCTTATTATCGATTACTGAACAGAGAAGTTCCGCGTCCACTCGATCAAACTTCTGGTCAGCATAAACCGCACTTAATCCCTGAAGGTCTTCCTGGAGCAGGAAATTTAATTCTATTAGATAATCAGGGAGGGGCCGGTTACCCGCCAGTTTCGCTTGCTACATATGCTGGTTCAAGAGTTCTTGAGATTAATCCAGTAACGAAAGAAATTGTATGGCAATACACTGCTGAAGATTCAGGCGATCCGGTCTGGTCATTCCATACATCATTCGTTGGAAACGTGCAGAGATTGCCAAATGGCAACACTTTGATCAATGAAGGGATGAATGGGCGCATCTTCCAGATTACCGCTTCTGGCGAAATCGTGTGGGAATATATTAATCCTTATCCTGGTTTCACCTCGGCAGGGACGAATACGATTGAAAACCCAATGGTATACCGAGCTCAAGCTGTACCTTTTGATTGGGTTCCTGAGATATAAAAGAAGTAAGAAGGTTGGAAATAAGGAAAGCGTGTACTCCGTTGGGTGAGTACACGCTTTTTCCTTTGCTGTTAAAAGGTAATGGCTATTCTCTATCTAAGAGCGTAATGCAAAAATGACGTCTTATCTTCATATTTTGTTGTATCTTAATACCTCATTTATCAGAAATAATATATTTATTTGGTACTAATTTTTAAAGCTATACTAAAATTTGTTTTGCGTCAAAAGTACTATAATTGTATAATTTATATATGACTTACCTGATTTAGGATTTCAAATAAGAGCAGAAATAGTAGGTGTAATGTAAATGGGTTTTTCCTTAAATAAACGAAAAGAATTACGAAATATTAAGAGCAACAGTGACTCTGTAAAAACAAAGCCTAGGAGTTTGGCAGTTACGAGTTCACTTGTTCTCTCAGCCCTCATTATTACGGTAATCGGTTTGATGATTTCCCTGTCCATTCGTGATCAACGAGAGGCATATTTCCAGCAATTTGAAGAGTATGGGAAGGCTTTCAAAGCCATCACTCAGCAAAAAGAACCGCTTGTTGCTGAGGCAACGGAGGCAATCCTTGAGCATAAGCCATTTAAAGGAGAAGCATTCGAGGAACTTCCGCGTACTCTAAATGCCATGAAATCCAATCGATTGGTAAAGGATGTCTATTTATTAACGCCGGACATTTTTAGAGAAAATGGCAAAGCCTACTTGTATAATTCAGAGCAAGCTCGGGAGCCAGGTGAGAGGATTGAAGTTTTAGGATCGTTATACGAATTGGACTCGGTATTTCTTCAAGGTTACGAAGAAGCCATGAGAAACGGTAGTTCCTTGACTGATGTTTATACGGATGAAGGTGGGACGTTCATCTCATATTTGTCGCCGATCGAGGACGTGAACGGCAAACCGGTTGCGTTGTTTGGAG
This sequence comes from Aciduricibacillus chroicocephali, assembly GCF_030762805.1. NCBI lineage: Bacteria > Bacillati > Bacillota > Bacilli > Caryophanales > Bacillaceae > Aciduricibacillus > Aciduricibacillus chroicocephali. The sequence continues at coordinate 2,649,810 of NZ_CP129113.1, read as the reverse complement.
TCGATTTTGATTATGGGATTGTCAAAAAGGAACTTCAACGAATTCTTTGGACGAATATCGCGATGGGTCTATTGTTTGTTGCACTGTTAATCGGTTTCGTAGCATTTATTCTTCGCAAAATGCTGCGTCCGCTTGTCCGTTTAGCGGAAGTATCTGAACAAGCCTCACAAGGTGACTTGACCGTGGAAATCCCTGTACTGAGCGGGAATGAGATTGGACAGGCGGCAGGCTCGTTTAATCAGATGGTCAGTGGACTTCGGGATTTGACCCACAACATAAAGAAATCTTCCGGTGATGTTGCGGCGTCATCTTCTCAATTGCAAGAGAGCGCTGCTCAGACTGAAGCAGCTACACAGGAAATCACAGAAGCTATTCAAAACATTGCTGGAGGACTCGATGAACAACTGCGTCATACGAAGGATTCTCAGCACTCCATGAAGGAAATGACAACAGGTATTTACCGAATTGCAGACGCGTCTTCTGTCGTTTCAGAACTGGCTTCAGTTACAGCTGATAGTGCAAACGCCGGAATGAAGGACATGGAAACGACTGTTACGCAAATGAGTATCATTGAACAAAACTTGAAAACATCGGTGGAAGCTATCCATGGACTGAAGCATTTGAGCGACGAAGTCAGTGAAATGGCAGCCCTCATCAGCAACATTGCGAATCAGACGAATTTGCTTGCACTCAACGCATCGATCGAAGCATCGCGGGCAGGTGAGCATGGTAAAGGTTTTGCTGTGGTGGCAAAAGAAATTGGCAAACTTGCTGAACAGTCGAAAACGTCTTCAGAGAAGATAACAGACACACTTCAAGGTATCAGTGCATACACGAGTGATACCGTCGTTGCTCTGGATCAGTCCATGACAGAAGCCCAGACGGGTACCCAGATTGCCAATAAAGCAGGGCATACATTCCGTGCAATCGTAGAATCTGTTCGGGATGTGTCAGAGCAGATTGAGGAAGTTTCTGCTGCCTCAGAACAGCTTTCAGCAGGAAGTGAGTTGGTAGCGAACGCGCTTGCCGTCTTGGAGGAAATTACAGATGCATCTTCGGGTGACGCTGCTCATGTCGCAGCCTCGTCAGAAGAGCAGCTTGCAGCCATGCAAGAGGTAGCCAGCTTCGCAGCAATGCTCCATGGACTGGCAGATGAACTAAATCAGAGTGTTGACCGTTTCCGTGTAGAGTAGGCTGTTATTTTATATTTATAATTCGGGCTTTATTGTAGAATGCTAAGTCATTTTACAATAAAGCTCGTTTTTTTCTAAAGGCTGCTTTCTCAGCACCTTATCATTTCTAAGATTCTCCGTAAGTCATTCTATACGATTTCTCATTCAATCCGGATAAACTTAGGATAGTTATTCAAAACAGGGAGGTGTCTGGGATGATTGGAGATCCGCTGGTACTAAGCTCGGTACTTATAGCCGGGGTACTCTCATTCCTCAGTCCGTGTATTTTGCCGTTGTTGCCTGTGTATGTGTCAGTTCTTTCCTCTGGAAGTGAAACAGCTACAGGAGGACGACAGCTGACAATTGGCAAGGTGACGATCAATCTTTGGCTCATTTTTAAAACGGTAATCTTCGTCTTTGGGCTCTCGACAAGTTTTGTCCTGCTTGGATTCGGTGCCGGAGCGCTTGGCAGCTTGATCAATACGGACGGATTTCTCATTGTTTGCGGCATTGTAGTTATTTTACTCGGTTTGCATCAGACTGGGTTGGTCAGTATCCCTTTTCTCGAGCGGGAGAATAAGCTCAGCTTGAAGCGGAGCGGCAAGCGGGATCTTATTGGTACGTACTTGCTCGGGTTCACTTTCAGTTTCGGCTGGACACCGTGCATTGGGCCGATTCTTGGTGCGGTGCTTGGGCTGTCTGCGAGTGAAGGACAGGCGGCATATGGTGCATTTCTCATGCTTGTGTATGCGCTGGGCATGCTGATTCCGTTTCTATTGCTTGCGGTATTCTCGGATGTGCTGCTACGGCAAACGAAGAAGCTCAACCGTCATTTGCGAACGATCCGAATTACAGGTGGCGTAATCATTGTAATCATGGGGATTTTCCTCATGACGAATCAGTTGAATTTCTTTACGACTCTTATTCCTCAATAAAAGGAGGCGGCTGTTATGTTGAAGAAACTGCTTATCTTGCTGGCTGTTGCTGTTGTACTTGGAGCTTGTTCACAAACTACTGATGCTGGCAAAGAAGATTCACTATTTGTCTTGGAAGATATGAACGGCAAGACAGTGAATCTGGCTGACTACAAAGGCAAGAAAGTGTATCTGAAGTTCTGGGCGTCCTGGTGCCCGATCTGTTTGTCAGGGCTTGATGATGTGAACAAGCTTGCCGGGGAAGATACGGATTTTAAAGTGCTCACTATTGTTGCGCCGGATTACAACAATGAGAAGGATAAGGAAGCGTTTAAGAAGTGGTTCAAAGGCGTGGACAATACAGACAATCTTCCAGTGCTCTTTGACGAAGGCGGGGCGGTTGTTAAGAAATTCAAGGTACGCGGCTATCCGACCTCTGCTTTCATTAATGAAAAAGGAGAGTTGGTGAAAACCCAGCCAGGCCATTTGTCTAATGAGCAAATTAAAAAGGAAATGGATCAGTTAAACTAAGGAAAGGGGCTAGTTTAATATGAAAATAAAGTATCTATGGGGTTTGTTTGGACTTGTTCTAATGCTAGCTGGCTGTTCACTTGGCACTGCGAGCCAAAATCCCGAAAGCGGAACAGGTGAAACTGCAGCCTCTTCTAAATATCCGGATAACCCGAACAAGGGCCTCGATTTTAACGAAGATAAACTCAAGGATATTTACTTTGCCGGTGGTTGCTTCTGGGGTGTCGAGGCTTATATGGCAAGGGTTTACGGAGTGGCAGATGTGACGTCTGGCTATGCGAATGGAGATACAAGGAATCCGACCTACGAACAAGTAGTGACCGGGGATACGGGCTATGCTGAAACAGTGCATGTAAAATATGATCCGGAACGAGTCTCCTTAAAGGAGCTGCTTAAACGCTATTTCACAATTGTTGATCCGACTTCTTTGAACAAGCAGGGCAATGATGTCGGGACACAATATCGCTCCGGCATTTATTATACAGATCCAAAGGAAAAGAAAGTTATTGAGGAAGCATTGGCAAAAGAACAGAAGCGCTACGATGATAAGATTGTTACAGAGGTAGAACTGCTGAAGAACTATACGCTGGCAGAAGAATATCATCAGGACTACTTGGAAAAAAATCCGGATGGCTACTGCCATGTGTCGTTCGATTCGTTGAAAGACCAAGATGTTCCTTCACAGATAGACCCTAAAGATTATAAAAAGCCAACTGATGCAGAGTTGAAAAAGAAACTATCCAAGGCGCAATACGAAGTGACACAGACCGGAGATACGGAACTCGCTTTTGACAATAAATACTGGGACTTCTTTGAAGACGGTATCTATGTCGATGTAGCAACTGGGGAGCCGCTTTTCTCCAGTCGCGACAAGTATGACTCCCAATGCGGTTGGCCAAGTTTTACAAAACCAATTGAGCCGGACGTCGTTGTCGAGAAGAAGGATACTAGCTTCAACATGGTGCGCACAGAAGTGAGAAGTCGTGTCGGTGACAGTCATCTTGGGCATGTGTTTGATGATGGACCGCAAGACAAGGGTGGTTTGCGCTACTGCATCAACAGTGCAGCAATTGATTTTGTTCCGCTTGATCAGATGGATGAAAAAGGCTACGGACACCTGAAGGGTTTCGTAAAATAAGGTAGAATATATAGCAAAACAAGAGAAGGGCGGCAGTAGCTGCCTTTCTTTTTTTAGAAAGGGTGAGCACGATGTATACATTGCTTGTGGTCGATGATGAACCGCTTCTCATTCGTGGGATTCGCGCGTTTATCGACTTTGATGCTCTCTTAATTTCCGACCTGTATGTAGCATCGGACGGAGAGGAAGCACTTGAATTGTTTAAAACATACCGGCCGGACATTGTGCTCGCCGACATCAATATGCCGAAAATGAATGGCCTGGATTTTACTGCGCGTGCCAAGGAACTGAAGCCAGATGTCAAAATTGCGATGATTACAGGTTATGATTACTTCGACTATGCCCTGACTGCACTTAAGCTAGGTGTGGATGATTATATTTTGAAGCCTGTATCAAAGACGGATATTCAGGAGATTTTGAGCAAGCTTACAGCGAGGGTGCAGGAGGCGAAGCGTGCTCATGAAGTGTCACGGCTGGTGGGTGGCCTGATTCCAGAAGCAGGGGGCGCAGTGGAAGCTTCCAATTACAAAAGACAGATTCAGCAGGAAATCAACGCCCATATCGGGGACATGGATTTTTCACTCTCCTATTTGGCAAACGCCTTGTCTCTCAGCCCGTCCTATTTGAGTTCTTTGTTTAAGACATTGTACGGCACTACGTTTCAACAATATATGATCACGGCGAGGCTGGATCGGGCGAAGATTCTTCTGCTCAGCACCGATATGAAGATATATGAAATTGCAGCTGCAGTCGGCTTTGAGGACCCGAATTATTTCAGTGCAGCTTTTAAGAAGCAGTTTGGTACCTCACCGAATCGGTATAAGGAGCAATCCAAGAAATGAAGCACCATTTGAGGGAGAAATTCAGGAAACTGCGCATACAAATCACCTTTCACTATTTGCTTGCCAGCCTGCTTGCGCTCGTACCAATGGCGGTAATTCTCTATTTGAGCATGTCTTCGATTGTGCTGGGTGATACCAAATCTAACATGAAGACGGCAGTCAATAGAAGTGGTATGTACATCGATCTTTATATTGATCGGCTGACAGCTGTTTCGCGCTTGCTTGCCGAGAATCCACAGCTTGAGCGCTATTTCTCAGGACAAGCTCGGCCACAGAGTTTGAAAAGGGATATTCGAGAAACGATTAATACAACGCTTGCCTCCGACCGCTTCATCAAGTCTGTTGTCATGGTCAGCAAGGATGGCGAGGTCATCTCTAATGAGAAGGGTCTGATCATGAGCAAGTCGGCGAATATGATGGAAGAAACATGGTACCGGAAGGCAATTGCAAAGGGCGGCCAGCCTTTTCTGACTTCTGCCAGGATGCAAGGCTTTACAATGGACCGGGATGCTTGGGTCATCTCAATAAGCCGAGAAATTCAGGATACAAAGGGCGACAATATCGGAGTGCTGCTCATTGACTTGGATTACCAAGTTATCGAGGACTATTTGTCCAATCTGAACCTTGGGGAAAAAGGATTTTCCTTTATTTTAAACGGCCAGTCGGAAGTCGTTTACCATAAGAACCCGGCCTATTTCCAGGATGAGCAGAAACAACAGGAGCTAAAGGGGATTGTTGCTGACCAATTAGGATACGACAAGAAAGAGAACACCCTGACATATACGTATCATTTAAAAAATGCTGAATGGGAGCTCGTCAGCGTATCCTCCCAAGACAGTCTAATTGCGGTAAAAAGGCAATTGATCGAAATTTTCGTCTTGGTCGGTCTTGTTCTGCTCGGACTTTCAGTGTTGAGTGTCTGGCTGTTTGCACGGCGGGTTACCGCACCGTTCCAGCGGCTTGAACAGGCAATGCAAGCGGTGCAAACTGGTTTATCCGAAGTTGCAGTTGATGAGAAGGGTTGTTATGAGGCGGAGAGTCTGGCAAGGCATTTTAACAGCATGATGCAACGGATTGACGGACTAATGCAGGAGATAAGGAAAAATGAAAAGTATCTACGTAAAGCCGAGATCAATGTGCTGCACAGTCAGATTAACCCGCACTTCCTTTATAATACGCTGGATACGATTATTTGGATGGCGGAGTTTGGAGATCATGAGAAAGTGATCGACCTGACAAAAGCACTGGCTGCATTCTTCCGCCTTTCCTTAAGTGGCGGCAGTGAATGGACAACAATTGAGCATGAACTGGAACACGTCCGTCATTATTTGTTCATTCAAAAAGAGCGATACAGCGATAAGTTGCAATATGAAATTCATTGCGATGACAAACTGAGAGAGGTGGGAATCCCGAAACTGATTCTCCAACCAATCGTAGAAAATGCGCTTTACCATGGTATTCGCCCCCTCCCGCATAAAGGGCTGATTAAGGTAGCGGCTTCTCTGCATGATGATAATATTGTTCTGTCAGTCGAAGACAACGGTAAGGGTTTCAATATGGACGCATTGGAGCATGTACGTAGCCATGAAGGTGTTAAACTTGGCGGCATAGGTATTGCGAATGTAGATGAACGTATCCGCCTGTATTATGGTGATGGCTATGGGATAAGCATTCAGTCCGGCGCGCTGGAAGGGACAACAGTGACAATCAAGCTGCCCAAACGGGTGAACGGAAACTGAGATACTGTTTTTTGGCAACGAAAGGAACGCCAGAGAAGCTATTTTAAGAGGAGCGGTTCATTAGAAAAGCAATAGTTCTTAACCACGAATGGTCCTGTACAGACCGGGTTAGAGCCGTTGCTTTTTCTTATGATTGATCTTGACTGGAACGGTTTGGAGCGGCTCTTTTCCTACTGTATTATTGCTTGTTTGAGTACAGACTAAAACTGCCCCAATTCTCTCGCCTGGCAAACTGAGGGTAATTGGATAAAAAGTATACGATTATTGGTGCGTGATTTAATTCTGAATAACAGTCGAATAAAGCTCTGTCACCGTATTGAATAGCCGTTAAGGCAAGTGGCAATTCGCGTCGGAAAATTTCATTTCGCGTTGTAGCTGTGTTTAGGTCATGCTCTCCTTGATCTATATATAGAAATACGTTGTAGTGTAAACAATTTCCTTTGGCCTTCCATTCACCTATGACTTCGTCTCTCATGTCAGGGTTAACCTGTTCCCACGCAATTTCAGTTCCGATTGTTAAGAATAATTCTCCAGTATAATCTGAGTGCGTTAGTGTGTACTTTCTTGGAATAATTGGTCTCGAGGCTGTTACACCATCTCTGTACTCAGTAAAAAGCTTCTCAGAATTGAACTTACTCAAGTCATCAACTCCAATTGGATCTATTTATCAATGTTATTCAGTTTGGAAGCAAAACGTTTATAAAGATAGGTGTGGAAATTAAGCCTCCCGCCTGATGAACGAGAGAGGAAGCACACTGTATTTACCAACAATGGTGGGTTAATGAAACAATTCAACAGCTAAGATATGCCTACAAAAGGGAGGGCTTAAGCTCCTCCTTAATCTGGAAAAAATGAATCAGCCCCTCTCTTATATGTGGAGAGGGGCTGGTTCATTAGCTTATGTCACCTCTTAATCGCTTCAGCTAATTACGGCGCTCGTTTGCTATATCTTTATGTTGTAGCTTTTATAGTAAAACCGATAGAAGCAAGGGCCTTTTTCAAGTTTGCTTCGAGGATGATTTCATTTAACTCCATCGAGATATGAGTGATTTGGAGTGCCATGTCAGGGCGAACTCCGGTGATGACCACTGTAACTCCCAGTAACTTCAGCATTTTAGCCAAGTTCAAAAGGTTGTTGACGGCTACATCATCCAGAATGATTAATCCTGATAAATCAATCACTAAATGACTGAGTGAGAGTCGCGCGCTTTCACTCACAACCACCTCTGTCATCGTCTGGGATCTGTACGTATTCATTTCCCCGATTAACGGAAGGATGGCAACTCCTTCTGTGATCGGCACTAAGGGAGTGGACAGGTTTTTTATATCACTATATGCCTTGTCCAAATCAAGCGCATTTGTCAACAAAGAAGCCATGGTCTGAAACATTTCGATATGATCATCGGTGAATGTAAAAGGCTTCGTATCCAGCCCGCAAATCGTTCCGTAATTCTCACCACTTTTATAGTAAATGGGAATGCCGATAAAGCAGCCGCTTCCTAGGTTCTTGGTTACATTGAGATGATCCGTCAATGGGCTTTTTGTGATATCAGGGATTATGAGAGGTTGATTCCCATGATCAACAGCCAATTTACAATAGGTCTCCTTAAAGGGAAGTGTGCTGCTTTCTTCAACAAGAGTTGCTCCCTGATTCAAGGCTTTTATTATTTGATTTGTGCAGTTGTCATTCTTTGCGATAAATAGGGTATTTACCTTGATGAATTTGCTCATTAACTCAAGGATACGGCTAGTGGTTTCTTCAAAACTTAGATGTTGATTCTCAGATGACATATAGTTCTCCCCTTTTCTCAATTATATATAAGAAATTCTTTAAGTACCTAACTTTGTAGTGCATTCTAAAGTTAAATTCACAAATTTAACCTTTTAGAGCATATATTTTAAAACCATTTAGCAAAACACATCAGGTAAGCAAATGATTCAGAATTGTCCTTTTATCGAATACCTTAAGGCAGCTTCTGACGGGAGGTTCCTTTTAGAAGTTAATATTTGCGAAGTTCATAAAGGTATTCCCTGAAAGCGCGTAGGAAATAAATCATTGTAATTACCCCATATAAAGGATTCTGATTAAGTTATACGCATTCTGAATTCTTTAAACGATATAAGACAGACTAAAATCAAAAGGGAGGTTATTGTTAATGCCAAAGGGTAAAAAACCGAAGACAAAGAACAAGAGCAAAGAAGAAATCAATGACATGAAAAACGATAACAAATACAAACGAAATCGTCCTCCGGGTAATTAAATAGCGCTACTCATCAAACTTAAAAAGAAAACTCGTTTAAAACGTTTGGCTGCAAAACGATAAATAAAAAAGACTCTTACCAGTGAGTAAGAGTCTTTTTAGTCATTAGATGACTGCCAGCTTTTTGAGGATGCCTTCCACCATTGCATTAATATCTTCATTCTCCTTGGATTGTAAATACTCAGGCTTTAGAATCTGGGTTTTCTTCGCAACATAATAATCGACTAGAGCTTGTTTCAATGACAATTCTTCCTCCGCTAAAAAGGCTGTATTCACCAATTTTCCTAGAACAGTTTCATCCTGAATAACCAAGATGGAGGGATTCAATTGATTAAAAACTTCTGCATGCATCCCATTTCGATAAAACGTATGAAGGGCAGATAGTTGTTCTTTTCTAGACTGCATCTTCTTATCGTAAAGATGCCTACAACTTGTTTTTAAATCAGTTAAATAAATATCTGAAGCGTAAACAGCTGAAGAAACAGCTTGTTCAAACACTTTTTGTAAACGAATTGGATAAGATATTTCTTCATTGGAAATGGTTTTACCAGCTTCATTTATATAATCAGTACAGAGATTAGTCAGCTCCATAATAATGTCTTCCTTTGAAGAAAAGTAGTTATACAAGGAAGCTCGGCTTAGATTCATCGTTTTTGCGATATCTTGAATGGTAAGGGAAAGGAATCCTTGAGTCCGAATGATATGGATTAAATTTTTTACATAGGTTTTTCTCATCATCTGTTTTTCATCAGGTGTAATTTTTTTCAAACTACCACTCCCTTTACCGGGAAATTATATCATAATTTAATCGTGTTCATTCGGCTCCTGATATTCCCAAATCTTTTTAGTTTACAACTGGAAGATAGGGGAGTAAGGTTATATACAGTTAATATTTTAGACACTTTATATAATTTTTGTCTAAAGTGTATATGAAAACAAACTGAAAAGAGGAGATACAACAATGACTTCCACAGCGCAAATAACTAATGATTTCAATAAAATTGTGACAGAACGCCGTTCAATAAAAAATTATGATAAGTCCGTAAAGATCAGCCAGGAAGAGATGACAGAAATTCTTAAATTAGCAACACGTGCTCCTTCTTCCGTTAATATGCAGCCATGGCGTTTTCTTGTGATTGAAAGTCCTGAGGCAAAAGCAACACTTACACCACTGGTACGTTTTAACCAAACCCAAGTTGAAACATCATCAGCAGTGATTGCTGTTTTTGGTGATATGAATAATTATGAGAAATTTGAAGAAATCTACGGAGCAGCTGTAGAGAAAGGATTTATGCCTTTAGAAGTAAAAGAAGAAATTCATGCTGCCTTTTCAGGATATTTTGAAGAAATTTCACGTGAAGACATGAAAGATGTTGTTTTAATAGATGGTGGACTCGTATCTATGCAGATTATGCTTGCTGCCCGCGCTTATGGGTACGATACAAATCCAATCGGTGGATATGAAAAAGACAAAGTTACAGAAGTATTTGGATTGGATAAAGATCGTTACATTCCAGTTATGCTCATTTCTATTGGTAAAGCAGCAGATAACGGACATACATCAGTTCGTCTGCCTATCGATCAAGTCGCGCAATGGAAGTAAAAATCTAAATAAGAAGGGATTGACGTTCGATGATTATTATTCACGCAAACCTCCATATAAATCCAGCTAAACGGGATTTATTTTTAGAGGAAACTAAGCCTTTAGTTACTGCCTCAAAAGAGGAAAACGGAAATATTTCATACCGCCTTCAAAAAGACACAGAAAGTGAAAATGTATTTACGATGGTGGAAGTTTGGCAGGATATGCAAGCTGTTGCCAATCATAACTCAAGCGAGCATTTTACCAAGTTCGTGGCAAATGCAAAGAACTTTTTGACTGCACCATTAGAGGCTAAAGCATTTGAGGCGGAGCCATTGGAAATATAGATTTCGCACTTTCAAATAAAATGTTTTTGCAATCTCAGCAAAAAAGATCCCTTTATACAGGGATCTTTTTTTAACATTAATTGTAAGCCTTTATTTCAGCTTCCCTCAAATGTCACTGCACCCTTTATTCTCAAATATACTTAGCAAAATAATGCTCAAACAGATAATCAATCTGCGTCTCTATCGGAATCTGCTTCCAGACTAGAGGCGCATTTTTTTTGCAAGCCATGAGGGAGGGGAAGAAAATGGCCGAGTGGAGTTGCACCATCATCATGGAGAGTGTATCTGAATCTTCCTCGCCTGTAATTTCCTTCAACGTATCTTTTATTTTGTTGACGCCCATTGTTCTCATGTAATCTTTGTATTCAAATTGGGATTCAAATATCAAATCGCCTTTACCGAGAACTTCTCGGAAAAGAGCAGGATATTGTAAAACTGAATTGGCATATTGAATCATGAAGGTCTTTAATCTTTCCTTTGGTGGCATGCTGAAATCGTCCAAAATGATAAAGAGCTTTTTTAATGAAGCTAACAATCGTTTCAATGCTTCATTGACCAATTTATCTTTTGAACCAAAATGATAATTAATCAGAGCTAGATTTACGTTCGCTGATGCAGCAATTTTTCTCAGCGTTACATTTTCCAGTCCTTCTGTTGTGATTAATTCCAAAGTTGTATTTAAGATATTCTCTTTTGTCGTATTTGCATTATCAGAGCCTTTGCTCATCTTGGAACGCTCCTAAGTTAACTATAGTTATTAATGTGAAAGTCGAGCCTGGTGTTAAAATCACGATAATACTACTGTTTGTGACCTGTCAAGCTTCTGCCCGAACAGTTTGCTGCCGATTAGTTATGAAGTAATTTTTTCTTGACAATTAAATGCCTAAAAGTTAAATTTTTATTTGAACATTGTTTTAAACGGTGTTTAAATTATTCTAACACAATGAAGAAAATGTTGAAATCACGGCATTTTTCCTTGTTTATGAAATATGAGTGAGAGGAGCACGTACTTAATTTGTCGTGAACGTAGGATTGAAAAATTAGATAGAAGAAAAGAGCTGAATGTATGACTGGAATACCCGAAAATAATAATGATACATTTTCCATCAAGACCATTATAGGACCAATATTGGCAGTCATTATTGGTATGATAATGGTTATTCTTGATAGTACGGCAATGAATGTTGCCCTTCCAGGGATTGTGAATGATTTTAAATCTGATGTTTCCACAATGCAGTGGTCTTTAACAGGCTATACGCTTGCATTGTCAGCCGTTATCCCGCTAGCTGGTTGGATGTCAGACCGATTTGGTGCAAAGAGGATATTTTTAACAACAATTATCTTGTTTACGCTCGGTTCTGTTTTATGCTCTTTTGCAAACACACCTGAACAGTTGATTTTTTATCGAGTGATTCAAGGGTTGGGTGGTGGAATGGTTGCACCGATTGGTATGGCCATTGTATTCCGTCTTGCTCCTCCAGACAAGATGGGATCGATTATGGGGACACTTGGGGTTCCAATGCTATTGGCACCTGCGTTAGGTCCTGTATTGGCTGGATATCTTGTAGAGTACGTTACGTGGCACTGGATTTTCCTTATTAATTTGCCAATTGGTATTATTGCACTTTTAGTTGGTCTTAAATATTTGCCAAAAGTGGAACGCAAAACTGTTCCTTCTCTTGATTACTTAGGAATTATACTAGCTCCTATTGCATTCGCAATGCTTGCCTATGGCGTTAGTGAAGGAGGAAAGAGCTGGTCTTCTAAGGAAACACTTACGGGTTTAATTGTAGGTGGCGTTGCACTCCTTATATTCATTTTCGTTGAACTCCGTCAAGAACAGCCTTTATTGGAGTTGAGGGTATTCAGATCACCTAATTTTACTAAAGGGATTGTCATTGCTTGGATTGCTCAAATTGCGTTGTTTGGCGTGATGATTATTGTTCCGTTATTCTTGCAGACCGTTCGTGGTTATGGGGCTTTAAATACAGGTCTAATTCTGCTTCCACAAGCTATTGCATCTGGTATTATGATGCCAATTGGCGGTCGTTTATATGATAGAATCGGTGCTCGCCCTCTTGCGATGACAGGTTTAACTATTATTGCTGCAGCACTGTTTATGCTTTCACGTATTACAATGGATACGTCGATCGGGTCCATTATTGCATGTTTGGTAATGTTGGGTGCAGGAATGGGATTGACGATGATGCCGGTTAATACCCATGTTCTTCAATCTGCTCCAAGACAGCTTGTTAGTCGTGTAACACCATTAACAACTGCTGCGCAGCAAGTAATGGTTTCATTTGCGGTTGCAGGTATGACTGGGCTCTTGACGGCAAGAATCACAGATCATATGACCGAAACAAAGAATCCTGTTGAAGCTTCTGTTGCTGCCTATGGCGATACGTTCCTCTTTGCCGCAGGAATAGCGATAATTGGTGCAATACTAGGAATATTGCTTAGCAAACCAAAACAGCAGCCGGTACAGGGTCCGGATGATGAATCAGAAACAACGAACCCTGCGATGATGGCAGGGCATTAAATATAAGAATCTTTTCTCTACAATGAGAAAAGATTCTTTTTTTTTCTAAAGTGTATAACTTATTGCATGTCTAGATTAATCAGTTATTGTAGCTTTTTTCTTATCATTAGTGCTAAGTGATTATCTAAAAGTCGAGCTTTAATAAAAAATGTTTTAAAAAATATGTAAATAGTTGTGGAAAAATGTCGATATATTATAAAGGGGAGTCTATTAGACTATATAGTGCGAATAAGATACCCTGAAAATGTTATCAGAGTAGCCAATGTATTATTTTCTATAAAGCTACTTTGGAAAAGCCACTACACCATACTTGTCAAGGGGTTTTAGAGTAACTGCTGAATTAGTTCATTAAAATTATTTACAGAAAAATGAAAAAGGCAAACTTACTGAAAGGTAAGGACGCAAAGCTACGGGTCTAAGGTTCTGTGAACTAGGATCGCCGGGTTTCCAAAAGTTTGTGAATAAATTTATATATCGGTTATAGGAACAACCATTGATTTAAATTTATCCACCATCTTTTTGGTGGATTTTTTTGTTTTGAGTAAATAATTTACATAATTACTAAAATTAATATTCCCGAAGGTATTCATGTCTGGATTTTGTTTTTCATTAATTTAGTAAGTGGGACTGGAGGCAGAGACACTTCTTAATCTCATGGTGTTTTGGTAGGAATGGCACTTCTATTGAAGACTCGAACCGAGATTAATAAGAAGAGAGGTAGAAATAAGATGGAAGCTACCAAAGAGAAGCAAGTCTGTTTCAATTGCAATGAACGAAAGTGTGTTAGTGAGTTTTATGAGAGAGGAGGTCGCTTTTTAAATTGTTCAAAATGTCGTGAGGCTAGAGTACACAGAAAAAAGTTATTTCAGATGATTTTAAATAATGATAAACAAAAAAGTCGGCATATTTAATCTTAATTTTTTTAATCGGTCTTGAGCCTTAACCTGAATGACACAACATGGTATGCACATAGAAAGGTGATGATTATTTTGACAGTATTATTTGGTTCAGTCGAGTATTTCCAAGAAGAAATAGCAACTAATATGACTAAAGAACAATTGCGAAATTTGTCTTTTGGAAGAAGTTTAGAAGTGGTCTATTCAGCAATAGAATATGATCTTCTGTATGATTTTGTTTGCAGCGAAACGATGAGGGAAGAACTGCTAGTTAATTTTGAAAAAGCATATGAAAAGGTTAGAAGTTCTTTGGAGAGCGTTAGTCTAAGATAATGTAAGCCTCTCTGAGGAAGGTGCGTAATTAACCCATTGCTTTTCTAAGGAATATATACAAGAATCATTGAACGCGAATGCCCCTTCCTGAAACAAGGAAGGGAGCGCCTCAATAATTTTTTGTCCCCGAATAGGTAATTGACCTAATCAATGAATGAGGATACGATATTTTTGTTTTAAATAACCACATACAACATCCTCAGGGGGATGGAGGAGAGAGAATGGGAAATGAAATCATTGTAACACGCAGGTATGATATTGATTGGCTTAGAAATTTTGGAATCTTATTATTATTCCCTTTTCACTCTGCAAGGGTCTTTGATCATTGGGATCCTTTTTATGTAAAAAACGAGGAGTTAAGTTGGGGGTTAAGCTGGTTTATTTCTGTAGCAAATCTTTGGTTCATGCCGTTGCTTTTTTGGTTAGCGGGATCGGCGTGCTGGTATGCACTTCGTGTGAAATCAAACGAGCACTTTATAAAAGAAAGGTTTAAGAGATTGTTCATACCACTCCTTTTTGGAATCTTAATTATTGTCCCACCTCAAGGCTACTTTGCAATTTTGAGTCATACTGGGGAATTCCCGGACTCTTATTTTATTTTCTTAAAATCCTTTTTCAGTGATTTTAGTGATTTATCAGGTTACTTTGGCACTTTTACACCAGCACACTTATGGTTCATTCTTTATTTATTTGTCTTATCCTTTGCTGCGCTGCCTGTTTTCCAAACTATAAAAGGTGAAAAAGGGAAGAGGTTCTTCGATAAGTTTCATAAGAGACTCAGTCATCCAGCCATTTTTATTCTTATTTTTATTGTATTAACTTTATCTTTAAAACTGCCCTCTCCGGGCGGACAAAACCCTTTCTATTACTTTCTTCTCCTTCTCATGGGATATATCACTTGCAGTGACGAGAGATATCAGCAAATGTTTAACCGTATTCGGTTAAAAGCTCTCATCGTCGTACTGATTACGACTCCGCTTTGGATAGTTTTGGTTGCTCAGAATCAAGGTGTGAAGGAGTTTTCAATATTAGGTATCTCTTTGATCTTTTTAAGATCTCTGAATGTATTGTTAGGTCTTATTGCGATTCTCGGCTTTGGGAATAAATATTTGAATATCCAACATAGGTTTTTGCCGTATTTCAATGAAGCTGCATTTCCGGTCTATATTATTCACCAAAGTGTACTCGTTGCGGTAGGTTATTACATGATCAAGTTGGACATTGGGGTTATGCCTAAGTTTCTTATAATTATGATTCTTACTTTAATACTTTCAGTGTTGATTTATGATTTGATCATTAAGCGTACAAAAATCACTCAATATGTATTTGGTGTAAAAATCAGAAGAACTGGACCAGATTTAAAGCAGGCAAAGAAAGTTATTTCTTAAGTCCAATTTTAATGCTCGGAATTTAAGAGGAAGAAATCTCATGTAAGAAGAACAGCGTGTTGAGTTTTCACAGTAATCCCATATAATGGTATATATACATTATATGGGGGTGTTACACAATGAAGTGGTACATAAAAGCAATAAAGAATTTTGCAGATTTTCAGGGAAGAGCACGGAGGAAAGAATATTGGATGTTCGTTCTTTTTAATTACATTTTCACACTTATTATTGGATTTTCAAATGAAATTATCACTCTTCCGGCGGCTATTGGATATGTCTATGTTTTTGGAATGATTGTGCCTAATCTTGCTGTTTCCGTTAGAAGGCTACATGATACGAATAGAAGTGGCTGGTGGGTGTTAATAAATATTATTCCACTAGTAGGTCCTATTATTCTGACAGTCTTCCAATGCTTAGATAGTACACCAGGAACGAATAAATATGGTCCTAATCCAAAAATAGAAACTGATTTGTATGAAGCAATATAAAATTAATAAGGCTGCCCTCCATGATAGAAATAATGGAGGGCAGCCTTTCAATGTTTCTCTGATTCAATGCTTAATTTATTTCTGGAAACACATACCGCAAGATATCTGTCGTCACTCGTCGGCCTTCGCCTTTATAAGGATAAATATGCATGTACATGGACGGATTGAAGTTCGCCTCAATAATGCCATAAGCACCCTTGTCAGATGCGGGAACAGTTATATCCTCAATAATTAGATCAATTCCACTAATCTTAGCTCCGAGGGCAGCGACGGCATCAACAGCGATTTTCTTATAATCATCAGAAATCTGATCCGTTACGTCAATGGAATCTCCGCCTGTGCTAACATTGGAATTCTCACGTAAGTAGACAGTTTCACCATTCTTCGGAATTGAATCGATTTTATGCCCTTGGGCCTTCAGCATAAGTTTTTCAATTTCTCCAAGCTGGATAACCTCCAAAGGTGTACGATGATCTCTTCCTCGTAGCGGGTCACGATTCTTCTCGGCGACAAGCTCCTCAATCGTACGTTTGCCGTCACCTTCGACATTTGCAGGTGTACGCAGTAGGATTGCGAGAACTTTGTCATCCAATACGAAGAAGCGGTATTCTGTTCCACTGAGAAACTCCTCAACTAGTACCGAAGAATCCTCCTGGAAGGCGATTTTGATTGCTTCTTCATAGTCTTCACGACTTGCGCCATCCTTGAAAATTGAAATGCCAAGTCCGTAATTAGTTGATTTTGGCTTTACGACAAAAGCTTTGGTCGAGAACATGTCATAGGAACGCAGTGCTTGTTCAATACGATTAAATTCTTCGCCGGCTGGTACGCGAAAACCGTGCTGCTGGAGAACTTTTTTCGTTACTGTTTTATTCTCCATAATTAAGGTAGCTATATAGCTGTCTTTGCTCGTCATATTGCCATTTTTCACATA
This sequence comes from Aciduricibacillus chroicocephali, assembly GCF_030762805.1. NCBI lineage: Bacteria > Bacillati > Bacillota > Bacilli > Caryophanales > Bacillaceae > Aciduricibacillus > Aciduricibacillus chroicocephali. Next base: position 2,632,703 of record NZ_CP129113.1, on the reverse strand, counting down.
CTCAATACGGTCATTAAACTGAAGCTTCAAGAATTGGTCTTGTCTATCAAGAATTTCAATCTTAATTCCTTGCTGGATCGCATCAGACATTAAGATCTGAGTGGACAATTCCATATCAGTAAATCCTGTCAATTGATATGGTTTATCCCAGGCTGATTTATAATTCTCCTTAGCAATGGAAGTGGCGAGGTCGGCCTGGCAGCTTTCTTCGCTCTTCTGATAGAGTTTTCCAGCCAAGGTCTTGCTCGGGTCCTGAAGCATCTCTTTCAAATTAGCAAATAGCGTGTCTGATACAGGTAAGTTCAATGCTTCGGCCAATTGTTCCATCTCTTTAATTATTGCATTGGCATCCTGCTCAAGCTGTGTATGTGATAGTGGGTGCTCAAGAGCGACTGCTTCATTAAGGGCGTCACCTTCTTTTACCCACTCATCACAATGATTGCCTTCATCTTTCCATAGCATATAAAGGAGGAAGAGATGCAGAAACTCTGCTTGCTCATAGCTGATTCCAATTGTTTCAAAAGGATTCAAATCTATATTCCGCAATTCCATATATCTGACACCATGATCTGCTAAATCTGCAACTTGTCGGCCGCCTCTTAAACGAACAGAGGAGTAAAACTCCTTTTCTTCGATTAACAGACCTTTTTCAACCATCTGAGTGAGGTCTGTTATATATTTCTCTATGCTGCTGTAAGAGACGTGAACATCGTCATGATTGGAATATCCATATTTACTGTTTCTAATGCTTCTTACTGGCTTAGTTAAACAGTCGTTATCAAAGAAATTCTTTTCGCTCAAAGGAGAGGCACCGTAGAAATAAGTGACGAACCACTGATAATGCAAATAATTTCTTGTTACCTTAAGATAAATTTCTGTTTTAAATTGCCGATAATTCTTAAATTCTGATTGGAGATTGAATAGAGTCTGAATCAGTTCTTCAGCGAATTCAAAGTTAAAGTGAATGCCACTGATCATTTGTATACGGCGTCCATAGGACTTGGATAAGGAACGGCGATACAAAACGCTTTGGAAGTTTTTCAACTTCGCAATCTTAATGTCTTCTTCTTTCTTCGGCAGCTGAGGAGGCATGCTTAAAGGCCAAAGCATTTCTTGCTTGCCCATGGTAAGGTGGGCAACGTCATGAATGGCTGATAAGTAGTTAAACAGGTCTTCTAATGTCTCGCAGATCGGTGTGATCAATTCCATTTGTGTCTCAGCGAAGTCGCGCTGAATGTATGGGTGTTCATCTCTCTTCGCAATGCACTCAGGATGATCCGTCTCAGCTAGATTCCCTGCCAGGTCAACACGCTGACCTTCCTTTTCAATTCCGAAACGAGCTTTTAATAAATATGGCTTAACATGAGCATCGGCCAGCATTTTTTTTAAATCCATGTAAACTGTACCTCCTTAGTGCCTTATTGTTTTATGTAGCATTAATTATAATATGACAAAATATAGTAATGAAAAATATCCACATTACAATTGAATGTGGATATCTTTCATTCCCTATTTTACATTGAAATGGGAATTATCTTAAGTGTTTTATATGGAATGCGAAATGATCATCCAGGAAAGTAGATACAAAGAAGTAGCTATGGTCATAGCCCTCCACTTTGTTAAAGCTCACTTCCGTATTGGCTTCCTTCGCATTGTTCAAGAAGTTCGTTTCATCCAGCTGTCCTGGATAGAACTGATCTTTGTCTCCTTGTGTAACGAAGATAGGTGGCATACCGGACTTTTTGACGAGTTCCGAAGCATCCCATTCCTTCCAGGAAGTCTTGTCATCTCCAAGATAAGTAGAGAATGCTTTAATACCCCAAGGAACTTGACTTGGGCTGGAAATTGGCGCAAAGGCAGAAATCGCCTTGAATCTTGAAGGATTTCTCATACCGATTACGAGAGCGCCATGCCCTCCCATTGAGTGCCCCATAATGCTTTCTTCACCAGAAAAATTAGGGACCAGTTCAGTAGCAATGGATGTTAATTCCTCAGTGATATACGTATACATTTTGTAATGCTTTGCCCATGGTTCCTGCGTGGCATCCAAATAGAATCCTGCACCTTGACCAAGATCCCATCCTTCATCATCAGCAACGTCTTCACCACGAGGGGAAGTGTCAGGAATAATGACAGCAGCCTGATATTTATCAGCCAGTGCCTGAAAACCACTCTTCTGGCTGAAGTTATCGTCTGTGCAAGTCAGACCAGATAGCCACCAGATAAGGGGAATCTTCTTCCCCTCTTTATTGGATGGCAAATAGAGGCTGAATTTCATATCACAATGCAGAACGTCTGAATAATGGCTGTATTTGCGCTGCTCACCGCCAAATGAACGGTGCTGATCAATGCATTCAAGACTCATGATTTCACTCTCCATATGTCAAGATTGTACGAATGGACTCACCTTTATGAAGCAAATCAAATGCCTCATTGATGTCTTTGAAGTCCAGGTGATGTGTAATAAAGGAATCCAAATCAATTTCACCATTCATATATTCATCAATCATACCAGGTAATTCAGAGCGTCCTTTAACACCGCCAAATGCTGATCCGCGCCATACACGGCCTGTTACTAATTGGAATGGGCGAGTGTGAATTTCTTTGCCTGCGCCTGCAACACCGATGATAATGCTCTCTCCCCAACCTTTATGACAGCACTCAAGAGCGGATTTCATTACTTCAACATTACCAATACATTCGAAGCTGTAATCAACGCCGCCATCTGTCATTTCAACGATAACTTCTTGAATTGGCTTATCGAATTTAGAAGGATTGACAAAATCAGTTGCGCCCATTTTCTCAGCAAGTTCAAATTTGCTTTCATTTATGTCAATAGCGATGATTCGTCCGGCATTTGCCTTTTTTAACCCTTGGATAACGGCAAGTCCGATTGCGCCGAGACCAAAGACAGCAGTTACAGCACCTTCTTCAACTTTTGCTGTGTTATGAACTGCGCCAATACCAGTTGTGACACCGCATCCGAATAGACAGACCTTATCAAGAGGCGCATCTGGCTCAACTTTTACAAGGGAGATTTCAGATACGACTGTATACTCACTGAATGTGCTTGTTCCCATATAGTGGTAGATTGGCTCTCCATTGTAAGAGAAGCGAGTTGTTCCATCAGGCATAAGACCTTTACCTTGAGTTTCCCGAATTGCGCTGCACAAGTTTGTCTTGCCAGAGCGGCAGAATTTACACTCTCCGCATTCAGGTGTATATAGCGGGATAACATGATCGCCCGGTTTTACTGAAGTAACTTCATCTCCTACAGCAACAACTACACCAGCACCTTCATGGCCTAGTACAGCAGGGAAGATACCTTCAGGGTCATCACCTGACAATGTATATGCATCTGTGTGGCAGACTGAAGTATAAAGGATTTTTACAAGTACTTCTTTTGCCTTTGGCTCTTCAACATCGAGTTCAACGATCTGAAGCGGTTCACCCGGTTTAAATGCAACAGCAGCTCTACTTTTCAAAGGAAGCCCTTCTTTCTTTTTTAAGTGTTTACATACCTATACTGTCATAATATAATGCCCTGTACAATACTGACGCTTTTGTCACTATACATACGAAAGGAAGGGAATAAATATACATGGCTATTAATTATAAAGGTAAGGATTACTATACTGCCAAGGATTTGGCTTTATCGGTTATAGGAGGACGTTGGAAGATAGCAATTATATGGTGCCTACTTCAGCAGTCTCCATTGAGATTAAGTGAATTGCAAAAAAAGCTTCCAGATGCCAACCAGCGCATGTTGATCAGGCAACTGAGGGAGCTGGAGAATGATAAAATCGTGAATAGATTTGTGTATCCAGTTGTTCCTCCAAAAGTTGAATATCAACTTAGTGAAATTGGCTATCTTCTGGAGCCTGTTGTGACATCTATCTGCGACTGGGGAGACCAGTTCAGTGAATTCGTATCAGAAAAGGCCGGTAGATCGTAAGTTAAATAGACTATAGCCTTTTGCTAATTGGGCGGTCTTTTAGTATAAAGATAGATTACCCGAAAGATAACATCTTTACACAGATTGTGCTCAGTACCTATGAGCTTTTAGATATAAGGATAAGAAAAGGATAGATGTGCATTGAAAAATTGCTCATCTATCCTTTTTTGTTAGTCTAGGGTTCTAATAAATCATCTAAGCTTTAGAAGGTTTTCTCTATTTTATGATAAGGGAATCCGCCCAACACTTGTTTATTGAAAAAGAACACAAACATAATGACCATGATCAAATCTATAGCGAACTTGATGTGATTTTTATTCATTTTCATTGATTTTTCCCTCGCAATTCGTTGTTAATAGGGACTATAATCAACTATTCTTAAAGTTTTCCTGAAAATGATAAAATAGTGACATAGAGCGAAAGAGGTCGTGTATTTGAAAAGGAAGGAGAGAGCTAATTGGAGAATGTACTAACTTGCGAAAAAAGAAATTACTCTAGAGAGTTTAATGCGCATCAACATGAGTTCGGACAGTTTCTTTTTCCGCTTCAAGGATCGCTGGAGATTAAAACAAAGTGGCAAGAAATCAATCTGAATCCCGAACATTGTTTTTATCTCCCGCCGAATTGTGAGCATAAGTATCGATCTGTAGATCGGAATGAATTTTTAATTTTGGACATACCAACGCAATACTTGCCGGGTGACACAGATAGCATGTTTATCACAATGGATCGGCAGTGGGATTCCATCCGTTATTTGCTTATGGAAGAGTCGGAGAGTCGAAGGAATAAGTCCTCACTTGCTGATTTGACCCGTTATGTAACGAGCAAATTGGAAACGTCCGCCCCGGCTTCAATTGCTTACATTCACGAACACTACAAGGAAGCTATCCGATTGGAGATCTTAGCTGAGTTGGAGCATTATCATCCAGTCTATTATTCATCGTGGTTCAAGAAGAAAACAGGGAAAAGCCTCAAGGCTTATATTAATGAGCTGCGCCTCAAAGAGGCTAAGCATTTATTGCATTCAACAGGATGGTCTATGACGAAGATAAGCGAGGAATTGGGCTTCGAGAACCCGTCATCATTTACGAGGTGGTTTGTAAATTTGGAAGAGGTACCTCCGTACAAATATAGAAAGCTTCAAAAAGGATAAAAAGAACGTTGAATTTGGTGAAGAAAATTGTCCGTGTATTTTCTACAATAGGTTCAGCGATTCTTTTTTATTTTTTGTTGGAGTGGATTAAATGGGTGGTAAAGCTTCTTCATTTCTAATATTATTTGCAGCGATGCTCTGGGGAACGACGGGAACTACACAGGCTCTGGCTCCTGAGACAGCACATCCGATTTCTATTGGGGCCGTTCGGTTAGCAGTTGGAGGTCTTTTCCTATTAATTCTTGTGCTTGTGACAGGGAAGCTCAGTCTTAGAGACTGGCCTATTAAAGCTATAGTAGGTGCCTCTTTTTGCATGGCCTTATACCAACCATTATTTTTCTCGGCAGTTTCGTCGACGGGGGTGGCCATCGGTACAGTCGTCGCGATTGGAAGTGCTCCGATATTGTCAGGGCTGATCGAGTGGGCTTATTTAAATACTCGTCCGACGAGAATCTGGTGGTTCTCTACGGGGATTTCAATTATAGGTTGTCTTTTATTGTTTGCGGATAAAGAATCGGTTAGTGCAGATCCGGTTGGAATTTTGTTGGCACTGGGGGCTGGTTTATCTTTTGCCAGTTACACGTTAATAAGCCGGGGAATAGCTGGAGATCATTCTTCTTTATCATTGGTCGCTATCGTATTTACGCTTAGTGCAATCTTCTTATCCCCATTCTTATTGATATATGATTTATCTTGGATTAGAAGTGTCAGAGGTGTGGTTGCCAGTCTTCAGCTTGGTATTGTAGCAACTGGTGCTGCATACTTGCTGTTTGCAAAGGGACTATCCAATGTTTCTCCATCCACTGCAGTGACATTTGCTCTAGCGGAGCCAATGACAGCAGCTTTACTAGGTTTCCTTGTGTTGGAAGAATCTCTGAATATAACGGCTTGGACGGGAATTTTTCTTTTAGTCATTGGAATCGGTATTTTAATATGGTCACCGAAAAATGAAAAAATGACGGCCTAGAAAACGGAGGTTAATTTACTATGGCGAAAATAGAAGATTTTCTGGAATTGGACATGCGTATTGGGACAATTATAAATGCTATGCCTTTTCCCGAAGCGAAGAAACCTGCAATAAAATTAGAAATTGACTTTGGAGAGGAAATTGGCATCAAGCAATCCTCCGCTCAAATAACGCGTCGATATGATTCTGAAAAACTTATTGGCCGCCAAGTTGTAGGAGTCGTTAACTTTCCGCCAATGCGAATTGCTGGCTTCAAATCTGAAGTATTGGTAATAGGCGGTGTACCAGAAGATGGGGATGTCGTTCTATTGAAACCAGACGAAGTCGTTGAAAATGGGACGAAAATTTCATAGTTAGGCGAAATTGGAAAATTTATAGCAAGCTTAGGAGCAGGGGAAAGGCTAAAGCAATGTTACCTTTCTCCCTACACAATGTTTACTTTAAAAAATCCCACATATTTTTGGCCAACAGCACAACCGTCATTACAATGAACAACGCTCTTACATAGCCGGTCCCTTTTCTGATTGCGAGCCTTGAGCCGCAAATGGAACCGGTAATCTGGGCCGCTCCCATAACCAATCCGTATACATAATGGACTTGTCCTAGATACATGAACATCATCAACCCTGCGATATTGCTTCCGAAGTTCAGGAACTTCGCGCTGCCGGCTGCTCTAATGAAATCAAAGCCAATCAATAGGAATGAGAATATGAGAAATGAGCCGGTTCCAGGGCCGAGAAATCCGTCATAGAAACCGATGGCAAATATAAGAACCATGAATAGCAGTAGATGGTGAGTAGAGAGTTTTCTATGTGTTGAAATGCTGCCCCAGTCCTTCTTGAAGAACGTATAAACGGCTACTGCAGCAAGCATGACGAGCATGAGTGGCTTGAGCACTTCTGGATTCATAAGATGGACGGTCCAGGAGCCGAGTATTGAGCCGAAGAAGGCAAGGGGGAACAATTTATAAATGGGTTTCATATCCAGCTTGCCGGAGCGGTAGAACATATATGTACTCGTCAATGCGCCCATTGTGCTGGCGAGCTTGTTCGTAGCGACAGCAGCAACAGGATTTAGTCCAGCGAACAGCAGGGCAGGCAATGAAATCAGTCCGCCACCACCTACGATTGAGTCAATAAAAGCTGCCATAAATCCGAAGAGAATTATAATAATGAGTACAGATGGTTCAATATCAAGATGCATGTTCTTTTCCTTTCAAAGCTTACTTTATGTAACTATCGTGATCTGCGAAAAAACACCTTCGAGGCACATGTTCCAGTGTACCATGATTGAAGGTGTTTCCTCTTGTTCATTTTCCTTTTGTTCGCTCAACGAAATCTTCAAAAAGACGAAGCATCCCGAAGTGATTTCTCGCTAAGCGTTCAGGGTGCCACTGAACTCCAACAATTGAGCGGTCATCGTTCTGAATCGCTTCTATAACTCCATCCGCCGCATGGCCAACTGCTTTAATGCCTCCAGCGAGTTTCCGTATCGCCTGATGATGGAAGGAGTTGGTCAAAGCTCTTTCCCCGAATAGCCCGTGGAAATAAGAACTTTCTTCAAAATATACCGTATGGGAGATAGCTTGGGGTTCTGATGATTGTTCATGTTTCACGTGGGTAGTAGGTTCTGATTTCAGATCCTGAAACAGTGTACCACCAAGCGCTACATTGACAACGTGGATGCCTCGGCAAATGGCGAATACCGGCTTTCCAAGATTCATGACCGTTCGGAATAAGGTAATGTCAAATTCATCTCTTTCAGGAGATATTGTGCTCAAGCCCTGTTCCGGCTCTTCTCCATAAAACAATGGATTAATGTCCACCCCACCAGTCAAGAGAAGTCCGTCTATATGCTCCGCCTGTGAGGAAATGACTTCCATTCTTGTTGTGACCGGCACTACGCAAGCTGTGCCACCTGCCATTTCTACTGCCTGAATATAGTCATCATAGGCAAATGCGCTTTTATAGCCTGGAAATCTGCCGTTCTGTTCAATTTCAATATTGCCGGAGACCCCAATGATTGGTCGCAATATGATCCATCCCTTTCCAAAGGTGTTAGTGGCTCTATTCTCCCCAAGAACCTATGTAAAAATGATAATCTGTGTGTAACAGGTGAAATCTGTATATTTTTAGTTCAATCCATTCATTAAATTGTTTTGTAATCTGTACCAATATACTCATGATGTGATTCCAAATTATACCGATATTAATAGCGAAACAAAAAAATGTATAAGGAAGGTGTGCATCATGAAGAAAAAGCTCTTTTTATCCATTATTCTGCTAGGGACAGCAGCCTTCACGATTTCTGATCTGTTTCCGTATCCGAACAGCAAAGTTGCTTTTGCTGAGGAGTCGAGTGCTTCTGCGATTGATTCAAGCATATTCTCAATACCTTCTGAGGATATGGCGGCTTACGACAAAGCATTCCGAGTACCCGCGGAAGCAATCCAATCAATTAAAAACAATGGCGGAACATATGGAGACCGTGTGATCAGCCGGGCCATTGACGGGGATCCAGACACATTCTGGGAAACGGGAAAGCCGAACTCAGACACATTCAAAAATCAGTTTGAAGTTACATTCAAAGAACCACAGACAATTAACAGAATGACGTATGCAACGAGACAGGATGGGACAAAGCCAAAAGGGTTTCCAAAGTCTTTCGAGATTTATGCCTCTCAATCTGAATCAGGTAATGACTATGCTTTAATTGGTAAAGGCAGTTACTCCGGCAATGTGACAGCGGAGACGATGGAATACACTTTCAAGAAGACGACAGCAAAACGTGTGAAGTTCGTCTTTGTTGAGGCACATCAGGATTGGACAAGTGCATCCGAAGTTGCTTTCTATAAAGAAGATGTGCTTTCGAAAACTGTCGACAATCTGTTTACAGACGGAACGATGACAGCTGTAAATGAAAAATACGCGAACCTTTCTTATTTAGAGGAGCTCATAGCCCAGGCGGAATCGCATCCATTGCGCGCACATTTGATTCATCGCCTGAGCTTGGCAAAGGAAATTGTGAATGGTGCAGATTTTAAAAAAGATATTTTGACATTGCCGCAAAACGGAAACTCTGTTCATCAGTCGAGGACAGTATTGAGAATGAGCCGTTTCGGTACGAACTTCCTCTCGACAGGCATTGTTGCATTGCCGGGTGAAACGTTCAAGGTGTATGTAGATGCAGATCCAAATGGACCACTGCCGAGCATCGCCTTCACGCAGCAGGAAGCTTCTTTCAACAATTGGAATCGTACTTACAATTTGAAGCCGGGCGAAAACACTTTTACTGTACCGAAAATCTATGACAACAACTGGTCGATGAAGAGCAATCCGGGTGGGGCAGTTTATTTCATCAACCCCTATACAGCGAGTGAGCAACCAAAAGCGCCTCGTGTTCGTATCGCTGGTGGTGAGAAATTCCCGATCTTCACATCCGGTGATGACCCGGCTGCTTTCCTCAAAGAGCTGAAGGCATACAAGACGAAGTTGGATGCTCATAAGGACAAGATGATTGATATCTTTGAACTGAATATGAAAAATGTAACATTTACTGGTACAACTACGGGTGCATACGATGCGTATGTGACAAGAGGTGTGCAGCCCGAAGATACGATCCGAGCATGGAATAGCATCATGGACGATATGTTTGCATTCGCAGGCATTGACGGACGGAGCGCTGTTCACTCCAAAGGGAACGCAAGGAGCTTCATCCGCCTTATGCAGCCATATGGCGCTGCTTATGCAGGCATGGAGCATGTAGGCATTCAGCGCGGGGATATGTCAATCTACCTCGATCCTTCTCGTATAGACAGTATTATGTGGGGTATTGTTCATGAGTTCGGCCATGAGATGGATATTAGTGCTGCAGAGTGGACAGAGATCACGAATAATATGTGGTCAAGTTATATTTATATGAAGCGCGGACTTGGAGATAGAGTCCAGTACTCATCCATCTTCGAAAATCAGTCGCCGGATGAATACGGAAGCACAAAAGGATTTTACGACTATGGTTATTTTGAGAAGCTCGCGATGTTCTGGCAGTTGCAGATTAAAAACGATCACTACTGGGCGGATCTCGAGAGCTTGTACCGTGAAAGAAAACCTGCTGTAAGCAATGAGCAACAAAAGCGCGACACTATGATTCTCTATTCTTCTGAAGTGATGGGTGCGGACTTGACCGAATACTTCAATCGCTATAAATTCACCCTTTCAGATGCAGGGAAAGAGAAGATGGCTGCTTTGAAACTGCCGAAGCTGGATAAAAAGCTGTGGTATTTGCATACAGCGGCATATCAATACAAAGGACAAGGCTTCACAAAAGCATATAAACCGAGCATCAAATCTGTTGTTACTTCAGATAAAAAAGTGACACTTTCGTACTCGATTGAAGAAGAGGCCAAGAAGGACGTCCTCGGCTATGAAATCATTCGAGATGGAAAAGTAATCGGCTTTACAAAAGATACAAGCTACGTTGATAAGTCTGCCGAGATTGGCAAGACATACGGGTATTCAGTCGTCGCTTATGATAAGAAACTAAACGCTTCTCAATCAAGTAGTGTCTATGAAAAGCAAACAGCAGAACCGCATTTGAAGGTGCTTGATGCAATTACTATTCAAAAAGGAGACCAATTTGATCCGTTCGCTAGGGTGAAAGCATTCGATGTTAACAATGAAGACATTACAGCGAATGTGAAGGTTATCCAGTCAAATGTTGACGTGAGTAAAGTTGGCGCTTATGAAGTTATCTATGAGGTGGCAGACCAGGCTGGCCATAAGACAACGGGAAAAACGAGGGTTCAAGTCGTATCAAAAGTAGTCTATGCGAGCGATATTCCTTGGAAGTCTGTCACAAACACATATAAGCAAACTCAATACGATAAAACGATTAATGGCGAGCCGCTCCAATTGTTCGACGGCATCCAGGCGAATGTCTATCAAAAGGGTATCGGTACACACGCCAACTCTGCTGTTGTCTATGATGTGAGCGGAAAAGGCTTTGATACTTTCGAGGCAAGAATTGGTGTTGAGCAGCATGTCGCTGACAATAATATGTCTTCTGTCATCTTCCAGATTTACGTGGACGGTGTGAAGAAATATGACAGTAGCGTGATGAAGCACAAAACCCCAGAGAAGTTTGTGCAAGTGGATATTACCGGTGCTTCTGAAGTGAAGCTTGTTCTCAATGATGGCGGTAATGGGATCGGTTCGGACCACGGTGCATGGGGTGATGCTAAATTCATAACGACTGATTCAATGTCACAGGAAGAGAAAGATTTGCGTGCTTTGCTTGAGTTCACAAAGCCGATTACGGATACAACTTTTGTTAAGCCTTCATTAAGCATGAAGGCGATTCGGCTTGCAAACGTTGTAATGACTACTCAAGAAGTTGAGAAGAAACTGGAGGCTGGAGAGCTTTCCTTGCAAGATATGAAAATTGTTACAGGGACATTGACGAATTACGTTGAGAATATTGGACAAGTCTATAAGCCGGGAATGAAGCCGGTACAATTCTAATGTAAAGAAGAAAACGAGACCGGGCTGATTCGCCTAGTCTCGTTTTTTGGTGAATTTAGAAGCACTGGAAGGATACAATCCTGTTCAGGTCAATCCCGAATATCACCCATCTGAAACCGTTCCATCTAAAGCCGGAGATTGATCTTCTGCCGATAAATGTAGGGTAGAACCAGAAGGCATCTCGTTCCAGCCACACGTATGTGAATCTGAAGAGGCATCCGCGGATGGCTCCCGGGTCAATCGCCTTTGGTTGAAATTGTTGTAGTTGCGGCGTGAATGACGGCGGTGGACTTGAAGGTGGTACGTTTTGGCCGCCTCCCGGGCTTCCTGGACCTCCCGGACCTCCGGGGAACTGTCCTGGACCTCCTGGGCCCCCAGGAAACTGCCCTGGACCTCCCGGGCCTCCAGGAAACTGTCCTGGGCCTCCTCCGGGAAATGGTGAGGTACCCGGAAAGTTAGGGAATCCGCCTGGTCCTTGCCCTGGTGAAGGAAAACCAGGGGGCGTTCCAGGGAAGAACCCTCCTCCTGGGAATGAAGGGTTAAACATACCCGGGAAAATTTGTCTCCCATCATGGTAACTGGAAAAGTCTTCAGCATCTTCTTCTTCCCAATATGAGTAATAAGGATCCTCGTAATAATTCATTTAATATCCTCCTTGAACTTGGCTGCTTTTACTATATGGTCAAATGTCTCAAGGAGGGTGGGCTCATAAGAAAAATGCCCGATTCCGTCTATGATCTGCTTTACGGAGCCGGGCATATTGCTATTTCACAGGGGAGAGTTCATCCTCGGTTACCCACTTATGATTCTTAACCTTTTCTCCGCCAGTTGTTGGGACATAATCAATCATATAAACGGTTGTGTTTTTGACACTGCCAATCTCAGCTTTGGCACCTTTCATACCTTTCATGTGATCTGCTTCAAGCGTCACCTGATCTCCCGGCTTCATTGCTTTGTTGCCGCCTTTGATTTCCTCCTGAATGACCCATTTATGATTCTCGACTCTCTTGCCACCGTTCGTTGGATCATAAGATACGGTGTAAGCTGTTGTGTTGAAAGCACCTACAATTGTAGCTTTAGCACCCTTCATACCTTTCATATGGTCTGTCTCAATGGTTGCTTTGCTACCGATTGGATATTTGGGGTCTTTAGTTGCTTGCAGGTCTTTAGGAATATCCCCAGAGCTTGAATGATCCATTGATTCATGGTCTTCACTCATCTCCTCGTTTTGATGGTGTCCCGCTGTTGTCTCTGTACTTTCTTTCTTTTTACTATCTTTGCCTTCGGTATGACCGCATGCTGCAAGGACTAGCATGAGAACCAAAACAAGGCCGTACCCTAACTTTTTCATATTGATCACCTCAACTCTATCATTTCCCGAACTTATATGCCTGAACACCCATAGACAGGTTATTCGCCAATCTTTTAAAAAAGCAGTTTAAATCAAGAGATGTCTCGAAGATGTGAAGATGGGGAATAACATATAAGTGATTCTTTAAAAGGAGCGTGCGGAAATGAAAGCAATAGTAATTGAACAATATGGCGGAGAAGAACAACTTATAGATAAGGATTTGCCAAAACCGGAAATCAATGAAAACCAAGTCCTTATAGAGATGCATGCGACTTCAATCAATCCGATTGATTGGAAACTGCGAGAAGGCCATTTGAAAGATTTTATCAAACTTGATTTTCCGATCATTCTTGGCTGGGACGCTGCAGGGGTCATAAGTGAAGTTGGATCCAAAGTGACGCAGTTTAAAGTGGGTGACGAAGTATTTGCACGTCCAGCGATGGAAAATGGCACGTACGCGGAGTATGTAGCTGTCGATGAGAATTTAGTGGCACTGAAACCGAAAAGTGTCGACTTCAATACTGCAGCAGCTGTGCCGCTTGCTGGATTGACCGCTTGGCAATGCCTCGTCGACTACGGGAAAATTAAAAAAGGTGACAAGGTATTGATCCAGGCAGGATCCGGAGGTGTCGGCAGCTTTGCAATTCAGATTGCGAAAAGTTTCGGAGCTTACGTATACTCAACAGCATCAGAGAAAAATGAAGACTTGTTGAAAGAATTCGGAGTCGATGAATTTATCAACTATAAAACAACGGATTTCACGGAAGTGGTCAAGGACATGGATATTGTACTGGATTCAATGGGCGGAGAGGTTCTTGAGAAGAGCTATGATGTGGTAAAACCAGGAGGATATCTTGTCACGACAATTGGACAGATTGATGAAGAGAAGGCAAAGGAAAAGCAAATCCATGCGAACTCCATGTGGCTCGAACCGGATGGCAAGCAGCTTGCTGAGCTTGGAGAGCTGATGGATAAAGGGGAGGTCAAGCCGTATATCGGTCACACTTACCCTTTGACACAGGAGGGGCTTCGCGAGGCACATAGCCTCAGTGCAACTCATCATGCAAAAGGAAAGATTATAATCGAGATAAAATAGGAATGATGGTCACGGCGTAGGAACAATTTTGAATGTTTCTGCGCCTTCTTGATATACTTGAACCGTACAGTTCTAAACTGGTGAGTGACACATCAAATTAGCGAATGGAAAATTAACATGAGTGAGGTGTTTTCCATAGAACAGCTTATTAAGGATAAAATATTGGAAGTTGAAAAAAGATTCCACGTCAAAGTGCTCTTTGCCATTGACGCAGGGAGCAGAGCATGGGGATTTCCATCTCAGGACAGCGACTATGATGTGCGGTTCATTTACATCCATCAGCCCGATTGGTATTTATCCATTGATCAGCAAGGAGTTGGCACGAAGCAAAATGTAATTGAATTGCCGATCGATGAAATGCTGGATATGAGCGGTTGGGAAATCACAAAGGCATTGCGGCTTTTCAGGAAGAGTAATCCTTCCTTGCTGGAGTGGCTCAGGAGCAGTATCGTCTACTATGAGAAATATTCCTTTATCGAAGACTTGAAACGTCTGGAGCCGATGGTTTTCAAGCCGAGTACATGTCTTTATCACTACATGAACATAGCAGAAAGCAATTATCATGAACATTTGCAAGGTCCAATCGTAAAGGCGAAGAAATACTTCTATGCTTTGCGCGCAGCACTTGCTTGTGAATGGATTGAAAAGTATAAGACGGCACCACCTGTTGAATTCAAGATGTTGTTAGAGGACATTTTGCCAGATGGTGAATTGAAAGATGAGATTGAACAGCTGCAGAAGAGAAAAATGGAAGGCGATGAGCTGGATACGGAGTCTCGTAATACGATCATTGATGAATATTTGGAGTCCGAATTGGAGCGAATTGAGGCGTATTCCAAAAGAGGAAAAGCTCCGGCCGGGGACCCGACACCGGCACTAAATGCATTGTTCAGAAGTACGCTGATGGAAGTTTATCCGAGTAGTTAGAGTAAGTAAATTTGAGGAAGACATTTATGGAAAAGAGAGGAGGCAGTCTGATTGAACATTCTCCTTCTAGGCGCAACAGGCCGTGTCGGCAGTGTACTGTTGGAAAAGGCCTTGCGAGACGGGCATGAGGTTGTAGCGCTTGTCCGCTCTCCTGAAAAAATATCAGTCCAAAATCCACATCTTCACATTATCCAAGGGAATATATTGGATGAGGAAGCTTTGGAAAAAGCAATGACTACAATACATGTTGAAGCGGTCCTGAGTGGGCTCAATACGGACAAAAACAATACATTATCAAGAAGTACACCTTCACTCATCCGTCTAATGGAGCAGCATGGGATCAAGCGTCTTATTACGATTGGTACAGCTGGAATTCTTGATAGCAGGGTGGATCCAGGGGTATACAGATTCCAATCGAGTGAGTCCAAACGCAGGCTGACAACTGCGGCAGAGGATCACCTTGGGGCTTATCAGACTATGAAGGACTCAAGCCTTAATTGGACAATCGTCTGTCCGACTTATTTGCCAGATGGTGAAGAGTCGGGGGGATATCGGGTCGAAGCTGATATGCTTCCGGCAGATGGGAAGATGATTTCGGTTGCAGATACAGCTGCATTTGCGTATAAACAGCTTGGAAGCGACGAATTTATAGGCAAGCGTGTCGGTATATGCTATTAATTTGAACGAGTGATCGGTTTCTATCGATCACTCGTATTTTGTTTTTTGCCCAAGCATTGCTAGTAGAAAGCCCTCTTCTTCCAAGGAGCGTTCACCAGTCACCTTATTTATTTTATAACCCCAAGCAAATACACCTTTTATTTCGTTTATTTCAAATAGATGATCCGGATCTTCTATAAGTTCAAATAGGTCACCTTGCTGGAAGTCAGCAGGGTTGAGCATGAAAGAGCGCACAATTTCAATCTTTCTTGTGTAGATGGCGATATGGTTCTTACTCTTTTCAATTTTTGCTTGTCTGAGCTTCTCTTTGAGCATTTTCTCTTCTTCGACGAACTGGGGGATTGTATATGTTTTATAAGGATGTGCCAATGTGAGGCTCCTTTCTCTTTTGGGATAACGTTAGTAGGTTGAGTATCAGCTTAGTATAACGTTCTTTTTGTCAAAAGTTATTCTAAATGCATGATTCTTTGGCATTGTTAGGAGGATTTCACAAAAAAGCAGGACAAAAATGATTTCTTCGTTCTAAAACCAAAACTTCTGGTATAATTATACTATGAATGAAACAGTGAACGACGCATTGATATCAGGTAACGTAGGTTGCCCGGATATCCTGTCTCGTTTGCTTACGATATTGCGGGATTGATAGCTAGTATACACGTATGCTTAGATGTTCTCCCCCAAGAAGCAGCTCGATCCACATAGAGGACGACTGTTTTTTGGGGGAGTTTTTCTTTAAGGGGGAAAAATGCTGTGGCGAATAAAGTGAGCGTTTACATTAATGGAACAGAGCATGAAGTTGAAGATGGCTCCCGGATTTTGGATTATTTGATTTCACAGGATATCCAGCATCCTCATATTTGCTATTCGGAGGCACTGGGGCCGGTTCAGAGCTGTGACACGTGCATGTGTGAGGTCGATGGCAAGATGATGCGTGCCTGCTCGACAGTCGTGGAAGACGGAATGGAAATTCTGACGGTTTCGAATGCGGCAAAGGAAGCGCAGGCAGAGGCAATGGATCGTATCTTGGAGAACCATCTGCTTTACTGTACGGTCTGTGATAACAATAACGGGAATTGTCGTGTACATAATACGGCGGAAATGATGGGGGTCGAGCATCAGACACGTCCTTTCCGTTCCAAGGGGTATGACGTCGATATGTCGCACCCGTTCTACCGCTACGATCCGGATCAGTGTATTCTGTGCGGGCGCTGTGTTGAAGTGTGCCAAGATGTGCAAGTGAATGAAACGCTGCTTATCGACTGGGAAATGGAACAGCCTCGTGTACTCTGGGATAATGGCAAGCTGATCAATGAATCGTCCTGTGTTTCTTGTGGCCAGTGCGTAAGTGTCTGCCCTTGTAATGCATTGATGGAAAAGTCAATGCTAGGCAACGCGGGTTACATGACGGGAATGTCAGATGAATTGCTGACGCCGATGATTGACCTTGTCAAAGCAGTAGAGCCGGATTATCAGACGATCTTTGCGGTTTCTGAAGTGGAAGCAGCAATGCGCGAGACACGGACGAAGAAAACAAAGACAGTCTGTACATTCTGTGGTGTCGGCTGTTCCTTTGAAGTTTGGACAAAAGACCGTGAGATTTTGAAAATTGAGCCGTCTGAAAATGCTCCAGTAAACAGTGTTTCTACTTGTGTGAAAGGCAAATTCGGCTGGGACTTTGTTAATTCAGAAGAGCGTCTGAAAACACCGCTTATCCGCAAAGGTGATGCTTTTGTTGAAGCGAGCTGGGAAGAGGCAATCAGCCTTGTTGCTGAGAAATTAGGTGGAATTAAGGACAAATACGGAAGCGATGCACTTGGTTTCATCTCTTCTTCCAAAGTTACAAATGAAGAGAACTATCTGATGCAGAAGCTGAGCCGTCAAGTGTTCGGAACGAATAACGTCGACAACTGCTCTCGCTATTGCCAGTCACCAGCATCATGGGGTCTGCAACAGACAGGTGGTATAGGTGGTGACACTGCTTCCATTAAAGATATAGCTGGAGCTGGGCTTGTGATCTTGATCGGCTGTGCGCCTGCTGAAGGGCATCCGGTTCTTGCATCCAAAATAAAGCGTGCCCATAAGCTTCATGGACAGAAACTGATCACTGTAGATTTACGCAAACATGAAATGGGCGACCGTGCAGACTTGTTTATTCGACCGAAGCAGGGAACCGACTATGTATGGCTTTCAGCGGTGGCGAAATATATGATCGATCAAGGATGGCATGATGATGCTTTCATCAAGGAGCATGTGAACCATTACGATGAATTCCTGGAGATGCTTGCACCGTATACACTAGAAGAAGCATCCAGGATTACGAATATATCCGAAAAGGTTCTAATTGAGATGGCTGAGATGATCCGAGATGCAGACGGAACAGCAATTTGCTGGGGAATGGGTGTTACCCAGAACATTGCCGGCTCTCACACCTCTGCAGCGATTGCGAACTTGCTTCTCGCAACAGGTAACATGGCTAGAAAAAATGCAGGAGCCTTCCCATTGCGTGGTCATAATAACGTACAGGGTGCAAGTGACATGGGGACGATGCCGAACATCTTCCCTGGCTATCAGCAAGTAGCCAACGATGAAATTCGCAACAAGTTCGAAAAAGCTTATGGTGTGGAGATTCCGGCTAAGCCTGGACTGGACAATATCCAAATGCTTGAGGCGGTAGAGAATGACAAGTTGAAAGCAATGTATGTCATGGGTGAGGATATGGCGTGGGTTGATCACGATTCCAACCATACGCAGGATATGTTGGCAAATCTTGATTTCCTCGTTGTGCAGGATATATTCCTCTCAACGACAGCTCAGTTCGCAGATGTCATTCTACCGGGAGCACCTTCACTCGAGAAAGAAGGGACATTCACAAACACAGAGCGCCGTGTACAGCGATTGTATCAGGCTCTTGAACCGGCCGGTGACAGTAAGCCGGACTGGCAGATAGTCCAGGAAGTCGCTTGCAAAATGGGCTTCGACTGGAATTATGAGAATCCGAGTGAGATTTTTGATGAGATGGCTTCACTGACACCATTCTTTACCCATTGTAATTACGAAGTGCTTGAAGGATGGAACAGCTTCTCTTGGGGTTCGATGGACGGAACAGATACACCGGTTCTGTATTTGGATGGTTTCAACTTCCCAGATAAAAAGGCACGCTTCGGTATTTTTGAATACGTACCGCCGATGGAATTCCCGGAAGAGTTCGATCTGTCGCTGAACAACGGACGTTTGCTGGAGCATTTCCATGAAGGGAATTTGACATTCAAGTCAAAAGGGCTCGAGTACAAATTCCCGAGAGTGTTCGTTGAAATTTCCCATGAACTTGCGGAAGAGCGTGACGTAAAGGACGGTGGCCTTGTTCGTCTTATCTCTCCATATGGTGCCATTAAGCTTCCAGTCCTTGTCACGGATCGTGTTCAAGGCAAAACTGTTTATGTACCAATGCACTCAACAAGCCATGACAGTGCGGTTAACTTACTTACCGGTGGGGCGGTAGATGTTGCAACTCATACGCCTGCGTACAAACAGGCGAAAGCACGCATGGAAGTGATTTCGAAAGATGGAGAAAATCCGCTACCAAAGTTCAACCATCGTCATGCGACACGGACACCACAGATGGGACTGCAGATTTATCGCAAATGGGAGCGCGGCGACTATGAGCCGATTGCTGATATTAATGAGCATGTGCTGCCGGGCACGTTTGATAGGAGGAACCGCTAATGGCAAGCCCGATCAAGAAAATTATTAGAACAGAGCTGACAGAAGAACAGAAACAGCAACAGACTTTGGAGAGCCTCCTCTCCGAAGTTGCTTTGAATAAAGATTCTTTACAGGAAACATTGCTCTTATTGAAAGAACTGCATGAGAGCGGGCTGTTGGAAGCTTTGAAGGATCTATTGAAGGCGAAGGAAAAAGTCGCAAAGATTGCCGTCGATCAGGCGCTGCGTGAACCAGTGACGAACTTGATTAATAATGCGATGGCAGCGGGCGGTGCGCTGACTGAGCTTAATCCAGAAGTGACAGGCAAGCTTGTCTCTGGCCTTGCGAATGGCCTTCAGAAAGCCGAGCAAGGACTGGAGGACAATTCGAAGGTAAAAATGTTCGACCTCTTAAAAGTACTGAACGACCCGGACATTAACCGTGCTATCGGGTTTGGTCTCAACCTCCTAAAAGGTGTCGGTGAAGAATTAAAAGAGTAGAATAGAAGAAAAAGCAGGATGCCAGGCGTCGGAGTTACTCCACGCTTGGCTTCTTTCAATAGGAGGAAATGTTATGGGCAGAAATCTTGAGCATGAATTCAGTATGCTCGTCCGTGAAATTAGAAAGGAATACGTCGGTAATGGGCCTAAGGAGATCAGTACTCGTTTCATTGGCAACTGGGCGATCAGCGAGATGAGAGGCAATCTGACGAACGTGGAGAAATTCATGATTACATCAGAGCAGGGCAGACAGACGGTACACGAAGCACGAACGAAGCTAGTGAAGGAGATTTACAAACGGCCAGAAGTACTCGTGAAATTCGAGAAACTAACTGGAACGAGGGTCGTGCGCCTGTTCTCCGACTTGAATATTGAAGAAGATATTGCGATGACTGTGTTTGTGTTTGAGGATGAGGTGCAGAGGAAGCAGGGGTGAGCGGAATACAGGATGTAAGTACGAATGAGCAAAAGCCATTTTGAAAAACAGGCATCGTATTAAGATGCCTGCTAATCATTTAAAATCCAACATCAGCTTTCCATCTTTCAACTCAAGTGGAGCGTCAAATTTCTTGCCGCCAGTAGAAGTAAACCCTTTAATCACATTCGTGCGACCTTTCGTGCAAAGCAGTTTCACTTGTGCCGGGGTAAGCTTTTTCTTAAGAAAGACACCGGGGAATGTCTGCTTGCAGCCATTTTTATAATTACTGCATCCATAGAACGACTTTCGGGACAAGATTGTACCATTCCCGCATGCAGGACATGGGGCAACTTCTTTCGGTGCATAGCTTCTGCGGCTTGATTTTTCGGCAGGTGGCAGCTCAATATCAATTTTCTGCCCCTCCAATTGATTCGGAACAGCTTCAAGCATGCTGTTGATGAACTTCGATACATTGTTCAAGAAGTGCTCTCCGGTCCCTTCGCCATTCCCGATTTTTCGCAAATATGATTCCCATTTTGCAGTCATGGAAGGGCTTGCGAGCAAGCTCCCTTCAATCGCTTGGCAAAGGACACGTCCTTTATCCGTAATGGAAACAATATTTTTTATGACAGAGATGTATCCATGCTTCTTGATCGTCTCGATAATACCGCTTCGAGTCGCCTCTGTGCCAAGTCCTTCAATCTCCTTTAAAACGTCTGTCTCACTCTGATCCTCTACAAGCTTGCCGCATGTTTTCATCATCGTAATGAGTTGACCTTCTGTGTAAGGCTTAGGAGGTTGAGTTTTCCCTTCTTTGACAGCAATCTCACTTTGAACTGTTTCATTTTGTTCAAGAGGAGGGAGAGCAGGCTCCTCCGAATCTTTGCTTTTCTTTGAAACCGGGAAGATCTCTTTCCATCCTTTATCACGTTCTGTCTTTCCGATTGTATAGAAAGGAAGCCCTTTTACGTCTGTTGTCACCTTAGTTTCCGTATACGAGTAGTCACGGTGAAACATGGCGAGTGCTGTTCTTACAACTTCCTCGTACAAATTACGTTCGAGCGGTGACATTTTGCCAAGAGCTGCAGCAGTCGGGCGCTTCTTCGTCGGGATGATCGCATGGTGTTCTTGATATCAAGTGTAAAAAAAATCGAAATTAGTGCCCATACTATTCTATTCTTTAAAAACATATAGTCAAAGTTAATAACAGGGGGGGATTTTTTTATAAAAGTTTATGTTTCTCAAGGACAAGTTTACCTGCATTTAGTATTTGCTCGTAATTTTGGTTGTTAATTAGAGTAGTTATTAACTCGAGTTTACCTAAGTTTATAAAAGTTTGTGTTAAATTCAGTTTGTCCGTTCTTTTATATACACCATCTATATAAGTGCAGAATTCTAGCACTGCTTGTTCAAATGTTTTGTTTACTATCTCTTTTTGGAGACTAAAGCAATCATCTTTATGACTATATGCTGTATCTCTTGATTTAAAGTCGACATTGCTATCAATCACCTTTTTTAAATAATAATAAAAAGTTTCTTTATCTTTACACCTCTTTAAAGAAGTGATTGTAAATGCACTGAATTCTGAGGTGTCAAATAGGTAAAGAGCCTGGTAAAAATTATATAGATCCTCAATTTCCTTTAAAATACCTACTGTTAGTTGTTCTTTAGTTTGTTCACTTGAATTGAGGTACACCTTCAATTGGGTAGGTAAGTTTAGTTCATCTATTATCTGATTTAAATTGTCCATGGATTTTCCTCCATTTCGGCTGTAGTATAGAGGATACAGTATAATCAGTGTAGCATATTGCGCTCTGTTTTGCAGACCATAGTCCGTGGACTGAATAGCACATTTCTTCGATTATGAGGAAAAAGAGCGTGGTGCTATGCTGAATGGAGATAGAGGTAGTATTTGGTAAGGTATTGAAGGAATTTAGAAAGGAAAGGAAGCTCTCGCAAGAAGAGTTAGCCTTTATTTGCGGGCTTGATCGTACATACATCAGTTTGATGGAACGGGGTAAAAGAAAACCTACAATAACAACAATTTTTGTATTAGCTGCTGGCTTAGAAATATTACCAAGCCTATTAGTATCGAAGACTGAGCAAAAATGTGGCCTATAATATTTATTATCTTAATTACTGTAAAGTTTGAGATACCTATACATGTAAGATTTCATACAAAAACGTTTATTAAATTGTGCTGAGGTTTTGAAGATTATTGGAGGAGTTATGTGATGGAAGAGCAACTTATTAAAAAGGTGGGGAGTCTTCTTAAGTTATTTCCACAGTACTGGGAAGGTGAACAGTTACTAAGAAACATGGTCATAGAAGACCTTAGAGCATATAAACCAGAATTGCTTGAAGTACTCTTGAGCGATCAAGAGATACGAGAAATGTACGCTGTGGAGATCGCCGGCAGTCTATTATTTAAGATTGATGAATTTATAGATATGCTAAGATACAAAAATTATTGGGCTAACAGCTATACTAAATATCAAAATAAAATAGGTTTAACATCTGGTGGAAGGTACTTGGACTATAATTCAGATGTTATATTAGATTTCCCATATAAAGATTCAATTTTAGAAGGGGGTATGGAGAAGGAAAACGTAGGAAGAAAAGAAGTTTATTATAATAAGATTATAGCAAAGAAGGAGATAGACCAACTACTTGCACAGAAAGTTTTTGTAAACGTTAGAAAGTATAATGAGAATAAAACTGAAGCAGTCAATTTTATAACAGATGAGGATAATCTTGTTATAAAGGGAAATAATTTATTAGCATTACATAGCCTAAAAGAAAGATATTCAGATAAGGTAAAGTTAATATATGTTGACCCACCATATAATACAGAACAGGATTCTTTTAAATATAACGATCGTTTTAGCCATTCAACTTGGTTAACTTTTATGAAGAACAGGCTAGAAATTGCAAGAGAACTGATGCAGGACAAAGGTCTTATATTTGTGCATATTGGTGATCAAGAGATGCATTATCTTAAAGTAATGATGGACTCCATCTTTGAGAGAGAAAACTTTGTTGCAACAATCCCCAGGAAAACAAGAAGTGGTAAAAGTGATGTTCCTTATAAGTTGTCCCAAGACTATGACTGGATTCTAGTATATACAAAAGGCAGCGCAAAAACAGATAAGCTATTCCAAAGAGAAGTAGAAAGGAAATACTATATTTCTGAGGACTTCCCTAATGATGAATGGAGATTATCAGATTTAACAAAGCAGACCTCAACTAAAGAAAGGCCAAATTCAGATTTCACTTTAGTTAATCCGCGAAATGGTGAGAGTTTTCCTGTTAATCCGAATAGAAGCTGGGCTGTTACTAAAGATACTGTCGACGATTATTTAAAGCGTGGAAAAATTGTTTTCCCCGGTGATTATGAATTTTTGAATATTAAACAGCCCTCTATGAGGGTTTTTAAATCTGAAGAAATAAAGAAATATGGAAAGGGCTTTAATAAAGCTTATGTATCAACCGAATTTATTAATCAGACCATGGATGTTTTGCTAAAGCAGGCAGTTAACAAAAAAGGAACGGACGAAATAGTCGATTTGTTCGGTGAGAAAGTCTTTCCATACCCTAAAAATGAAATACTTTTACAAAAGATTATTGAGTATACAACTAATGAAGGAGACCTTGTTTTAGATTTCTTTATGGGTTCGGCAACCACTCAAGCTGTAGCATTGAAAATGAATCGGAAGTTTATTGGCATAGAACAAATGGATTATATTGAAAGCATTTCTATACCCCGTTTAGAGAAAGTCATTAAAGGAGAACAGGGTGGGATTTCTAAGGATGTTGATTGGCACGGTGGAGGTTCATTTGTATATGTTGAGCTTTACAATTTAAATAATAAATATATAAATGAAATACAAAAAGCTTCAAATCAAAATGATATAGAAAAATTGATTTATGATATGAAAGAGAGTGCTTACTTAGACTTTCAGGTAAAACTTAATCAAGTTACTTTAGACAATGAAGATTTCCTTAAATTATCTATAGATGAACAGAAGAAGTCACTATTGGAAATTTTGGATATGAATCAGCTATATCTAAATTACTCTGAAATAGACGATGAGCAATTCTGTATCTCTGCTAATGACCGACAATTTAACGAATCTTTTTATGGGAAAGGATGAAAAGAATATGAAAAATGAAATATTACATCATCGTATTCAAGAAACTTTCCAAAGTCTATTAACTATGGATTATAGACCCGAGCTTGATGAATACTTAAATGATAATCTTAATCATAATCTTAGACCTTACCAGGAAGAAGCGTTACGTCATTTTATTTATACCCAGCGATTAGACAGTGCTGATTTATCATTTAATCATTTACTATTTCATATGGCGACTGGGTCAGGAAAAACCATGGTACTTGCTTCAACGATATTATATCTATTCTATGAAAAAGGTAAACAAAATTTTATCTTCTTTGTGAATAGTGATGCCATTATAAAGAAAACCATTGATAATTTAACTAATATATCCTCTCCAAAATATCTATTTAATAGAAAGGGCATTGTTATTAAAGGGAGGAGAGTTTCTATTCGTGTGGTTAACAGCTTTCCAGAAAGCCCTGCTGATAATACAATATACCTGAAGTTGACCACTATACAAAAATTACATAAGGATCTAACAAATCCACGTGAAAATGGAATGACATTCGAGACGCTTGAAGGAACAGATATAGTACTTCTAGCTGATGAAGCACATCATATGAATGCTTCAACTAAAGCACAAAAGGAAGACGAGAGAACATGGGAGTACACAATTAACCGATTATTAACATTAAATACAGCAAATCGTCTATTAGAATTTACGGCTACAATTGATCTAACAAAAGATGAGCTATTCTATAAATACCAGAATAAAATTGTGTACCAATATGATTTAAAAAGGTTTATGGAAGATGGCTATTCGAAGAATGTTGTTTTACTGCGTGCAAATGAATCTGATGAAGAAAAGCTTCTATCAGCAATTTTACTAAGTCAGTATCGCAAATATATTGCTAAAGATAATAGTATACAACTTAAACCAATTATTATGTTTAAATCTAATACAATAAAAAAATCTAACGAAGTCAATGGTATATTTAACGATCTTATTGAGGGATTAAATACACCAGAGCTTCATCGACTTATAAAAAAGGGCTCTTTGGTGTATTCGAAGAGCCAAAGTATATATCAAAAAATGTACACATATTATCTGACAAAAGATTTAGAGGAAGTTATAAAAGAAATTAAATGGGATTTTAAGCAAGAAACTGTTTTAAATGTTAACTCTAAAGAATTCTTGTCAGAGGAAAATAGCTTGTTACTAAACACTTTAGAAAGCCCGGATAACCCGGTTAGAGTAATATTTGCAGTAGCTAAGCTTAATGAGGGATGGGATGTCCTCAATTTATTTGATATTGTACGTATCAGTGAAGGTGCTCCAAGGACTAAAGGTATAACGGATAGTGAAGCACAACTTATAGGAAGAGGTGCAAGATACTACCCTTATTGCTTGGAAGGGGAAGTATCTTATCGTCGTCGTCAAGACTATAACGTATCCGATCTTAAGGTAATTGAAACTTTACACTATCATACTATCAACGATAACTCCTATATAAAAAATTTGCAAAAATCACTTGATGCTGCTCAGATACAGATTAAGGAGGATAGTATTCAAGAGTTCAGGGCAACTCTTAAACCGGGATTTAAAAAGAATGACTTCTTTAAGAACGGAAAGATTTATATTAATCGCCTTATAGAAACCTCTGAAGAATATTACCAAACCTTGGAGGATTACAGAGTGAATCTAGCTTTTGAAACGACCTTAGATTCAGTTGTTGAACAAGATTATCGCACGGGAAGAGAAAGATTAGGGAATGTTGAACGCAAAGAGATAGAACTTTTTTTTACGAAGGAAATTTTACAAAAAGGTATTCAAAGGAACCCATTCTTTCATTTTAATCACCTATCACAATACATTCCTCATTTAAAGAGTATAAGAGAGTTTATTGAAAGTGAGAATTTCCTCGGTAACTTAAAAATTTATGTATCTATCCCATCGGCATATGAAATAGAAGATTTGACTCCTAAGGATCAACTAGATATATTCGAGAAATTTCTAAGACATGCAGAGGATAGTATTAAAAATAACTTTATGAAACAGATGGGGACACCTGAATTTGAAGGATACTCTATATCTTCTATGATAAAGGATTATGTAGTGCAAGTTAATCAAGTCTCAGGTAGGACTATGGGAGATATCATTCGTGAAAGGCCAATGAGGCAACATGATTGGTTTATTTACGATAAAGCAATTGTTAATAGCTTAGAGTCAGACATGATAGACTTTATAATAGAGTACGTTGAAAAGCTACAGGAGGAGTATGAAGAGGTTTATTTAATTCGTAACGAGAAACAGGTTAGAGTTACGGAAATTGATGGTGTTAGGGGATTTATGCCGGACTTTCTGCTTTATTTAAAAAATGAGCAGTATACGTACCAAGTATTCATGGAGCCCAAAGGAGCTCACCTACTTGAAAAGGACAAGTGGAAACAAGATTTTTGGAGCAATTGTCTGAAGACCCAAGAGTAGAGATTCTGAACGAAAATGAAAAGGTTAGGCTCCTAGGAATTAAATTTTATTCCAGGGAAGCAAGGGAGAAGGAGGAATTCAGAAACGACTTTAAAGAGAAGTTACTATCTCAGAAGAGTAATTTAGATGTGGGTAAGAATAATTAACAATAGGTTTGTTGTCAGTAACTTATTAATTTCAAAAGTTTAAAAGAACTTAACCTCGTCCTATGCTAGGACGAGGTTAAAAAAGTGTTTTAGAAGCATCAACTTTATCATCATCCTTAGGATTATGGCTTAAAAATTTATCCAAAAATAATTCAACTTCCGTTTCATAATAAGGAATTCTAATAAGTTCTAAATTATTATCCTGACAATACTTATTTTTTATCTCATCCCTTTTTTGTGTTAATTGGTAATTCTCTTCTCCGCCAAAGTGATGTACAGGTTTAAAATGTTGCTCACCATCAAATTCAATAAGGCACATTAATGAACCAACATTATCAAAAATGGCAAAATCAAATCTTAATCGATCAACGTCCTTACAATCTGGGAAAGAGAATTCTTTTTTAAATTTAATTTTTTTTGACTCTAAATATTGCTTAATAACACGTTCTCCCTTACTTTCGTTACATAAGGGGCATCTAGTACCCAAAACAAAATGAGAGGGCGTTACTTCGTATTTATATCCGCATGTTACATGCTGAATAAGTACTTTTTTTCTTGCTCTTTCATAGGTTCCTAAAACTTTATATTCATCTTTAACCAGTTCATATACTCTTTTTATAAAGTCAGTATGCGTATGGGTCTTTTTTTTGCTTATTTTTTCTCCTTTACAGCTTGGGCATCTCCTGCCACGAAGGAAATTCGAAGGCATTACATCAAAATTATAACCACAATAGTTATGTTTCATTTTCACATGGGTATGAGTCGAAATATAATCTGAAAGAACTGTATACTCATTTCCAACTAGATCATGACATTCTCTAATGAAATCGCTATGTTGTTTTCTTTTTAAACTACTTAATAATTTGCGATTGCATTCTCTGCATCTAGATCCATGTAAAAAGCTAGCTGGATCTACTAAGTATTCATTGTCGCATTTATTATGGCGGATTTTTATTTTTTCATGTGCTTTTGTATACTTTCCCAAAACTGTATATTCATTTCCTACTTTGTTATAAACATCTAGGATAAATTGTTCGTGAGACTTACCATTTATTCCTTTAAAAGCACAAGGTTTGCACCTTGATCCCGAGGAAGTAAAATGGCTTGCTCTTACCCAATACTCATTGCCGCATACATTATGCCTCATTAATACTTTTTCGCGTGAGGAAACATACTCACTCAAAACCGAATACTCTTCACCCACTAAACTGTTAATTTTAGATATAAAATTATTATGCCTTATTTCGTCTTTTTTTAAGTGGCTTTTATTCATTTTCGATTCCTCATCTTTAAATAAATGGGACTAAAGATTATTGTAGAAATTATTATACTTACTTGCTAAAGCTTCTTTTAAACTCTCGTTTTCTTTTATAAGGTTTTCAATTTTCCCTTTTAAGGTTTCTATAATTACATCTTTTGATTTATCAGAGGTGTTTGGCTTGTGGTTCGTTACTTTTTCTAACTTTAACTGTTCTCCTCTAAGCATATCAATTTTTCCTCTTATACTACTGTTTTTATAGAGAAAGGATTTGGAGACATTGCTTTTTATAGAGACACTATTATAATTTATTTTCTCTTTATTTTTTATCATGGCTTTAATAGCATTAAAAACCTTTTTCTCTGTTTCATGTGATTTTAGTCTCGCTAACTCGATAATTTTATTAGTATTAGGACTCTTATTTGCCATTTTTTAACCTTTCCTCCCCTGTATATTCTCGCCTTTCTTTTGAAATTCCACTTATTCCTTCACTTTCTGTAATCTCGTTTAAAATTTTTCTGTAATTAGCTATCTTTTTATGTGCAAACTCTAATGATCTAGCATGGCCATTATTTTCGTAAATTTTTATGTCCTTTTCGAGGAGTGCTATTTGAGACTTATAGTAGTCACTAAAAGTACTATCAACGTGAAAACTTCTACAATTGTTTGCAATACAAGGAGGCTCTATAACTTTTTCAGCAAACTCGCATTTCATCTTTGTGCTTTTGATACACATTCCGTGATCCATTCTAATCGAATCATAATTATGCCTAATCCATTCGAGTTCAAGATCATTTGCCATTGCCTGTTGTTTTAAATCTGACTTAACTAAAGTTCCTTCAATGTCAAAAGCAATGCCTCTATTGTCTTTTGCCTTAAAATAGGCATCCTTTAGAGTTTGATCGTGTATCTTAGCGTAAGCTAATGTCATCTCTGGTGATGCATGTGCCATTAATCTTTGAACATGGACAATATTCATTCCGTTATTAATGAGATTTACACCATAGCGATGTCTGAAGCCATGATTTCTGAATCTATAGATCTCCCCGTTAGCATCTCTTATTTCCGCCTTCTTAGCAAAGTCATTAAGAACTCTAGATAATGTTGCTGTTGTTTGAGGCTTACCTTTTCTTGGACCTCGAAAAGAAACGAATAGAAAATCTTCAGGATTATTATCAGGAGTGGATTTATTCTTGCATATTTCCTGTTGTGACATAATAACTTTTGCTAATTCTTCGGATATAGGTACTTTATGATCTTTATAATTAACTTTTCTTTGATCACCAACTAACCAATAGTCTCCCTGGTTGTCCTTTTCTAGACAGTTTAATTTTAAGCCTAATACATCAGTGCCTCGAAACCCTGAACCTTCCATTATTAGAATAATTGGTACATATCTATCTCCGATCAAATGTATATTTTCTACTACCTGATCCCATATATAATCGGGTATATACTTTGGGTTATTGAAGCTCTCTTTTTTAGTGCGACGTGGATTATCATTTGGTAGGAATAACGATTCAATATGCAGCTTAGGAGCTTCTTCCCATTCAAATATCTTTAAGTCTGTCAGTAGCTTTTTTATTATGGTGAGGTTGCTACTGACATAAACATTGGTTGCTTTTATTTTTTTACGAGTATATTTATGATGAATCTCCTTGTTTGATATATATATAATATACTTTTCAATGTGCTCACGCTTTATATTTTTTAGTTCTAGTTCCTGATAACTATCATTAAGGAAATTTAAAAATAATGAAATTTCATGTACATATCGTATACCAATTGAAAATGTTAGGTTTTTTAACATGACTACTCTAGTATAGATATACTGTTTTAGAAAATTTCTGTCTCTAGGGTTAACTTTTAAAAACTTCATCCTTTTTGTATTTGTATTAGTGTAGTTAAGTTCTATAGGTAATTTTCTGCCATCCCAGATATCTTTATCGTATTCTGGTGTTGAGTCGAATGTGGCAAATATGTAATCATAAAAGGTACTCATTAATGAAACTGGTGGTGTAACAATAAAGCCACCAGTTTTGAGATTTTCCCTTTTCACTTTAATACCAGCATCAATTAAGTGATTTGTATACTTAAACATAATTTCTTCCTTAGGAATCTCTAAAACTGAACGTATATTTGGATAAGATTTATCAAGAAATTGAAGCATTCGCCTTAAGTGATGGGCTTTACCTTCAAATACAGTTATGACCGAATATAAGCTATCTTCCATATTCTTAGAAAAGTAGTATTTGATTTCGTTTTTTAGATGGCTGTTACTACATGATGAGAAGTCTATCCTCTCTCTATAACGAATGACAGGGCGTGAAGCTTCTTTTGCAATACTCAAACTATTAGCTAACCATATATCTGCTTGGTAATAAGGATGTTTTTCTAAAAAATCATTAATAGCTTCACGCTTATCTATAATTTCAGGATTTATCATTTATTCTCCTTCTTCCTTTTGCTTACTACCTTGTTATATTCCTCCCTAATTGATTTATCAGAAGGGTGAATATACATATTCATTGTTGTTTGAATATCTTTATGGCCTAGTAAAGCTCTTATTATAGATATCTCAATACCATTTTCGTGGAGTTCTGTTGCTAATGTGTGTCGAAACATATGAGGAGTAATGTTAAAACCTAACTTGTGGGATAAACTCCTAAAAGGGAGTTTATGGTGATGTAATCACATGGCTCTCCTTTGAAGGATCCACTTAATTTTAAGAACAAAAAGTCACTATCAAAGTTATTTTTCTCATGCACCTCATATATATAATCTTGTAATAGATTAGTTGTTTCAGAAGATACGTAAACCCACCTGTTTTCTCCAGACGGTGTCTTAGATTGGGTAACCTTAATTTTTTTATCTGATAAATCTATGTCCTCTAATTTAATATTCAATGCTTCTGATATCCTTACGCCTGTTTCATAAAGTAACACCAGTAATAATTTATTTCTAATATTCATCTCAGTTTGAAATATTCCCTTTAGCTGTGTAGTCGATAAAGTTTTATATGGTCTCTTAGATTCTTTTACTTTAATTGCGTTTAGTTTGTATTTAATACCCGACTTTGTATGCTCTAAGAATGATTTATAAGCATAAGATTTGCGTGAGCTTTCATAATAAAAATCTAAATCGCTGTCAAGTATGTCGGGGTGGAATCTCTCTAAGTAATTATAAAAGTTAAAGGCAGCCATAATATTATAGTTGATAGTGCTGGGCTGTCTCTGGTGGGAGCTTATATTAAATTGTCCTTGTAACCAGCCTATGAATTTAATGAAATGTTCCATTGTTATCTTCTTGAAATCAATTTGATTTACCTCTATAAAATCCCAGAACAGTTTTAATCTATAGGCATAAGACTTTATTGTGTTTGTTGATTTATTTACGGTTTTTAAAAACTTCAAATATTTATTTGGATATAAATAAGGAAAGCCGTTATTAGATGATATAAGATAAATCGTATTTAAGTTCTCGTCCTTAAAACTAACCACCTTTGCCACAAAAACTCCTCCTAACTTTAAAAACTATAACGTCTATAAATTTCTTATCTAGATATTTTTTATTTTAAGATATTAAAATAAGCATCTACTTTCTTGAGATACTTTAAATACATACTGTTATTATAAACTAGATAACTCTTGAACCTTGGAGCTGTCGACAAAACGCCTCTTCGGCGTCCGTGATGCAACCTCAAATTGACAGCCAATCAGGTCTTGAAGAGCCTTGACTGAAGTAGCTAGATAACCAAATTCAGCTTGTGTAATATGCCGCGTGTCTGTACGCGGATAGGATACGAGCTTCTTCTCGTAGAGTGACTGCATCGTCTTCAGGACTGTTGCAGGACTTGCCTTCCATCTGCGGTTGGCCGTTGCCTGCAGTGTTGAAAGGGAGTGCAGCTGAGGCGGTGGCATCCGCTTGTCTTTATGAGTGACTTCTATAATTGTCCCTGGAGAATCTGGTTGGATCTCGTGCTTGTTCAGCAACTCCACAACCAGTTCACGCTTTGGTTCCTTTATTTTTGCCTTGCCCTTGTATACACCCTGAGCAGCTTTAAATTGGGCCTCCACTTCGAAAAAAGGCTCCGAAACAAATGTCTCAATCTCTCTTTGTCGCTGGTAAATTAAGAAGACGGTCGGCGATTGTACACGTCCAATTGGAAATACGTGCTGGAGCCCTTTTGCTTTCAGAAGGAGCGTATATAGTCGCGAGCCATTCATGCCTACAAGCCAATCGCTAATCTGTCGGGACTTCGCCTCCTCATAGAGCTGCAGATCTTTAGCATTATTACGTAAGTTCTCGAACCCTTTACGTACTTCATCTACTTCCAGTGAATTGATCCATAGACGTTTAATCGTTTGGCCGCGAGCGCCTG
Source organism: Aciduricibacillus chroicocephali (assembly GCF_030762805.1). Classification (NCBI taxonomy): domain Bacteria; kingdom Bacillati; phylum Bacillota; class Bacilli; order Caryophanales; family Bacillaceae; genus Aciduricibacillus; species Aciduricibacillus chroicocephali. The sequence goes on along the minus strand of NZ_CP129113.1, from coordinate 2,600,046 downwards.
TCTGATCGTAGATACTATAGAAAATGTTCGAACCTTCCCGGTCAACGTCACAAGCATTGATAACAGTATCGGTATTGCGAATGAGCTTTTTGACAACGGAGAATTGCTTGAACTTCCCCTTCGCTACTTGAAATTCATACCGATCCGGCAAAATCGGCAAGCTCCCGAGTGTCCAACGCTTCCAGGCAGGATTGTATGTATGTGGTTCTTTCAATTCAACGAGATGGCCGACTCCCCATGTCAAATAAGCCCCTTCCGGAAATGTCGGACAAGGTGAGATATCCATATAGCCTTCATATTTGCGAGCAGTGAATGCATCCGCGTAAGCCTTTGCTTGGCTCGGCTTCTCGGCTAGGATGACGGGTTTCATGATAACACCTCTATTGTCATTAATCGTACGTTTGTTCTTATGTTTATTATCTCATAGATTGTTTAAAGTGCCAAATTGTATCTGAATGGGTTGATGTAAAAATTACCAGGCGAGAGAGTGTCATTCTATAATCCATTATTATGGTAATATGAATTTGGTCTATTTAGGGATTAAATACGAGAAAGCAGGGATGGATATGAGGAAGGCCAAATGGGCAGTCATTACGTTTATAGTTTTACTAGCTGCAATATTTGTAAGCCCGGTGCAAGCAGAGAGTTTAGATTCGCTTGCTGAAGGTACGTATACGGCGGGAAATGAGATTCCGGCAGGGCTTAATACGTTTAAAATCGAGAATGGGATAGCAAAAATATATGTTAAGAGAGATGGAGCAGATCTTGCTGGCGAGGCAATCGATAGTTCCGGACAGGCTGCTCCCAATAAGTTTACAGCGGGACTTAGAACTGGGGACACAGTTCAAGTTGCGCTTGATGCAGGAGCATCTAATGTAAAAGTTTCAGCTGGAGAAATTGATTCAGCCAACGTATCTCAAGGATTCTATGAGATTGGTAAAGACTTGGCAGAGGGGACTTTTGTTCTTCGTCATGCGGACGGATCAGCCCATATTACAATTCTGGATAGCAATTTCGCTGAGAGTGATTCCTTTTCAATAGACAAGGAGAATGGACTGCGTGATTATACATTTACTGAAGGCAGTTTCCTGTACATTTCGGGAGGCAGTCTAAGTATTATACAAAAGGAACTTGTCCCGGATAGAATCCAACTTAGCCGGACAACTCTATCTATTGAAAAAGGAAAGACGGCCAAATTGACAGCAACTGTTTTCCCAGCAACAGCCGTTAATAGAGATGTCAGCTGGCATAGCAGTAATCAGGAAGTAGCAACAGTAGATGCGAATGGCAAGATAACAGCTATTAAGCCTGGTAAGTCGGTTATTACCGTCATTTCTAAAGGTGAGTCAACGGTTAAGGAAAGTGCGACTGTAACTGTAACAAATATTTTGCCGACAAGCTTGAAACTAAGTAAAACGGCACTGGATATCGCTATTAATCAGACTGTGAGGGTTACTCCTGTTGTTGGCCCTACAAATGCAGGCAACAAAACAGTTCTTTGGGAAAGTTCAGACCGCAAGATAGCAACAGTAGATGCCAAAGGAAATATTAAAGGCATTGCAAAAGGTTCTGCAATAATTACCGCAACTACTAAGGATAATCCGAAGGTTTATAAAGAATTAACTGTAAAGGTTTCACCAAAGACGGTAAAAGTGAATAAAACAAGCCTGTCTCTAATGACGGGTAAAACAGCAAAACTATCTGCAACAGTTCTTCCAAAGGACAGTACAGATAAAGCGGTTAAGTGGAAATCATCTAATACGAAGCTTGCCACTGTTGACAGCAAAGGGAAGGTAGTTGCGAAAGCGAAAGGGAAAGTAACAATTACTGCTTCAGCTAAAGGGGCAAAGTCTGCATCTGTTAAGGTAACAGTCACATCCCCAATTGTAGCGAAAACGATAAAGCTAAATAAGACATCAGCTACTCTGAAAAAGGGCAAGACACTCACATTAAAGGCAACGATTGGCCCAAGCAATACGACAAACAAAACGGTCAAGTGGAAGTCCTCTAATACAAAAGTGGCAACAGTAAGCAGTAAAGGTGTCGTAACTGCAAAAGGAGCAGGTACTGCCAAGATAACTGCGACTACGTCTAATGGAAAGTCTGTATCAGCAACTATTACTGTACCTTATATTAAAAGCCTTACGACTGGTAAGTGGAAAGTAGGCAGAGATATTCCTGCAGGACGCTACCGCATTACAACAAATGATGAGATGGGGAACTTGTTCATTACGACGAAATCATATGACCGTGATGTAAATGAAGTTCTTACAGATGGGGAACAAGATTTTGGTGTTTCTGTTGTAACAACTGATATTAAGAATGGTGACATAATTGAAATTTTAGATTTGGAGAGTGTTCAATTCCAGAAGGTAGCCCATAAGAAATCGAACACGCTGCATTCAGGGTACTGGACAGTCGGCAAGGACATCTCGCCTGGACGCTACCGTGTTAGCACAACAGATGATTCAGGGAATCTGTTTGTTTCCAGAGGCGATTATCTGATTATCAATGAAATTCTAGGTAACAACTCAGATGGATTTGGTGTCAGCAGTATCACAACTACGCTGAAAACAGGTGATAAAATCGCCATCGCAGGCATGGATACTGTACGGTTTACTAAAAAGTAATTTGCTTTGATGGAGAGAGCAGATCTTCCTTTGAGGGAGATCTGCCTTTCTATTTGAAGTGGATTCGAATTGATAAGTTGCAGAGAGTTAGTTCTAGTAATGGGCCTTCCAAACTGTCATACTAACAGAACTAAGAAGGGAGAGGATTGGAATAGGTTTTCTTATTGTTTTTCTATACCTCTTAATCATTAATCTATTCGGATACTTCATTATGTACTTAGATAAGCAACGTGCAATAAACCATAAATATAGAATCCCGGAAAAGAATCTATGGATTGTGGCGCTTATCGGAGGAGCAGTAGGTACAACTTTGGGCATGAACCGATTCCGACATAAGACAAAGCACATTTCATTCAAGTTGGGGTTCCCTTTTCTTGCTTTTGTGGAAGTGGCGCTCATTATTTATCTGGTGGTTTCTGACCAGTCCAATTTTTAGTTTATTTGTAAGCAGGTTCTTACTGAGCTTGTTTGTTAATTACCGGAATTCAATAGATTTCAAGTGGGATTGTGTTTAATTTTATTTTTTTCGTTAACTTCACGTGAGGATTCTAACATCTTTATGTTTAATTCAACATCTTACGGGTTGGCCAAGGCAAAAACACCCCCGCTCCGACTACAGTCGAAGCGGGGGATGCATCTTTATTTTCTTTCTCTAGCTTTCTGTGTATCCCGAATGTTTTTCTGTACCGTAATGGATGCGAAGATACTTAGAACAAAAGCCATGCCGTAAAATCCTTTTTCACTGAGAATGATACTGCCGGCATTGTAAAGGCCGATTGCCATTAGCAAGATAGCTGCAACAAGGGCAAACCAGCTAATTCCGTAATAAATGTTCGTAACAGGGATTCCTTCTTCTTTATCGCGTACAGCCTTTTGCAAAGAAACAGATGAATAAAGTCCAAAAATCAAAACGGCAAGGTAATAGCCTTTTTCGTTCAGTTCCATTCCTGCATTGAATAATCCTATAAGATAAGCGACTGTTCCGATCAGCAAGGCTACCCAGGCAGCTCCTTTAAAAGCAGCAGTAGGCTCGCCTTCTCTTCTCTTTGCCTTCTGATTTTCTCCCTCGTGTTTAACGTTGTCGAGGAAATCCACATTCTCTTGACTCAAAGAACATCCCTCCTTTTCGTTAATCATAACCAATTGTGTGAATAGCGGCAACATTATCTTGAAGTCCAGCAGCTAATCTTTCTACTGTCCCATATTTATATGACAGTTGCCTCAGAATAATTTCGGGTTTTTAAGCAATAGCATAAACGTCGAATACGTTCTTGCTATCTGAGAATCTAAAGTTTTTTAGTTAATAATGGACTGAAGCAAGTTCCTTTTCTTGAGGAACTTGATCGCTTCCTCGGGTGGAATCGGTTTACTGAAGAGATAGCCCTGGATGCGCTTGGCGCCTATCTGTTTCAATATTTTCAGTTGTTCCGGCGTTTCTACACCTTCCATAATTGTTGTAAGACCGAGACTGTTCGCAATTTCTATAAGTCCAAGCAAGATTGCCTCTGATTCTCCATTGTCGTTTAGCACTTCAATAATGAAGGTACGATCAACTTTCATGTATTGGAACGGTAATGACTTGAGCATTGATAAAGAGGAATATCCGGTTCCAAAGTCGTCGATTGCGGTCTTGATGCCAATCTCATTCAAGCTTTGTAGAATTTGGGCAGCAGCTTTTACGTTTTGGGCAACAATTGACTCTGTTACCTCAAAAATGAGCCGCTCCGGACGAACGCCTGTTTCCCCCAAGATTGCATGTACATCTGAAAGGAAACCTTCATATTGCAATTGCTTGATGGAAACATTCAATGTCACTGCAAAATTGTCATATCCTTCTTTCTCCCATCGTAACACTTGCTCTGCGACTTCTCTGATAAGCCAGCGTCCGACATCTATGATGGCTTCGCTTTTCTCCAGTAACGGGATGAAATGAAAAGGACCAACTTCTCCGAGTACAGGAGATTTCCAGCGCATCAGTGTTTCAAAACTGACGATCCGATCTTCTTTAATGCTGTAAATCGGTTGATAAAGGAGATAAAACTCATTGTTTTTTAGTGCGTCAGCAAGGTTATTTGCTATTAGCCTCTGATGCTCACTGTCTTTTGCGAGCTGTTCCGTAAAACGGACAATCTGATTGCCGCCTTTTTTGATTGCCTCATGGCAGGCGAACATGGCATCTTGCATAACGAGATTCACACAGTCATACTCTGACATGGATCTGATACCGATACTTACTGTAATCCAGATAGGTCCATTTTTATCTACCTGAAGAGGCTGTTCAAGACTTCTGAGCAACTCGTCTGCATAACGCTGCTGTTCTTGAATGGTGGATTGGTAGGATGTCAGGACGAAATCCTCATTGCCAACACGATAAACGTTTATTCTTCCATCCTGGCTCATCAATCTTTTGCCGACCGCATACAAAATCCTATCACTCATTTGGTAACCAAGTCGCTCTGTCAAATCTGTAAAGCGATTAAGTTTAATAAAGAACAATGTGATTCTTCTTTCGGGAGAGTGAGCTAGTTTTGAAGAAAGGTTTGACTCCAGTAATACACGATTACCTAAACCGGTCAACAGATCAAGTTTTGTCTGCATATGTTCTTTTCGCCGAAGCCGAATGAGATAGATTGAAATGAGTGCAATGGCGATGACTGTACCGGCTACTAACCATATGCTGAACTTCAGTGTTTCACTGATTTCGTCTGTTGCAGGATTTGTCTCGGAATCTACAAGGACAACCCAATTGTTCATTGCATGCTGATAAGTGATGAACCTCCAAGGATTCTGGTGGTCCGTCCAACTTCCTTTTTGTATTTTTACCATAGTGCTCAGTAGTTGCTTGCTATCGGGAATTGATTTGGTGAAATGCTCCTTCTTGTTAGAGGTGAACAGAACTTCACCATTTTTCAACAAATAAACTGTTCCAGCAAGATTGGAATCCTCGACAAGCTCACCAATGAGATTGCTCATATTCACAACACCGGAGAGGACACCGATGACTTCCCCTTTTGAGTTGAAAATTGGGGTGGAAATCGCAGCCACACGTTGAGAAGGGTCCTGTTTCAAAGTGAATACGTCACTGAATACTGTTTTTCCAGCGAGTGCGAGTTTGAAAGACTCTTTCTGTTGAACGGGGAAGCTTGTCCCGTCTGCTGCTTGTATTTTTCCTTCTGGCGTAATAAACCCAAGGGCCGTAAAAAACGGCATGTTTTTATTTTGCTGTGACAGGAAGCTTATGATGTCATTATTTTTTTCCATTAAATGTGGGACGTGCTCTGCAATCAATTCAATCTCAGCGACACGTTCCATAGAAAAACGGTTCACTTCTGTTGAGAAATTATCCAATATTTCGTTCGTTTCGCGTTCTACTGAATCGAGGACAAAATTTTTCGTACTAACATAGTTGTAATAAGCAAAACAGAAAATGCCTACTAGCACAAAACCTAATAGCATATAAATGAGAAATTGCCGCTTTTTCATTTGTACAACTCCATTCAGAAATTTGCTGAGCAATTATGTGTCTCTTCATAATTATATTCCATATTTTGGCTAACTACTATATAAGAAACGAGAACCAGATAGGAAATTCGCATAATAATAATAAGGGCGTTAGTGCAGATTGGGAATGAATTAATGTTGGAATGTAGTTGGATATGCGCCTTGTTGAAGAGTGTCGAATATTGAAACTTCACTTATTTAATCGGAAAGAAAACTTAAACTTTCAAGTAAAACGAAAAGGCTTCAATTTGATTTAATGTGGTGAATGATCTGTGTTTGCAGAACGAGGATAAACTTCTTAAATCGGGAAGTGGAAAAGTAAGAGAGAAAACTAAAAGCAGGTGCCTCCAGGCACCTGCTTTTCATTAGGCAAATATATAAAATAAATACTCTTGTCCGTTTTTCACAGGTTCTTTTGCCAACTTATAACCGTGAGCTACGACTTCTTCCGGGACGTTTCGGAAGGAGCCGGGACAATCAGTGATGACTTGAAGAAGCTCTCCTTCATTCATTCCTTCGAGTGCTTCCAATGTATAGATGACCGGGTATGGGCAAGATTCCCCGCGCAAATCGAGTGAAAAATCTGCTTCCTTTTTAACTTGCATGTCGTTTTGCCTCCTTCTTCAACGCCAAGTTACGATGATAGCGCTTCTCCCAGAATACGGTTAGTACATACAGAAGACCAAGCATGGCGAGAGTTGCCGCGAGGGCGCCTGCTGTTCCAAGCGTATCCAGAAGATTAATAGGTGCTCCATCTTTTACAAGCACGTTGTAAATGCCGAGGTGATCCCACGCATAAGCGAGGAAGGTTGCACCAATAATGTTGCCGGCAAATACGACGAGATAGAGAACCTGTCCTTCCATCAGTCGATACATCATCCCAGTTTCACAGCTGGATGCCATAACAATGCCAAGCCCAAACAGAATACCGCCGACAAGCGTGCTGAGTGCGGCAATCTTTGTAATTGGTGGCATACCGTAAGCAATGATGACGATGAATGTAAGAACTGAGCTGATTGCCATACCGGCAATGATTGCTTTAGCCATGAGACTGCGTCCGACGAGCCAAAGATCGCGAAATGCAGAGGTAAAGCAAATCTGTCCGCGTTCTACAAGAATACCGAAAATCATGCCGAAAAGCGCACCCCATCCGAGCATATTTTTCCCGGTTGCAAAGAAGTAGATGATGAGGCCGGCATACAGTATAGCAATGGTTCCGCCGACATACGGCTGGATGGCACGCTGCTTTACAGCGGAAGGCTTGGCTGCACCTCTAGTAAGAGCTGGTCGTCCTTTCCACCAGCGCAACTTCGTCAATTTAGCACCGAAATAGGTGCCGATTCCTGTTGCGATAATAAAAATCCATGAATGGAAGGAAAATTGCGGTACGCCAGTAAAGAACGCTGCAAGATTACAGCCAAGTGCAAGACGTGCGCCGAATCCGGCAATAATTCCGCCAACGAGGCCTTGGATATAGCGACGTTTCTGCTGTGGCAGGCGGATTTTGAAGCTGTTGCTGAAAAGAACCATGACAAGAGCGCCGATGAACATGCCCCAGACAATCCAGCCATCGGAACGTGTTAAGGTTGTGCCTTGCATGTGAACCATGTTGAAGTACTGCCATTTGGAAATATCAACACCGAATAATTGTAGGATATGTCCACCAAGCCGAGTGAATTCACCCGTCACTGCCCAAACAGTAGTTGTCAAACCAAAGTAAATCGCACTGAAAACACCGGCTGCGAGCAAGACGATATAAGGGTTCCAGTAACGTTGAAAAATGTTGTGTATGACTGCTTTCATATGATTGCTCCCTTATTTAATATACTTTTAGTTTAGTACGAGTAACATGCAAGAGCAATTAGTTTTCTGAAAAACAGAAACAAAAAAACGCACTAGGTCAGTGTGACCTAGTGCGTTTTTAGCTACATACCTCTATTTTCAAACTTCGCTGATAAGAATCCGAGTGCTGACCCGAGCAGAGCGCCCCCGAGAACTTCCAGTGGTTGATGTCCCAGTATTTCCTTCAAGTCCTTTTCCTTAGCTACATAATCAAGACTCGGGAACTCCCCTGATAAGATAGCAAACTTGTCCTCCAATTCGTTGACGAGCTGGGCGATTTCCCCCGTATGGCGACGGATTCCCTGTGCATCATACATGACAATTACACCGAATATGGTTGCTAAAGCTGTTTCTGTATGCCTTGATCCTTTATTTGCTGCGATGTACGTTGCAAGTGCAGCAACGCCTGCTGAATGTGAGCTCGGCATACCGCCGGTTGTTGCCAACTGTCCGATGTCCCATTCACCCGTCATCCGTTTATGAGATAGAATTTTAAGTGCTTGAGCAATACCAATTGAAGACAATGCTGTTATGACGCCTCTATTCATCTTGTCCATTATTGGACCTCCATTCATGAGCGGTCTACCCTTTTAGATAACCTCATTGGCCCTTTTCTATGCATAGAGATGAAAATACCTTTCTGAAAGCAGCTCTTTTACATAACTTCTCTTCAAAAAGGGATAATACTTATATTCAATAGGAAGGACGATTTGCATGCCATACAATATCCAACCAGAAGTCTGGTCTGAACACGGAGAGCTGGAGATTGTGTTCCTTTGCGCGCCGCCGATTATTAATATTTCACATTCCCAGACACTTGAAGATGTCAGATGGGATTCGAAAGTCAGCCATGAGAAAGCATATGAGAATTTCGAGGCATTTAAGGAAGTGTTCCGGGATGCGGGGGTACAAATAATTGATTATGCCGAGCATCTTTCTCCTGAAGATCTTAAACTCAGTGATCAGCTGATCAACCGCCATTTTGTCAGAGATCTTGCTTGTGTGATGGGAAATACCATTTTGCCAGGAGAAGCAGGCACATTTGCACGACGTCCAGAGTACTTGCATGCACATCTGCTGATGAAAGATTGGTTCCCGGAAGAGAAGTTCCTCATTCATGAAAATGATGATCTCAAAGCGCTTGAATGTGGAGATATCATGCCGTTAAATCGGAATATTGTTCTAATTAATATTGGTTTGCGCACGAGCTTAGAAAGTGTTATTAAAATAAAAGAACGTATATACGAAGCTGGTTTTTCAGAAATTGCTCTAATTAGTCTCCCACGCAGAATGGATACACTCCATCTTGATATGGCACTCAATGTTGCCAATCCAGATCTAATTGTGGCCAAACATTTCATTCAGCATCTGCCGGTTCAAGTGCTGACAGAGAAGGAATCACGTTATGAGATGTCAGGAGAGTTCTTCAAGCGTCATGGTTTTGAAGCACATTGGTTGGAAAAATACGATACTGTACCTGATATTAATTTCATCCACCTTGATCCAGAAACATTACTTATGAGCAAGCACGCAAATCATAAGATGCTCAAGTCCCATCCTAAAATGAAGAATAAGCGTATTGTTGAAGTAGACGTATCCGAACTGGAGAAAACAGGAGGAGGCATTCGCTGTATGACATTGCCGCTTAGAAGAAAAGACTGTTGAGAAAGTCTCAACAGTCTTTTTTGTATGTCATTCAAACACTTCTGCACCAAATTTGGTTAAAACAACATAAAATTAATACATAAGTCCCGTCTTTTCTTACCTAATTCATAAATAGTATGCTAAATTAAGTTGAAAAAATAATTCGAAGGAAGGTACAGCTGTGACTTCACATCTGACTGCCTATATAGCACTTGTTTGTACTTCCGGGGTATTGAATGCTTACCTGCTTTTTAGAGTGTTGAAAAGACGATATCTGTATGAAGACATTGCACGGTTTTTTATCGCATATTCCATTGCGACAACAATCTATTGTTTCGGTTCGGCCTTTGGTTTGATGGCTACTTCACTTGAGGCTGTTAAATTCTGGACAGTCATACAATATGTTGGGATGCCGTTTGCACCGCCGCTTGGTCTGCTATTCATTATGAAGTATCTTGGGCAGCGTATTACAAAAGCAAAGGTAGTCGCATTTCTCGCCATTCCTTCTATTACATTGATCATGGTGATAACGAATCCGCTCCACCACTTATATTATCGTGTTTTTGAAATCGATCCGCTTCTTGGAATGCCTTATGTTCACCAAGAGATAGGGATTTGGTATATGGTGCATGGAGTTTTCATCTTTTCCTGCATGTTTGTCGCCTTTTTCCTTGTTGTCTCACAATGGAGAGAAACATCGGGAGTTTATCGGATGCAGCTGTTTTCCTTGATGTGGAGTCAGCTTGTCCCTATGTTGACGGCCTTTTTGTATTTGATTGGTCTAACGCCGCCAGGAATTGACCTGGTACCAATGGTGTTGTGGGTTGTGACTTTGCTGTTTCTATGGGCCATTAATACGTCTGAATTATTCAAGATCATTCCAGTCGCCAAGGATACGATCTTTCATAGTATTGATGACGGAGTTGTAGTGCTCGATCAGACTTCACGTGTAGTCGAATTTAATGAAGCCTTTAGTCATATGTTTCTATCTTTTAGTGGACCTGTTTATGGGAAAACAATTGATGAAGTATGGTTGGAGCTTTGTAAAGAGAGGTTTCCTTTAAAGTCGGGGACCCAGCTGTTTACGTGGAGTGGAAGGGCCGATTTTGACTTAACTGAGCGCACGTTTCAAGTCCGCGTTTCATCATTGCGTCAAAAAGAAGAAGGTATGAAAGGTACACTCATCATTATTAGAGATATAACAGAAATGAATAGACTACATGAGAAGCTGGAGCATCAGGCTTATTATGATGAATTGACCCAAGTGTATAACCGCCGTGCTTTCTTTGAAAAGTGTGAAGAGTTATTGGCCAATATGAATCCGAAGCGCCATAACTTCAGTGTAGTACTCTTTGATATCGATCATTTCAAAAGTGTTAATGACATGCACGGTCATCATGCAGGTGATGAGGCGCTTGTTCATGTGGCACAAATCTGCAAGTCGGTTCTGGACGAGGATATGTTATTTGCACGATATGGCGGTGAGGAATTTGTGTGTGCGATGGTAGGAAAGACTGAGCTGGAGGCTGGTGCAGTAGCGGATAAATTGCGTTTAGCTGTTGAATCACAGCCATTTACAGTTAACGATAATGAAATACCGGTTACGTTGAGTGGAGGAGTGACAACAATTGAATTGGCTGGTGAAGTGGACATAAAGGATTTGTCGCAACTGTTGAATAAAGCGGATGCCGCCCTGTACGAGGCGAAGAGAAACGGAAGGAACCAAATTTCTTCATCTGCGGGTCAAATTGACGTTCGACAAATAAGCAATAGAAGTGCTGGCAACTTGGTCTAAGAATCTATAAGGCGCTGTACATGTAAAGAATGTGCAGTGCTTTTTATTTTTTGTTTGAAAATTTCATGGAATCCTTATAAACTTATTGAAAACCTATATTTAAAATGGTTTACAATTATATATGTCAAAAGTGTTTAAAGGAGAAACCATGGAAAAGACAATTTCAGCATATACAATTCCATATACTGAACAGTGGGAAATGGAATCGGAAACAGGGCGTTTGTATCGGATTTCGATGTTTGTCCCTAATGCTCCGATTCCAGAAGAAGGATTTCCGGTCATGTATGTATTGGATGGCAATGCCATTTTTTCTTCTGTCGTTGAAGCTGCAAGACTGCAGTCTTATGCTTCTGAGGCGGCTGAACCGGCAGTGATTGTAGGTATTGGTTATCCAACAGATGAGCCTTACGATTACGCAGCAAGGTCCTGGGACTACACATCAGCAGATTCGAAAAAAGGTGCTGGTGGTGCGGACGCATTTCTTTATTTCCTTGAGCGGGATTTGAAGCCTTCAGTTGAAAGTAAAACTTCGATCAACATCGGAAAAGCAGGACTGTTTGGACACGGCTTAGGCGGATTATTCACTTTGTATGCGCTACTACATAAGCCTGAACTATTTGATACATATATTGCGGGGAGCCCGGAAATCGGACGAGATAACCGTCACTTGGTTTCATTGGAAGAAGACCTCTATAATCAACTTCGGGAATGGGAGGAAGTAGGCAACTTGCAATTCAAGTCTTTGCTGCTTGGGGTTGGCGCTGCAGAAGATGCTGATGTAATTGAAGAAGTGAGACAAATGCATATTCGCCTTTTTGACTGGCAATTGTCGAATTTTGAAGTGGATTTGCGAATTTTCCTGGAAGAAGGACACATTACTATGCTGCACCCGCTCATTAGCCGGGGAATGGCGCATTTTCTACAATAGAGTGATTGGTGGAACAGCTGCTTTTTAAAAGCGGCTGTTCTTTTATTATTTGTCTTTGCAAATGAAGAAAAGACCAGGCATGCCTGGTCTAATTGGATGAAATTTATTTCAGATTCACGGTGAATTCAAAAGGATCAAATTGGATATCAAAGTTGTATCTGCCAGGATTTACTTCGAACTTGGCTGTTGTCACACTTTGTTCGATTGCAGGGAAAACGAGCACACCTTCCGATTTTTCACCGGGTTTCAATTCTGCCTGGAATTCCGGTAACTCCATATGATCTCTATGTTTTGAGAGCTCTAGTTCTTTTCCTCCAACTGTCATTTTGGAGAAATCCAACTTACTGTCAACTTCAACTTTGGATTCGTTATTAACTGTCAAATATAGGCGTGTCTGTTCATCTGCGATCTCTAATTTCTGCAAACTCACTTTCAAGCCTTTATGGTCTTCCTTTTGATCCAACTTTATTTCCCTTTTAGTTGGGGCGAACGCTTCTTTGAAATCAACCTTTTTTGTTGAAGAGGCCTTGATAGCCAGCTCATCTACAGATTGCTTCTCACCGTCTTCATCGGTGTATTCGTCGACGATTGTTCCTTTAATCTGTACGTAATCGCCTTCTTTCAGTTTGTCCGTTTTTACTTCAACCATAGCCTCACTACTTGGATCTGTGTAGTCGTAATTAAGCATGATAAGGGCTTGACCTTTACCTACGTTTATATCTGTTATTTTACCGCTTAATTCTGCGGTGTAGTTTGCATACTTTTTGAAGTTCTCTGGTAGTTTCTTGTAGTCTTCTTCTTTTAATGTTCCTCTAGTTTTGCCGCTTTCCTCTGCTTTTGCTTCTTGCTTTACCTCTGAGTCGTCACGTTTGTTTTCTTCTGTTTTTCCGTTGCTGCATCCTGTTACTAATAGAATGGTTGTTACAAATATAAGTGCCCCAAATAACTTCTTCACTATGTAGACCCCTCCATGTTAACTGTTTGGTCCAACTTGAAGTTGGACAACCCAGATTCTTACATTATTTTAACATGGAGGAATTAAAAAACCCATGCACCGAAGGACACGGATGTTTGCTAGTCAATAAGCAGTAATTTAAAGGTATCAAGCATAGGCTTTTCATCAAAAATATGATTAATTACTTTTTTTCTACTCCAAATAGCATAAGCTGAGCTCTTCAAAAAAGGTGATCAGTTCCGATGTGAATTATCAGAGCTAACCCGCGCTCGAATTCCAGCGTAAGAGGCAACAATCAGGCCGCCGATAACTCCGGCAATCATATCCGTCATCGTGTCAAAGTTACCTCCGCCTTGCATGGTTGTAGCAAAAAATTGGTCACCGCTGAACTCATAAATCTCCCAGAGCACAGCTCCTAAGGCGGAAAAGCTTAGAATGAACAGGAACTTCGCGATAGGCACGGTCATTTTCTCTAATGAGCGGAAAAAATGTTCGAAAGTTGCTTTAGCAATGAAGGCAAGCATGAGACCGCTTATGAAATGAATAAAAGTATCCCACCAACCAAGCCCATACCAGTGCCTGATTGTGCCAAGATACTGTGAACTGAATAGAAAGGCGATATATGAGATGTTCATGAGGCTGCTAAACGGGGTTCTCGTCCACTTCACCAGGATGGCGGGAATAAGTCCGAGTACAACTCCAGAGCCTGCGACGAGCATACTTTTTACCTGATCTTCAGCCTGAGAGAATTGAAGTGCGAGGTAGGCCATGAACAACGAGTAGGCTAGACAAAAAACTATGGAGAATTTTTGCTTCATTTGATCACCTCCTATATATTTTGATGCTAAAATGCATATCTATTCCATTTTCTTTATTTTCGCACCGGCAAATGCCTCATTAATGAATAAGCGGTTTCCGACAAGTTTCTCCGTCAAGTGCTGGTATAATTAGTAGTACAGAAAGAACTGAGTTAATGGCCAAGGAGAGGATTTACATATGAACAAGAAGGATATTGCAGCAATTCGCAGGCAGTTTAAGGTGGATAATGATCTGCTAACGATTTCACATATATTCAATGTATACATTAGGAAAGAAAGCAGTGAGATTTATCATGAGGAGATCCGACCTTTTCAAGTACTGGAGCGGGAGCAGCAGGAACTGTTTTTGACAAACTTCAAAAAAGTGCTGACAGGAAAACCGGATGTGAAGCTGTTCGATGTGAAGTTTGAGCGTGAGCCGGATACTTATACTGAGAATCACGCGCAGGATCTCCTTTTCGAAGGACTGCAGGCGGATGAGGCGGAAGATTGGAAGGAAGCAATGTTAGACCTTGCAGAGAAGATGGTCAAGGACAGGCAGTATGACAAAGACCTCGTTGTTACGTTCATCCGGGGAGAATTTTTCAAGCCGACGAAGAAGCACGGGGGCGACGCAGAAATCGAGGAACGTGATGAAGTGTTCACCCACAAATTCGTCCTCTGCAGTCTTAATGTAACTGAAGAGCCGAAGAAGGCGATTGCTTTTGATTATATAGAGAAGGCATTCAAGTCAAATGTCATTGTGGATCCAATCATTAATCTGGCATCTCCAATTGGCGGTTTCCTGTATCCTTCTTTCACGGATAGTGCATCAGACGTGAATCACGTTCTCTATGCCGCTGGCAAGCCTAATCAGCCAGATGTCCATTTTATTGAAGAGGTACTGAACGGCTCAGATATCATTACAGCACAGGAAGACAAGGCTGTGTTTGAGGAGATTGTAAAGCAAGTGGCAGGAGATGAACTGGATACACCGACCATCTCAAATGTCTATGAGGAAATCAATCGCCTGATGGAAGATGAAGAAGACGATGAGGAACAAATACAGACACTTGATTCGAGAACAGTGGAGAAGGTGCTCAGAGCAAGCGGAATTGCCGATGTTGATACGGAGAAGGTCCAAGCAGCATTTCAGACTGTTATTGACGATGAGAAATATGAGCTGAAAGCGAGCAACGTTGTACCGAATTACAATACGAAGTCGATTAAAATCAAAACAAAGGTAGCGGATATTGCAATCAGCCCACAGGATTTGAGATACGTCCGTCAAATCAATTTCAATGGCAGGAGATGCCTGCTTATTGAGGTAGAGGAAGATACGATGATTGAAGGGTTTAAACTGATAGAAGAAGAGACGTTGCGAATTTAAGAGGGATAGGACACTTGGCTGGGAATGCCATGTGTCCGTTTTTCTATAATATTTTCGATGAAATTACATGACCTTCTGATGAATTTTTGACACATATAAGTGTCATGACACTGTTAAATAAGTGTTATAATAGACCTATATGAACTGCGGGAGTGTTACTATGAACTCACCATTGTATCCCCATCTCATCATGATTGATTTGTCGGGTATCATTTCTTTTATTCTTGCAGTATATGTTTTCTTGATGCGAAAGAAATTTAACGGGGCAACGTTTTTCATCATACTATCCAGCTGTATAGCGGTTTATTCTGTTGGCCATGTTTTTGAACTGCTTAGTAATCAGATGCCGGAGATGCTGTTTTGGATCAAGGTACAATATGCCGCATTACCTTTCATTCCACCACTTATACTCATTCAGGTCATTCGTCATTTTGGTCTTTTTCAGTCAATATCCCGCAATTCTTATCAGCTGTTGTTTGTCGTTCCGCTTTTGACGACCTTGGCTTGCTGGACGAATAACTATCATCACTTATTGCATAGAACTGTTGCTATGGATAAGACATACATCTTATCTCTGTTCCTCTTTACACCAGGGCCTTGGTATGCGATGCATGCAGCTTACTCAGTAACTTGTATGATTGTGGCTTTATGCCTTCTTGTTTGGCGAGGTCTTACTATAAGAAAAACTTATCGGAAACAGATTTTTCTATTCGTAATTGCTATTGTCCTTCCAATGGCAGTCTATACTATGTATTTGACAGGTCAATTAAGGTATCCAATTGAACCGATACCAATAACTCTTGGCGTTTCCACTCTGCTTGTATTCTGGGGAATGTTCTCGTCTCGCCTGTTTGAGTTGGTTCCTTTGGCGAAGGAACGTGTATTCCAGAGTATGCCTGATGGTGTCGTTGTAATAGATGCCAATAACCGAATTGTCGATTTTAACACGTCTGCCTGCGATATATTGACGCATCTTGAAGAAGGGGCGATTGGGCATGATTTCCGTTCCTATTGGTGCTCTTATAAACTGATGGATTCAGAACCTGTCCACCAAAATTTTGAGTGGCATGAGCAGATTGTTAGTAAATACTTCCAGGTACTCATCGTGCCGCTTTTTCAAAATAAGCACTATGTCGGCAAGACAATTACAATGCGTGATATCACAACACAGAAGCTGATGGAAGAGGAGTTAAAGAGACTAGCCTATACGGATGTGCTCACGAACATCTCCAATCGTGCATATCTGTTGAAGAAGAGTGAGACACAGCTTAACCTTATTAAGGAAAATGGCGGGAATTTTTCTTGCATTCTGTTCGATATCGATCATTTCAAGGATATTAATGACACGTATGGACATGAAAAGGGAGACGAAGCACTGATCCATATTGTAGAAACGATACGTTCTGAGCTTACGCCGGATATGATTTTCGGGCGATATGGAGGAGAAGAGTTTGTTGTCAGCCTGCCGGGAACGGATTTGGAAGAGGCCTCCAAGTATGCGGAATTGCTTCGTAAAGCAATCGAAAGCAGTCCACTCGAGATGGATGACTTAATCATCAGACTTACAGCAAGCTTTGGAGTCGCTGCGTTGGATGGGCAAACTTCTACAATGAAGGAGCTTCTACGAAAGGCAGACCAGGCATTGTATGCTGTAAAGGCTGGCGGAAGAAATGCTGTTTTTCTAGCTGTCGATAATACCATTTGGCATTATGACCCTGCTGAAGAGATGAATAAGAATATAGAAAAAACCCCTGTACCTGAGCGATTCTGAGTCGATCTGGTACAGGGTTTTTTCATCCTGCTCGTTTTTCCGTTTGGACAGTTTGCTGTGTATCTCTCAAAAATAGTGAAAGCACGATATTCAAAATGGACAAACCGAGACTGAGTGCAAATGCGAATGCAACGCCATCAGCTGTTGCTACCGAAAGCGATGCCCCATTAGAAAGAGAGGAGGCTTGCTGGGAAGCAAAGATGGAGACCATGACGGCAATACCGACTGCACCAGAGACTTGCTGAGAAGTTTGTGTGATGGCAATACCGTCCGGATAGTACTGTTTTGGCAAGGCATTCAAAGTGTTCGTTTGCACTGATGGCAGGACCATACCAATGCCAATATTCATAATGATATGAGTCATGACTATCATCCAGATTGCGGTGCCAGTGCCATATTGAGAATAGAGGACATACCCGACGACGACTAGAATTGTACCTGGTGTAATAAGGACACGGGGTCCATATTTATCAAACATTTTCCCAATAACAGGTGCAAGCAAGCAGGACAATATACTGCCGGGGAGCAGAGTTAGGCCCGTTACGAATGGCGATACTTTGAGTGACAGCTGCATGAACATTGGCAAAAGGACTAGCATCGAGAGCATGCTCAGGAATGTAATGATATTCATGGTTAGCCCAAGGGAAAATTGCTTGAACCGGAAAGCATGCAAGTTCAGTATAGGAGACTCCATCATTTTTTGGCGGATTGCGAATAGAACGAGCCCGAGGATACCTACGATAATGGAGGTGATAACAAAGGGATCAGTCCAGCCTCTTTCACCGCCACTACTGAATCCGAAAACAACACTGCCGAAACCGATTGTTGACAATGCAACGGAAAGGAAATCAATGGAGATATCTCTCGTTTCATTGACATTCGGAATGAAGAAAGAACCGAATACTAGCGAGAAAAGCAGGAAAGGCATTGTGGTCCAGAAAATCCAGTGCCAAGACATGGTGTCGAGTATAAGGCCTGCCAGAGTAGGGCCGAATGCAGGACCTGCCAGGATGACGAGTCCCATAATTCCCATTGCGCCACCTCGCTTCTCTGGCGGGAAGATGGTGAAGATAACATTTTGTGTGAGAGGTAGAACGATTGCGAGTCCAGCTGCCTGGATGACTCGGGCAGCAAGCAAAATACCGAATGCTGGAGCGAGCGCTGCAAGTGTTGTACCAATAATAGATAGGATAAGGGAAGTCAGGAACATCTGACGGGTTGTAAATTTCTTCATGAGTATACCAGTTACGGGCACAAGTATTCCAAGCGTAAGAAAGTAGCCAGTAGCGAGCCATTGTATTGTTGTTGGGCTGACATTAAAAATATTCCCTAGTTTACCAAGGGCAATGTTAAGAGCTGTTTCACTGAAAAGTCCGACAAACCCAGCTATGAGAAGCGCGGTCATAATCGGGCCAGTTTTGAATTGTCTAGTCACGTTTTGTATCAGTCCTTTAATAGTCTGGGTAAAATAGCGTTGATATTGCTGAGTGGTAATGTTGAATCTTTAGCGAGACATAATGTCATTGCACCTTCGATAGAAACTGTCATGAAAAGTGACAAAGATGCTGCTTCTTCTTCCGGATAACCGTCATTCAGCAGTTTTTTAAAATAGATTTTTTGAATCTCTTCATAAAGTGCAGTGCATGCATTACGTACAGGCTCGCTTAAAGAGCTGATCTCACTGACAATACTGCTAAAAGTATAGCCTGCAATTTTGTTCCCTGAATCGAGTTCGGCTGTTAGCTTATCCACTAAGGTCTTTGTTGCGGTGAGCGTAGAAGAGTGCTGTTGAAAAATCATATCAATATCTGTCGTGATCTCCTCTTGCATGGATTGCAAACAAGAGATTAGCAGTTCCTCTTTACCATTAGGAAAGTGATGGTAAAGTGCCCCTTTCGTAATTTCGCATTCTTTTAATATCTCATTGAGTCCGACACCTTTATAACCCTTTTGCTGAAAGAGATTTTTTGCCTCTTCAATGAGTAGCGCTTTCGTATCCAATACTGTATTCTCCTTTCCATACCGACTGGTCTGTATAACTATAGCAGAAAAAATAGATGTGATGTAAGTGTTTTTTAATTACCATCCATCACATCATCATTTATAAATTCTGCTAGAGATTGCATTTCTCGTATAACCACTCAAACGATACAATGTTATCTATTTCAATGTTTCCTTTTCTCGACATAAATCCAGGCATAATACACAATCCAGAATATTAAAGGGACAAACAGGACATATGAACGTTGACTCTCTGGAAGAAAGAATAGCAATACCAAGCCAATCAGCACTGTAGGAACGAGAAGAATCAGGTACTTCTTTGTATGCATGATTTTCACCTCTTTCGATGAAAGCGAATTCAGAACATACTAGGATTATAATATGAAAAGGCCCAGGATGCAGTGATTACTCTGCCTCCCGGGCCTTTTTCATTTTACCAGTCTGTATGGAACACGCCTTCACGGTCATTCCGTTCGTATGTGTGAGCACCAAAGTAATCGCGCTGTGCTTGCAGTAAGCTTGCACTTGAATTGGCTGTACGATAACTGTCGTAATAAGTGAGCGCTGTGCTTAATGATGGGAATGGGATTCCCGTCTGGACTGCTTCACAGACTACTTCGCGCAAACCTTTTTGATATTCTCGTGTTTTCTCCGCAAAGTACGGGGCAATCAGTAGATTATCAAGGTTAGGATTCTCTTCGTAAATCGCACTGATCGTATTCAGGAACTGAGCACGGATAATGCAGCCGCCACGGAAAATAAGAGCAATTTCCTTGAGTGGAAGATTCCAGTTATGAAGCTCCGATGTCGCTTTGTACTGAGTGAATCCTTGTGCATAGGCGCAGATTTTACCCATGTAGAGTGCCTGGCGTACGTATTCAATCCACGCCTTCTTATCGAGTGGCTCTACAGCGCTATCAGGTCCGTTCAAGATGGAAGAGGCTTTTACCCGTTGATCTTTTAAAGCAGAAATGTAGCGGGCGAATAGGGCCTCAGTAATGATCGAGTTGGCAATGCCATTATCGATTGCCTGGAGGCTTGTCCATTTGCCGGTACCTTTCTGTCCAGCTTTGTCCAGAATGAAGTCGATTAGCGGTTTGCCGGTTTCTTCATCTTTCTTGCGCAGAATGTTCTCTGTGATCTCAATTAGATAGCTCTGCAGCTCGCCTTCGTTCCAAGTTCCAAAGATATTAGCAATCTCCTCAACCGGAAGTGAAAGTCTTTGACGAAGGAACGTATAGGCTTCAGCGATAAGCTGCATATCAGCGTATTCAATTCCGTTATGAACCATTTTGACAAAGTGGCCGGAGCCTTCAGGACCGATGTACGTACAGCAAGGTATGCCGTCGACTTGGGCTGCAATTTTCGTTAGAATAGGAGCGGCTTTTTCATAATCTTCCTTGTCTCCACCCGGCATGATGGCGGGCCCGTGCAAGGCACCTTCAGCACCGCCGGAAACACCAATGCCTAGATAGCCGATTCCTTTTGTCTGAAGGTCATTGTACCGACGCTCTGTATCTTCATAATGAGAGTTGCCGCCATCCATGATAATATCACCAGATTCCAGATATGGTGTGAGCGACTCGATTACAGAATCAATCGGAGCACCAGCTGTTACCATGAGGAAGACTTTACGCGGCTTTTCAAGAGACTGGACGAACCTTTCCACATCATAATAAGGTTCGAGTGCAGCTTCACCGGCTTGGTTCATAAGCTTGTCTGTCAGGTCTCGCGTATAGTTGTAAACCGCGACTTTCTCGCCTTTAGAAGCCATGTTAAGTGCAATATTGCTTCCCATGACACCGAGTCCAATTACACCGATTGTATTCGGCATGTTTTCATCTCCTTCTTATAAAAAACTTAGACGAACAGGCTGATGAACAGGACGAATACGAGCCCGCAGACGGAAATGATCGTCTCCAGCAATGTCCATGTAGCGAACGTCTCTTTCATACTGAGATTGAAGTATTCTTTGAACATCCAGAAACCAGCATCGTTTACGTGTGATGCGATCAAGCTGCCGGCTCCTGTTGCCAGAACGACGAGAGCGAGATTCACATCCGTTTGCCCGAGAAGCGGGATGACAAGGCCAGCTGTCGTGAGAGCTGCTACCGTCGCAGAACCGAGTGAGATACGCAGGATCGCTGCGATGAGCCAGGCAAGCAGTATTGGTGACATCGAGCTTCCTTCAAACAGTTTGGCGACATAATCGCCGACACCGCCATCAATCAATACTTGCTTGAACGCGCCGCCTCCACCGATGATTAGAAGCATCATGCCGATGTTGGCAATTGCTGTCGAGCATGAATCCATAATATTTTGCATTGGGATGTTTCTTCTGATACCCATTGTATACACCGCGACGAGCAGGGATATGATCATTGCTGTTGAAGCATCACCGATGAATTCTACTATTTTGATAAAATGCCCTTCGTGGAAATTCATAGTTTTCTGCATCAATGAGATAATTGTTGCGATTGCCATAAGGATGACTGGCAACATTGCAGTGAAGACACTGATTCCAAATCCAGGAGTATCCTCAATTTTGAACGTTTTTTGTTCACCAAGTGAAGCGATATTGCCAACTCTTGTAAACGAGTCCGGAACGAGCTTTCTCGCAAGCTTTGTAAATAACGGACCAGCAATGATTACAGTTGGAATGGCAATAATAAAGCCATATAGCAACACTTCTCCAATATTTGCGCCGTATTCTCCAGCGATAACTGTAGGTCCTGGATGTGGCGGCAGGAAGCCATGCGTTACGGAGAGTGCTGTCGCCATCGGAATCCCAAGGAATAGAACGGATACTTTCAGCTCACGTGCGATTGCGAAAACAATCGGGATGAGCAGGACGAGACCAACTTCAAAGAACAGCGCGATGCCGATTATGAAGGATGCTACAACAACAGCCCACTGGATGCGCTTCTCGCCGAATTTATTAACAAGAGTCATGGCAATGCGCTGGGCACCGCCTGAGTCAGCAATCAATTTACCAAGCATGGCGCCAAGCCCAAAGATGAGTGCCAAGTGACCGAGTGTTCCACCGAGTCCGGTTTCAACAGTTTTTACAATGTTCTCCAGTGGCATGCCAAGCATGAGTGCCACAACGAATGAAACAATAAGCAAAGATATGAATGTATTCAATTTGAGTGCCATGATCAGAATGAGCAAAAGTATGATTCCGACCACAACGATAAGTAAAGGCATTATCTTTCCCCCTCGGGTATGTTTTTCAATTGTCTTTGATACTGGGCGATACGGGCATAATCATCCCCAAGTGCCTCAGTCAGATGAACGAAAATCGGCAGCAGTTTGTTATATTCTTGAACAGCGATTTCGTTCGGTTCATGCGTATGTGTCTCGCCAATCATGTCAGCGGCAACTTCAAATGAATCGATATGGCCAAGGGCATACAAGCCAAGGATGCAGGCACCGAGGCAGGAACTTTCGTAGCTTTCCGGAATGGAAACTTCAGATTCAAATACATCAGATAACATCTGACGCCATACAGAAGATCTGGCAAATCCACCAGTCGCCTGAATGCGTTTCACCGGCCCAGCCATGCACTCCATCAATGCCACATAGACTGTGTACAAGTTGTAAATAACACCTTCAAGAGCAGCGCGTACCATATGTTCTTTCTTATGAGAGAAAGTCAGACCAAAGAATGAGCCGCGTACATCCGGGTTCCATAAAGGCGCACGTTCTCCAGCCATATAAGGGTGGAATAGCAAGCCGTCAGAGCCGGGGCGTACACGTTCAGCGATTTTAGTAAGGACGTCATATGGATCGAGTCCAAGGCGCTTCGCTGTTTCTACTTCTGAAGCTGCCAGTTCGTCACGAATCCAGCGGAACACCATTCCCCCGCTGTTCACTGGTCCGCCGATGACCCAATGGTTCTCTGTTAAGCAATAGCAGAAAATCCGCCCTTTCTCGTCTGTCTGAGGCTTATCGATGATCGTACGAATTGCTCCGCTTGTACCGATCGTGACAGCAATCTCCCCTTCTCGGATTGCATTGACGCCAAGATTGGATAGAACGCCATCACTTGCCCCAATGACAAACGGGGTGGCAGGATCGATGCCGATTTGTCTTGCGAGTGTTTCATTGCAATTTGTAAAAGCGGCAGTAGTTGGCACAAGTTCCGAAAGTTGGTCCGGACTGATCCCAGCAATTTGCAGAGCTTCTTCGTCCCAGTCGAGTGTATGCAAATTCATCAAGCCTGTAGCCGAGGCAATAGATTGGTCAATGACATACCGGTCAAAGAATTGCTTGAAGATATATTCTTTGATACCTATGTACTTCTTGGTGTTGGTCGCAATCTCTGGAAGGTCATTGGAAATCCAGGCAATCTTGCATAACGGGGACATTGGGTGGTTCGGAGTCCCCGTTCTTTTGTAAACTTCATGGCCATTCAATTCTTCTTTGATTTTGCGCGTCCAATCTGCACTACGGTTGTCCGCCCAAGTAATGCATGGGGTGAGCGGCCGGTCATGCTCATCCATCGCCATGATGCTGTGCATGGCACTGCTGAATGAGATGAATAGCAGTTTCTTGTCCAAGTGGTTTTTCATAATATTGGTGATTGACTGAAGGACAGCCTGAAAGATTTCGTCCGGGTTCTGTACAGCAGTCGAAGCATCTGGTGTGTAGTGCGGATAGCCGACATTTTCCTTCTGGATGACATCGCCCTTCTCATTAAAGAGGACCGCTTTCGTGCTCGTCGTACCAATATCGACTCCCAGCATGAAGTTAGTCATTTTCCTGTTCGGCTCCTTTAATTAGCATTTGTTGCGATCTCCATAAGTCATCCACCTTGCCTTGTACATCGTCAAAGTTCTTATGGAGGGACTGGATCATGAGATCGCGGTCTTTCCTATCAATTGCTTCTATATAGAGAGCATGATTATCAACGATGCGTTCGAAGTCCTCATATTTCTCTTCAAAGCGTGAACGCATGGATAAGAGAATCAAGCTTTCCATTACTGGCTTCAGATTGTTCCAGATAATATTGATATAGGAATGGTCAATTGCCTGAATAATTGTTTCATGAAACTGAACATCTTGATGGGAGAATTCATCCGCATCATGATACTTAATTGCGACTTTCATCATTTCCAATGTCTTGTTAAGCGATTGGACGAGAGGAGTGACGTTTGTTTTTACAAGTCGCTCGAAGACAAATGTTTCGATTAATAGGCGGATATCGTACATTTCCTTGATTTCCTTCTCGGATAAACCAAGGACAATAGCACCCATACGCTCGAGACGAATCAGTTTCTCGGAAGCGAGTTGTTTTAAGGCTTCCCTGATTGGAGAGCGGCTAACCGCAAAGTCACCAGCAAGTTGATTCTCGGATAGGACTGCACCATGCTCAATAACCCCGGAAATGATGCGCATGCGAAGCTCCGCGGCAATTCTGGAGCCTGCAGAAGCTCGAGCAAGCCACTTTTCCGGATATAGAAAATGAATAGAATCGGTCATGAATATACCTCCAGATAAACAAGTACACTTGTATACAAGTTTAAATTTTAGTCTGAAATGTCGCTAAAGTAAATGGTCTGGCTTGTTGACAGAATATATGGAAAAGGCAGATGCAAAACAGGACATCCTGCAATCTTAGGATGCCCAGTTATTTTATATGGAACTATCAAGATTTTCGCTTCTCTTCATACACTTTTGAAATAGCCAAATTGGCGCCGAATTCCTCCCTAATGATCTTCCTCGCACCGGCAGCAGTTCTGGCATTTACCGGCATGACTTGCTTTACTCCGTCTTTCTCAAACTCCACGAGAAAGCACTTTGCTCCGCATCGCATCTGCTCGCCTCACTTCCTGAAGTTCTTTTCCTTATATTGTAGGTCAAACGGTAGTAAATAGGAAACGTTCGGGGTATCGACTTAGTGTAAAGGAATCGTATATAATTATCAGATAATGGTGTTTTTTATCGAAAAGGAATGACAGATTGTAATTTTTAATATGGATATATAAATGTGATGTGGCGAATAGGCGAATTTCAAATAAGGGATAAGGAAGATTTGAATGGATAACATGCTGGGGAAGACAGATGTAATTCTGATTGGTGCGGGAATCATGAGTGCGACATTAGGTGCCTTGCTTAAGGAATTGGCGCCAGGAATGGAAATCAAAGTGTTCGAGAAGCTGTCAAAGTCTGGGGACGAGAGCTCCAATGAGTGGAATAATGCAGGTACTGGGCACTCAGCTCTCTGTGAGATGAATTATACGACTGAGAATGCAGATGGTTCGGTTGACATTGAGAAGGCAATCAAAGTTAATGAACAGTTCCAAGTTTCAAGACAGTTCTGGTCCCATCTTGTAAGTACAGGTAAGATCGAGAAACCGCAAGAATTTATCCGGGCAATTCCACATATGAGTCTCGTTCAGGGAGAGGACAATATTGAATTCCTAAAAAAAAGATTCGCAGCGCTTACTGAGAATGCGCTGTTCAAGGGAATGGAATACTCAAATGAGCCGGAGAAGCTAAAGAAATGGTTTCCACTTATTATGGAAGGTCGGGATACAGCTGAGCCGATTGCCGCGACGAAAGTGGACTCGGGGACAGACGTGAACTTCGGAAGATTGACACGTCTTTTATTTGATGAGTTGGAGGAAAATGGGGTTAAGGTTGCCTACAATCAAGAAGTAAAAGACATTCGGCGCACGGCAGAAGGCAAATGGGAAGTGAAAGTGACAGACGATCAAAATGGAAAAATTGCTTGCCACTCCGCTGACTTTGTATTTATTGGTGGCGGCGGTGGAAGTCTGCCTTTGTTGCAGAAGACGCGGATTCCTGAGTCAAAGCGTATTGGCGGATTCCCAGTAAGCGGTCTGTTCATGGTATGTAAGAAGCCGGAAGTCGTCGAGAAGCATCATGCCAAAGTCTATGGTAAGGCGAAGGTTGGTGCTCCTCCTATGTCCGTACCTCACCTCGACACGAGGTACATTGACGGTAAGAAAGCCTTACTGTTCGGACCGTTTGCCGGCTTTTCTCCAAAGTTTTTGAAGACTGGTTCAAATCTGGATTTGTTCAAATCTGTGAAGCCGAACAATCTTCTTACAATGCTTGCAGCTGGCGTCAAGGAAATGTCTTTGACAAAATATTTGATCCAGCAAGTGCTGCTTTCCAATGAGAAGCGTATGGAAGCATTGCGGGAATTTGTCCCGGAAGCGAGAAGTGAGGATTGGCATATCGTTACAGCTGGACAGCGGGTTCAGGTCATCAAAGATACAAAGCATGGAGGAAAAGGCACGCTCCAATTCGGAACCGAGGTCATCACAAGCAAGGACGGATCAATTGCGGCTCTGCTCGGTGCTTCGCCTGGAGCGTCCACTGCTGTTCATGTCATGCTTGAAGTGCTGGAGAAATGTTTCCCTGAACGGATGAAAGAATGGGAACCGAAAGTGAAGGAAATGATACCGTCTTACGGAGTATCCCTTGCTGAGAAGCCGGAGCTTTTCCGCAAAGTACATGAAGATACGGCAAGAACCCTTAGGTTGAAATAATAGACGAGGTACCGACTGAGTAATCGGTACCTCATTTTTTTGCTCGTTTGGTAGGAGAGATGCTGAATAAAATAGGATAAGGTTACAATTCCGCAGAAAGAGAACCTAATCTATAGCTCTCAGCATCTCGTTCACTCAGCACCAATAAGCCGTCGCAGCTTCTCCAAATCCTGCTCTGCTCCTGCCTTTTCATAATTTGCAAACGGACAGCCATACTGTTCCACACGTGCTAGCACATTATCCAATGTGAACTGTTCTATTCGCAATGATTCATCCACTTCATCCCAGAACAGCGGAGTAGCAACGGCAGCTTCCGGTACGTGACGCGGCGAGTAAGGTGCAATAATTGTCTTCCCGGATGCGTGCTGGACATAATCCAGATAGAGCCTACCACTGCGTTTTTTCTTGAGGCGTTCCGTAGTAAACAGATCAGGCTGAGCACGCTCGACAGTAAGGGCAATCGCCTGAGTACAAATTGCTGTCTCATCGTAAGTGAGACTGCCTTCCCGAATAGGAATATGGATTTGCAAACCTTTACTGCCAGATGTCTTTACAAAAGCTGTAAGCCCAAGTCCATCCGTCAACTCTTTAATTAGAAGAGCGGCCTTCACAGCGAGATGAAAATGTTCCCGGTTCGGAGGGTCAAGGTCGAAGACGATTTCTATAGGAGTGCTCTTGCCTGCTTTTTCGAATGGCATATGGTACTCGATTGCCCCATGATTCGCGAACCAGACAAGTGGGAAAAGCTCATCAAAAAGAATGCGCTTCTCGCCCTCCTCGTTTAGCATATAGGAAAAAGACTCAGGTACATAAGGCGGGAGATGCTTCTGGAAAAAGAACTCGCCCTCAACACCATCCGGATAGCGAATTAAAGTAAGGGCCTTCCTTTTGAGAAAAGGCAACATATACGGAGAAATATTACGAATGTACGTGACAAGGTCTTCTTTCGTATATCCTTGTTGTGGCCAAAATATTTTTTCAGGATTTGATAAATCCAATTGTTCCGGAAGCATCGCTAAATCTCGCTTCATCATCTTTTCTGTCATTTCAGAAGGGGTGCCGCCTTGAATAATTTGGGCAAAATTCGCCTCTCGTATTTCACCTTCATACAGATCAAGTGTATTGACAGCAGCACAGATTGCAGGAGGAAGCATCATCTCGTTTCCGATTTCTTTACCGTGTGTCGTGAATGCCTGTTTTAAAGCTCGAAAAGAATCGTCATCAAGCCCGTGCTTCACCTTGCCGATTTCCCTAATTCCAGTACTGCCACCATGGACAGCTGCTGAAAAATAATCATTGTCTCGATTCCACTTTGTAAGAAAGCAATGAACAGTGCGCCAGTTCTTCACTTTGAGCCAGTCACGATGTCCTTTGCCGCCAATATAATTACTCCGAGCCTTCTTGGCGATAATCCCCTCTGCTTTATTATCGAAGGCAATCTGCTGGATTTCCTCGGCATTATTGGTCTGTTCGATTAATTGGATATGCTCCGAAGGTTTCGTTTTATTGAACCAAGCAACAAGCTTCTTGCGGCGCTGTGCACAGGGTTCCTTTTCACACGTTTTGCCGTCTGCTTTTAATATGTCGAAAGCGATGAATGAAGCGGGTCTTTCCTGCTGAGTGATTTCAATTTTCTCTGCATTGCGCAACCGGCCGCGCTTTTGGATTAGACTGAAGTTGGCGCCATATTTATGGTTGAGGACGACGAGCTCCCCATCAAGCACTGTAGAACCCTTCACCTTTAGCGATTTGCACGCTGCGGCGATTTCTGGAAAATTGGCGGTGAGATCTTTGCCGTTCTTGCTTATTAACCGGCATGAATCTTCATCGATTAAGATCATGCAGCGGAAGCCGTCATATTTGATTTCGTACAGCCAGTCACTACCAATGGGCAGTGAAGCGCTCGCTATAGGTTTCATGAATTCCATTTTTCTGCCTCCGTTCATGTAACAGTTCTGCTTTTACTTTGCACCTTCTAGGAAGATTTTAATCAGCATATCCAAGGCATATGGCATCCACAATAAGGTGAAGGGAGGAGAACTGTATGCATACGATGTGGAAAGGAACGATCAGCTTCGGACTTGTCAATATTCCTGTGAACCTGCATGCCGCAACGGAGAATCATGATATCAAGCTCAGGCAGCTTCATAAGGAATGTGAGACACCAATCAAGTATGAAAAGCATTGTCCGCACTGTGAAAAAGATGTGGAGAATGAAGAAATCATAAAAGCGTATGAGTATACGAAGAACAAGTTCGTCCCGATTACAGAGGATGAACTCGAGGCACTCCGCAAAGAGAAAACGGAAAAGGCGGTTGAGATCGTCGATTTTGTTAAATTGGACCAAATTGATCCGATCTATTTTGAAAAAAGCTACTATCTCTCACCGAATTCAGGCGGTGCAAAGGCTTATGGTCTACTTCGGACAGCTTTGCAGGAATCGGGCAAAATTGGTGTAGCGAAACTGATGATCCGGTCACTTGAACAGCTGGCAGTCATACGTGTATACGAGAATACACTGCTCGTTGAAACGATTCATTATCCTGATGAAGTCCGGCCAGTCGCCGATGTGCCCAATATTCCAGATGCATCGGCGGTGACAGGCAAGGAGCTTGAAACAGCGAAACTGCTCATTGAACAGCTGACAACTGAATTTGACCCTTCAAAATATGAAGATGATTACCGTGTCGCTTTAATGGATTTGATTGAACAGAAACAGAACAAAGCACCAACTGGCACAAAGAAAAAAGCAGAAAAGGCACCGGCACAAGTGGCGAACCTCATGGAGGCATTGGAAGCTTCTATTGAGCAGGCAAAAAAGGACAAGCCAAAACCACGCCAGCCGAAAAGAAAGACAGCCTCTGCAAAAACAAAGAAAACAGGAACTTGATCAGGTACAGACACCGTTACGCATTGACGGTGTCTGTTTTTGTTTTGAATTAAATGATAAGGATTAACATTTTTTTGTTTACAAATTAAAATGAGCAATTTATACTATTTATAAATTCAAAACAGAAACTAAAGTCTCATTTATTGGTTAATAAGTCATAAATAAAAACAACCTTGGAGGTCAATAACTTGAAGTTCTCTATTACTAAGAAACTATATGTGCTTCTGCTCCTTATGTTTGCACTAACACTGCTCGTCAGTATATTCGGTATACGAGGGATGTATTTGACGAATAAAGAAAATGATACGATGGGAAATTACTGGATTCCGCAAAGAGGGCATATAGACGCTGTCAATTTCTACGTCCAGCGTACAATTTCACTTGAAAATATGTACTTGCTGGCCGACTCAAAAGAAGAAAAGGAAGGCTTGCAAGGAGAACTTCAATGGACACATGATGGCCTGAAGAATGAGCTTGCTGAATTGGAGAAACTCGTAACATCTGGTGAATCTCGTGAAAGGCTTGATAAGGTTAAGGAAGAATCAGACAAGTACTTGGCCAACCAATCCAAGGCACTGAATGAAGCTGATGCTGGTAAGCTTAAAGATGCAAAAAATACTTTAAGGGATAGCCGTGATATTTATAAAGTTTTGGATAAGAATCTATATGAACTAGTGAACTTTAATCAGGACAAGACAAAAGACTCGAATAAGCAGAGTGGACATGCCTATGTAAGTGGACGGTTTACAATGCTTGTGTTTACAGGTATCGCTATTCTAATTGGTATAGCCGGTATGATTTATTTGAAAAAGTGGATTGTCGATCCAATCAGAAATCTAAATGAAGTTGCCGAGGATGTAGCGGCAGGAAATCTTGTGCAGGAAATAAATACGGATTCAAGTGATGAAATTGGCGACCTCGCTCGCTCTTTGCAAAAAATGAGCAGTCATTTACGTTCATTAATCCTGAACCTGAACGATGAATCGAGAGAAATACTTAATGTTGCAAGAGAATTCTCCGACAATTCACAGAGAACGGCGGAGAGCAGTGAACAGATTTCCACAACTGTAGGGGAACTTGCAGTTGGTGCGGAACAGCAGGCAACACATTCGTCTGAGCTTCTCGAGCGCATCAAATTATTCTCCAATGCTGCAGAGGAAGCAAGCCACAATAGCAGCACCTTAAGTGAAGAAGCATCTGACATGGGTGACATGGCCGAAAAAGGCTACTTGCAAATGCAAGGAACGGAAGGGCAAATGCAGGAAATCTACCAAATGGTTCATGAGTCCGTTCAGAAAATGGCTGAGCTAGACCGTAACTATCAGGAAGTGGCCAAACTTGTCTCAACGATTCAATCTATTTCTGAGCAGACGAATTTGTTGGCACTTAACGCAGCAATTGAAGCGGCAAGAGCTGGTGAGCATGGAAAAGGCTTTGCCGTTGTGGCTGATGAAGTACGGAAGCTTTCTGAGCAGGTAGCTGAGTCGGTTGTGGAAATCAATCAGATTACAACGCTCGTACAGGAAGAATCAAAAGGTGTTTCTGATTCACTTGAAAACAGCTACAAAAAAGTGGAAGAAGGAAGCACACAGATCAAAGATACGAGTGAAACATTTAAGCACATCAGCAGCGTCATTGAAGATGTACAGGCTAAAATATCGAATCTCTCAAGTGAAATTGGTGCCATTTCTGAAGGTGCCGTAGAAGTACAGCAATCCATTGAGCATATTGCGGCGATCTCTGAGCAGTCATCAGCTGGAATTGAGGAAACTGCTGCAGTAACGGAAGAATCTGCACAGTCTATGAAGCAAGTCCTCAGTCGTTCTAATGATCTCGTTGAACTGTCAGAGCGGCTTCAAGATGCATCGACACAATTTAAAGTCTAATAATGAATCGGACACCATGTGCAGGTGTCCGATTTTTTGGTATGTTAAACCAAGACTGCTGAGTAAAAGCAGAAAAGCAGCAGATTAAATCCATACATGCTGAATTATGAGTGGAAGATGCTCATAAATGGGCGAAGAGAACAGATATCCATGCAGAACCCGCTGAATCCGTCACAACAACACAAAAAAACCAGCGGCACAATAGAGTGCGGCTGGTTTTTTAAATTAAATAGATGCTTCGTAAATATCTTTTACAGCTTTAGCAAGTGCTTCGTTAAACTCTTCGTCTGTCTGGTTAGCGAAGAGATCCTGTGTCAAAGCTCGGGAGAAGCTCGCGATTAGACCGTCATTTGCTTTTAGCTTTTCGTTGGCGTCCTCTGTTGAATAGCCGCCAGAAAGTGCTACAGCACGAATTACGCGTGGGTGCTCGATCAATTCCTTGTAAGTATTCGCAACTGTAGGAATTGTAAGCTTCAACATAACATTCTGGTCTTCGCTCAAGCTATCAAGCTGCTTCTTGATTTCAGCCTTTAGGATTTCTTCAGACTGCTCTTTGTCCTTGCTGTGAATATCAACTTCAGGCTCGATGATTGGAACGAGGCCAGCTGCGATAATCTGCTTGCCGTACTCGAACTGCTGATCAACGACTTCTTTAATGCTGTCAGCGTTTGCTTCCTTGATGACAGAACGCATCTTTGTACCGAAGATATTGCGTTCATTGGCACGGCGAAGTGTTTCGTCAAGGTCATGGATTGGCTTCATTAGTTGAACGCCGTTTTTCTCATCAGCAAGTCCTTTATCCACTTTAAGGAATGGAACGACACCTTTTTTCTCAGCTAGGTAGTCTGCTGTATACATGCCATCGATTTTGCGATCCATTGTCTGTTCGAACAAGATGGCACCGAGGATATACTGGGAATCGAAAGAAGGGGATGTGATGATACGTGTACGCATTTCGTGTACAAGATCGAACATCTCGTCTTCATTGGAATAAGAATCTTCCTTTACGCCATAAAGGCCTAAAGCTTTAGGTGTGCTTCCACCGCTCTGGTCAAGTGCCGCGATGAAACCTTTTCCGTTTTTGATCTTTTCAAGCTGAGTCTGGTTCATTAGATCACTCCTCAATATGTAATAGTGCCCACTAATTAAATAAGAGAAACAATTGGGCAAAAGTGCTTCGCATAATATTACTCACAACCTAGATTGTAGCATGAAATGGGCAGGTGTTATAGTTTCAAATGCATTTATGATGATACATATAAATAAAGCAAGAGCTTATGGAAATGAATCCAATTTTGGAACACCGCAGTCGAGAAATTTTGCATGAATTGAAAACGTTCAAAACACTGTTTGCCCCATCCAGGATGGTGGAATTATAACCTATAATGAGAACATCCGGGAGGGCGAAACGATGACGAGAGCTTTTGTTCTTGGAGGCACAGGGCTGCTTGGCTTTGAGACAATCAAGGAATTACTGAAGCGAGGCTATAAGGTTTCAACTATTGCGCGTAACAAAGAGATGATGGATGAACTGATTCCTGAAGAGGTTGAGAAGCATATCGGTGATATTAATGAAATGACGGATGAACAGATCGGAGCTATGCTGCAATCGACAGACTGGTTTGTTCATGCTGCAGGAGTCGATGAAAGAACGACACCAGAGGCGCCAGCTGTTTCCTTCTATTATAGAGAAAATGTTCTGCCGACCCAGCGTCTTTCAAGGATTGCCAGGGAGGCGGGTGTGCGTAAGTTCGTCATCTACGGTTCCTACCATGTCGAATTCGCTGAAAAGTGGCCAGATTTGGGCTTGAAACGTACACCATATGTGAGGACGAGAAAACTGCAAGAAGAGGTTGCAATGCTGGAAGGAGAAGGTGAGATGGATGTCATGTCACTACGCCTTCCCTATATATTCGGAACGATGCCCGGTCGTATGCCGTTATGGAAAATGTTCCTGCCGACAGTGCTTGGCAAAGAGATCATCACCGTTCCGGAGGGAGCTACAGCAATGGTGACAACAAGACAAGTCGCAGAAGCTGGTGTTGGAGCTTTGGAGCATGGCAGCCATGGAGGGACCTATGCGATTTCAGGCGAGAATATGAGCTATGCAGAGTTCTATCGAATTATTGCTGATACGGCAGGTCAGAAAGATAGTGTTATTCAGACAGCCTCGCTTGAACAACTGCTTCCCACATTCGAACAGATTGATAAGCAAACTGCAGAAGCAGGTAAGGAGCGTGCAATGCCGGGCATCAAAACGGCAGAATTGCAAAGCCGCAATACAATAATTGACCCAGCAGAAACGATGGAGCTATTAAAATATAAAAAAGACGATGTTCAGGCAGCGATAGAAGAGTCGATT
Source organism: Aciduricibacillus chroicocephali (assembly GCF_030762805.1). Taxonomy (NCBI): domain Bacteria; kingdom Bacillati; phylum Bacillota; class Bacilli; order Caryophanales; family Bacillaceae; genus Aciduricibacillus; species Aciduricibacillus chroicocephali. The sequence continues at coordinate 2,566,131 of NZ_CP129113.1, read as the reverse complement.
CGCAAGTCGCTCGCTGAATAGTCGTGGGGAAAAGAGTGAGCATTGGAGCTCGCTCTTTTTTATTTGCACAATGTAATATATTTTCGTAATTAATTGATAAATGGTAATCAAATACGCTCTTCCTTATGGTAGAATAAGTCTGTTAATGAGCTTTTATTCCTAATTTAGTTTAGTTTAATTGAACCTAAAGGCTTATCTGTTGTTTGCGAAGGCTTTGACAGTAGGCAATTACATCAGGAGGGAGCATGATTTAGTTGAAATTTCTCAAATCCAGTGTGAGAAACAGACTTACACTCGTGTTTGCACTTATTTTGTTCATACCTAGTATTTCCGTTGGGCTTCTCTCGTACAAGAGTGCAAAAGAGACGACTGAAGAGCAAATTGTCGGAAAGGCTCATGAAAATGTGAAGTTGCTCGGCACGATCGTTAATGACTCTTTGAAACCACATATGGACAATCTTGATAAACTAGCGGGTGTTGTCAATGCAGATATGTATAAAGGGAAAGACAGCCGGGAGCTGCGGACATTGCTTGATCAATATAAAGACTATCATCCGGACGTGTACTCAATCTATGTCGGGGCATTTAATTCTGATCTTATTCTATCACCGTGGCAGGAGCTGGATCTTGATCCGCGTACACGTCCTTGGTATAAAGATGCGATGGAGCATAAGGGAGAGGTCATTTTGACCAAACCTTATGCAGATGCAAGGTCAGGTGAGATGGTTGAGACAATCGCCAAGGCGGCTGACGACGGATCGGGAGTAATTGGCATTGATGTCGCAATCAATCATGTCAGCGAAATGGCAAGCAAAGTATCTGTTGGCAAGAATGGCTATATGATGCTGCTTGACCAGGAAGGTACGTTTATTACCCACCCTAATAAAGAGGTAGGAACAACGGCTGAACAGCCTTATTATAAAAAGCTGCTCCAGAAGAAATCCGGTTCCTATAATTTCAGTGAGAACGGCAAGAAACGGAAGATGATATTCAATACAGATGAGCTGACAGGATGGAAAGTGGCTGGTGTTATGGATGTCAGTGAAGCAAGCAGTACAGCGCGTCCAATTTTGAATTATATTTTATCAATACTCGCGGCTGCATTCATCATATGGGGGGTAATTGGATATTTCCTTATCCGTTCCATTATCCGTCCGCTTAAAGAATTGAACGAGTCAGCCATCGCAATCAGCTCAGGGGATTTGACGGAAAAGGCTGCCGTATACTCCAATGATGAAATTGGCAAAGTGGCTCAGTCCTTCAATGTGATGTCGGACAATTTACGCGAGCTCATACAGGAAGTTGACCAGAGTGCGGAGCAAGTCGCTGCATCCGCTGAGGAACTGACAGCTAGTTCGGAACAGACCGCTGCCGCAGCAGACGAGGTTTCTTCTGGTATTCAATTCGTTGCTAAAGGAGCAGAGGATCAGGAGAGCGGACTTAAGGAGAATGTTGCTCTGCTTCAAGATGCAGGTACAGAAGTGACAAAGGTTTCTGACAGAGCGACAGCTGTAGCACAATTGGCGAAAGAAGCCGCAAAGCGTGCTGAAGAAGGAGGAGTGGCTGTCAGCCGTTCAATGAGCCAGATGAACAATATTCACCAATCTGTCACCGCTTCTAACGAGAGCATTCAATTATTGAGCGGCAGATCAAAAGAAATTGAGAACATCGTAGAGACGATTGTGGGGATTAGTGAACAGACAAATCTGCTTTCTTTGAATGCGGCAATTGAAGCTGCAAGAGCTGGAGAGTCTGGAAAAGGTTTCTCTGTAGTTGCAGATGAGGTACGTAAGCTCGCTGAACAGTCGCAGCAATCAGCCAAGCAAATTGCTTCTTTGATTGGCAGCATCCAAACAGATACTGCCAATTCTGCAGCAGCTATGCATGATGCGTCTGTTAATGTAATGGAAGGGCTTAAGCTTTCCAGCGAGACATCTGAACAGTTTGCTGAGATTGTGGATAGCATTCAGGCGATTGAGCCGCGAATTGTTGAAGTAGCAGAGATCTGTGAATATGTTGCCGCAAGCGTCCAGCAAGTTACAACAAGTGCAACGGAACTGACGGATGTATCCCGAGGAAATGCCGCAGCTGCTGAAGAAATTGCATCATCGACATCTGAGCAGCTTGCTGCAATGAATGAAGTGACATCTGCAGCGAAATCACTGGCAGAGCTATCTGAAGAGCTGCAACATTTGATCAAGACTTTTAAAATATGAGGTTAAAAAAGAAGGCTTCCGCAGGCGTTGCGGAAGCCTTCTTTAAAATTATATGTTTACGAGCCGATCCAGTACTCAAGAGTTTAGAAGAAACCTTGTGGCTCGGGATTGTAACTGACGAGGATATTCTTCGTCTGTTGGTAATGATCAAGCATCATGGCGTGGTTCTCGCGACCAATACCGGATTTCTTGTATCCGCCAAATGCGGCTCCTGCAGGATACTGATGATACGTATTCGTCCATACACGACCAGCCTGAATAGCACGACCTGCACGATAAGCAGTGTCGCCATTTCGTGACCATACACCTGCGCCAAGTCCGTATACTGTATCGTTTGCAATCTCAATGGCTTCATCAAAGTCCTTGAACGTCGTCACAGCAAGCACCGGACCAAAGATTTCTTCCTGGAAGAAACGCATCTGATTGTCGCCTTTGAAAATTGTTGGTTCGATATAATAGCCATTGCTCTGTGCGCCGTCCAGTCTATTTGCACCACCGCCAACGAGACACTCTGCTCCTTCCTCTACAGCAATCTTCATATAGGAAAGGATTTTCTCCTGTTGTGCTGTCGAGTTTTGAGCGCCCATCATTACTTCTGTATCAAGCGGATTGCCGATCTTAATCTGTTTTACACGTTCGATGGCGCGTTCAATGAATCGCTCATAAATGGATTCCTGGATAAGGGCTCGTGATGGACATGTACATACTTCTCCTGAGTTCAGGGCGAACATGACGAACCCTTCAACTGCTTTATCAAGGAAAGCATCGTCCCGATCCATGACATCTTCAAAATAGATGTTCGGGGATTTGCCGCCAAGTTCCAGTGTGACTGGAATAATATTTTCGGAGGCATTCTCCATAATTTTCTGCCCTACAGCTGTTGAGCCAGTGAATGCGATTTTGGAAATACGCTCGCTTGTAGCAAGGGCATTGCCAATCTCCGAACCGAAGCCATTCACAATATTGACGACACCGTCCGGAATCAGGTCCTGTATCAACTCCATAACGAGCAGGATTGAAGCAGGTGTCTGCTCAGCTGGTTTCAAAACGACACAGTTGCCTGCCGCGAGTGCTGGCGCGAGTTTCCAAGTAGCCATAAGTATTGGGAAATTCCATGGAATGATCTGCCCGACAACACCGAGTGGTTCATTGAAATGGTATGCTACGGTGTCATTGTTAATCTGAGTTGTGCGTCCTTCCTGGGCACGGATCACGCCAGCGAAATAGCGGAAATGATCTATTGCAAGTGGAATATCGGCATTCAATGTCTCACGAACTGCTTTTCCGTTTTCCCAACTCTCCGCTACCGCAATCACCTCAAGATTCTCTTCTATACGGTCAGCGATGCGATTCAGAATAAGTGCACGTTCCGCCGCCGATGTCTTGCCCCAAGCATCCTTTGCCTGGTGCGCGGCATCGAGAGCTAGTTCAAGATCTTCCTCTGTGGAGCGGGCAGCTTGAGTAAACACCTCTCCAGTCACCGGTGTCTTATTGTCAAAATAAAACCCTTTGACGGGAGGAACCCATTTGCCGCCAATGAAGTTATCATATCTATCCTTGAAATGTACGAGTGAACCTTCAGTGTTTGGGTTTGCATAAATCATCTTTGAACATCTCCTTGAGAGGAAAATAGTGAAACGCCACTAAAGATGTATACGCTTAATGACTCGTATTATGTATCGTACTTATTTAATTCCAAATGGACTTTGCACATGTAACTCGAAAACAGGTTAGACCCTTGCCCATACCTATCTCGGCTGTCTCCCATAAACTGCTTGCGTAAAGATAAATAGATAAAAATGATGCACAAGGGTGGGTTATTTATTGTACAACTATTATGATGACCTGGCTTTTCAGGGCTGGGATGAACGGCATTATGAGGAATACTTGGGATTCCCGGAATACCAGGAGTTCGGAGGGGGAGATTATCCGTTTCAGTATTATCGGGCAATTTCGATGCAGGAAGCAATGAATATCGCACTCAGCCGTGTACCAGGTCAAGTCGTGAAGATTGAACTTGAACAGGAGCATGGTAAGACGATTTATGAGGTGGAAGTTTTGACGGCACAAGGAGTCAAATATGAATTGGACATCGATAGCAATACAGGGCAGATCCTAAAGTTCGAATCTGACTAATAAAAAAGGACGCGTGCTGAAAAACATCTGTTGAAAGGTGTTTTGCAGCCGGGCCCTTTTTCAATTAATCCCTAATTTCCACACCGCCAAAAACAGCAGCATAATTGATTTTTAGCAAAGGAGCATCAGTGATAGCTCTTTTACGTGTTTTGTTTTCACAGCCTCCGAAAATCGGCAAACCAGATACTTGGACTTTGGCATTCTCTGGAACGTATATTTTGACGCCGCCAAAAACTGCATTCAGCTCCAGGACAGCCCCCTGTTCGGAAATGACAGCATCTCGGAGGTCGATTTCCGCTCCACCAAATATTGCAGTAACCTGTCCGCCCTCGTAATCGCTGGAAGTAACTTGGATATTCTGCCCGCCAAAAATGGAGAATGAGTTTGTCGCATCGTCAGAAATAGGTTTGGCCCGATGTGTTCCGCGAGAGAAAAAGAAGGAAACCCCAGCAATAATGAGAATGAGCGGCCAAAAATAGAGATAAAGATTGATATCTATAAGATTATTGATGAAGAACAGGATACCGGCAACGATAAATATAAAGCCTGAGAAAAGTGAAGTGCTGTTGCGGTTAAAGAGCTGAGCAATCCCGACTATGACAAGGATGAGCGGCCAGCAATTAGACAATATATCAGAAAAGTCCCAGACATGTGCCTGCTGCAGCAAAAAGCCGACACCAAGCAAAACGAGGATCGTCCCCGTCAAAAATCTTCCATTCATATAATAGCCCCCTTAATATTCTTTAATATTTTATTACAGAATCTGAATAGTTGTACGCTTATTTTTGTACGACTTGAGTAACATGCTGAATTAAGTTCAAAAGTGGATGAATTCTTTTCTGAAGCAACAGAAATAACAGTGTTACTGTGAGAATCCGCGACCATTATGTCTGAAAAAATAGGAAAAGTGGCTGAATCCAAAAATAGGCAATATGGTATGTACCTTTCTATACAATTTTGCGATAATGGATGGAAATAGATTATGGAGAACGGAGAGGAAGCCTAATGGTTGATGTGCTGAGGCGCAATCATGTGAAAGTGATTGGAAACGGCAGTGAGACAATGGTGATGGCCCACGGGTTTGGCTGTGATCAGCAAATGTGGAGATATATTACACCGGCGCTTGAGAATGACTACAGAATTGTCTTATTTGATTATGTCGGCTCGGGCCAGTCTGATTTAAGTGCCTATGATTCTGTTAAATATGGAGACTTGCAAGGTTATGCCCAAGATGTGCTCGATGTCATTGATGCCCTTCAGCTGCAGAACATTATCTACGTTGGTCATTCAGTGAGCTCAATGACGGGACTGCTCGCAGCAATTGAACGTCCAGAGCTATTCAATAAAATGATCATGATTGGTCCTTCTGCTTGTTATTTGAATGACTCCAAAGGATACGTTGGCGGCTTTGACAAAGGTGACATCGTGGAACTACTTGATATGATGGAAATGAACTTCGCAGGCTGGGCCAGCTTTATGGCTCCACTCGTCATGGATCAATCAAAGGGCATGACACCCGTAAGGAACCTGGAGAAAACGTTCATGTCTGGTGATCCAGGGATTGCAAGGCAGTTCGCTGAGGTGACATTTTTTACGGATAATCGGGACAAACTTTCGCTTATGAAGGTGCCAACACTCGTGATCCAATGCTCGGATGACAGTATAGTACCAGTTGAGGCTGGTAAGATTTAGCTGAACATCTAGCGAATGGAAAAATACGTGTCATGGAAGCTAAAGGCCATTATCCGCATATTAGCCAACCGGCAGAGACAATTAACCTAATTAGAGAGTACTTGTCCTGATTGTTCAGGAATGACTGGAGTGAATGATATGGGAGAGCGTATCGACACAGCACCGTGTGGGTATATCTCACTGGATCGTAATGGTCACATTAAGGAGATAAACAAGACATTACTGAAATGGATGGGGTATGAGTTGGATGATGTCGCAGGAAAACATCTGGAAATGTTGCTTTCTCCAGCGAATCGCCTTGTGCTTCATTCGTATGCCATCCCTGAAATCAATCTTTACGGGCAGATTGAAGAATTGTTTATCAATATGAAAAGCAAGAATGGAGAAGCGATCCCATTTCTTTTAAATGCCAGAAAGCTTGATATTGGCGGAGAAACTGTCATTGACTGCATCATGCTCCAGATGAAAAAGCGAATCGAATATGAGATGGAGCTTCGTGAAGTGAAGCGTGAGATGGAAGCCGCCTATATTGAAAAAGAAGCCGCTTTTGCTGAACTTGAGCGCGTGAATGAAGAAATAGAGGCGAAACAAGAGGAACTTATTGCCATCAATGCTGGACTCGTGGAGCTTTCCAAAACGGATAAACTGACAGGAGTTCCAAACAGAAGATACTTGGAGGAAAGGCTTTACGAAGAAATTGAGAAATTCCAACGAACTAAAGTTCCATTTTCAGTGCTTATGATCGATATAGATCATTTTAAAGTTGTCAACGACACACATGGGCATCAGGTTGGTGATAAGGTTCTTGCAAAATTGGCCCATATTTTGAAGCGGGAAATGAAAAGGGGAGATTTCACTGCCCGCTATGGTGGTGAGGAATTTATTATGATTTTGCCCGGTGCAAATGCACTGATGGCTATGGATTTCGCTCGCAGTCTAAATAAAGCCATACTTGAAGCGAAATGGGGTATTGTAGGGAAACTAACAATTAGTATCGGCGTGGCGGAATTTACAAAGGAAGACAATGATGAATCTATTATTGAACATGCTGACCAGGCGCTTTATGAATCTAAGGAGAACGGACGGAATCAAAGTTCGCTATATATTAAGTGACCGAGACTTTGTGGATTGAGCTGATCGACGGGATGCTGCTGCAGTCATCCGATAAATTTGGAAAGGCGGGAGTTCCATTGTTCGTAGACCTCTTCGTCAATTTGAGCATTATTATTGCACTTATATTTACTTATCTACAGTTGAAATGGCAATTGTTCAAGCGGCTAAAGCTCAATGACAAGGTTTCCCATTTAATAAATGGGATTGCTGGCGGGATGCTCGGCCTCATTCTTCTGCGTTTTTCCATTCAAGTAGGAGACTCGACATATATTGATTTGCGCTATTTGCCAATCATCCTTGTAACGTTGCATGGCGGTTTCCGACCTGCCATTCTGAGTGGAGCGATTATTATGGCAGGTCGCTTCTATATTAACCACACCTACTCTGCGTATATGGCACTTTTACTAATGATTATCTCGCTTACAGGATTTTTGTTAATCCGGCACTACGCTAAAAGAGGTCAGCCTCTCTACGTAACTGGGGCGAGCATGGTTCTTTTCTCAAATATCGCATTCACTATCGTGATCAGTCTCTTAATTGGGGACTGGGACAAATTAAAAGTACTTTTCCCCAATTACTGGCTCTTTGCAACAGTTGGCGGTATGGCATCGATCTTCTTCGTTGAGCATGTGCGCCATTCCCAGTACTTGCTCGACAAATATGAACTCGAATCTACGACGGACTACTTAACCGGATTGAACAATGTAAGGCAGTTCGATGTTATGTGGAATGAGTTAATTCACGGGGCAGTCCAGCGTGGAGAAAATCTCTCCTTGCTTGCCATTGATATTGACCATTTCAAAAAGGTCAATGATACGTACGGACATGCCGGGGGAGATCTCGTACTTGCAGAGTTGGCAAAAGTCCTTCGTGACAATGCCCGTTCCTTCGATATTGTTTCGCGAAATGGGGGAGAAGAATTCTCTGTAATTCTTCAAGATTGCTCTAAGGAGCGAGCGCTAATAATTGCCGAGCGCATCCGCCAAGGAGTAGAGGACCACCATTTCCCTCTAGCAAATGGCGAGAGAATACAAATTACGATATCAATCGGTGTGGCGACTTATCCTGAAACTGTTTATAATCCCGATCAGATGCGGGAGGTTGCTGACCAATGCCTGTATGAAGCTAAACGTACGGGACGCAATCGTGTCTGTACTGCAAGCGCGGAGCAATTTGCCCAGAAATGAGTGATGTCCTGTGACAATTCGAATCCTGATTGCAGATGATAATTCGTTTATCCGTGAAGGGATGAAAATTATCCTGTCCAGCTATGATGAATTCACTGTCGTGGAAATGGTTGAGAATGGCAGGGAGGCAGTTGATTGCTGCATTAAGGGTCAAGTCGATATTGCTTTGCTTGATGTTCGGATGCCAGTCATGAATGGGGTCGAAGCGACAAAGCTAATTCGGGAAAAGACGGAAGTTCTACCGATTATTTTGACGACATTCGATGACGATGAATACATTCTCGGTGCGATTCGCAATGGAGCAAAAGGCTATCTGTTGAAAAATACGCATCCTGAACGTATTCGTGAAGCAATCAATAGTGTCGTGAATGGAACGAGCATCATCCAAGATTCTGTTCTTGAGAAGATTAGAGAAAGTCTAGTGATGGATGAGCGCCCGAGGCTGAAGTTCAATCCGGAGCCTTTCACAGAGCGAGAGCTGAATATTATGGAATCGATTGCAAAGGGTTTTTCAAACAAGGAAATATCCGAGCGACTCTTTATTTCCGGAGGGACCGTGGCAAATCATATCACTTCGATTTTGAACAAAACGGCATTGAAGCATAGAACGCAGATTGCCATATATTATTTGACAGGGAATGTGTGATTAATGCCAAATGTAATGCTTGCCAGCAAACTGATACTCGTTCTCGTGCTAGCAATGGTGATTGTTGCTGAGCCAGATGAGGGAAGCTCGTTCAGCATACTGCTGTTATTGCTTTATATTTCTTTGAACGTAGCGATTAGCCTTGTCAAAAGTGCCTTCCGGATGCGATTGCTTCTCTTTTTTGTTATTATGCTTTCGTTGACTGGCTATTGGGAAGGACATTCGCTGTTCATCCTGTTGCTCCCGCTTGCCCTTTCAGAATTCGCAAAAAGTATTTCCGTTCCAGTCATCTTGCCACTACTCGTTTCTGTCATTCCTCTCTTTTATATCGATTCGCAAATGAGACTCTTCTATATACCGCTCGCTCTTTTCTCCGTTTTAATCCATGAATTTTATTTTTCTACGCGAGGGAAGGTTCAGAAGCTTGTTGAGTCTGCCGACAGTTTGCGGCTGGAACGACGCAGACTGCTGGATCGTCTCCATGAGAATAATGAGTTTCTCAAGCAGTCGGCCTATGCCTCAAGGCTGGAGGAACGGAATCGCCTTTCTCAACAGATTCATGACGATATCGGACACTCGATAACCGGCTCGCTAATCCAGATGGAGGCAGCAAGGACTTTGCTTGTCGCTAATCCTGAGAAGGCCGATGAACTGTTGGGGAATGCAATCGGCATCACGAGGGAAGGCATTGAAAGTATTCGTATGACCCTCAAAGGTATGAAGCCGCCCGTAGAGCAGGTTGGTCTGAGTCGACTGAAACTATGCATGGACGAGTTCACCGACCGACATGGTATTCGTACGGTGCTCGTTCATAAGGGGAAAATCGATGCAGTAAGGCCGATTCACTGGAAAATCATCATGGAGAATTGCACAGAGGCATTCACCAATTCTTTGAAATATGCCGGCGGGGCACCAATCCATGTTGAACTCTTTGTACTCAACAAGCTCATTAGGCTAACAGTGAGAGACAGCGGAAAAGGAACAGAGGTTATAAAAAAGGGGCTAGGTCTCACAGGAATGGAGGAACGCGCTGCCTCAATTGCCGGCAAGCTCATTATTGATGCCCAATCCGGCTTCAGTGTGACAACCCTCCTGCCACTTGATGAATAATATGAAAAATCTCATGCATAAATCATGAAGGAATGCACTTAAATCAGTGCATTCCTTTTTTATATAATTGAAGCAGACCAAACAAAGGAGTGCTGGCATGCATATTCTTGAGATTGAAAAACTGACAAAGCGTTTCGGTGATGTCGTTGCCGTAGATCAGATGTCACTCAAAGTGGAAGAAGGAGAGATTTTTGGTTTCCTCGGATCTAATGGAGCAGGCAAGAGTACGACGATAGAAATGGTGACCGGTTTGCTTCGTCCAAATAGCGGGACGATCAAAGTGCTCGGCAAAGATATTTCCAAGAACCGCATGTTCATTAAGCGGAACATCGGCTTCGTCCCTCAGGACATTGCTATTTACGAAGATCTGACAGCTTATGAAAATGTTAAGTTCTTCGCTGGACTCTATGGATTTCGTGGAAAAGAGCTTCATGAACGGACGATGGAGGCGCTGGAATTCGTTGATTTAACAGAGAAGCAGAAAGTGTTTCCGAAGAAATTTTCGGGAGGGATGAAGAGGCGTCTGAACATCGCCTGCGCAATTGCACATAAACCAAAGCTGATCATCATGGATGAACCGACTGTCGGTATTGACCCCCAATCGCGGAAGTATATTCTGGAGTCTGTACGGAAGCTGAATGAGATGGGTTGTACAATCATATACACAAGCCATTATATGGAGGAAGTCGAGGAAATCTGCTCCCGAATCGCCATTATTGATCATGGTCAGATTATCGTAGAGGGTACGAAGGATGAACTGAAGTCGCTCATTACCGATCATAAAGTCGTCAACATTGATACGAAGTCCGCTGTAGAAGTGGACGTTGAGATCATCAAAGAGATTCCTGGAGTACTTTCTGTTCAGGTAGTTGGGGATGAAGTTCAAGTGCAGACTGAGCTGGGAGCCAATAACTTGAATCGCATTATCGCTTATTTTATTAGCAATGGTCTGGAAATACGCTCACTAGATGAAAAGGAACCGAATCTTGAGACGGTTTTTCTTACATTGACAGGGCGGAGTCTGCGTGATGCACATTAAGGAAGGGGAGTGCTAGGCAAATGAAAATATTAAGTATTGCCTGGAAGCAGATCAAGCATGATGTCCGTGACATCCGCAGCTTTCTATTCATGCTTGCCTTCCCGATTGTGCTTATGGTCATACTCGGGAGTGCACTGAGCAATGTGTTCAACAATGAGATAGAGCTTGGCGAAATGAATGTTCTCTACAAGGACAATACACGTAATGAGCTTGGAGTCGCTTTTAAAGCTTTTGCCGTGAAGGCAGAGGAATCGGATATTCATTTCAAAGAGATTCAGAATATTGAAAAGGCACGAAATAAAGTTAAAGCTGGAAAAGTAGATGCTTATCTTGTACTCAACAAAAACGGCATTTCCTATCATGCCAGTCGTCCAGATAGCATTGAAGCAAATGTCATTGAAGGAATGCTGCAAACGTTCGCAGGCTATTACAAGACTGGAAGAGTCATCATTCAATCCAATCCTAGTAAAGCATCAGAAATACTCGCTCAGCCAAGCCGCTCTGATTACATTCAAGAAGGCTCCATTGCTCGGAATAAACAGCCGAGCTCCATGGACTATTATGCAATTGTCATGACAACGATGATTACATTGTACAGTGCAATTGCCGCAAGTCATTTAGTCTCAAGTGAGAGAGAAGCACACACTGCTGAACGTTTGATTGTTGCACCTGTTCGCAAGCTTGAGATTTTTGTCGGAAAAGTAGCAGGGAGCATTTGTATCAATGCCTTCTTCATCGCAGCTGTTGTTGCGTTCAGCTATTTTGTTCTGAAAGTTGAATGGGGGACGACTCCTGGACAATGGTTCTTATCGGGTACACTGCTGCTTACTGAAGTTATCGCAGCAGTCAGTCTTGGACTTGGACTTAGCCTGATCGCGAGAACACCGGCAGCTTCCAGAATGATCATTATGGTGATTGTCCAGATCGCTTCGTTTTTCGGCGGTGCCTATTTCAAGATTGATCACCCGGAAGGATTACTGAAGACACTTGTGAATCTGTCTCCTCTAACTTGGGAAAACGAAGGCATCATGCGTCTTATTTATACAGGCGACCAGATTTTCATAGTAAAGGTCATGGCGATGAATATAGGTGTCGCGCTCTTGTTCCTGCTAGTCAGTCTCGTCACATTACGCAGAAGGGAGGGGCTATAAATGAAACAAGTTGCCTGGCTCATGCTCAAAACTTTCAAGTCTGTCTTCGCTAAGCCAAAAAATATCATTACGTATCTCCTGCTGCCGCTGACAGGTATTTTGATTGCTTTTATTGCTTATGGACAGACAAATGAAGAGACAATCAATGTTGGAGTCGTCGATCTAGACCACCAGCAAGTGGCGAAAAGTACTATTCAGTATTTAAAGCATCTCGATTCCTTTAAAGTGAAAAACGTCAAAAGTGAGGAAATAAAGCAGATGCTTGCCGCTGAGGAAATCGACGTGGCAGTCACTATGGGGGAAGGGTTCAGTGCGAGTGTATTGGCAGGTGCACCAGCTCAAGTGAACGTACAGTCAATTAAAGGGGAAAGTGTTACAGCTTTCATGAAGCAATATTTGTACAGCTATATTGATCAGATGTCCAAACTGGGGCAAGCCGCTAAAGGTAATCAGGCTATGTTTGGCAAGCTATTGGCAGATTACGAGGAAACAGATTTCCCCGTGAAAGCAGACATTGAGAACAATTCGAGGAAAAGCTTTGCAACAACATATACAGCAATCGGTTTTCTGCTTATGGTTATGCTGCTCTCTGCGGCCAATCTGTCCGAAATCATAATGAAGGAAAAGGCAGACTGGACATATTATCGCCTGCTTTCCACTCCGATTTCAGCAAAAGATTATATGCTGTCCAATGTGCTGATGAACTTGGTCGTCATGTTGATTCAAGGGTTGCTTACGCTTACAGTCCTGTGGTTATTGTTTAAAATTGATATTGGGATTCCTTTTTTGGACATTGCAGCAGTACTTGCTGTCTTCTCCTTAGTTTCTGTTGGGCTTTCCCTCGTTATCGTTGCATTTGCTGGCAGTCGGAGCTCAGCAGGTGCGTTGATCAACTTGATTATCATTCCGACTACATTGCTTTCGGGGAGCTTCTGGCCCGTGGAAATCATGCCGCAGATCGCCCAGCGCCTTGCTGATTTCCTGCCTCAGAGATGGGCTCTGAAAACATTGACGGCAATGTATGATGGGAGCAATACTGCCGACTTGTACATGAACTTCCTCATTCTGTTTGCGTTTGCACTTACATTCTTCATGATTGCCGCTTATAAATTCAATCGGAATAACAATACAAAACAGTTTAGTTGATCAAATGCCCATTCACTTCCAGAATGGGCTTTATTGCTTTTAATATGTAGTATTTTTGAACTATTTCCTGAAGGTGAGGATAAGATATAGAGGAAGGTGCTTTTTCATAAGGGGGTACGGCCCATGCCTTTATTCTCTTGGGAATTAATAGTTGATACAAGCTGGGGATTAATCTTCCGTAATTTGTTCAGCAATATGTGCATCATTCTTCTTCTGTCGTTCGTCTATTTGCAGGCCCGCTGGAAATGGGTGGAGAGGAGGGCGAGGAAGAATCGCTATATGATAGATGGAGTTGCGGGCGGAATCCTAGGAATCATACTCATGTACTATTCAATTCGAATAAACAGCTATATTATCCTCGACCTTCGCTACGCAGTTATTGTTCTTGTCATGTTGTTTGGCGGGATGCGGGCAGCTGCCATCAGTTCCTCAATCATCATCTTAGCGAGGCTTACACTCGGAATCGGATTTAGCGCCTATGCAGGTATCCCAATAGTTGCAACGATGCTGATCGGTTTTGCTTTAATGAACAAAATGAAGGTGTTACAGAAAGTTGGCATTGTTTGGAAGGGGCTATTTCTGATCATCTATTCCAACATTGCTTTTTCAATCGTTCTTTGCATCGCAATGAAGGATCCAGTATTGCTTACAAAGATGCTTACTGTATATTGGACGCTTTCTACATTTTGTGCTCTCATCTCGATTGTGTTTGTTTTGTATGTAAGACGTTCACATGATCTGCTTGTAAAATATGAATCAGAGGCGACGACGGATTTTCTAACAGGACTAAACAATGTGCGCCAGTTCGATATTATATGGAATCATACAATGCAGAGGGCCTTAAGCCGCAAGGAGAGTTTGTCTCTGCTGGCAATAGATGTTGATTTTTTTAAAGAGGTAAATGACACATACGGACATGCCACAGGAGATCTAGTACTTGCGGAGATCGGGAAATTGCTGAAGAAGCACTCACGACCATTTGACATTGTTTCACGAAATGGAGGAGAGGAATTTTCCATTATCATGCCTGATTGCACCAATATGCAGGCAATCCGAACAGGAGAGCAAATTCGCAAAGTGGTTGAGAGTCATTTGTTCCCGATCGACAATGGCAGCGAAATTCGCATTACCATATCTGTGGGCACTGCGAGCTATCCAGAAACAGTCTTGGATCCAGAATCTCTGCTTAGGCAAGCTGATGAATGTCTCTATCAAGCGAAACGTGCAGGAAGAAACCGTGTCTGGAATCCACCGATATTGGAGAAAGAGGGATCCAATACAGAAAAAGACTGACAGGATGTAAGGAGAGACTCTCCACCTGTCAGTCTTTTTCTAGTTTTTCGCAAATTCACCATCAACTTCGACGGTTTCGTAAATATTAATGAAGGCTTTCTTGTCGTGCTTGCGGACGATTTCCCGAATTTCCATCGTCTCATAACGAGTTACAACCATCATGAGCACCTGCTTCGGTTCGCCTGTATAACCACCGAACCCTTCCATTACTGTAATGCCGCGATAAATCGTATCAAGCAGTTCCTCGCGAATCGTGTCTCCTTCCGTTGTTACAATCTGCATTGTCAGCTTGATATGATCTGTGTGAATCGTATCCACCACTTTTCCGGTCAAGTAGATGGAGAGCAAAGTATATAAAGCGATATTCCAATTAAACGCCGCTCCAGAAATGAGAACGATAATCCCGTTCATGGCGGTGAGGAGCAGACCTACGCTGAAGTTCGTCGTTCGCGACAGGATGATCGCTATAATATCAAGGCCTCCGGATGTACCTGAATATTTCAAGATCATGCCGATGCCAATACCACCGATAATGCCACCAAATATAGTGGAAAGCAGCATATTATCTGTAATTTTAACGACGGGCAGTATGTACAGGAAGGCGGAAAGGGAAATAACACAGATGAGTGTGTTTGTTGTTATGACTTTGCCCAGTTTATAAAAGCCGAGTATGAGGATCGGCAGGTTGAGCAGGAAGTTCATTAGACCGACAGAAAGCGGTGTAACAAGCCCAATCAGAATGGCAATGCCGCTCAGTCCGCTGCTCAAAATGCCATAAGGTATAAGGAAGAAGTTGAAACTGAAGGCAATGATGAATGAGCCGGCAATAACGATGATATTTTTCATGCTGCATGAACCTCCTGATAAAGCATTGCCCTATTACTTAGCCGAAATTTGAACTAGCTGCCGGTCAGGTCTTGAGCGATGCGATGTACGAGTGTTTGTCGAATGTGTACGATATTGTGTGCTTTTTGTACGTACGTATGTAAGATAGTGCGGAAGCGCAGTTTTATTTGATAAGTATGTGCGCATTGCCTCACTACTAGTATTATGTGTTATCATAACCAAATTTAGCATGGGGTAAAATACACCGTCAATTCAAAACCAAGTAATCTGCTCAAGTTCCAATTTTGCCAATATTGCCTGTTTGGTGGATACTTTCTCGAATGTGACGGTTTGTATCCCCTGTATGAAATATACAGGGGGACAAAAGGGTACAGTATTACATCTGTTTGCAGAAGACGATAATCCGTTGTGGCGTTGTCTGTGCTGGAATGCTCTTAGTTGAAGGGCCATATATAACGATTAGATTATGATTCGCCGGATTCCCGGGGTAAATTTGTCCATTTGTTTGGGTGATTACTGTTTCAGGTGCTGGAATGAGCTGCAGCATGCCGTCAGAGCTGATGAGCTGGCTGTTGAAAAAGTCACCCTTCAGCATAAGGCCGGGATGATTTCTTCCAATTGCCACAGCTTCATATTGCGGCGGATAGATCAGAATGACCGGTCTGTTCGCATCGTACCACGCTGTTACAGAGTCGCCGACTTTAAGTGTCTCCTGATCAATTGCATATGTGTCTGGTGTAATGACAAAACGCGTAATCTCATTGAACCCTGAATGGCTGACAATGTTGAAAACGAGGGTGCAATTATCGTCTTCGCGGTACTTCTCTATTTCTGCTATTACGCCTTGTACTGCTTTTAGCTGAACCATTGTTTATCCTCCTTCATCTCTCTCATGCAATATATTCTTTATGTGCTTGTCTTGAATTGGGCGTTCCCGAATTGGAAATATACATGACGTACAAGCTATACTGGAAGAAGGAACTATGATGAATCAAGGAGGACGGATGATGGGCAACGAGACAGGATGGAATTTTGATAACAGCTATGCACGCCTGCCGGAAACATTTTTTAAGCCTTGTGAACCGACACCGGTAAAGAAACCTGAAGTGGTCAAGCTGAATGTACAGCTGGCGCAGGAGCTTGGTCTAGATGCGGCATTATTAAATACAAAAAATGGAACGGACATATTAGCAGGAAATGCTCTTCCGGAAGGAGCTGAACCGATTGCCCAAGCTTATGCGGGACACCAGTTCGGTGGATTTAACAAACTGGGTGATGGTCGGGCTATCTTGCTTGGAGAACAAATTACGCCCGAGGGCGAGCGTTTCGATATCCAGCTGAAAGGTCCGGGCAAAACACCGTACTCCCGAGGTGGAGATGGCCGGGCAGCGCTAGGACCGATGTTACGCGAGTATATTATCAGCGAGGCGATGTACGCACTCGGCATCCCAACGACTCGCAGTCTTGCAGTTGTTTCGACAGGGCAGCCAACTTTCCGTGGAGTTGACTTGCCTGGTGCAATCCTTACACGTGTAGCTGCGAGCCATTTACGGGTCGGAACGTTCCAATATGCAGCAGCTTTCTGTGAAGTTGACGAACTGAGGGCACTTGCCGATTATACTATTGAGCGACATTATCCAGATGCAAAAGAAGATGAGAATCCTTATTTTGCATTTCTTAAAGCAATGATTGACCGTCAGGCGAAACTTATAGCAAGCTGGCAGCATATCGGCTTCATTCATGGTGTTCAGAATACAGACAATGTGACAGTCAGTGGCGAAACAATTGACTATGGCCCGTGTGCTTTTATGGATGTATACGATCCGGCGACTGTATTCAGTTCGATTGACCGAGTTGGTCGTTACGCATATGGCAATCAGCCGCCAATCGGCAATTGGAATCTCGCTCGCTTTGCTGAGACGCTTGTGCCGCTTCTTGCCGATGATGAGAAGCAAGGCGTCAAGCTTGCTGAAGAAGCAATCGGCACATACCCTGAACGGTTCTACACATACTGGCTAGAAGGCATGCGGAAGAAACTTGGATTCTTCAATGAGGAAAAGGAAGATGAGACACTTATTGATGACCTGTTGGAAATCATGAAAAAATACCGTGCGGACTATACGAATACCTTCGTCGCTTTGACTACAGGCTGCCTTGAAGGAATGGTTCTTTTTGCTACAGCCGAATTCAAAGAATGGCACAAGCGCTGGCAAGAGCGACTTGGACGACAGCCCGAGTCGGACAAAGCTGCATTGGAGAGAATGAAATCTTGCAATCCAGCTGTCATCCCGCGCAATCATCGTGTTGAAGCAGCTCTTGACGCTGCGGAAAAGGGTGACTTGAGTGTCATGGAAGAGTTGCTCGTTGTGCTCGCCAAGCCGTTTGCATACTCTGAAGATCAGGCTGAATATCAGAAAGTCCCGGCTTCTGCAGCGCCATATACGACATATTGCGGCACGTAATCTGAAGTGTGCTTCTATTAAGATGCTGAATTCAAGAGGGAATTGGCTGAATTCTAGCCCTGCCATACTGAATAATGTAGAAAGTCAGCACAATAAAATTATTAGCAACTGAATAACGGAGAAAATCAGCATAATTCCATTTGTTGGTGTTAAACACATTTGTAATAATATATTGTTGAAGACCACCGTCCTTAGTGCGGTGGTCTTTTTGGGCGAGCCGAACAGTTGACGAAATGTAAGTTGAGCATTAATATTAACTAATCCAATTATTTTACTCAGTTATTGAGAATAATCAAACACCAGGAGGTAAGCAGATGAATGTTTGGTTTGTATTGATTAACATTATTGTTTTTCTATTGTTTACTGCCATCATTGTTCAAATGCAGCGCAAGCATGTTTCGTTCGGCAAGCGCGTTTTCACTGCGCTCGGGCTTGGTATCGTACTCGGCGCGTTTCTTCAAATTATATATGGCGCTAATTCAAAAGTTGTCGCGACAACGACAGACTGGTATGGAATTGCCGGTAGCGGCTATGTAAAGCTACTAATGATGATTGTTGTACCACTTGTTATGGTTTCTATTATCCAATCCATCATTAATCTTGAAAAGTCTAATCAGCTTGGAAAGATGGCAGCATGGATTATCGGTATTCTTGTTGCGACTGCAATGGTTGCTGCACTGATTGGTATCACTTCTGCTGGATTGTTCCATCTGAATGCTGATCAAATTCAAGCTGGTCAGGCAGAGAACGCCCGTGCAGTGGAGCTTCAAGGCAAGTTTAATGAAATTAAGGATTTGACAACACCACAGAAAATCGTCGACTTTATTCCGTCGAATGTCTTCCAGGACATGACTGGTGAACGCCCGACTTCGGTTATTGCGATCGTTATCTTCTCCATGTTCGTTGGTATTGCAGTACTAGGCCTGCGTAGGAAAAATCCAGAACAAGCAGCCCGTTTCACAGATATCATCAATGCGATCTACGCGGTCATTATGCGCATCGTTACGCTAATTTTGCGACTAACACCGTATGGCATCCTCGCCTTGATTGCAACAATGGTAGCAACGACAGATGTCGATGGTGTTCTTGAATTAGGTAAATTTGTGCTCGCTTCATACGCGGCATTGATCACAATGTTCGTGATTCACCTTGTCCTGCTTACGATTTTCGGACTGAATCCCGGCATTTACTTGAAGAAGGTACTTCCTGTACTTACATTTGCCTTCACTTCAAGGTCCAGTGCCGGTACAATTCCGCTAAATGCGAAAATGCAAAAAGACTCACTCGGTGTTGACCAAGGAATTGCGAATATGTCTGCATCGTTCGGTGCAACAATCGGCCAAAACGGCTGTGCTGCAATTTATCCGGCGATGCTTGCCATCATGGTTGCACCGACTGTTGGAATCGATCCATTTACATTCGGCTTCATTGCGAAGCTCGTTGTAATCATCGGTATTAGTTCATTCGGTATTGCGGGAGTAGGCGGGGGCGCAACGTTTGCAGCGCTCATCGTTCTCTCATCCATGGGCCTTCCAATTGCTGTTGCAGGATTGCTCATTTCAATCGAGCCGCTCATCGATATGGGGCGCACAGCCCTTAACGTGAACGACAGCATCCTTTCTGGAACGTTGACGTCACGATTCATGGGCAAAATGGATAAGAAAGTTTACCAGGATCCTGATGCAGTTCAGAAGGATCTAGCTATATAAGGGATAGAGGTCGCCAATACGGCGGCCTCTTTTTCATTCTTATAGTTAAAACTGGGTTGAACTGATATCTCTCAGACAGCCTTTCTCATTAGAGCGAGGCTGTCTTTTTATGTTCTCCTGCTCCGTTACTAAATTGAAACAAATGTAATGAAACGTTAATACAAATTTTTGTGCATCCTTTAACTCCACTACTGGCAAGGGTTTCACTGTTACGAGAGCTGCAATATTTGCAGATTATGAGGGGTTGGGAATATTAACCTCGTTTTTAAAACCGGTTTTGACGGTATTACAACAATATCTTCGAAGGATGCGAAATCAGCGCTGTAGTCAAAAAAAGAATGAGGTGAATGGAACCGTTATGAACAATAGCAAACAAAATGATTCTAATAACATGAACGATGGACAGTCTAGTGATCAAACACAAAACAGTTCCGTCACGGACGGACTGCAGAACGGTGAGCAAAGCGCAAACAATAGCAATAATGAGAGCAAAGGCAATGGCAGCGCAATGAATCTGGCATTAGTTGGAGGACTTGTCGGTGCAGGTGCGGGACTGCTTGCAAAGCCGGAATTGGGCAAGAAGTTCATTGCAAGTCTTGGTGAATCTGAACTTGCTCGTGTTGCCGGGCAGGAATTCAGAAGGACAGCACAGGAACTGCTAGCGGGACAGGCTCAAGAGAGCTTCAAACATATGGCTACGGGCTATATCGATAAGCTGAGCAACAGTTTCGCCAATTTTGGCCAAGGCAAGTCAGGCCAAGGTCAGAATGAAGTGGATTCTGGAAAGTATGAAGAAATCAAGAAAGAGAACGAAGCCTTGAATGATCGGCTCGACCGCATTGAATCCATGCTAGATAAGCTTGCATCATCAAAGTAGAATCCCGCCTTCAATTGAGGAGGTGATCAGATGGAAAAAGAGCTAAAGAAAGCTGCTGGTAAAGCAGCTAAGAAAGTATGGGAACATACGCCAGAGCCTGTAAAAGACAAGGTGAAAGAAAAAGCGAAGGAAAAAATGGTCGAGGGCATTCGGAACAAAGGTGAGCAATTCGCCGAGAAGGCAACCGAAGCAGCAGATGAAGCCGGAGAAAAACTTCACGATAAAGCAAAAGATGCAAAAGAAAAGGCACAGGATGCCCTACTGACCGCTAAAGAAAAGCTCGGAAATGCAAAAGAAGCAGGGAAGGACCTGCAGGAACGGATTTCATCGAATCAAAAGGATGATAAAAAGTCTAGGAAACGCCGGATTAAAGGCGTCCAGGACATAAAATCAGCAAAAGACATTAAAGGTGCCTCATCGATCAAGGGTGCCGAGGACATCAAGTCCTCAAACGACATTAAGACGATGGGTTCTTGATTAAATTTGAAAGGAGCATGCAAAACATGGCTATTCAGAAGAGTACGGACAGTTCAAGTTTGGCAGAGGTAATCGATAGGATTCTTGATAAAGGGATTGTCATCGACGCCTTCGTAAGGGTTTCTGTTGTTGGTATCGAAATTCTTACCGTTGAGGCTCGTGTAGTTATTGCAAGTGTTGATACTTGGTTGCGCTATGCAGAGGCAGTCGGTTTGTTGAGTGATGAAGTGGAAGAAGACGGACTACCACAACAGCAGAATGAAAGAATGCCCGGTTTCAGTATCTAAATTGGAGACCTGACAGTCTTTCGTTGACAGGAGGCAACAATGGAAATCAGAGAAATCATAAGTAATACGAAAGATTTCTTCAATGAGTTCGTAGCACCTGTCCACAAAATCACTTCTGTGGAAGAAGCGGAGAACGGAGGCTGGGTGTTGACGGTCGAAGTCATCGAAGAGAAAGAGTATATGAAAAAGTATGCCAAAGATGAGATGCTCGGCATTTATGCCGTGCGTCTCAATGAGAATAAAGAGGTGGCATCTTATAGAAGAACTGATATCCGTTACAGAAGTGCCATCGGTCAGGAAGTATAAGGAAATGGCACGGGAGGCGGAATCGTGACGATATTGAAACAAGGACTGAAGAAGGCCGCAGACAGCGTTTCACAAGATGAGGAAATGGAAGATTTACTGGAGCGATCCCTTGAATATATGAAAGCAGGCTATCCGATTCATTTCACTGGCCCGTCAGGTGTAGGAAAAACATCTCTTGCGATTGCTCTTGCCAAGCGCAGAAAGAAACCAGTCATGCTGATCCATGGTAATCATGAGATGGGCAACAAGGACCTGATTGGTGACTTCACCGGCTACACGAGCAAGAAGCTCGTAGACAACTATGTCAGATCTGTTTACAAACGCGAAGAGAATGTGACGCAAAACTGGCGTGATGGTCGGTTGCTAGAGGCTGTTAAGCACGGATATACACTCGTTTATGACGAGTTTACCCGGTCAAGGGCAGAGACGAATAACATCTTTCTCTCAATACTTGAAGAAGGAATCCTGCCTTTGTACGAAACGAAGCAAACAGAGCCTTTCGTGCGAGTCCATCCGGAGTTTGCCGTAATTTTTACAAGCAATCCTGAAGAGTACGCCGGTGTATATAAAACACAGGACGCTCTCCTTGATAGGCTTGTGACTATTTTCATCGGTCATCGTAACGTTGAGCGCGAGGCGTCAATCATTAATGAGAAGGTCCCGGCATTGGCTGAAGAGGATGCGAACGCAATCGCAGAACTTACAGCGACCTTGCGTCAACAGTGCAAAGGAAGCAATGGACCGAGCATCCGCTCAGGACTGATGATTGCTAAGCTGGCAGCGAGACAGGATATTGCAATCGACGGTGAGGATGAACGTTTTAAACAACTTTGTCTCGATGTTCTTACAGACCCGATGAGCCGGTGCATTGAAGCGGATGAACCTTTACAAGCTGCAAGACAGCTAATTGAAGATACATGTATGAATATGAAAAAGGAAGAACAAAGGAGTGATGAGGATGAGCAGTGATGAGAAGATGGGAGTCTATATATTCTGCGGCATCCAAACAGATGACGAAGAGCAGGATTTCGGTTCCGTTGTGATCGAAGGAGAGGAGCGGAAGCTGTATACACTCCATTATAGGGACGCTGGAATCGTTGCTGCAGATGCGCCCGTGAAAATATATCGACCAAGCAAAGAAAACTTGCTGATGCACCAGAACGCCGTATCACTCGTCATGAAGAAGAATGATACCGTGATTCCGGTCAGCTTCGGTAATGTATTTCATTCAAAAGGGGATGCGGAAGTTCTTTTGGAAAATCTCTATCCCCAATTCAGCGAACTCTTCCCTGCAATCAAAGGTAAAGTGGAGCTCGGCCTGAAAGTCGTCGGCAAGAAAGACTGGCTAGAATCGCAAGTTTCAGGCAATGAGAAGATTGAGAAGATGGCTCAAGCTGTAAAAGGGAAGAGCGAAGCTGCGAGCTACTATGAACGCATTCAGCTCGGTGGAGCAGCTCAGAAAATTGTGTCCTCCTTGCAAAAGGATATAAAGCAGGAAATCTTCCAGCCACTCGGTGAAATTGCTGAAGCTTCGAGAGCGAATGATCCAATCGGTGAGAAAATGCTCCTTAACGCAGCTTTCCTCGTGGATAGAGATAAGGAAGCTGCTTTTGATGAAAAAGTGAATGAACTTCACGAACAGTGGAAGGACAAGGCAGAATTCAACTATAGCGGTCCGTGGGCAGCTTACAACTTTGTCAACATAAGGCTGAAAGTTGAAGAAGCCCAATGATCCACAAGCTCGTTTCCGCACCGATCAACCTCGTCATCAAAATTGGTGAAAAGGTAAAAGAAGAAGCGGACAAACAGCTATATGATCTGCCGACAATTCAGCAAAAGCTGATTCAGCTGCAAATGATGTATGAGCTCGGTGATATTTCAGAAGAGGCATATGAAGCGAAAGAAAATGAACTAATTGTGCGCTATGAGATCGCCAAGCAGATGGAGCTTGATCAGTGGGAAGAATTGACGAAGAAACGATAAGGATCTGATACGATGAATGACTTGATTTATCTATACGGACTTGTGCCAAAGAGTGAAATGGAGACAGGTTCTGTCAGCGATATGGCGGATTTCTCCGGTGACGGACATCTGCGCGCTTTCCCAATCGGAGATGCCGCTGCTATTGTCTGCACTCTCGATGGCAATGAATACTCGGAAGAAGTCATCAAGGAAAGAACGAGCAATGACATGGAATGGCTGCAGGAAAAGGCGTTTCATCATCATGAAACCGTACTTGAGCTTGCAAGGCGCTTTACGGTCATTCCGCTTAAGTTCTGCACCCTTTATAAAAGTGAAGACAGCTTAGTTTCTTCTATTGAGCCGGCTTCAGACAAACTGCGGGCGGCTTTTGAAAAGATTGCAGGAAATGAGGAATGGAACCTCAAAATCTACTGCAATGATACAGCACTGAAGCAGCAATTCAGTACGAGCAATCCAGCATTGGAAGAAAAGAAGGCTGCCATTAGCACTTTGCCAAAGGGAAGGCAGTTTTTCGAGAATAAGAAAATTGATAAATGGCTGGACGGAGAAATCGAGAAGGAGAAAGACAAGATGGGCGAAACAATCCATGAACAGCTTTCCAATCTCGCTTTAACCAGTCATGTGAAGAAAACGTGGAGCAAAGATGCGACAGGAAGACCTGATCCAATGACATGGAACAGCGTCTACCTTGTAAGCAAACGTGAAGTGGAAAGCTTCTTACAAAAGATTGAAGATTGCCAGAAGGATCTGGAAGCGGCCGGGTGGCAGCTTGAAGCGACAGGCCCTTGGCCGGCGTACCATTTTTCCAGCATCTCGTGAAATGAGGAAAGAGAAAAATGACATTAAGAGAAACAGTAGAAAACAAGGATATCGCGCTCATTGATATTCTGGATGTCATTCTGGACAAGGGTGTCGCAATCAAGGCGGATCTCGTCATCTCGATAGCAGGCGTTGATCTTGTCTACCTTGATTTGCGTGTGCTGATCTCCTCGGTCGAGTCACTCGTCCAAGCACAGCAAAATGGACGTAAAACCGTTTCGTCCGAGCAATTCGACATGGAGAAGGAGGCGCTATGTGATGCCACTGGACAATCATCCGAGCGGTAAAATCAATTTAGATCCAGATAATGCAGAGCACGGGCTTGCTCAGCTCGTTCTGACAGTTGTGGAACTGCTCAGACAGATTGTCGAGCGCCATGCGATCCGCCGTGTTGAAGGCGGCACTCTGACAGACGAACAGATTGAGAACCTCGGAGAAGCGCTGATGAATCTGGAAGAAAAGATGGAAGAGCTGAAAGAAGTTTTCGGCTTGGACGCAGAAGACCTGAATATCGATCTCGGTCCATTGGGAAGCTTGCTTTAACGGAATTGCCAAGGAGGAATACAACATGGCAGTGGAACACCCAATGCAGTCGAGCACGATTGTTGATGTTTTGGAGAAGATACTTGATAAGGGCGTTGTCATCGCTGGTGACATCACGGTCGGAATTGCCGATGTCGAACTGCTTACTATCAAAATCCGACTTATCGTCGCGTCTGTAGACAAGGCGAAGGAGATTGGAATGGACTGGTGGGAAAACGATCCATACCTTTCATCCAAAGCAGAAGACAGCAAAACAAAAGCGCTCGAAGAAGAAAATAAAATGTTACATGAAAGACTTGAAAAACTGGAACAGAATATGGCCGTACCTCGGCTTGAAAAATAATTATGGATAAAACAGGAGGATTTTAAAATGAGTGAAACACAAGTAAACAGTGCCAACGCAGTGAATGGAAATGAAGGTTCAAACAATGGTAAATCAAACGGTGAAATGGGAGGCTTGCGTCGTACGATTGCAGGTGGTTTGATCGGAACGACAGTTGGTTATCTCATGACACCTGAAGCTGGGAAGAAGTTGTTCAGCAATGTTGGTGGCTCGGCAATTGGGAGCAAAGGAGCAAGTCTTGGACAAGCTGTAAAAGACAACTCGAAAAAAGCCGCATCGAAGTTATTTGGAAAAGGCAACAAAGAATCAGATGATTCACAGAGTGGCAATAATGATGTGAATGACCGCCTTGATCGCCTGGAACAGATGATTACGCAACTTGCGAGTGGCAACCAGCCGTCAAATAAAGAAGACAATAACAAAGAAGACAATAACAAAGAAGGCAATAACAATGACGATAACAATCAGGATAGCTCAGACAAGGACGGATCTTATGTAGAAAGCCCAATTCATAGCAACAATAATAAGAAGAATAAAGATGAGCAAAAGAATGAATCTGCAAACGAAAACAGCGAGCAGAACAATGAATCGAATAACGATAAGGAACAAGATTCTTCTTCAGATAAAGAATATGAGTCTTTGAAAAAGGAAAATAAAGATTTGCAAGACCGTCTTGGTAAAATTGAAGGCCTGCTTTCCAAGATGACAGAGGACAAGCAGAGCAGAAAAGACGAAGAAAAAGACGACAGTGATAAAACTGAGAACAAAGCTGAAGAGTCCAATAAAGATAACAGCAACTCCAACGAGAAAGAATCGAACGAGAAAGAAAACGATAAGAACAATAACGACAAGAACAGTAATCAAAACAACCAGAACAATCAAAGCAACCAGAAGAACGACGAGAAGAACAAAAAAGAAGATGAGCAGAACAATAGCTCTAACGAAGAAAAGGATAAAGATAAATCCGGCAACAAATCAAAATCAGATGAAAAAAGCAAAAACTCCAAGTACCAGGCAAAAGAGGATGGCACATACTTGAGCCAGGACAACTTGAAGAAGGAGGCGTAAAGGCTCCGATGGCAACAGATACGATGAAGGATAATACGCTCGCATTTTTTGCGGAAGCGGTAAACCGGAATGACTTTACCCTTGATATTACACTCAATGTAAAAGGAGCCGTCATCACAGGAACGATGGTGTCAGCTGGGAAATACTTTGAATCGCTGAGCGAAACATTTGAAGGCAGTGGTGATGTTGCCGAGGCTTTAAGCGAGCAACTGGCACATGCTGGAGAGAATGCTCAGTCCACAAATGGCGGCTCCCCCAGCTTTATACATTTGGAAGGCGCAAAAGTATATTGTGGGGATGCAAGACCGACCCCGTCACAGGGAGACATATTGTGGCGCGGCAAGTTAAGTGAAGTAGATGGTTTCTTTCTTGGGAAAATTCATGACAATGAAGACTAAAACTACATCAGAATATGATCAGAAGCAGTCTTTTTGCCGAAAAGACTGCTTCTTTTTGATATTAGGCCAAATGCAAACTAAAAGAACCCTGGGCATACCGCGCAGGGTTCTTTTGATTCATCGGCCTTGGTACGTATGAATAAGGCTGTTATTCTGACCGCGTGCAAAGACATCGATTCGGTTGGCGCTCCATGAGACCGCAGCAGGGGCTGAAGTAATTGGTCCGCGCAATGTTTCCCAACCGGTCCAGCGTGAACCATTCCACATGCGGTGAAGCAATTCATTATTTCGTCCACGAGCAAATACATCAATCTCATTAGGACGTCTTGAGGAAGCGGCCGGTGCACTGTGAATATTCCCGCCAAGATTCGTCCAGTTGCTCCAACGAGATCCGTTCCAGTGACGGTGAAGCAATCCATTATTCTGAGCCCGCGCGAATACATCGATTCGGTTTGGACCCCATGAGATGGCTGCAGGTTCGGAATTCAGATTGCCGCCGAGATCTTCCCAATCTTCCCATCGCGAACCGTTCCAAGTTTTCTTGTACAACCGATTATTGCTTCCACGAACGAAGACATCGAGCTGATTTTCACGTCTTGTAGATACTGTCGGCCCGCTTGTCAGGACACCGCCGAGATTTTCCCATCCACTCCATCGCGAGCCGTCCCACCACTTGTGATAAAGGGCGTTGTCTGTACCTCTCCCGAAGACGTCAATCCGGTTAGTCCCCCATGATACTGCAGATGGTGCGCTCGAGAGGACACCGCCAAGGTTTTCCCATCCGCTCCATCGTGAGCCATCCCACCATTTGTGATAAAGGGCATTATCGGTTCCGCGTCCAAACACATCAAGGCGATTCGCGCTCCAAGAGGAGACCGTTGGTGCACTCGAGAGGACACCGCCAAGATCTTCCCAACGTGACCACCCTCTGCCTGGCTGCTCAGGACGACCCGGAGCGCCAGCACCACCTCCATGAATGGAGTCCAATGTAATCTGAATGACACGTGTCATTGTACGGTCAATTACATCTTGGGGTACCTTATACTGTTGGAACATCATATTGAACCAAGGCATTTCCCTTTTGAAACGACGGTAGATCTGGGCAGCATTTTGACTTTTCTCACGCTGATCAATCGTATAGTTGATCATGAAGAAGAAAACGTAGTCAATAAGCTGATCATGCATACCGTAATGACGGAGTGTCGTATACAAATCGGAATGGCTCTGCTTAATATTACGCAAAATGGCCTGGGCGTCCGGTCTCTGGCGCAGAGCTTCTTCTATAAAGGCTTGGTCTTCGGCATCCTGCTGGCTTTCAGAATGATCCCGTTCCTTATTGTTTTCTGGATATGCTGAAACTTCTGCACCTGCATTATTGCTATCCTCACCTCTAAATGAGTCTAAGGATGGTTCTGCAGGTGGATAAGCTGATTGGTGAGGATATGCCGGCACATCATACCAATTCGCAAAACCTTCACGCGGCTCTTGCGACGGGTAGGACTGCTCGTTCTGCTGATAGCCGTTCAAAGCACTTGGACTGATCGGGTTGAAGCGATTTTGGCTGTTCAGATGATTGCTCGCCGGCTCTGCATATGGATAGATACCGGGAGCCGATTGTGGAGCGGGGATTGGGTAGCCACCCGGATTATAGGATTGGGCCGACTGTTGGAACAAAGCTCGCGGCTGAATCTGCTGTTGTTGCGGGAAGCCCGTATATTGCAGGCTCTGCTGCTGTGAGAATCCAACGCTCCTCTGCCCCTGATGCTGGTCGAATCTCGGATTTCCTGGCTGACCATATGGCCCAGGAATGAATTGCTGTTGATCCTCAGGATACCTGTTGTACATGTATATGATTCCTCCTCTTCTCAGAACAGCATATGCACAATTGGGCAAAACGGAACCGGAATTTTCCTATGTGAAAATGGACAAACTTCCA
The DNA here is from genome assembly GCF_030762805.1 of Aciduricibacillus chroicocephali. NCBI lineage: Bacteria > Bacillati > Bacillota > Bacilli > Caryophanales > Bacillaceae > Aciduricibacillus > Aciduricibacillus chroicocephali. Next base: position 2,537,348 of record NZ_CP129113.1, on the reverse strand, counting down.
CTATAAGCTTTTCCTTGATACACTGTATAAGAAAGATGAATGGAGGGAATCCAATTTGGAGAACACCCCTATGTATTCCAAACAGGAAGAAATCGCAAACGCCGTCATCCATGGGATCGGCACATTGCTTAGCATTGCTGCACTATCGGTACTTGTCGCTTTTGCCTCTGTACATGGTTCGGCCTGGCATATTACGAGCTTTGCCATTTTTGGCGGAACGATGATTTTGCTTTATGCTTGCTCGACAATTGTGCACAGTATACCGGCTGGCCGAGCAAAGGATGTATTCGAAATCCTCGACCATTCCGCTATATACATTTTCATTGCTGGAACATATACACCGTTTCTGCTCATCTCCCTTAAAGGTGCATTCGGCTGGTCGTTATTCGGAGTCATCTGGAGCTTAGCCATTGCAGGAACCATTTTTAAAATACATTTCGTCAAGCGCTTCATGCATTTGTCTACATTGCTCTACTTGGCAATGGGCTGGCTCATTTTACTAGCATGGGGGCCACTCGTCGCCAATGTGCCTGAACATGGCCTTACATTTCTTGTGATTGGCGGTGTGCTCTATTCCGTCGGTGCCATTTTCTTCGTATGGCGCGGTTTCCGCTATCACCACGCAATCTGGCATCTGTTCGTGCTTGCTGGATCTGTCATGCATTTCTTCGCAGTGCTGACATTGCTGAACAGCTAGGCGTTGAAAAACGATATATAAAATGGCGAAAAAATCTCACGAAATTTGTGAATTTGGTACTATTCAGTCCGTTTCAAATGCAGTATAATATGTTCAACTACTATATAGGGCAAACTTGCTGAAAGGCAAGGACGCAAAGCCATGGGTCTAAGGCGGTTTATACCGCTATGATTGCCAGGTTGCGGATTCCGGAATGTGCTTCTGGATCGATTGCCCTTTTCTGTTCGTCTGGAAAAGGGCATTTTCGTTTTCTCTGAGGGACATCCTCTGAATCTGGTGACGAGTTCAACTGATGAGGAGGAATCCCTAATGAGAAAGTTATTCGCTTCCCTGTTGGCTGCCACCCTGCTTTTGCAAGCTGCACCAGTCATGGCTCAAAAGGACATGACATCTGCTACGGAACGTTTCATTGCGAACCATATGCAGAATCCAAATGGAACACTTGCTACATATCTTATTGATCGACCTTCGACTGATCCGACATATGTTGCCGGACACGAAGCACTTTCTGAATCACTCGGTTTGGAAATGGTCTACTTGTTCGAGAAAAAAGATGCCATCGCTTTCCAGAAACAGTATGACATTTTGAAGCAGTATTATCTTGCACCAAATGGACTTGTTCGCTGGAAACTGAACGCCGATGGAACGAGTAGTGTAACGACGAATGCGCTCATCGATGATTGGCGAATCATGACTGTCTTGTTCAAAGCTGGTGAATATTTCGGCAATGCTGCATATACTGAGACAGCTAAGCAGATGGCCAAGGCACTCGCTGAGAAAAACATGAGAAACGGCTATTTCACTGATTTCCATGATTCTCAATATAATATTTCCAATAACACACTCAGCCTCTTCTATATTGATCCGGAGGCTTTGCAATATATGCTCAAGTACAATGTAATCAGCAAGAAGACATTAAACCGTACAATTGGTGTATTGAATTCAGTGCCAAGTGATGGCGTCTTCTTTGCGAAGAATTTCAATGTAGATACAGCAACGTATCAAAACGATGCACAAGTTCATATGATTGAACAAATCTATATTGCGCACTTCCGAAAACTAAATGGGAAGAATTCTCCTGGTTTCTATGATTTTGTGAAGCAGGAATTCAACCGGAACGGCCGATTGTACGGTCAATATGATCGTGCTTCACGCCAGCCGGCAGTCAATTTTGAGTCTAATGCTGTTTATGGCATGCTCATTCAGTATGCGCTCGAAATGAATGATCCCGATTTTGCAAGACGGGTATATGACCGTATGCATGAATATGAAGTCAGCGATCCGCAAAGCCCGTACTATGGAGGCTATGTCGTCGAGACACCGGATGGCAGTGACACGCATATCTTTGATAATTTGTTTCCTCTCCTTGCCAAGCAACAATTGGAACGTTTGGCAAATTAATATAGGGATGTACACCCCTTAAATAGAGAAATCCACGTCGCCATTGTGCTTCGTGGATATTTTTTTGTTTACGTTTCCCTTTTTTGCCGACAGAGAATGATATAATGGCTGAATCATATTTGGAGTTGGTGATCACTGTGAAACGGATTGTCACTTTCCTGCTATTAATAGTAATCGTGGCGGGTTCTATTCCGGTTCAGGCAGCAAAAGTTGGAACAGAAGGTAGCCGGGTTCTTATCGTCTATTCGCCAAAGCAGGAAGAAGATCTTGGACAGGCTCGGATGATGGATAGTCTTGCCGGACATTTTTCAAACGATATAAAAATTATAGAAGATCAAGATTGGCGTTCGATTAATCCGAAAGATTTCACCCAAATAATTTATATGGGACTTGAAGAAAAGCAGCTCCCAGGCAAGTTAGTGTCAGATATCAAATTATTTAAGGGCACTGTCTATGCATTCGGGAGGAATAGCGAGCAGTTCGGAAAACGATTCAGCTTTGTCAAAAGGACGGGTGGTGTGCTCGTCAATAAACTGAAGCTGACATCAAATGGCTTTGAAATGCAGACCGCAGAGGAGCGTCTTGCTTCCATTGTTACACCATCTGCCAAATCGAAAGTTCTTGTTAGCGGAATGAATGGGAGTACAGCCGAATATCCGCTTGTCATCCAAAATGGTAACGATTTTTACTGTGGATTGGAATCACTTTTCAATCCGAGCGGTTATTTTGTCGGTGAATCGTTGTTTAGCTTCTTTGGCCAGAAGCCGACAGGGAAACACCCGATGTATTTGCGCCTGGAAGATGTACATCCCAAAGCTGATGCCGGTGAATTGATGAAGATGGCGAAGTACCTGGATAAACGGAGAATCCCATATATTGTTTCGCTCATTCCAGTGTATGTTGATCCGCAGACACATAAGGAAACGCATCTCAAAGATGTTCCAAAACTTGTCCGGACACTGCGTTATATGCAAGGGCACGGTGGGAGCATCGTGTTGCACGGCTACAGGCATCAGTATCGCCATCAGGGAACAGGAGAAGGATTCGAATTCTGGGATGTGGACTATGACAGACCGGTTTATCAGGACAATGATGAAAAACCGAAGACGCGTAAGGACTTCAAGTCAGGAGAAGCCTATAAAAGTTTTGTTCAAAATGGCAAAGCGTTTGAAAGGAAATATATTAAATCGGCAGTCGAAAACGGCGTAGAGGAACTTGCTGCCCATAAGCTGTATCCGCTAGCTTTTGAAGCACCGCATTATGCGATGTCCGAGGCGGGTTATCAGATACTTTCCGAGCATTTCAGCACATATGTCGGCCAGGTTCAGCTGACGAATCATACGTGGGAAGGCGAGTATTCTGCAATTTACACCTCTGCCCCGAGCTTTCTCAATGGTATGAAACTATATCCCGAGACAATTGGTTATGTGAGCGGTGATGAGCCAAATTCTATTGCCGAGATGAAAGAGAAAGCTATGAACGCAACCCACTTCTCAGATTCAGCAATTGCTGGATTCTATCATCCGTATCTTGGCTTTGAAAAATTGAAGGAATTGGTCACAGCTCTTGAAGGGGTACCCAATGCTGAATGGTTTGATTTGAAGGCAGAGGATAATCGCACTAACGTGGGACAAATCCGAATCCAAACCTCAGAGGGGAAAGTGGATGTGGAGAAAAACTCCGTCACTAGTAAATATGAGCGTCAAATGATGATCTCCAGATGGATCCCAAAAATAATTGTAATCATTTCAGCGGTGATTCTGTTTGTTTTACTAATAGTAAGACGTCGACGAAAGCAGTTGTAATCGGGATTGTTTATTGTATAATGAATTTAATTGCATAGGAAGTTTTCTAGGGTTCCGCAGCTGATGCTGGACTGGTCCGAGAGAAAACGCACAGCGTATTGCTGTGACACGGAAGGATAAAAGCCTGGGAGATTGCTGTTGATTAACAGCTGTCTCTTGGGCTTTTTCCCATGGAAGGAGAAGATTGAAATGCGGGCACAGTGGCTCAGTGTATTTATCGCCGCTTTCTTTGAAATCGGTTGGGTTGTCGGCTTGAAGCATGCGTCGACTGTATTGGAGTGGACAGGTACCATCATTGCAATTATCGTCAGTTTTTATTTGCTAATACAGGCTGGAAGCAAGCTGCCGGTTGGGACGGTTTATGCTGTTTTTACTGGGTTAGGCACAGCAGGTACGGTCTTGAGCGGTATTCTGTTCTTTGGTGAGCCGGTGAAAGTGGAAAAGCTGATTCTTATCGGTGTGTTGCTGATTGGTGTCATCGGGCTGAAGACGTTAACCGGAAAGCCTTCTGAACAGAAAGGAGCTGAGAGCTAATGGCTTGGCTGGCGCTTGTTTTTGCTGGATTGTTGGAGATGACAGGAGTCTTCATGATTGGGCAGTGGCACAGGGATAGGAGATGGCGTACTTTCGCTTTTCTCATTGCAAGCTTCGGCCTCAGTTTCCTCCTTCTTTCGGTAGCAATGGAGTCGCTCTCGATGGGTACGGCGTATGCTGTGTGGACAGGAATTGGAGCTTCAGGAGGAGCAGTTCTTGGCATGATATTCTTCAGTGAATCACGCGATTGGCGCCGTATGCTGTTCATCGTGATGATTCTTGGTGCTGCAATTGGCTTAAAGCTGATTTAACAGAAAAAAGTCCGGTTCTTATAAGAGCCGGACTTTTTTTGTTACTGCCATTCGGTAATCTGTTCAACAGGCAGGCGGTAGGATTGGTGGCCTTCCTTATTGGACTTGCCAATTGAGAGCAACATGACAGGAACATAACGTTCTGCATCAAGTCCAAGTGCATCTGCGACCTGATCTTTTTCAAAGCCGCCGATCGGGTTCGTATCATAACCGTGTGCGCGAGCTGTAAGCATAATTTGCATTGCAACAAGTCCACCGTCGATGAGAACGACATCTTTCATCTTATCGCGTGGAATACTTTCATAATATGGTGTGTAAGCTTGGAAGATATCATCTTTCACTTCTTGTGGCATATAGCCGAGCTCAACAGCCTTGCTATATATTTCTTCTCCCTTTTCGAAGTTTTTTAAGTCTCCGAAAATGGCGATCATTGCAGCTGAAGTAGCGAGCTGATTCTGGTTAAAGCGGACGAGCGGCTTCAGCTTTGCTTTTGCTTCATCGCTTTCCACAATGACGAAGCGCCATGGCTGCATGTTTACAGATGATGGAGCACGTGTAGCGGTCTCCAGAATTTCTGTCATTTCTTCGCGGCTGATTTTGACTGATGTATCATAGTCTTTTACAGAGCGACGGCCTTTCAGTATATGGTTGAAGTCATTTGTTTTTTGATAGCTCATGTTGTTGGACCCCTTTTATGGTTTTTGGCGGGTTGGACGGATGACGATTTCATTCACATCAACAGAATTCGGCTGTTCAACCGCATAGGCGATTGCATTTGCGATATCCTCTGACTCAAGCGGGATATCGATATTGCGCTTTTTGAACAGATCCATCGCATCATCGTCGGTAATGAAGTCGGTAAGCTCAGTTGCGACGACACCAGGAGAAATGATAGTTACTCTAATATCATGTTCCGGATTCAATTCTTGACGCAATCCTTCTGTAATGGCACGGACAGCGAATTTTGTACCGCTGTACACAGCTGTGCTTGGGCGAACAGTATGGCCTGCGACAGACGCAACATTGATGATATGACCTGATTCACGGGCCTCCATATGTGGCAGAACAGCACCAATTCCATAGAGGACCCCTTTAATATTGACGTCAATCATGCGATCCCATTCGTCGACTTTTTTCTTTCTTAAATAAGAAAGCGGCATAAGGCCGGCATTGTTGATAAGAATATCAATCTGGCCGAAGAGTTCGATTGTTTTCTCGGCGAGCTTTTCCATATCGGCAACTTTTGTGACATCAGTGATGAGGTACTCTGCTTTCCCACCGGCTGATTCAATTTCTTTTTTGAGCTCAATCAGACGTTCTTCACGTCTTGCGGCAAGCATGATGTTCATCCCTTTTGCAGCGAGCTTCTTCGCGGCAGCCTGTCCGATACCGCTGCTCGCGCCGGTAATGATTGCTGTTTTTGTACTCATGAAGAACACTCCTTTATATATATCAACACTGTGGATAAATCAGTTACAATAGTTTTTGTATTGCTCGTATTACAATACGCCCGTTCGAAATGGTTGTAAAATAATTGAACCTGAGCTTGAAGGATGTGGATAAGTTTGCGCAAACATTGGAAGAAAATTGTTGTAGCAGTTGCAGGTGTACTTGTCGTCGCAGATATCGGGGCCGGCATATTTTTCTATAATCTTGCTATTAAACGCGGGCCAAAAGATTTCCTGGAGGGAAACAGTGATCTGGAAGTTTCCCAGGAGACGATGGATGAGCTGCTTGAAGGTAAATGGCGTCAGTGGGTAAGAGGGCAGGATTTCGAGGAATTGTCGATGAAATCACGTGATGGAATTGAGCTTCGCGGCTACTATCTTGCGGCCAAAAAGCCAACGGACAAACTTGTCATTCTTACACATGGCTATTTGGGCCATGCCAAGCAGATGGGGCTTTATGGCCAATATTATCATGACGTGCTTGGCTATAATATTTTCATGCCGGATGCACGTGGTCATGGGGACAGTGCTGGCGACTATTACGGGTTCGGATGGCCGGACAGATTGGATTTGATTGACTGGACGAAGAAGTTGCTGGAACGGGATGGAGCGGATACAAAAGTCGTATATCATGGGCTCTCAATGGGCGCGGCGACTGTGCTCATGGCAAGTGGGGAGAAAGATTTGCCTAAGGCTGTGAAAGCGATTATCGCCGATAGTCCGTATACAGATGTGTACAATTTATTTGCTTACCAAATGAAACGGATGTATCATCTGCCAGCATTCCCGGTACTTGACACGACGAGTGTGGTGACAAATATGCGTGCAGGGTATCGGCTGCGCGAGGCGAGCGCATTGAAGGAAGTTGAGCGCAGCGATGTGCCGATGCTGATCATCCACGGGAAAGCGGATACTTTCGTGCCAACACGGATGGCGCAGGAACTGCAAGACCACGCGGGAGGCAAAGCCGAGTTGATGCTGATTGATGACGCGAATCACGGAGAAGGTTACGTGAAGGAGAAGGCACGGTATCAAAAGCGGTTGGAGAAGTTTTTACGCGAGAATGTACAGTAGAAAGGACTTTTGAGGAGAGTAGCGCAGCGTTGTGTTCGCGGGACGAAAGGTGAACGAGTGTTGAGCCGGAACCGGGGTGTTTTTTCTCTCCTTTGCTAAAATGGAGCTATGGAGGGATGATTCATGTCCGATTTGAAACTCTCGGTTCTCGACTTGGCAACAATATATAATGGCAACTCTGTAACCGAGACCTTGCGTATGTCGACGAAGCTTGCTCAGCTCGCTGACCGTCTTGGCTATACACGCTATTGGTTCGCGGAACATCATAACTCAAAGCACCAGGCAAGCTCGGCTCCCGAAGTGCTCATCGCCCATACGGCAGCACTGACGGAACGAATTCGAGTTGGGTCTGGAGGGGTCATGATACCGAATCATAGTGCACTCAAGGTTGCGGAGAATTTTTCTCTTCTCGAAGGCTTGCATCCTGGACGCATTGACCTCGGAATTGGCCGTGCTCCGGGTACAGATGGACGTACAGCAATTGCGTTAAGGCGTTCGCGGGAAGGTGCGAGTACGAGTGAGGTATCGCGGCAATTGGATGATCTGATTTCCTATTTCACACGTGAATTCCCGGAAAAACATCCGTTTCGCAATATTATCCCGTCTCCGGATCCCTCTCTTGTTCCGGAGCTGTTCATGCTTGGCTCAAGTGATGGTGGGATGAAAATTGCCTCTCAACTCGGGTGGGGCTATGCATTCGCAGCCCAAATCAATCCGCAGTGGGCGGTTCAGATCTTGCGAGGATATCGGAATAACTTCCGTCCTTCAAGATTCCGCTCCGAACCTTACAGCATCATGTCAATTATCGTAATTTGTGCCGACACAGACGAGGAAGCAGAATATCTTGCCGGCCCAGCGAGATTACAATGGGCCCGCTGGAACTCCGGACAATTTCAATATGCCCCACCGACCCTTGAAGAGGCTGCGAATCATGTATTCTCCGTAGAAGAACGTATTGCTGATGAACATGGCAAAGAACGTTTTGTCATCGGGAAACCAGAAACAGTAAAAGCACGCCTTCAGGAATTGGCAGAGAAAGCTTTTCTTGATGAAATCATGATTTTGAACATGATTCCGGACGAGCAGGCGCGACATCGTTCACTGGAACTGCTGGCAAAAGAGTTCGGTTTATAGAGAGTTATATATAGTAAAGGCCGTATTCCTTAGCAAGGAATACGGCCTTTTTTAATGTTTCATATCTTTTTTTCGAATTAGGAACAGTGAAGCAACTGCTCCAATTGCCAAAATAATTGCGGCAATCTTAATAATATCAGATGTTCCGCTAATGAAAGCTCCGTGGGAAATCTCCTGGATTTTCGGGAAGAGCGGACTATGTGTAAAGCCGTCTGCAGCACCTGATGAAGCACCGTTTCCTTTTAGACCGGTACTACCTGCAATCGGTCCAGCTTCACTGATGCCGTGCGTCATTTTTTCCTTAATCGTATCTGAAAGCCCGCGGACATGCAGCCCATTGATTTTCTCTTTAACAATGGCAGTGTAGCGATTTGCAAGAATGGCACCAAAGAATGCGGTACCGAACGCGATACCGATTTGGCGACATACGCTGTTCACGCCGGATGCCATACCGGAGCGGCGTGGTTCAACGGTGCCGACTGCCAAATTGGAAATTGGCGGGTTGATGAGTCCATTCCCAATCCCTGCAAGGATAAAGCCGGGTACGAGTACGAGCCAGTCACCAGGCTTGTCCCCTGGGGATATGCCGGACATCGTCCAGACGCCGACCGCGAGAAAAGCTAGGGATATGAATACGAGCCATTTTGGTTGTCCTTTTGACATAAGAATGCCCGCGACAGGACTTAGAAGGAAGGAAATTGCCGAGAAAATGACAAGTCTGAACCCGGCTTCTGATGCTTCGAATCCAAGTGAATTCTGCAAGTATAAGGACAAATAGAAAAGCAGAGCATACATACCGGCTGAAAGGGTGAATCCCGCAATCGCAGCACCTGTAAAACTAGGAATCTTGAACAGGCGCGGATCTATCATCGGATTTTCCATGCGTAATTCAACAAGAATGAAAATGATAAGCAAGACTACTGCTCCACCAAGCAAACCGAGAATTTGCGTTGAAGTCCAGCTGAGGTTCGCTTGGTTTACCCGAATTAGTCCAAAGATTAGACAGAACATGAATCCAGTGAACAGAATAAGTCCTGTCATATCAATGTGGCGGTGAGCAGACTCATCTCTTGATTGGTTAATTGCCCAAATAGAGAGAAGAATACCGATAATGCCAATTGGTATATTGAGAAAGAAAATCGACTGCCAGTTGACGTAATCGACAAGATAACCGCCAACGAGCGGGCCGATTGCTGTGGCAAACCCACTGATGCCTCCCCAGATTCCAAAAGCAAGTCCACGCTGTTTCCCAGTAAATGTGTCAGAAATGATGGCGAGGGAAAGTGGCATCATGGCAGAAGCGCCAAGACCTTGTACACCGCGCGAAACATTCAATGTTTGGATGTGAGAGAGTGACCCATATGTGAAGTGGGCGGAAAGGGCACAAAGCAATGAACCGATTGTGAAGATGCCGAGCCCAATTATGAATATCGTTTTCCGTCCGTATATATCACCAAGGCGGCTTGCGGTCACAAGTGCAACGGCAAAGATAAGTGTATAGGCACTGATCACCCATTCCAAACTTGAGAAATCAGTGTTCAAATCGGACTGGATGGCAGGGAGTGCGACATTGACAATCGTTACGTCAAGCAATGCCATGAATAGTCCGAAGCAGACAGCAATAAGCGCCCACCATTTGCGTTTCGTTTTTGTGTTTTCCTGAGATGCAGCTTGTGGTGGCATAGGTTCACTCCTTTTGTTATTTTGCTTCTATGCGAATGAGGTAGACTCGTTCATATTTTGAAGTGGCTTTCGGATTTTTTAGAACAGCTTCTAAATCGCTTTCAGCTATTCCGTTAAAATTGGTGGATACGAAGGCAGCGATTGTCTTTTTCTCGCCTTTGTTCAACTTTAGTGGCAGTTTCGCATAGGTTGAGGCCATTGAAAAAGGTGAAGGGCCAGTGATTTTGTCTTCAAGACCCTCAAAAGAAGACTCGATTTCATGTGAGAAACTGGCAATGATCCACTTCTGCTTCACATCTTTATCATCATCGAAGAGCTGCTTGGCTATCATGAATTTTGTTTTCTTTTCTCCCTCAGATCCGATAATGTCAGCTTCAAGGAGTGGGCCTGCAAGTTTGCCCTTTTTGTAGAGTTCAATCGTTACAGGAAGTTCAGTGAGTTTCTCTGATTGTTTTTTAACATTAAATACAAAACCGTCATTAGCCAGTGTGGACAAAATCTTATTATCGAAACCTTTAAGCTGAGCATCTGTAAGAACAACATCGCCTTCATCCTTTTCTGGCTCGGAACTGCAGCTTGCAAGCATTGCGGTCAATAATAGTATGTATACCACGAGGCGGATTTTTTTCATCTGTTTTCACCCATTTCTCCACATCATTATTTCTAAAGTATCTATTTTCTTTATATGAAAAAAGAAGAACCGACCGTGTTCGCTAGTGAATTAAAATCAACTTTCGTTCCAATCTCCGTACCTGGAGCAACAGAATCATCGGCTGGATATACAAGAGTGCTGATGTGATTTTTTCTAAGTCCGAGGTGCTTAACACCTTCTTCGTTGTTATTTTTTCGCTGAGGTTTAATCATAACGAATGACTGAGTGTATATACAAACTTTGGATACTAATTTTATGTTTAATAGTAACTGATGAGTAGCCAATTAGGTTATCTTAAAATTAACAAGGAATTTACTTTACATGTACAGTGAAAAACTATAATTTAAATACTAAGTAATTAAGTTATTTATACGGAGGTGGATCCCTTTTTTAAAGGGAAATAATTGGACATATTAATTCTAGTGAATTTGTTGTTAATCGCGCTTTTGATTGTGCTGACAGCCTTTTTTGTTGCTTCAGAGTTCGCTGTTATAAAGGTGCGTGTATCGCGGATAGACCAGTTGATTGATGAAGGAAATAAAAGTGCTGTTGCTGCTAAAAAAGTTGTGACGAACTTGGATTATTATTTGTCTGCCTGCCAGCTTGGCATAACCGTAACTGCTTTAGGATTAGGTACACTAGGTGAACCGACTGTAGAGAAACTGTTTCACCCGCTTTTTGATTACTTTGGAATACCAAGTTCAATGTCTGTAGTTGCTTCCTATGCGTTATCGCTCTTACTCATGACTTTTCTTCATGTAGTATTAGGGGAGTTGGCACCGAAGACATTGGCTATCCAGTATGCAGAGCGTCTAACTTTATTGTTGAGCCCGCCTCTCTATATGTTCGGTAAGCTATTATCACCGTTTATCTGGTTAATGAACGGCTCATCACGTTTAATTCTCCGTGTTTTCGGCGTTAAATTAACCAACCATGAACAGGCACATTCCGAGGAAGAATTGAAGATTATTATGACCCAAAGCTATCAGAGTGGGGAGATTAATCAGACAGAGCTGGATTACATGAGAAATATTTTCCTGTTTGATGAGCGTGTGGCCAGGGATATAATGGTTCCGCGTGTTCAAATGGTAATCCTGAATGAAGATATGAATAAGGAAGAAATTTTAAGAGTGATTGATACTCATCACTATACAAGATATCCTGTAACCGGAGATGGAAATAAGGATCATATACTGGGTGTTGTAAATACAAAAGAAATGACGACAAAATATGCACTGGGTGAGTCGCCGAATTTAAAAGATTATATTCATGAAATCCCTTTTATTCACGAATCGACATCTTTACAAGACGTTTTATTGAAAATGAAAAAAGAACAAATTCATATGGCATTGGTGATAGATGAATTTGGTGGTACAGCTGGTATTATTACGATGGAAGATATATTGGAAGAAATCGTCGGTGAAATACGAGACGAATTCGATAGTGATGAAATCCCTGATATCTTGCCCTTGGAAAATGGCGAATATCTAATCAATGGACGCGTTCTACTGGCCGAAATAGAGAATGAATTTGGTATTCATTTCGCTAATGACTATAGCATGGATACAATTGGCGGCTGGATGCAAGTTCAATTGTTAGAGCTTGAAAATCAACAATTGCCGATTGACTGTGGAGATTATGAGTTGAGGGTCAAAAAGAAAGATAAACACCAGATATTGCAGATTTCATTGCAATTACGAAATAAATTAGAGGAGAAAAGCAGCTGATCGTCAGCTGCTTTTCTTTTTCTAGAAGCTACTGATGAACAACACATAAAAAACCCCGACAGCATATGCTGCCGGGGTTTCGCTATCCGAATTACTTCGTATAGTTATCAAAGTAACCTTGGATGAAGATGATCGGTGTACCTTTGTCTCCACTTCCGGATGTTAGGTCGGAAAGGGAACCGATTAGGTCTGTCAGTTTACGCGGTGTAGTACCTTGAGCTTCCATCGCGCCAACGAGGTCTTCTTCTTTGTTCTCAATGAACTCAGAGATTGCTTTTTGCAATTCTTCACCGCGCAAGTCAGCGAAGTTATTGTCAGCTAGATACTTCAGCTTGATTTCGTTCGGTGTACCGTCAAGGCCTGCAGTGTATGCAGGAGAAACGACTGGATCCGCAAGCTCCCAAATTTTACCCACTGGATCTTTGAACGCGCCATCACCGTAGATCATGACTTCAACATTTTTGCCAGTTTTGTCACGAAGCTGTTTCTGGATGTTATCAACGATTGGCTGGGAGTTGTGAGGGAAGAGCTTAATGCTTTCCTCAGTTGACTTGTTGGAACCAAGCAAGCCGTATTCCGGATTGTAACCACTGCCGTTTACGGATTCGTTCAAGATGCTATCAAGCGCATAGATCTTCTCGCCGCCGTTTTCTTTCAAGATACGCTGCGTGCGCTTGCGAGTATGGATGTCACAAGCAAGGACATTCTTCGTGTAGTCAAGGATTGTCTTCGCGTTGTTGGAGAAGATAACTTCGCACTCAACACCATATTCTTCGCAAAGTGATTTATAATAATCAATATAGTCAATGCCCGTGAAAGTATGCTTTTTGTAACCGAAATGTTCGCGGAACTGAGCTTCAGTCAGAACATCTGTCCAAGGATTTACGCCACGGACGTCAAGCTCATCAATATCAACGAGGTGGTTACCCACTTCATCGGATGGGAAGCTGAGCATAAGGACGATTTTCTTTGATCCTTTTGCTACACCTTTTGCAATACCGCGAAGGCAGATTGCAAAGCGGTTGCGGCTAAGAATTGGGAAGATGACGCCTACAGTCTCATCACCATATTTCGCATGTACATCTGTTGCAATATCATCAATTGTCGCATAGTTACCCTGTGCACGGGCAACGATGGACTCAGTAATAGTAACAATATCTTTATCGCCAATCTCGAAGCCTTCAGATTTCGAAGCGTTTAGTACACTATCAACGACGATCTGCTCAATGTCATCACCATTATTAATGATTGGTGCACGCAGACCTCTAACAACCGTACCAACTAATCTTTCCACAAAAATCGCTCCTTCAATTCGGACATATGAATAATTTGGTTTGTCTCTACTTGTACTATACCCCGAACTAGTGATATAAGTAAAATTAATCTCTCTAATATTGGATATAGGCGGTGCTTATATGTCTGTAAAGTTGGACTTGTACAAAGTGTTCAGCATTGTCGGCAAGAATGAAAGCTTCTCAAAAGCAGCAAAGGAACTCTACATGACACAGCCAGCGGTCAGCCAGGCAATATCGCAATTGGAGCGCGAACTTGATACGCGGCTTTTCAACCGCACCCCTCGTGGCGTAACACTTACAGATGCAGGCCGGATCCTGTTTGAATACGTTAACTCTGCCATCAGCCTCATTGATGGGGCAGAGGAGAAACTTCTTGAGTTCAAAAATCTAACAGCCGGTGAATTGAAAATCGGGGTCGGCGATACCATTTCGCGATATTATCTTCTACCCTTTTTAGAAAGTTTTCATGGCAAATATCCAAATATCCGTTTCCGAATTATTAATGGAACGACAAAAGAATTGTGTGCGATTTTGAAAACAGGTCAGGTCGATATCGCCATATGTAATTTTCCGATTGAAGACTCAGCCCTTACACTGCGTCCTTGTATCGAAATTGAGGATATTTTCGTTTGTGGGGAGAAATATAAAACATTGTTGAAGCGGCCGCTCACTTTTGAACAGTTGAAAAAACTGCCGCTTATTTTTCTGGAAGAGACTGCGAATTCTCGCGTCTATGTTGAAGAATACATATTGTCTCAAGGTATACAGATTACGCCGGAATTTGAACTCGGCTCATACGACTTACTACTTGAATTTGCTCGAATCAACTTAGGGATTGCATGTGTCATCCGAGAATTCTCAGCGGACTATCTGGATCGTGGCATCGTGCACGAAATTAAGCTAGAACAACCAATTCCAAAAAGAAGTATCGGTGTCTGCCATTTGAAGAACGTGCCGCTCTCACCAGCAGCAACCCGTTTCGTCGGACTGATGGGAAAAGGAGACTAGCGACTGAATGCGACGGTAGTACATCTAAGTAATCATGAAAGGAGGAGAAGCATGTGAACAAACGAGTCAGTCAAAAAGAAATCATCGAGCGTTGCGGGGAAGTATCTTATAAAGCAGGAGCGGCACTCGTCCAACGTGGCAAGGTAGACGTGGAGCCTGATAGCTCAGCGGATTCATGCGAGGTGACAGTCCGTACCAATCATGCCACTTTCCATGTAAAGCTTGAACAGGGGCCTGGTGGGCAAATCGAAGTTGAATGCGACTGTCCCAAGCTCGCATCTGTTACAACCGACTGTCAGCATATTGCTGCAGCCCTCATTGCCTGCAAGGCACGTTCGAATTCTACGAGTGCGGACATTCGCTCGGTTTTCTCTCAAAAGGAAACCTCCTATCAATCCGCACGCCAGCAAACACGCTTTGAAGACAGGGCAGTACTTGATCTAGCTTTCACAGTTCATGTGCAACCGGGAAACCTGTTGGGCGTTCGGCTTTGGCTTGGTGAGGAGAAAGTTCTTATTGCAAATATTCCAGAATTCCTCAGGTCTGTCCAAGAAGCAAGTGGTTATTCGGTGTACAATCCTTCCGAACATTGCTTTGATTCTAAAACATATCGAGTTCTGGAACAGCTAACGGAAATGGTGAGAACTGAACTGGAGGAGAAGCAGCAAATTATCACAATTCAGCCTGCATACTGGCAGAGCATCGCACCTTTACTTGCAGAAGCGCCGGGTGCATCTTTTAAATTGGGAAAAGGAACACCCCCAATCCAATTCCAATTCAAAGAGGAAGCAGGAGAAAATGCACTCGTCGTCACTGGAATGGAAGACTTAATCCACCTAGTGCCATATGCTGCATTACTGCAAGAGGATACAGTCTACCAGCTAAGCACGCTGCAGTCTGAGCAGTTGAAAAGCTTAAGAAGACATGTGCGAACTATCATTCCAGAGGCCGAGCTCAAATCGTTTACAAAAGAGATTGTTCCCCAGCTTCGACTACTCGGTAATGTTAATGTGTCTCCTGCAATCTCAGCGAAACTGCGTGAAGCCAAGTTGATCGCAAAGCTGTTCCTCGACAGGGTTAACGGCCGCCTGCTTGCAAGCCTTGAATTCCATTACGGTCCGATTGTCATCAATCCGCTACAACAGGAGAGGCAGGAGATTTTTCAAGATATCGAAATGGAGAACGAAATCCTCCAATTGTTGAAGGAAAGCAAATTCACTGAAACGGAGAGCGGTTTCTACATACATAATGAGGACTTGGAGTATGACTTCCTGTACAATCGGCTTCCGCTGATTGAAAAATATG
Source organism: Aciduricibacillus chroicocephali (assembly GCF_030762805.1). NCBI lineage: Bacteria > Bacillati > Bacillota > Bacilli > Caryophanales > Bacillaceae > Aciduricibacillus > Aciduricibacillus chroicocephali. The sequence goes on along the minus strand of NZ_CP129113.1, from coordinate 2,521,274 downwards.
TACGTGTCCATGCGACAACTGCTGTGCGTGAACGTGTCCTTTCCGGCCCGTTCAAACCAAGGCTGGAAGTTCATATTAAGAAGGAACGGACAGACTGGCTTGAGTTCACTTTCGATATGGATGCAGTTCCCCAAAGCGAAATTAAAAACTTGCTGCAAGCACTTGAAGAGAAACGCAAGTACTATCGCTTGAGGAGCGGGGCTCTGCTCTCCTTGGAAACGGATGAATTCAACCGGCTCACAGACTTTTTGAACGGACTCACCGTTCAGCCGGCAGAATTCGAGGAAGGGTACAAAGTGCCAATCGGGCGCGGACTTGGCCTAATTGATGGCTCAGATTTGTTCGAGCTTCAAGAGTCATTCAGACAGTTCCTTGAACAACTGCGTTCCCCGGACGAATTGGACATCCCAATTCCAAATGAACTTGATGCCACTCTGCGAAGCTATCAGATCACAGGATACAAGTGGATGAAGACACTTGCTGAGAAAGGGTTTGGCGGAGTGCTCGCTGATGACATGGGACTCGGGAAGACGATTCAGTCCATTGCATTCATTATTTCGGACCTACCTGCAATCCGTGAAAGGAAGGAACCCGTTCTTATCGTTTGTCCTTCATCACTTATATACAATTGGCACAGCGAATTGTCGAAGTTTGCAAAAAGTGTACAAGCAATCATTATGGATGGTAAGCCGGCGGAGCGAGTCCGCAAGCAGAAAGAATCCCTTCAGGCAGATGTGCTGATCACATCCTATCCGATCCTTCTTCAAGATGAAAAATGGTATCGGGGCCAGCAGTTCCACACGATTTTCTTCGATGAGGCCCAAGTTTGCAAAAATCCTGCAACCCGTACAGCGCGTATTGCCGCGAAGCTTAAGGCGGCGCATCGTTTTGGCCTTACTGGTACGCCAATCGAGAACGCATTGGAAGAGCTATGGTCGATCTTTCATATTGTTTTCCCTGAGCTATTCGGCAGTGTGAAAGACTTCAGCAAATTGTCGCGCAAACAGATCGCCCGCCGTGTCAAACCTTTCCTGCTACGCCGGACAAAGGCTGATGTCCTGCAAGAGCTGCCTGCTAAAACAGAAACAATCGAGCGCGCCGAACTGCTTCCTGAACAGAAGAAATTGTACGGAGCTTATCTGGCCAAACTGCGACATGATGAGTTCAAGCATCTCGACAAGGAAACATTCCGTAAAAACCGAATACGCATCCTCTCAGGGATTACTAGGTTAAGGCAAATTTGCTGCCACCCAGCTCTTTTTGTCGATGGTTACAACGGAAGCTCGGCAAAATTTGAACAACTGTTTGAAATTTTGGAGGAAGCACAACAGGCTGGCCGCCGTGTGCTCATCTTCTCTCAATTCACCTCTATGCTCAGCATGATTAGCCAGGAACTCGCACTGCGTGGGATGGAATTCTTCTATCTTGACGGAACGACACCGGCTTCAGAACGATTGGAGCTATGCAGGCGTTTCAACGAAGGAGAGCGTGGATTTTTCCTCATATCGCTCAAGGCAGGGGGCACAGGGCTGAACCTGACCGGAGCAGATACAGTCATTCTGTATGACACATGGTGGAATCCAGCAGTCGAAGCTCAGGCTACTGACCGTGCGCACCGTATGGGTCAACAGAAAAAGGTTCATGTAATCAAGCTTATTGCTAAAGGGACGATTGAAGAGAAAATGAATGAGCTCCAAGATAGGAAACGAGAATTGATTGGTGAGATCTTGGACAAGGAAGAAGAGGGAACGAACCAGAGGCTAACAGATGAAGATATCGAATGGCTGATTGGACCTTAAAGAATTATAAAAATAGAAAAAGAGCCGGTGCACTGTATCATGCCAGTGCCCGGCTCTTGATTTGCTTGGTCACATATCCAGCAAGTAATTCAAGGGGGAATAAAGAAATTATACCGAAAAAACTTTCACATTTAAACAGTTAGGCGGAAAGAACTATAATTCTCTATTTTAAAACTTTTAACTTTACTCTGTCAATTGCATTATAGCCATACCCTTTTCGGTTCCAGCAAGCTTCTCCAGGCTGGACGCGACCTTCCGAGTCTTTTGCACGCGAGAAAATTTTGTAAATTCCCGCTTTCTCAGCATGCCATTTAAACGACCAAGGTACCCAGCCATAGTCTACACCTTCAGTTTCTCCATCCTCCAATTCGGCAGCCTCCCATGTACAGCCGCTGTCTACGCTCACTTCAACTTTTTCGATATGACCTATCCCTGTCCAGGCGATTCCTTTTACAATCTGTTCACCTTTCTCGGCTTTAGCCATATCAAGCGGTTGCTGGATCGTGGAGTTGACCCGAAGCTGACGAACCGGCTCAGCATCTTCATCACTGTCCTCATGAGGGTAATAGACATAATCATCCGTCTGGAAAGGTCCTTCAAAGTGATCAGCTGAAGCTTGAATCGTTCTCAGCCATTTGACAGAAGCCATCGCATACCAGCCAGGCACAATAAGGCGAAGTGGTGCGCCGTGGCATTCGGGAATACGTTCGCCATTGTATGCGTATGCGACAATCGTATCCGGATGTATAGCCTTCTCAAGAGGCAGACTGCGACCATAACATTCCGTCTTATCGAATCCTGGCTGCATTCCTTCATCATGCCCATTGAAGACAATCTCTTGTACGCCATCTTTTAGTCCTGCCTTTTCCAATAGAGAGCGGAGCGGTACACCTGTCCACGTTCCGAGACTGAGAGCTCCCTTGCCCCACTGTTCACCAAATGTCTTCTTACTGAATAGTGAACGCTTGTTGCCAGCACATTTGAGCACTACAGTTACAGTCCTAGCCGGCAGTTCCTTCAATTCCGCAACCGTTAATCTTAAGTTCCTCTCCGTCAGTCCGCCGATATCCAATAAGTCACTGTCCACCTCTGGATAGGGGAAGTGATTCCTTCGGTAAAATAGACCGTCCATCCGCTTCTCACTCTCAACAAATGCAATCGGAGCCTCCTGATTTTCTGGATCCAGCCCAAGTGTCTTCAAATACATACTTCCATTCTGGTTCCTTTCCATTATTAAACCTCCCGTGAACAAAGCAATTTAAAAAAATTATTCCCTACAGCAGAACCGCAAAACTGCGAATGAAAGGAACGGACACATCTTCAGTCTGGACAGAAGTTTCTTAAACCCGTCGCTGAACTCCAACAAAAGTGCCAGAAATGATTTCATAAAAGCGTTTACATACAAAACACGAGGGGCACAGGTAGGAAGTTGGATGAATGACAATCCGGCTTCGTTCATATGAATGGATACTACACCGATCACGAGAGGATGAATGAACTATGCCAAAGAAGCTATTCAAGGTGGATTTGAGCAAGACGATGGACCAGCAGGACGTACCAGGACACAACAGATGGCACCCGGACATACCGGCTGCATTCTCAGTAGACCCGGGAGAAACGTTCCGAATGGAGTGTCTGGACTGGACAGACGGCCAAATTAAGAACAACGACGACCCGTCAGATATTCGGGACGTCAACTTGGAGCGCGTTCATGTTCTGAGTGGCCCGGTGCATGTTAATGGAGTGGAACCTGGTGACCTGCTCGTCGTCGATATTTTGGACATTGGCGTTTTCAATGAACATGAGTGGGGCTTCAACGGTATTTTTGCCAAAGAAAATGGCGGAAGCTTCCTCACCGATCATTATCCCGAAGCGGCTAAGTCGATCTGGGACTTCCATGGGATCTATGCAACATCGCGTCATGTGCCTGATGTCAAATTCGCAGGGATCATTCACCCTGGCCTGATTGGTGTAGCGCCTTCACAAGAAATGCTGGATGAGTGGAACCGTCGTGAGAAGGAACTCGTTGACAAGGATCCGAACCGCGTACCGCCGCTTGCGAACTTGCCGACACCGGAAAGAGCAGTGCTAGGCAGCCTAAAGGGAGCGGAATACGACAGAGTGGCCAAAGAAGGCGCCAGAACAGTTCCGCCACGAGAAAACGGCGGCAACTGTGATATTAAGAACTTGTCGCGTGGCTCTCGTATCTACTTCCCGGTTTTCGTTGATGGAGCCAAACTGTCCGTTGGGGATTTGCACTTCTCACAAGGTGACGGGGAAATCACTTTCTGCGGTGGTATCGAAATGCCAGGCTGGATCGATCTGCATGTCGATGTGATTAAGAATGGTGTAGAAAAATACGCAATCAAGAAGAACCCGGCATTTAAGCCAGGCCCGATGGATCCGCATTACAATGAATACATTGTGTTTGAAGGTGTCTCGGTCAATGAATTCACTGGTGAGCAGACGTATCTCGATGCCAATACGGCATATCGCAATGCTTGTCTGAACGCAATTGAATTCCTGAAGACACAAGGGTACACAGGAGAACAGGCATATATGCTCCTCGGCTCCGCACCGGTAGAAGGAAGGCTCGCGGGCGTCGTAGACATTCCGAACTCTTGCTGTACAATCGCCTTGCCGAAAGACATCTTCATGAAAGACATAGAAATAAGGTAGAGAGAGGGTAGCCGATGCCTAACTATACATTTAAATGCCAGGAATGCGGTGAATTCACTGTCTGGTATACGGGGATGAGCGGCGACCGGGCACAAGCCCCATGCCCGGACTGCAATATGGCAGCCAAACGCGTCTTCCTCCCGCCGATCACCTTCCGCATGGACAGCAAAGTGAAAGGCAGAATCGAACGCGGCATGGAACCACGACTCGTTAAGAAGGAAGACATGCCAAAGAAAGCCCCAAGCCGACCGAAAGCTTCAAGACCGTGGCAGGCGGGTCACTAGATTACGAGCTATGAGTCGTAATTGGAGCTAGAGAGCGGTAATTATGTGCGAGCGGTCATCAGTCATGCGCGAAGAAAGACCAATGTGGTGCGCAACTATGCAATTCAGTCCGAAGAACAACTGCAGAACAAAAAAAGAGCCGATGCGTCGCAAAAGCGCATCGGCTGTTCATGTCTAACTATCTTAAAGGGGATTGTAAGAGTATTATTACCAGTCTCGCAGAAGATTATTCCTAGCAGCCAAATATTTTTTCATATTTGGCAGACGAGCATATGAATGAACCCCCACCAGAAAGGGCACAATGCGACCAATAAGGTGGGAGGTGTTTAAATATGGAGAAGAAGCAACAGGATCGTGAAATCACACACGAATCCGCCACAAGCTACAACCGCGATGACGTCTTTATCGGAAAGACAACTGGCGGCTGGGGTGACGGTGTGCATGAGAAGATCACAGAAGAAGATGTACGTACACATTTGGAGAGCTAAGAGCAGGGGCTGAGGGCCTCTGTTTTTTTGTTTTGATTTAAATAATAGGTGATTCTTTATTGTAGTAACTATAGAGACAAGTCCCATGTCGTACAAAATGGTCAAATCTTCAATACTTGCTTGATCAAGGTGACAAGCTGGTGCCAACTCTTAAAATTTCCCCATGCCATCTGCTCAAAGAAATCCACTCTTTCATTTCTATAATTAATGTAAAAATTTCTTGGGGGGCGTCCTGAACGCATTTTTTAAAATTTTTGATATAAATCATTTAAAACAATCCACCAAAATCGGTATCTGTTAATTTCATGGCAAATGCTTCTTTCCATTAGTCATCAGTATGTTCCCTTTAAGAGAGGGGGAAAACTGTATTAGTTCTCGCTTTTTATGAGGCGTGAAGAGCTTTGCCAAAAGCTTTAATAGAGATGATAATTGAAACGGTATTAGCCAAAAAGTTTTAATGTTGATATGATGGGAACATATATTCTGTTGTGTGGGAAAGGGAGGAATATCATGACCAAACATAAGATTTATACGATGAGCGTGGCAAGTGTCTATCCTCATTATATTGCGAAGGCTGAGAGAAAAGGACGTACAAAATCGGAGGTTGATGAAATTATCTGCTGGTTGACAGGATATAGCCAGGACGAACTGAGTTTCCAGCTTGAAGAGCAGACAGACTTTGAGACATTCTTCGCGGAAGCTCCCCAAATGAATCTTTCACGAGCTTTAATTAAAGGTGTTGTCTGCGGAGTGAGGGTGGAAGATATCGAGGAGCCGACGATGCGCGAAATTCGCTATTTGGATAAGCTGATTGATGAACTGGCAAGAGGAAAAGCAATGGAGAAAATTTTGCGGAAATAGAGGAAAGATACAGTGCCTACTATCAAAAAAGGCCGTTGCGAATGCTGTCGCAACGGCCTTGAATATGTAAATAAAACGATTCAAGGCACACTCTTCCCTTCAGACTGGTTACAAAGGGAGAATATGCCTTGAGATATTTGTCAGGTTGATCATATTGCTATTCTAGCATATTCGCGCCGGGTTGCATAGGGTAATATAGAATGGGGACTATTCTGTTTTTAATAGTCCATATTTTCTATAATGGATCCTGTATAGGCGTTAACATCTTCAAAGAAGTAACCGTATTGCTGCCCTTTTTGTCCCAGTTTCACATGGTAGATTCCTTTGTTATAAGAGTAGAGTTTAACTTCGGTGCCTTTGATGTTTACCTGTTTCAGGACAATTTTGCTTAAGTTCTTATCAGTGACAAACTTCTTGAACTTGGCGTCTTTTTGGTATTTCCACGTCTTTTCATCGAGCAGCCATTTGCCGCTTTTCTTAATCAGTTTGTATTGTGCGATATAGCCACTCATGCTATCGCCAATATCAGTGAGTGCTGGCGGTATATCGAATTCGACAGTAGCCTTACTTGCGGTTAGCGACTTTACTCTGAATGCACGATCATAGTTCACTTTTGCCAGGCGCAAAGATTCGTAACTATAATGGTGGTCAAAGTACGGGAAGGATGGTTCACTCAGGACATACAAGTTGCTGCCGACTTTGTTGTATACTGTTTTCCATTTCTTTATGTATTTAGACGTGTAGTATTTCTTAAGTGTTGGTTCGATTTTGGAGAATGGCTTATGTTTGCCAGGTGTAATTTCACTCCGGTAAATCGTATCTCGCGTCTTCGTCTCGGCGTTGAGTATTGTCTTTTTAATATCTTTGGCGAATTGTGCTTTCGTCGTTGCTTTCGCCTCCACAGGTTTGCTGAGAGGGTTTAACAGCAACATAGCAAAAATTGCAGCAAGTAGTATAATTGAGTATTTTTTCATAGTTGTCTCCCTTTTTTGAATTGATTATACCATAACTATTGGGTAAAAGTACCTATTTTTTGTTACGAAAATTATTAGAGTTTAGTCCGTGCTCTGCCAAGGAATCCTATTTCCAGGAGGCGGTACGGATATGAATATATACACAATCGGCCATTCTACGCATTCGGAGGGAGACTTTCTTCAGATGTTGCGGGATGTGGAAATTGAGGCAATTGCGGATGTGCGGGCTTTCCCCGGGTCACGGAAGCATCCGCAGTTCGGGAAGGATGTGTTCCCTGAGTGGCTGGAGGCGGCGGGTGTAGAATATAAGCATTTCCCGCTCCTCGGCGGCAGGCGCGGGGAGTCTGAGTGTGTCGGCCATTCGCTCAATGATGGGTGGCGTAATGAGTCGTTTCATCGTTATGCGGATTATACGCTCACTGATGATTTCAAAGCGGGGATTGATGAGTTGAAGGTGTATGCTCGGGATAGGCGGATTGCTTATCTTTGTTCGGAACGGCATCCTGCACGCTGTCACCGGCTGTTGATTAGTAATTTCCTCGTGGCGAAGGGTTGGACGGTTTGCCATATTATTGACGGCAACAAGGGAAAGACGGAGGTTGTTAGTCATGAGCTTGGTAAGTGGGGTGCCATGCCGATTTTGGAAGATGACGGGGAGATTGTTTATCCGGTGTTGGAGGATGAGGAGTAGCGTGTAAATGTTTATGTCGCGAGAATGGGTTTTGGTCAAAAGCTGTAATTCTTTGGCTCGCTCATTTGCCATCTTTGATTGAAAGCGGCATATTTATTAGCCGTCCGGGTGGAAAATTGGTACCTTTTCAGGCAAGTTGTATTTTATCAATTACGACTAGATTCTGGTCTTTTGAGGGAAGCTGAATAAGTGGAGAAGTGGTAAGCGCTGGAGCAGCATTTTCCAGTGCTGTTTCCATTTGTTTTCAAACTTGGCTGAATAGCGCAGCATTCATACTTTTTACGCTTTTTTTGCAATAAAAACTATTTCCTAAAGCCTTGAAAATGTGGGTGCGTAAGGTGCATAATATTTCAATATTCATAGCAAAAGGTCAAATCCATTGTGTGAATTGACAGAAAAGGAGGAATTCGCATGCAAAGCGAAAAGGAAGCGATCATCAAGACGATTCCTCAGACAGGTTTCTTTGGGCATCCTAAGGGTTTGCTGACGTTGTTCTCTATTGAATTCTGGGAGCGGTTCTCATACTACGGTATGCGTGCAATCCTTCTATACTATATATACTACGAAACAACGCGTGGCGGACTTGGACTAGATAAAGCAACTGCGACATCAATCATGTCCATTTACGGTTCACTTGTATACATGTCGACAATTATCGGAGGATGGCTTGCAGATAGAGTTCTAGGCAGCCGATCGACCATCATCTTCGGCGGTGTGCTGATTATGCTTGGTCACATCGCGTTATCATTGCCTGGTAGTGTGGCGGCATTGTTCGTATCCATGGCTCTAATCATTCTCGGATCGGGTATTCTTAAGCCGAATCTTTCGAATATTGTTGGTGATTTGTATACGAAAGAAGATTATCGCCGTGATGCCGGATTCAGTCTCTTCTACACTGGTGCGAATGCAGGTGCGTTCCTTGCGCCGCTAGTTGTCGGAACAATTGGACAGAAGTACAACTTCCATATGGGCTTCGCATTGGCTGCAATCGGTATGTTCATCGGGCTTATCTGGTACATCTTCTCTTCCAAGAAAACACTTGGACAAGCTGGCCGCTATGTGCCGAACCCGATTGTGGGAGATGAAAAATCCCGTATCGTAAAACGTTTCAGCATTGGTGCTGTCATTGTTGTCATCTTCTTGGCTATTGCGATTCCAACAGGCTTCTTGACAATCAATACATTCACTTACATTGTCAGCTTCTTCGGTGTTGCGATTCCGACATGTTACTTCATCGTCATGTATCGCAGCAATAAGACGACAAAAGTTGAGAAATCAAGAATTCTTGCCTACATTCCTTTGTTCATTACAGCGATCGCCTTCTGGTCTATTCAGGAGCAGGGTTCCACTATCATCGCCCGCATTGCGGATGAACAAACACAGCTGCATCTTGGTTCAATGACGATCCAGTCCAGCTGGTTCCAGTCTGTTAACCCGGTTTATATCATCATCTTCGGGCCGCTCTTCGCGATACTTTGGACAAAGCTTGGCAAACGCCAGCCATCCACTCCGGTGAAATTCTCAATCGGTGTTATCTTGGCAGGTCTTTCATTCCTAGTGCTCATGCTGCCATTCTTCGGTGGAAGCATGCACATCAACCCGCTTTGGCTCGTACTCAGCTTGTTCTTCGTAACAATGGGTGAGCTGTTCCTATCGCCAGTCGGAGCGTCTGCAACGACTAAGTTGGCACCAGCAGCGTTTGCTTCGCAGACAATGAGTATCTGGTACCTTTCCAACGCATCTGCGCAGGCAATCAACGCGCAGCTCGTTAAGTTCTACAGCATTAACTCGCAGGTCACATATTTCATGATAATTGGGATTGTTTCCATCGTGATTGGTTTTATCTTGTTGGTGTTCAGCAAGAAAATCCACGGCCTTATGCAAGGTGTGGATTGATAGATAAGCGTCAGGCTCTTATAAGGAGCCTGACGCTTTTTTTAACTAGTTGGAGAGCTGCCGGGGAATTGAATCAGCGAACAATGTGCCAGATTACTAGCTCTCTTATAGCTTGAGAAATAGTGTCCAAAGTAGTATCCCGGTAAAAGATTTTTTATCTAAAATACCAACCATTAGCTCATCACAGAAGTTAAGTTTTAATATAAAATGGTAATTTAAGGGATAAATGGAGGTGTTGTGCCGTGGCTAACTTGTTAGTGAATATGCAAATGAGTACCTTGAATTCAGCAATTGACACAATTAGCTTCAGTTTGCAGAAAAAGCGAGAGGAACTTCTCAGGCTGCAAAAAGCACTTGCAGAACTAACAGAAATTAAATCTGAGTTCATTGAGTATGAACATATGACGAGAGAGCCTGAGCTCACGGCTGCGAATTGGCACGGAAAGCATGCTAACCAGTTTAAGCAAATACAGCAGAGTATACAAAATGACTATCATGACTTGTCGGATAAGCAATTGAATCAAACAATTCGAGATATTGAAGCGGCAATAGAAAAACTGAAAGCAGAGATTGCAATGCTGGAAGCCAGTCTTTCATCAGCCAGACAGGCGCTCTCGAGTTTGAAGTCATAATAAATTGAAGCTCTTATAGCAACTTTGAAGATAAGGAGTGAAACCATGGGTGGACAAATCAAAATAGACCCTGCACAAGTCAATAATGCTATTAATGAACTGCAACAAGCGACCAATTCTCTTGGAGTAGGAAGTCCTAATGTCATAAGAGGCAGGAATCAATTACAGTTTGTCGATAAGCTGAATGAAATTGATGCTCAGTTCAAACAGGTGTTAACCCGTTATCAAGATTTACTTGGTAGAAGTACTCAGATGACAACACAAGCGGTAAATGACTTTGAGGAGACAGACCGCAATATTGCAAGTCAAATTCATCTAGGAGGCTAGGAATACCATAACATCAGCTCCAATATGAATATTGGTCACGCTGAGGATTAAGGGAGGCAGAGAGTGAAAGTACTTGATGTTCAACCGATAGATATGGGAATTAGCAAAGGCAAAACAGAATTGGCTCAATTACAGACCAGACTCGAAGCAATCAACAAGGCTGTAACGTCGATTGTTCAGCTTCAAGAAGTACTTAAAGGCGAAATGGGTCAGTCTATTCGAAACTTCTATTCTGCCGGACACTTGCCAATCATTCGATTTTTACATAAAACTTCATTAGATTATGAACATAAGCTAAAGTATCTTCGTGATGCAGTGTCCGCGTTTGAACCGGATGTAAATGGTCTAATTGATCAAGGATTTATCGAGAATGAAGTACAAACAAGTTTGAGGAAAATGGAAAGAAAAACTTGTGATATGACAGATAGAGCAAACCAGGTGATCAGTTCAGTACAGGATATTGTTCCTTTAACCTATCTTGATGAGAGCAGATTTGTAGATAGTATCCGCCAGGGAGAAAAGAAAACGAGGGATGTGCTGGAAAGACTGCATGATTTGGATCGCCAGCTATTACAATCTCTGAAGCCGTTGGAAGAGGCACTCACTTTGGCAAGTGAATATATCGAGAGTATTGGCCAGGTGATTGCAAGTGGCAATAACGCCGTTGAAAAGTTTGATATCGGGGAAATTCAAAATGTAGAAGCGTATGATAGACTGCGATCTACAACAGATCCTATTTACCTTGGAAAGCAGCTGCTCAAGAAGGTAGACCCGAGAATATTCAGTGCATTGGCGAGGCTCTTGTTCCCAATTACATTTAAAGACACAGGCAAACCAAAAGCGGATAAGTCTACGCAATTGAAGAAGGTTGCAGAGGAAAATCAGATGTCGGCATCTGAAGAAGAAGCAATCCGCCAGTACCTGTTAAGCGGAGTCAAAAAGGATCCAAGTGAGTTCGAAGCTGATGGGTTCACTGTCAAATCTTCATTGACAGACAGTCAGTCTGCAAGGATAGCCAATGATACCCGAGTCGGGATAAACGGTGGATACTTTAATATGCTTGGAGGCATCGTTACATATGGTGTGCCAAAGGCGGCAATGGCTACAGGAGATTTCTTCTTTGGAGATGTCGTCACAATGGTTCATCCTGACTCGACAATGAAAGATAGGTCAACAGCTGCAGTATTTACCTTTGTAAAACCTGCGAAGGTCTTGTCGAAATTGCAATTGAATAAGGCGAGGAGGCTTGTGGGTAAGGGTACGGTTAAAAGTCCTTCGAATTTTGCAGACCATGCTAAGCTAGAAGGACATTTTGATAAACATGGGAAGGAATTTGACGGACTATATAAAAATGCCGACGAGTATCTTGAAGGTGCTAAAGAGGTTATTAAAAATGGCATACAAGTGAAGTATGAATATAAAGGTGAAATAAGGACAGGATATGTCAATTTTATGGGGAATAACAAAAATGGTAAAGCAAAGTTTGAATTTGTAGGTACTAATAATAATGGGGATATTACGACCTACCATACACAGAGTGGCAAAAAGATTTGGAAGACGCTTAATGGCGAGAATATTCCAGTGATTAATCCAGCAGAGTAGGGAGTGAGAAATATGATATATACGGCTCTTGTGAAAAGGCTAGACCCGCAAATAGAAGAAGAAGTGACAATTGAAATCGAGGGTATTGAATTTACAGGATTTGCATTTATTTGTCCTTATAAAATTGAAGTAGGAGAAAGTTATCCTGTATCCATAGGGTTTACTATCTTAAATGAGTTAATCATTCATGAAATCCAGCGAGAGAGAAAAGAAATAGAACGTATTGGTTTAGGTTATGATTATTATATAAGAGGTTTGTTACATGCGGATGCAATTGATGCAGGATTAGTTTTTACTGACGACGATGAGTATTTCTCTGATTATCCTGAGTTTGTGAATAAATATATTGAAATGAAAGTTGATAGAATAGATATAGAATTTTTAAGGACAACTACTGATTAAAATAAGAAGATGTTTAAACTCATGAATTCTGTAGATGAAGTATTAAAAACAATATAGTGATAACTCTGATTGGTTAAACACCTTTCAGAGTTTTTTAATTGTGCAGTCTAACAGAATCAACAATGAAAGATAGGTCGACAGCTGTGGTATTTACCTTTGTAAAACCTGCGAAGGTCTTGTCGAAATTGCAGTTGGATAAGGCGTTTAGGGCTTGGAAGAAAGGTAAGAATAGTCTTAAATATGATGACAGAGTTTTAAAAAGGATGAAAGAAGATACAGGTACTCATCATAATTTCCCAACATCTTTTGACAAAAAGATTTTATCTAATAAGCCATCAGTTGTTCGATCAGATGGACGATCAGAATATTTACACACAGGAAGTATCAACAATCAAAAAGGTATCTACCATATAACACTTAAAGATGATGTAGTAACCCATCGTTCGTTTATTCCGCAGAGCGATTGGAAGCGGTATTCTAACCGTTGGGACTTACCGCCACGAGTTACTCCATAAATAGGAGGTTGAAAGTACTTGAAAAAACTTGATTATAGAACTTTTGGAGACTATACAAATGAATTGTTAAGTCTCGAATATGACTCGCACACAATATATGAGGGATATACAGATGACTTGATAACCTCAGTAACAGGTGATTTAGAGCTGAAACTAAATTATGGTAGGAATATTGCTTCTTCAGTAGTTGCTAGGAAGTATGGTGACCATATAGTTTGGATACCAAAAGTCCCCCTGGATTCAGATTATAAATACATCACAATAATTTTTAATTTGAAGCAGTTTGCAGAATTATGGACATTCCTGAAATATAAAGTAGAAGATGACTTAGAAATAATAAAGGATATAAGCGCCGAAGAATTAAAATTAATGTGGATGATCTGGGCTAGAGAGAAGGAACAAATTGATGATATATCAGATCTAGTCAAATCAGTTAAAAACAATATCCTTGCCCTATCTACAAATTTAGAGCACCAGGATAAAATTTTTTATAATTTTATTGAAAGCCAGTGGGCATTAAAGAAAAATAGAGTAATAGTAAGTGAAGACAATTGGGAAAGTTTTATTGTTTATCTTGATAAGGGAATTTATGAGGAGTGGGAGGTATTTAAAAAAGATAATAAAGATAATCTATATATTCATTTAGGCAATGGCTATTGTGCACCAATTTAAAACTAGTGACGGCTATTGAATGATAGCCGTCTTTTTGGTAGGTTACGGAGTGCCGAATTAAATGGCTATTTTTATTAGAATATAGACAACGCTTTTTTTCAAGGTTTCTTTTTTTATGGGGCTAGCCAGTGACAAATAGTTCACATTTTAGCCAGAGGATATGATTAACATCTGTAATATAAGAAAGGTCAATAACTGTAGTAATTACCTTTGTAAAACCTGCGAAGATCTTGTCGAATCGCAAATGAATACGACGAGGAAGCTTGAAGGTAAGGAATTGAAGAAGGTTGCAGAGGAAAACCAGATGTCAGCATCTGAAGAAGCAATTCGCCAGTACCTGTTAAGCGGAGTCAAAAAGGATCCAAGTGAGTTCGAAGCTGATGGGTTCACTGTCAAATCTTCATTGACAGACAGTCAGTCTGCAATGATAGCCAATGATACCCGAGTCGGAATAAACGGTGGATACTTCAATATGCTTGGAGGCATCGTTACATATGGTGTGCCAAAGGCGGCAATGGCTACAGGAGAATTCTTCTTTGGAGATATCGTCAAAATGGTTCACCCTGATTCGACAATGAAAGATAGGTCGACAGCTGCGATATTTACCTTTGTAAAACCTGCGAAGGTCTTGCCGAAATTGCAGTTGGATAAGGCGAGGAAGCTTGTGGGTAAGGGTACGGGTAAATATAATACAGATACAATGAAACATATTTATCATGGTGAAATTAATAAACGTGGAAAAGCGGTTGGATATCATCATGAGAGTATGATGGGTGGAAAGATTATTCCTGGTACCGAGAAAATACCTGATAAAAATGGTGTCTTATGAAGCCAAAGTTGAAATAGGTGGGAAGAGAAAAGTAGCCAAATCTAGTTTTTTCCGAAGGAATGGAATCGTGTAGATGTGTTAAAGGCTATTAATGAAGCATATCAAAATAAAAAACAGATAGGTGCTAATAAGTTTATAGGTGAAAATTCGGCTGGAGTTAAAATAGAAATGTTTCTAAATAAGGATGGTTCAATAGCCACTGCCTATCCTTTATATAATAAATAGCATAGAAGGTGATAAACAAGATGAGATATTCATATGAATTAAAAAAAGACCCATTTGGTATCACAAGAATAATACTACCAGAAAAATTAACTGTTTTCTCGGACGCTTTTGAGGATATTTCAACAAAAGAAGAAGCAGATGAGTATATTGGGTACGTAAAGAAGGTTCTAACAGGAGATTATGAAGACTTTGAAATCACGATGAATGCTACAAGTATAAATATTAAGAAAAACACGACAATTGCTGAGCATCATTACCGGGTTGATGAGCCTTTTGAAAGTATTATAGAAACTAATGAATTTTTAGAGTTGATGTTAATCTGGAAAGAGGCCATAGCATAGATGATCGGAGATTGAAAATGTTATAAGATTTAGTTAATTAAGCACTTGTTTGTCTTATTAGGCAACAGGTGTTTTTGCTTTTTGTAGAAATT
Source organism: Aciduricibacillus chroicocephali (assembly GCF_030762805.1). NCBI lineage: Bacteria > Bacillati > Bacillota > Bacilli > Caryophanales > Bacillaceae > Aciduricibacillus > Aciduricibacillus chroicocephali. The sequence goes on along the minus strand of NZ_CP129113.1, from coordinate 2,505,965 downwards.
TTAAATTAATATTTTTAGTAAATATATAGAATGTACACTACCCTAGTACTCTCATAAGTGGTACCTAACAAACACCAAGCAGGGATACATGGAAAGGGAGCCCCATCAGGTAAACTATTTCCAAGGAGGTGAAATAACATATGGCTGATTTCGAATTTATTAATGAATTAGAAAATAAAACTTATAAGGTACCTGAAGATGATATATTAAAAGCTGAAAAAAGAATGGACATCAGTTTTCCAAATGATTTAAAAAAGTTATATTTAGAAGTTGGTTATGGCTTTATTAAAGATCAAAGTGCTAATGCAATTAATAGGATATTGGGACCGGGGACTGTAGCAGACATCAGATTAAGAGAGGGTATTTTTGAATTTGACCCTGATTTAGATGAACTTTTTGATGATGAAGATAAACTTATTTTTTTTGAAGTTAACGAGGGCATTTATATTTCATTAGATTTACAATTGGTTAATAATCCAATATTTTATTTTGATGTTCAAATAGCTGAGTCGTTAGAGGACTTTTTTAAGAAGTTTCTCGATGATAATGAATATTATATAGACTTAATTTAGGATTAGGTTTAATTGGTGGAAAAGGCAAAAGATAATAAATCTTATTGGCAAGCAAGATGCCTTTCAAGGTTTCTTTTTTGTAGACAACTGCCATTCCCATTTTGACTGGGATGAAAATGGAAGCGAAACAGAATGGAATCGTCCTTGCAGGAAGCGACTCAGTATCGTTAGTCAGAGAAACTATGCATCCCCTACAATAGGTATATTTCTCACCAATATAAAAACCACCAGCCCCTGCACAATGTGGTAGCTGGTGGTTTTCGTATTTCTTTTTAATCAGTTTTCATCTTCAACTGGCGGCTTTGCGCGCTTGATGAAGAAAGCGAGGACAAAGGCGACAATTGCAATTCCTGTTAAGACGATGAAGGCATCATTAATGCCTTGAACAGTCGCATTCTTGACGACTTGGCCGTACAGTTGGGCAGTGCCGAGTGTATCTCCGGCTTGAGCAGGAAGTCCGGCCATGCCAGCTAGTTTTTCGCCAAAGCCATGAAGCTGATCAGTCAAATAGCCGTTGCTCGTTGTAATATCATTTGCATACCCTTGTGTATGGAATGATGCTCGTGTTGTCATGACGGTGATCAGGAAGGCTGATCCGATACTGCCGGCGACTGTACGTGCTGTGTTGGAAGCGGATGTTCCGTGTCCAGCGAGTCGGGTTGGCAGCTGGTTCATTCCTTCAGTTGTAACGGTCATGGATAGGAAGCTCATGCCGAACATGCGCATGATGTACAAGAACAACAGGAAGCCGTAAGATGTCGTCATCGTCAAAGTTGAGAACTGCCATGTCGTTAGGACAGTGATGAACAAGCCGAATACGGCGAGCCATCTTGCCCCCATCTTATCGAATAGCTTACCGGAAATCGGCAGCATGATCGCCATCGCAATCGAACCTGGGAGCATAAGCAGACCAGAATCGAGTGCTGTGAAACCGCGGATGTTCTGTAAGTATATTGGCAACAGAAGCATGGCGGCGAACATGATGACGTTGATAATTGACGCGATGATTGTTGTCAGGGAGAATATCCCGTATTTGAATACACGCAAGTCGAGCATTGGTTCCTTGGCGGTCAATTCGCGAATGATGAAAGCGATGATGCCAACGACCCCGATGATTAGAGAGACAACGACAATGGTGCTGTCCCAGCCATCGTTACCGGCTTCACTGAATCCATATAGGAGGAAGCCGAGACCGATTGTTGAGAAAATGAACCCGGATACGTCGAACTTCGGTTTTGTAATATCCGTAACATCCATCATCCAGATCAGTGCCATGATCAGTGCAATGATTCCGAATGGGATGACGATATCAAAAAGGACGCGCCATGAGTAATGACCGATGAGCCAACCAGAAAGTGTCGGTCCGATTGCCGGAGCGAATAGGATGGCTACACCGAAGAGTCCCATGGCAGCGCCACGTTTCTCAGGCGGGAAAATAGTCAGGAACACAGTCATCAGGAGCGGCATCATAACACCAGCCCCGGCAGCCTGAACAACACGACCAGCCATCAACATGCCAAACGTTGGAGATACGGAACAGATGATGGAGCCGAGCGTGAAGGCTAAAATCGCCGAGATGAACAGTTTTCTTGTTCCGAGACGGGCAATTAGGAAGGCTGTGATCGGGATGAAAATACCGTTCGTCAGCATATATCCTGTTGAAAGCCATTGAACGGTGCTTGCCGATACGCCAAAGTCATTCATAATATGCGGAATGGCGACGTTCAGCAATGTCTGGTTCAAAATGGCAACGAATGCGCCAAGCATCATTGTGAAGACGAGTTTCCCACGCTTTCCTTCGAAAGAGCGTGGAGTGGAAGCGGGCTTCGTCGCTTCAGCTGGATCGACAGCCTGTTCAGGACTGTCAGAAGGCTGAGTGATTCCAGCACGCTCTGCAGCTTCCTCTTCTACTGTTTCGGTTTTGGTGGAACTTTGATGAACAGGCTCAATGGGCTCTGTCTTTGCCTGTTCCTTTTTACGCGTTTCTTGTATTGGTGGTGTTGCTTTTATATGCTGAATCGTCTTCTTGCGGCTCTCCTGCCTGCGCAGCATGAAATTGACCGTCACGAGCAGGATGATCGCAATAACGATATATCCTGTAATAAATATGGTCATTTCATCACCTACTTATGGATTCGGACAGTTGTGTTCATGCCTGGAACGAGTTTTTCACCAGCATTTTCAAGAGAAATCTTCACTGGAATGACTTGAGTTTCTTTAGTGTAATTGCCTGTTGTATTGCTTGATGGAAGAAGTGAGAATGTGCCTGCTGTAGCAAGGCCAATCTGTTCAACTTTTCCGCTCAATTTCATGTTCGGATATGCGTCAACAGTAACGTCAACATCCTGACCTACTTTCACATCATCAATAGAAGTTTCTTCAATGTTCGCTGTGACCCAGAGGTCGTCAAGGTTGTAGCTGACTGCAAGCGGTGTGCCTGCTGCTGTGATTGAGTTCTTGACTGCTTTTGACTGGACAAGTGTACCGTCTGTCGGTGCTTTTACATCAACTTCAGAAGAAGCGCCTTTATCACTGATTGCCTGAATTTTGCCGATTGTGTCACCTTTTTTGAACTTGTCACCTGTAGTGCCGTTCCATTCAGTGATTTTGCCATTGGCAGGTGCTGCGATTGTCACTTGCTGGCCAGCAATCTGTGCATTATCGGTAGAAAGATAGTTCACCGACTTGTTATAGTAATAATAACCAACGAACCCGCCGCCAACGAGGACGACGAGTAGGATAATATTGATGAGAAACATTCTTTTTGCGTTCATGTTGTGCCTCCTGAATTTATGTTGTTCGAATCTTCTCTAGTGGGAATTGTTATTCACTCAAAATATCTGAAATCTGACTGTGCAGGGCAAACAACTGATTCAATTGCTCTTCAGTCAGCCGCTCCTCAATCAAGTTAAGTTTCTTTACAAAGACAGACTCCGTCTCGATAACCCTCTCCAGTTTTTCTTCACACTGAGGAGTAAGATTGAGCGTAATTGCGCGTCTATCATGCGGATCGTGCTTGCGTTCCACAAGGCCATGCTTCACAAGGCGTTCGACAACGCCGCTCACCGTACTATTTGTCAGCTTCAGATGTTCAGCGAGCTCGACGAGTCCGATATTCGGATGTGATGACAGTTTGTACAAGGCTTTCAGCTGAACGACTGTCAGACCGTTCTTCTCTGCGTCTGCTTTTGCCAAGTTGTATAGCAACTTGTTCACAGAAGAGAAAGAATTGAGGATTTCATTGTTGAAAGCATTCTTCATAGGGGCACCTCCTTTAGTTTACAACCTTATAGTTCGTATACGAAATAAAATCTGCTTAAATATAATTGCATTTTTAAATTGGGGAGTCAAGAAAAAATTAGGTTTTTTCAGATGGAAGATTTACCTTCCTAAAATGGGGTACATGTTAGGAAAATTCCGAATTAAAGAAAGGGAGCGAACTATGGAGCAATCAAACGAACAGGTAGAGTTGCTAAGAAGAAAGATTGCTAAATTGGAAGTGAAGCTCGAGCCATTTTGGGGAGTAGATACTGAGGAATTGCCCATAGAGCAAAGAGTGGAGCAACTGAAATTAATTAAACAAATTGAGGCATTGCATACCAAGCTGCTACAGTTGCCGGAAGATACAAGTGATGCACTTGCCATCAAGAATGGAAGAATTATTACGGGGGCGGATGATTTACACGATCAACTGGAGTTGGATTGAACGTGTCTAAGGTACGGAAAGAAAAGAATTCTCTCATGACAATGGTAACTTTGATCGTCATCGGTTTAATAGCCGGTTCTATTCTCGCCGGATTGTTGAAAATCGTACAAGTTCTGAGCGGAAATGAAGCATACCCTTTGCTATTCAATATGGATTATATCCCTCTATTGAAGCAATGGAATGATGTAACGGGCGCAGGGTACATCTTCCACTATGTTACATGCATTGCGAGTGTTATTTTCCTCTTTTACCTATTAAGGCAATTCAGTTGGCAATATAAAATCTGGCCTTATATAGCTTTGTTTGGAGCAGGTGGAGGTGCATTATATTTTCTTTCCGCCCTTACAGAAGCAAAGCCGGCCCCTGATGATTTCTTTGCTTGGTTGTGTTGGACAGTCGGTCATTTCATATTCGGTTATGTGTCTGGGAGACTGATTCAATTTATTCATCAGTTTAAAGGAGGAGATATTTAGGGAGGTTCTGGTTTTCTACAGCGTTTATAGGGGTATAGAAGCCCATACGACATGAGGAGTCTCTAATTAATAGGCCTTTTGAACCTAAGAAAAGTTTGGGGGCGGTTTGTATGGAATATCAGAAGTTGGTTGTAGAAATGAATAAAATAAATGAAGAAATTGAAGAACAGCCTCAAGTAGATTGCTGCTCTTTGAGTAAAGAGAGAAAAAGCGAAATCATGCATAATCTGAAAGCGTTGGAATCCAAACAAAAAAGGATTTTGAAAGAACATGGTCTATTGAATCCTATCAAAATATGAAAGCGCTATCATAGCTTTTCTTATAAGGGTAGGACTATGAGTTTTTAAGTTTACTTTATTGCATGCTAGGAAAAAGAGGAATAAGACGAAAATGGAAGGAGGTGAAATGATGAAGGGAAGATTGGTCTTCCTCGTGTTCTTTTTCGCATTTGCGATGAGCTTCAATGGTCAAGCTGAAGCTGCCGAGAAGGAAGAACCAGCTCCTGAAAGGGCGAAACCTGTTGGCGGTCTTATTAAAGGTATTACAGGGACGGCAACAAAAACAGTTGACCATACTGTGGAGACAACATCAAACGTTGTTAAGGAGACGACATCCGATGTCACCGAAACGGTAGATCAAACGGTTGGCGGTGTAACGCATGTCGTCAAAGAAACAGGGACAGCTGTGACAAATGCCGTTCGAGAGACGACTGAGCAAACGAGTAAAAGCTCTGCTGTGAAACCGGTTACGGACACTGTGAATAAAGTGACTTCTCCAGTATTGGATACAGTCGATCAAACTGTATCGGCAACCGTGGATACTGTCGGGGATACCACTGAAGCAACGAAGGAAGTTGTCAGCGCGGCGACAAACGCAGTGCAAGAAACGACATCTGGAGTGACAGTCGGAGTCGATGAAACAGTTGCGACTACAACCAATGTCGTTAAAGGAACAGGAGTTGCAGCTACGGATACTGTTCGCAAGACGACAGAACAACTTGAAAAGGTTCCCGTTGCAAAACCAGTTACGAAGAATGTCAATAAAGTCGTCGAACCAGTGCTGGGAACAGTGGATGAAACAGTTTCTATTACTGCAGATACGCTCAATGATACAGTCGGAGAAGTGACAAATACAGTGGATAAGACGGTTGGTACAACTGGAACTCTCATCGATCATGTAGGGTCAGAAGCGGGAAATACAGTTGGAACAGCAGTAGCCCAGACAGCAGAAACAGCTGATCAGGTATCGGCTCCGATAAAAGAAGCCCTCAAGCCGGAAATTGGGAAACCTTTGATACCGGGAAAACAACCTGAAGCATCAGCAGAAGAGTCGGTCATTTCTCAGCCACATTCCAGTGTAGGGGAAAATCCACAGAAGCCAGAGTTGCCTAGTGGAGAGACTCAGGATATGGAGCAGCCTTTAGTAGATATGAACTCTGAACAGGTTTCCGATAATAAACAGCCTGCGACGGTACTGAAGCCAGTTTTGAAGCCGGAAGAAGACCAAGCAAATGGATTAGAACTACGAGAGCAATCAAGACAAGAAAGCCTGCAGCCGGAACTAGTCACAGTACATCAAATAAATCATAATCCTTCAGATATTGAAAAAACCTTCCCACTAATTTCTATAGCGAAACAAAAGCAGCCGGAGAAGCAGGCATTCACAGATTTCATTAAAGAACTGACTGGACTGCAAGCAAATTTTGTTCAGAAGTTGTTCAAAGATGAAGGGATATCAATCTTTAATGCCAAAATGGAAACTCCGCAACAACAAGATTCGCAGTTGAAAGAGTTGGAACGCCTCTATATTGCACAACCTCCGGTACAGCCGCAACAGTCAGCAACTGTAATCTATAGCGGTTTTGGAGCTGGATTGGCAGCCGTACTTGGAGAAATTCCGGTTAGGCGCAATCTGCTAGACCAAGATCGGTGGATGAACTCTACTGATCATTTAATTAACCAGTGGGCGATTGCCCCACCAGGCCAACCACCGAAGTTTTCTCCTTTTTTGTTAAGCCGCATTTAAAAAACAAAAAAGGAGAGAGTTAAAATGAGAAGAAAAGGAATTCATCTTGCAAGTATGGCAATCGGACTGTCAGCCGTTATGTTGATTGGAACGCCAGTATTGGCAGAAGAGCATAATGAGGAAATGGCAATAACAGATACAGTAAATTTGGAAGTGAATGTACCAGAAACACAGCAACCACAACCTATACAACAGCCACAGGCAGAAAGTGAACCAGCTCGCGAGATGAAATCGGAATCGGATGCTCAGCCAGCGGCGGCCGAGGAACCGGATACAGAGTCAGAATCTATGTCTCTTATTAATATTGATGTGAAAGATGTCCCAATTGTCGGGGACTTGAACGTTAATGCTGTAACAAGCGACGCAGAAGGCAACGGTCATTTGGCTGAAGTCAAGACAGATGATACAGCCGTAGTTGGCGATGCAAATGTAGAAGTCGTCCAACAAAAAACAGAGACTGATAGTGAAGGCAATAAGAAGGTGAACAATGCTGTTGCAGAAGTGATAACAGAAGATACAGCAGTAGTCGGTGATGCTCATGTAGGAGTCATCCAGCAAAAAACAGAGAGCGACAGTGAAGGCAATAAGAAGGTGAACAATGCTGTTGCAGAAGTGACAACAGAAGATACAGCAGTTGTCGGCGACGCTCATGCAGGCGTAATTGACCGTCATGAACAAATCGACCAAGATGGTAATGGGCAAGTAGATTCAGGTGTCGTTGAAGTGAATACAGAAAATACTGATGTTCTTGGTGATGTTCATGCTGGAGTATTGGATCAGCACACAGCGATAGATGGAGAAGGCAATGCGACGCTTGACGAGGGTGTAGTGAACGCAGACCTACCGAACTCTGATATTCTGGATAACACCCATGTGGGTGTACTGGATCGTCATGAAGCAACAGATGCAGAAGGAAATGGAACATTGGATGAAGGTGTAGTAGAATCAGTTATCGAAAATGCTCCGATTCTAGGAGACGTTCATGCTGGAGTATTGGATCATCACACAGCGACAGATGGAGAAGGCAACACTAATCTTGACGAAGGTGTAGTAAACGTCGACTTACCGAACTCTGATATTCTGGATAACACGCATGTCGGTGTACTGGATCGCCATGAGGCAACAGACGCAGAAGGCAATGGAACACTTGATGAAGGTGTAGTAGAAGTAAATTCTGGGGTCCCCGGTTTGTTGGAAGATTTGCACCTTGGTATTCTTGATAACCATTTGAAAAAAGATGGCGAGGATGTTCAAGCGAACCAAGGTGTTCTAGTTACAGGACTTGAAAAACTTCCAATCCTAGGTGATGTTCACCTTGGACTTTTGGAGAACGCTATTGAAGAGACGGCTAATGGAGAAAAGGGAAACGATAGTCTGTTAAATCTTTCTTTGGGAGATGGAATTCTGGATGGTGTGAATGTCGGCATCTTGGAAAACGAGTGGGTTGTTCCAGCTTCAGTAGTTCCTGAAACACCAGTTGTAACTGGTCCAGAGAACACGACTCCAATTAAACCAACACCTGAGAATCAGGAACCGTCAACCCCATCTGCTCCAGGGAGCGATGGTGAAAATCCAGACGTGAGCACGCCGAACATCCCTAATGAAGGAAATGACGGTAATACACCAATTAATCCTGATGGTTTCCCTGTTACTCCAGAGAGCACCAATGGTGTCGATGCAACAGATGAAACCGAGAATGGTAATGTAAATTCAGAAGATGAAAACATGAAAGGTGTAGAGTCCGACTTTGATCAGACAGCTTCAAACAATATGGAAGGTTATACTGTAGGACTATTAGAAGGAAATACGGATCTTGATAGCCCGAGCATGTTGGAAGCTCAGGTAAAAGGCGCTATGGATATGCGAACAGTCTCTCGAGCAACCCCAGCACAAAATACTGATCTTTTATCAAAAGAAGGAGATATGGTAACACCAAATGCGCTAGCTGACCAATCTGTAGTTGCTGGTTCAACAGGACAAATGCCGGGTCAAACACTTCCAAAGACAGGTGGTTTCCTTGATGGCAGTATACTTCAAGCACTTGGAATGCTTCTTATTGGAGGCGGTTTCATGATCTTTAGAAGAACACGAACTGAAGTGAAATGAAATGGATAGGCCTTTCACTCATGTTTACAGGAGCTGTATTGATTGCATTTCTATATCTCGGCAGCTCGAAACAGGAGCAAAATCAGCGTGAGCTCGTAAGAAGTTTTAAGCAGATGGCTATAGAACGTGTAACTGAAGCGAAATCTGAATCAGAACCTGTGAAGTTTAAGAACGATGCTGTCGGTATTTTGACAGTGCCGAAACTGGAAATGGAGCTTCCCGTTGTGGAGGGAGCGGGTTCGGAACAGCTGGCTAAAGCCTTGGGGGCAATTCCCGGACTGGATAAGCCCGGCCAAATGGATGGAAGCTTTGCGATTGCCGGCCATCGCTCAAGTGTTTTCGGCCAGTACTTCAATCGGCTTGATGAACTGAATCAAGGAGATCTTGTTAAACTGCAGACGACAGATCAACAGCTGGAATTCAAGGTATATGATAAAAGGATCGTCAACCCGGAAGAAGTCGAAGTCCTGCAGCCGGAACAAGGAAGAGCCAAGCTCTCACTCGTTACTTGCCACCCGGAGAACTCTTCCAAATACCGTCTCATTGTTCAAGCGGAACGGGTGAAATGACAAAATGAAGACCAGCATATTCACTGGACGCAGTGGATTTGCTGGTTTTTCTACGTAAGAAACCCTGCTCAACTCGGAATTAGGTAGGCAGGATTTCTTTATATGATTGTTCAGTTTGTTTATATAAGTCATGCAAATTTATCGAAACGCCAGCTTTAATTGGGAAATGATCAGAAGCATCCGTATGAATAACAGTTTGGTCAATCAAATTGAACATTGAGGAAAAAAGGATATAATCAATTCTCTTCTCCGGTTCCCAGGCAGGATAGGTTGCGGATGCTTGGTCATCTTTAAAAGCATCTGTAAGGTTGGCTTGAAGCATCAGCTCACGCATTTCCTTTTCTTCCGGAGGAGCATTTGAATCACCAAGCAGGACATGCAGACCTTCTTGCTGCTCCATATAATCCATAACTTCTGCAACTTGGACCATACGGCTTATCGAATCCAGACCAAGGTGGATATTGTATACGTTTAATTGTGCTCCATTTATATTGATTACGGCGTGAAGCATCGTGCGCTGTTCCTCAGGATCCGAACTGAGAGAGAGGAGATGGGAACTGACTATAGGCTGCCTGCTTAAAATTGCTGTGCCGTATTGCTGATTTTCCAATTGTCCGGGAGCGGGCGCCAGATCGATACTTGGCCCATATACATAATGAAAGCCAAGATTTTCTGACAGTAGTTTCGCCTGATTCTCGTAGTTGCTGCGGGCTCCGAAGTGATTATCTACTTCCTGAAGTGCCACGATATCTGCGTCTGACTGCCTGATTATGTCTCCAATACGTCCCAGATCAAGCCGTCCATCTATGCCGACACCATGCTGAATGTTATAGCTGAGAAATTGAATGTTCATCGTTTGGGTTAATTTGCGATCCGTCCTGTTCATAAGCATTTCGGGCTTAAGCAAGCAGGCAGATTCTTTCTCGTTCACATGAATCCTCCTCAAAAATGTCCTCACCATATATGTATCCTAATGGTAAGCAAGCTGTGCACTTCAACTGGTAAATATTGTGTAAAATTTTTGGTTGGATTGCTGTGATGAGTGCATTAACCTAGGTATGATAACATGGATGGAATTTCGAGGAAACTAGCTTTCGAGAAAAAACCTGCATTTCATAAGCCCCTATATATATTATTATATGGGTTGACATTATACCTATAAGGGTATAACATGAGTCTTGTAACAAATAGTATTGCTTATTTATTAATCAAGTTTGAAGCGGTGAAAAACGCTTAGGTTGACATTCATTTTTATTTTTAATAATATACCCATATGGGTAATTGAAATTTGTTTTTGCTGTTTCAAATATATTTTTTTTTGACAATAATTATACCTGTACACGTATAGGTTACTTACTTGGAGGGGAATACAATGACAGAAAAGAAGAGAACAACGATTATCCTCTTTAGTGGGGATTATGATAAAGCAATGGCTGCGTATATCATTGCGAATGGGGCGGCGGCTTATGACCATGAAGTACCGATCTTCCACACATTTTGGGGGCTGAATGCCTTGCGTAAAGATGAACATATCTCTGTAAAAAAAGGATTCATGGAGAAAATGTTCGGCAAGATGATGCCAAGAGGCGCAAATAAAATGGGGCTTTCCAAAATGAATTTTGCCGGCTTTGGGCCCAAGATGATTAAGGATGTAATGAAAAAGCACAATGCTATGACTCTACCTCAGCTGATTGAAATGGCACAGGAACAAGATGTTAAGCTCGTTGCATGCACAATGACTATGGATTTATTAGGGCTTCAGCAAGAAGAGCTGTTGGATAATATCGAGTATGCCGGTGTCGCAGCTTATTTAGCAGATGCTGAAGAAGGCAACGTGAATTTGTTCATCTAAACATTTTACAGGAGGGATAGAGTGGAGTATTTAAACTACATTCTTCTAGCACTCGCGGTTTTCTTTCTCATCCAGCGTCTAGCTCCGACAAAGGGTGTCAGACAAATGACAACTGATGAATTGAAAAAAGAATTGAATGATAAAAACAAACAGTATATAGATGTCCGCACACCTGGAGAGTATCGAACGAGAAATATTAGGGGATTCAAAAATATCCCTCTTAACCAATTAGCCAATCGAGCTGATCAGCTTTCCAAAGAAAAAGAAGTAATTGTTATTTGCCAAAGTGGCATGAGAAGCAGTAAAGCGAGTAGAATTCTCAAGAAAAAAGGCTTCAGGCAAGTGACGAATGTTAAAGGCGGAATGAGTGCCTGGAAATAGAGTAATAAAAAAAATAATTATATGCATACTAATACAGGTATAAGTAAAGGGGAAATACTAATGGATAATATAAAATCAAATGTAACTTTAAATGCTCAAGGTCTTGCTTGCCCGATGCCTATTGTCAAAACAAAAAAGGCGATGACTCAATTGGAAGGTGGCCAAGTGCTGGAAGTACAGGCTACTGATAAAGGTTCAAAGGCTGACCTCAAGGCTTGGGCTGAGAGTACAGGCCATCAGTATTTGGGCACTGTGGAAGAGGGAGATATTCTGAAACATTATCTTAGAAAGTCTTCAGATGAGGAAAAAGCAGAAAAAAAGCATCCAAACGTAATTGATAATGATGAGCTTCAGTTAAAAATGACATCAAACGAGGATATGATCATCCTTGACGTCAGGGAAGAAGCAGAATATGCATTTGATCATATTCCAAACGCTATTTCAATTCCATTAGGTGAATTGGAAGACCGTATGAATGAGTTGAAAAAAGAGGATGAAATCTATGTAGTTTGCCGCACAGGCAGCCGTAGTGACTTCGCAGCACAAAAGTTAACGGCGAATGGTTTTACAAAGGTGATCAATGTACTGCCGGGTATGAGCAACTGGTCAGGAGAAATGTCCAGCCAAATTCGTTAAGTATGCCTTAACTGATTCTAACTAAAAAAGTTTATTGAGAGGAAGACGAACATGGGAAAAAAAGTAGCGATTATCGCTAGTAATGGTGGACTGTTTGATGCTTATAAAGTGTTCAATATTGCAACAGCCGCAGCAGCAACAGATCAGGAAGTAGCTATTTTCTTCACATTTGAAGGCTTGAATCTTATTCATAAAGAAGCGAATAAGCAGCTCCCAATGCCCGAAGGAAAAGAACATTTCGCGGAAGGCTTTGCGAAAGCGAATGTTCCTGCCATCCCGGAATTGTTGGCAATGGCACAAGAAATGGGCGTTAAATTGATCGGTTGCCAAATGACGATGGATGTGATGGGATTGGAAAAAGAAGCATTTGTGGATGGAATTGAAGTAGGCGGAGCGGTGACGTTCCTGGAGTTCGCTAAAGATGCTGATGTGACATTAACATTCTAAAATTTTTTAAACAGTTATATACCTAGGGAGGTAAAATGGATGGCTTTTAAAGCAATGTCTTCAAAAGAAGTGACACAAAAAATCTTCAATAAAGAAAAATTGTTCTTGTTGGATGTCCGGAATGAAAGCGACTATAAGGACTGGAAAATTGAAGGAGCCAACTTCCAATATTTGAATATACCTTACTTCGAACTTCTTGATGGAGTGGATGAAATCCTTGATAAGATTCCTGCTGATCAAGAAATATTAGTAGCTTGTGCAAAAGAAGGTTCTTCCGTAATGGTGGCGGAAATGCTATCGGATGCGGGACTCGATGTTTCCTATCTTGAAGGTGGCATGAAGGCTTGGAGTGAACATTTGGAGCCTGTAAAGGTTGGAGACCTTAATGGCGGGGGAGAGCTTTACCAGTTTGTCCGTATTGGAAAGGGCTGTCTTTCTTACATGGTCATTTCAAACGGGGAAGCTGCCCTTATTGATGCGACTCGCATGACAGATGTCTATCTGGATTTTGCCCAAGAAATGCATGCCAAGATTACTCATGTATTTGATACACATCTTCACGCTGACCATATATCAGGCGGACGGGCAATCGCTCAAAAGACAAATGCGACTTACTGGCTTCCACCAAAAGATGCGACAGAAGTGACCTTTGATTATGCACCGCTTGAAGGTGGTACTGATGTAACAATTGGGGAAACTAAAATTAACATCCACTCCTTGTATTCACCAGGGCATACGATTGGTTCCACATCCTTTATTGTAGATGAAAAGTATCTGCTTTCAGGTGATATCCTGTTCATCGATTCAATTGGAAGACCCGATTTGGCCGGGTTGGCAGAAGACTGGGTTGGTGATTTGAGAGAAAGCCTTTATAAACGTTACAAAGAGCTTTCCGATGAACTAATTGTCCTTCCAGCTCACTTCATGATTATAGATGAATTGAATGAGGATGGTACTGTAGCAGAGAAATTAGGAACATTGTTTAAGGAAAATCACGGCTTGAAAATTGAAGATGAAAATGAATTCAGGAAGCTAGTGACGGAAAACCTTCCGCCACAGCCAAACGCATATCAAGAAATCCGCAAAACAAATATGGGGAAAATCAGCCCTGATGAAGAGCAACAGCGTGAAATGGAAATCGGGCCAAACCGCTGTGCAGTACGCTAATTAAAATGAATTTAGACAATCAGGAGGTTATGGAAATGGAAGCAAATAAAGTGTTGGACGCAAAAGGAATAGCATGCCCAATGCCAATCGTGAGAACAAAGAAGGCTATGGATGAACTTGAATCTGGTCAAGTATTGGAAGTCCATGCGACAGATAAAGGATCTAAAAATGACCTTACTGCCTGGGCGAAGTCAGGCGGTCACGAACTGTTGAAAGATGAAGAAGAGAACGGTGTATTAAAATTCTGGATTAAAAAAGGATAAGCAAATAGAGTCTAAGTTAAAGATCCGACAGATGCCAGGGAATATTGCATCTTTCGTATCTTTTGGTTTCTAAATTGAGTTTCACATTCCTTGTAGAGTTATAATATTTTTGTTATCAAAATTAAAAAAGCTCCCGCACAAAACGGGAGCTTTTAATTATTTATAAGGAAATCAGACAGTAAAGCGGTCTGCTTTTTGTTCGAAGCGATCTGCTTTCTTGTTGAAGGAATCAGCTTTTTCACTGTTGCCTTCTTTTTCTGCACGCTCAGCTTTGGCACGCATGATGTCAGCCTTGTTGTTGAACATTTCCGCTTTATCCTGGTAGCCATAGCCGTATGCAGTCGGCTGGCTAGATGCTTGCTCGGCCTTTTGTTCGAAACGCTCAGCTTTCTTGTTCAAGTTGTCAGCTTTCTTCGTGTTGCCGTACTCAGCAGCCTGTTCCGCTTTTTCCTTCACGATTTCAGCTTTCTTTTCGAACATGTCAGCTTTTGAGCTGCTCTTGTACTGCTGTCCATAGTTGTATGATGGCTGGGAAGAGACGTTTTCTGCCTTCTTCTCAAACATGTCCGCTTTCTTGTTCAAAGCATCGGCTTTTTCAGTGTTTCCGTTGGCTTCAGCCTGGTCAGCTTTTTCTTTTACGATTTCAGCCTTTTTCTCGAATAGATCAGTTTTTGAACTTGTTGTGCTGAATGAAAGTTGTTCTGGAGCTGATTCGGATAGAGGCTGTGCAGTTGTCGCGCCAGTTACAGCTTCAGCTTTCTTTTCGAACATATCTGCTTTATCATTCAGAGCGTCTGCTTTCTCAGTGTTACCGGCTGCTTCAGCCAAATCAGCTTTTTGTTTGAGGAGCTCAGCTTTGTTGATGAAGATCTCCGCTTTGCTTTGGTAGCCATAGCCGCCGAAGTTGAAATTAGTGTCAGCATTTGAATTAATGTAATCCGCTTTTTTGTTGAAAATCTCAGCTTTTGCCTGGAATGCTGCTTCTTTTTCTGTATTACCATACTGGCCAGCAATTTCTGCCTTCTTCTCAAATAGGCCAGCTTTCTGTTCGAAGATCTCCGCTTTTGCTGGAGCTACTTGTGCACTTACAGTAAGTGGTGCTACGAATGCCATGCTAAGTCCTGCTGCTGCGATTGCCTTTGTCTTTTTATTCATAATATTCCGTCCCCTTTGTGCGGATTGATACACCGTTGAAGCGTTTGGGCCGCTTCTGCATGTGTGATCCGCTTTCGTTTTATGGATGTATTCTGATTCTGAGATTTTAGCGCTAAAATCTTTCGTTCTTGTCCGGATGTTCATAGAGTACTAAGCGAGCATCCAATTTATGGGGTGTTTTTTGAAAAAAATCTCTAATTACAGAAAAAAGTTTCCAATTTTAAAAATTGATTATCCAAAGTAAACCCTATCTATCTATTGTGTAAGCGTATACAAATATAAATTATATTTTGCTAACCTTTCGCTTGAAAATATATAAAATTGAACATTACAGAATGGTACTGAAGATTTTTTTACTCTCTTTCATCTATTATTTGGGGAATTATCGGGTACGTTGTAAGATATGAGATAAGAGATCTAATCATCAGGAGGACTTTATATATGAAATGGTTTCGTGGAAGAAAAGACGATAATAGCAATGATCCTACAATAGAAGAGGCTGTAACGCCGGAAGAGCAGGAATTCCGTCAACAGTTGGATGAGGCAGTGGATGAGGTTTATGAAAAAGAGATGAAGAAGATCAACGACCAACTTGAGAAGGAGCTGCTTATAGCGCTTGTTGGTGAAGTGAACGCTGGCAAATCATCGACAATCAACCGGATTATTGGCAAAGAAGTTGCTAGTACGAATCCGCAGCCTGGAGAGACGGTAAGTGTGGATCCTTACAATATAGAAGGTCTTGAGAAGATCAAGTTCATGGATACACCAGGCCTCAACGATCCAAATGATGAGAACCCGCGCAAGACAATTGATTTTATTGATAAGGCTGATATCGTTCTGTTTTTCACAAATGCAGCGGGAACCGTCTTCTCTGATAGTGAGCGTGAGAAGTTCCAAGCAATTGAAAAGCATAACAAGAATATCCTTCTTGTCCTGAACAAGATTGATGCTGCAGAAGGGATTGATAGTCTTGTCCAGTTTATTAAGGAACAGACTGGCAGCAAATATGAAGTATTGCCGATTTCCTCACGCACAGGGGAAAACATGGACAAACTCAAAGCGAGTATTCTTTCCATTTTAAAAAAAAGAGGCAAGGACCTCCTTTTCGCGAAAAGCATGAAAGATAAATCGCAGACTGCGAATCGCTGGATAGCGGGAGCGGGCGTGTCAGCCGGAGGTATTGGTGCATTGCCAATTCCAGGTTCGGATATGATTCCACTCACGGCGCTGCAAGTTGGACTCATTCTAAAGCTGGCTGCTTTATATGATAAGCCAATGTCCAAGGATACTGCGAAAGAGCTCATCATCGTTACGACAACTCGGACAATCGGACAGACCGTTTACCGACAAATAATAAAGCTTGTTCCTGGAGCAGGGTCAATTGCAGGAGGTATAGTGGCGTCTTCACTCACTCTTGCACTCGGTTATGGTGTGAAGCACGCTTTTGAAAACAACATTCCAATTAGCTTCGATTATATTATTGAACAGTTCAAAAAGCTGAAGAACCGCAAAAACTTTAAAAAAGAGTAGTTCCAAGAAAAGCGCAGGCTCTGATTGCCTGCGCTTTTTTAAGTCAAAACTGCGTGCCTGCACAAGAAAGGCAATTACTCACAAAAAAACGATTGTCACTTGCACATAGGCAGCCCGAACTCGCAAAAGACAAGTTCACTGCACTCGGATTCCTCTAGCATTAACGATGAAGGTTAAAGAACATCTCGGTTAGGGAACCTCAAAATAAAAAGAAAAGAGGCGCTTATATGGAAGAAAATCGTAGACCTGTTGTCGCACTGTCTGGAGCGAGCGGATACATTGGGAGCAATCTTCTCGAGAAAATACAAGAGTATGCTGATGTTATTGCGCTCTCGAGGAGCGGCGGGCGCTTCAAGAATAAGGAGCATGTGCAATGGCGTGCCTGTGATTTGTTCTCCCTTCCCGAGACAAAGGCTGGACTGAGAGGAGCGGATATCGCCGTTTATCTAGTTCATTAGATGATGCCGTCGGCGAAGCTTACTCAAGGTTCTTTTCAGGACATGGATGTAATTCTCGCTGATAACTTTGCGAGAGCGGCGAAGGAAAATGGTGTGAAGAAAATCATCTATTTGACAGGAATCATACCTGAACATGAAAAGCTGTCGCGCCATTTAGAGAGCAGGCTGGAAGTGGAAGAGATACTTGGTTCATATGGGACGCCGGTGACTGCAATTCGCTCAGGCCTAATTGTTGGTCCAAAAGGATCTTCCTTCCCGATTTTGTCCAAGCTTGTAAAACGTCTCCCGGTCATGCTTCTGCCAAAATGGGCACAGACACCCGCCCAGCCGACTGCGCTGCCGGATGTTATTCAAGCACTTGATGAGGCGATCAGACAGGAGGATTTGACGGGAAGAATCATTGAAGTAGGCGGGCCTGAGGTCATGGCTTATCGTGACATGATGAAACAGACTGCTGAGCTGCTGGGCCGGAATCCGAAGATGTTCGACCTTCCTGTCATGACGCCTAAGCTCTCGCGCTTGTGGGTTACACTCATTACAGGTGCGCCGAAGATTATGGTTTACCCGCTTATCGAGAGTCTGCCACACAATATGATAGTTGGGGGAAAATATAATATAGAAGGAATCAGTATCGGCAAGCAAACTTTCCGTGAGGCGGCAAAGAAAGCACTCGATGCTGAGAAAGGTGGTAAGAACGGTAAGAAACCACGTCTTGAATTGCCAAATTCTCCTGATGATGTTCGTTCAGTTCAGCGTATTGTCATGCCACATGGGTGTGATGCGCTCTGGATTTCCCGTTACTATGTCCAGTGGATTGGCCGTGTAGGAGCCCCGCTGCTCAGTACTCATATTGATGATGAAGGACGCTGTACTGTTTCCTTTGCTTTATTCAAAAAACCTCTCTTAGAAATGACCTATTCGAAAGTGGATAGTACAGAGGATCGCGCGCTTTATTATATTACCGGTGGACTGCTGGCCAAAGAAAGCGAGAACAAGAAAGGCCGTTTGGAATTCCGGCGTATTCCGGGTAAAGAAGAGGCAATTGTCGCTATACATGACTATCTTCCCTCTTTACCGTGGTTCTTCTATCATTATACCCAGGCGAAAATCCACCTTCTCGTCATGGCGGCGTTCCGTATACATGTAAAAAGACTTACAAAAAAAGAAGTGTTTGCTGGTAAAAAAGCCAAGAGCCAAATGGAATTTCCGATTGCCAATATTGGGAAATAATAATATGATGAGTTTGTACGATATGAAGAATAATGTCGTACAAACTCTTTTTTTGCCATAATATCGAACAACAGTCTTACCGATATATAGGTTAGAGAATAAAAAAATACAGCATAGCGGAGGACAAGGGGATGAAATGGTTTTATAACAACATACTAGGCCAATTGACTTCCTTCATCATAGGGGTCATTGTTGTGCCGAATATTCTGGAAGAGATTGTAATGGCAGTTTTCCAATTCAATTTTGATAGTGATATTTGGTATGAAATATTGGACACTTCAATCATGCTCATCGTGGGCATTCCTTTCATGTGGTGGCTACTGAAAAAGATGGATACGTATGTGGAAGAAATGGAGCGACTCGTCATCCAAAGGCGTGAAATTAACGATGAGCTCATGGAAAAAAATAATGAGCTGACCCATTTAGCATATTACGACCAGCTGACGGGCTTGCCTAACCGACGAAAAATGCATATAGATATACAAGAACGCATTACAAAAATGACGCGTCTCGGCTCTCCGAAGAAGCTAGCTGTCATATTGTTTGATCTTGATCGATTTCAACAGATTAATGACATAATGGGGCATGCAATTGGAGATAAAGTGCTATGCTGTGCAGCTGAACGACTGAAGGAAAGACTTCCTGATAATTATCAAGTGTACAGACATATGACAGATGAATTTGTTGTTTTGGCGGAAATAGACGACATACCAGATGCAACGATGCATAAGAAACCATTCATGGATATTTTTAAGGAATCCTACAACATTGATGAAGAAGAAATTTTTGTTACTGTAAGCGCTGGGGTGTCCTTGTTCCCGGATCAAAGCGATGATTCTGAAACTCTGCTCAGACAGGCAGACCAGGCTCTTTCGGCTGCGAAGGCAAATGGAGGGGACCAATATCAGCTATTTGATCCTGAACTTGCTGCAGCTTCTGCACGCAAATTGAAGCTAGAGAACGGATTAAGAAGAGCGGCGGAAAGAAATGAGTTTGTCCTTCATTACCAGCCACAGGTTGAACTGGAGAGTGGAAGAATTATTGGGGTGGAAGCGCTTGCGAGATGGGTGCATCCAGAATTGGGGCTGATCTCACCTTATGAATTTATCCCGATTGCTGAGGAAACTGGGGAAATCATCTCGCTTGGCAGATGGGTTGTCAAAACAGCATGTAAACAGCTTCGTGAATGGCAGGATCAAGGACACCATTTAGTCATGGCAATCAATGTTTCACCAATCCAGATGAAAAGGCTGAAGTTTCCCGGGTTTGTCGCTTCAGAATTAAAGAAGAATGGACTCAGTCCTGAAGCCTTGGAAATTGAAGTGACTGAGTCACTTATGCAGAACTTGGATGAGTCTAAAAGAATATTCAATGACTTGAAAGAGCTCGGAGTCAAGATATCCATTGATGATTTTGGTACAGGCTATTCATCACTTAGCGTTCTTGGCGCAATGCCGATTGACCACTTGAAGATTGATCAGGCTTTTGTCCGTTTCATGGATACTAATCCCAAGCTTCGCCCGATTGTAAAGACAATCATCCAGCTTGGTGAGAATCTAGGTGTAGAACTCATTGCCGAGGGGATTGAGGAACAGCATATTGCTGAAGAGCTTACAGCATACGGATGCCGTTATGGCCAAGGATATTTGTATAGCCGTCCGGTTCCTCCAGAAGAAATTGTGAGAATGATCGAGCAAGAACACGCTGTTTAAAATGTTGTTTTCAGAAAAGTATGATATAATGAAGCTGAGAACTACATAATAAATTGAATGAAATCACTAGGGGTGCCTGAAAAGGCTGAGACCGGGACGAATTGTTCTGGAACTCTTTGAACCTGAACTGGATGATGCCAGCGGAGGAAAGTGGTGCAATGATGAGAACTATGTGCTGGGCAACTCTGCCTTCTGCACTTCTTTGAGCCACTATCCGAGGTTAGCCCCGGGTAGTGGCTTTTTAATATTTGTGGATGGGAGGTCAGATTATGCTCGAACTGCATACGATCTCAACGGGAAAACAATGTCCAGAAAAACTGGAAAGCATAGCTATAGCAGTAGCTCCCCAAGTTGATTGGATTCATATAAGGGAAAGGAATTGGTCCTCCTATATGGCAGCGGAGATAATTTTGCGACTTCGCGAATCCGGCATATCACAGAGTAAACTCGTGTACAATGGTACGCCATCTGATGAAATATGTGAATACGCTGGAGGTATCCATCTTCCTGAGCATAAGATGACGTTGCTCCCTGACATCCAAGCCCGCTGCAAACAGCTTGTAATCGGCTGCTCTGTCCATTCTGTTAAAGCAGCTAGAGAGGCGGAAGCACTCGGAGCGGACCGGCTGATTTTTGGACATGTTTTTGAGACAGAATCCAAGCCGGGGCTTAAACCGCGGGGACTGGAGCAGTTGGAAAGTGTCTGCCAAGCTGTTACAGTACCGGTCATTGCGATTGGTGGAATTAAGCTGGAAAATGTTCAACGAGTAATCGAATGTGGTGCATCAGGGATAGCCGTACTTTCAGGCATCATGGGAGCAGAAAAACCAGTTCAGGCTGCGATTTCATATCGAAATCATTTGGAAAAGAGGGGGCAACTGATTTGACATTGATTATTAACGGAAATCAAGTCGAAGTACCGAAACATATAGCGACAATAGAACAGCTGGCAGTTCACTTGGACATATCCAATCCTCATATGATCGTAGAGCACAATGGGAATATCCTTGTAAAGTCTGCCCATGCCTCAGCGAGACTGGCAGATGGGGATAAAATAGAGATGGTGCAATTTGTAGGAGGCGGTTGAGATGCTTCAGATTAACGGAAAAGAATTCAACTCCAGGCTGTTGCTTGGAACGGGGAAATATGCAACCTCGGAGATTCAGCGGGAAGCAGTCGAAGTATCTGAATCAGAAATCCTTACATTTGCAGTTCGGAGACTTGATATTAACAATCCGGATGAACAGAACTTTCTTGAAGGACTTGATTTGGAAAAAGTGAGCTTGCTGCCGAACACTTCAGGTGCAAAGACTGCTGAGGAAGCAATTAGAATTGCCAAGCTTGCACGTGCTTCAGGAATTTGCGATATGATCAAGGTCGAAATCATCGGCTGCCCGCATACACTGTTGCCCAATCCTGTCGAGACACTAAAAGCAACGGAAGAACTGGTGAAAGAAGGTTTCACCGTTTTGCCGTACACTTCTGATGATGTTGTCCTTGCCCGCTTACTTGAAGAAGCCGGAGCCCATGCCGTCATGCCTGGAGCAGCACCGATTGGTTCAGGTCTTGGCATTGTGAATCCGGTCAACCTTGAGCATATTATCAATCAGGCGAATGTGCCGATTATTGTTGATGCAGGTATTGGTTCTCCAGCAGATGCAGCCTATGCTATGGAACTCGGTGCTGACGCAGTGCTTCTGAACACGGCTGTTTCCGCAGCGGGAAATCCGGTGAAAATGGCAAAGGCCATGCAGCTCGCCATTGAAGCTGGCCGTCTAGGTTATGAAGCAGGCAGAATACAGAAGCAGCATGGTGCAACAGCAAGCAGTCCGACCGACCATATAAGTTTATAAGAAAAGGCTGTTTCCTTCTCGGGAGACAGCCTTTTCTTATGTTGCGGTACGACGCTTTTTCGCTTGTTTCTTTTTAATAGCGATAATTGTTGTTTTTAAGGAAGCATAGGTGCCGACAGCCGCCGTACTATAAAACCCACCCATGAAAATGCCTGCCCAAATATGCCCACGGTGACTAATGAAGATCGATATAGCAAAGCCAAGCACAGAAGCAATAGTTGGATAATACTTGCTAGGGATAGGGAAAATCTTGAAACATTGCGTCAATATGACGATTACAGGAACGGCAATCATCCCATCCCAAATATTCGTATGAATGATTGGAAACTCCACGATTCAGCCTCCTCATACTTATCATCTGTAATTCGGCAAATATTATAAATGCAAAACGGAAAGAAAATAATTGAAAAAGAAAAACATCTGAGTTGCTCATGTAAAAGAGAATTCAGATGTCTTTATTTGTAAGAGGCTAGCAGAAAGACACTAATTTTCATATAAAAACTTTGCTTAACGAGTAATGTTATAAAGAAATCACAATTATCGAGAAATTATGCTTGATTTCGTGACATAGTGTCACATATAATGATGAAAGTGTGACGAGATGTCATATTGGAAGCGATAACCATGTAAAAAATGGAACCAATATTAAATTAGAGAAAATATTTGGTAAATCCTCCTTGATATATGACACAGTGTCATATATAATAAATTTGAAGTGACGGGGTGTCACATTCTGATGAGGAAGGAGATTTCTCAAATGACACAAGATATTCCAACACAATTAAAAGAAATCAAACCATTAAAAACAGAACTATCAAAATTCATGATGTGCTATAAATTTGCACTGAAAGAGATTGAAACAAAGATCAATCAGCTTGAACAAGAGCTCGAATATGTAAACGAATACAATCCTGTAAAGCAGGTTGTTACACGGGTAAAGTCTCCGCAGAGTATTCTGCGCAAGGTGAACAGCAAGGGAATTCCATTCTCGTTGGATGTGATTCGTGAAGAAATCCATGATATTGCCGGTGTGAGAATTACATGTCTATTTACGGATGATATTTATGAAATTAGCCGTAAGCTGCTTATGCAGAAAGACATTAAGGTAGTGGATTACAAGAATTATATTAAATATCCGAAGCAAAATGGATACCGCAGTCTGCATCTGATCATCCAGGTACCAGTCCTCATGTCTGATGGGATTGAATATGTGAATGTCGAGGTGCAGATCCGTACTGTCGCCATGGACTATTGGGCAAGCTTGGAGCATAAACTCTACAACAAATACAACAAAGAAATCCCATTCCATATTGCATTGGAATTGCGTGAAGCAGCTCATTCAGCAGCAGTGCTTGATGAGAAAATGGAGCGTTTGCGACTTGAAATGGAAGAATCCGATGAAATAAGCGGAACAGAAGCAGACCTTCTCGAACTTTGGATCAGCAACGATAAGTTCCAGCTGCCATCTTCGTTTTAATGCATGGGGTGAGCCGATAGGAGAAATCAGTTAATGCCAAAACCGACATTTTTCAACCTTGCCGAAAGCAAAAGGGACAAACTCATGGAAGCCATACATACGGAATTTTCGCGTGTGCCGCTTAATGAGGCTTCCATCTCGAATATTGTCAAGGAGGCTGACATTGCAAGGGGAAGCTTCTATCAGTACTTTTCTGGAAAAGAAGATGCTTTTCTTTATATGCTAGAGCAGTTCGCCATGGATTCGAAGGATGTGTTTCTTGAGCTGACAAAAGAAGCGGATGGCAATCTGATTGCGGGGCTTAATGCTTTCTTCCGTCGTTTCCTGGAAGATATTGATGGCATCGACTTTATTCGAAACACGTTTCACAACATGAATCTGCAGACTGAAGAAGTGATTCAGAAGATCTTCAAAGATGAAGTGGAAGAGTTGAGGTTTGAAGACGTCCGGTCTTGTGTTGGGGGCAAATATGCCAAGCTTTCAAGTGAGGAATTTTACTACATTATGGACATCATGCTTGGTGTAACAGTACATAATATTTTACATAAATTCGGTAACAGGCTTGAAATTGATACTGCTTGTGAACACTATAGAAGAGAGCTCGAACTACTGGAGCATCTCGTTAAATAATATAAGAGGGGATGTTAACAGGGCATCTCCTCTTATTTGTTTGAAAACGATTATTTCGCTTTGCATATTTGTTTGAACATGGTATAGTGTTGGTAATGAATTTTAGTAATTAGCCAAAGTAAGCAAGCGCTTACATTTCTCTGGATGAAGGAGCCCGTGTTCAGCGATTTGGGCATCAGCTTGCACACAGGCTCTCATCTGGTTCTGCGATTAGTCTTTCTTATCTCCTAGATAAGATAATGAGACTTTTAGGTTCGCATTGCGTTCACGAATGGCATCAAGCAGTTCACGATCTTTCGTATCGGCTTTTGCTCGGATAGCGAATGTATACATAATCATTGTTCCAAGATTCGTCGTTTCAACCTGACGGATGGCATACGAAAGTGTATGGGCATCAAGAATGTCATCGAACAAGTTTTCATGGTTCAAGTTCTCTGGGACTTGTACTTTAAGGATTTGTGTATCTTTACCTTTACCATAATTGAATTTATAAAGAATATAGAAGATCAAGCTAGCGAATAGAGTAAGTACGATTGCAAGTTCGAACTGGTAAAGGCCTGCTGTCATACCGACACATAGGCCGAAGAAGATATAGGCAATGTCCTTGGCATCTGTTACAGCACTGCGGAAACGTATTAGGCTAAAGACCGCGAAGAGACCGAATGCTACGCCTGCATTATCACTGACGACGTTCATGACTACAGATACAATGACACTCATCATGATGATTGTATGTACGAATGATTGGGAGTAACGTTCACCTGTAAATGTGATTTGATATACTTTCGTAATGATAATGCTGAGTACTGTGGCGAGCGCCATAGCGGCAAGGCTCATCCATACAGTTGAGACTACTGTTCCATTAGATGTAAACAAGTTGCTGATCTGCTCCATTTTCTTTTCCTCCAATAGTTGTAGATTCTTTTACGACGTTGTTCTTGATTACTGGTTGTGAAGCAATTTCACCCGATAGAAGCTCTGTGCTCGTGCAGAATTTAGACGCGCTGCGTTGTTCACAATCGAGTTCCTGAAGGATACGTGTAAGCCATAGCGGCACACTGTGCTCCACTTTTACTTCGAGTACGACGAGATTCGGATCGATGAAATTGTCGCCATAAGGACCATGTTCAAGTAATAGGTCATGTTTGCGACAACGCAGATCGAAGTCGAATGTCAGCCTCAGATCGGCATTGTCTGCACCATGCAGGGCATGACGTTTGTAACTGACGACCATTTCAGGTTCCAAGTCATAGAGTTTTCTGAAGTAGTGAATCTCTTTAAGTACTTGATTGTTGGAAGTCTCATAATTAGATAGATCCGGGTTGGGATCTTCGAGATAGCGGTAAACTTCCTTTAGCGGGGCAAGCAGCCTGCGCTTATTTACAATTTTCTTATGCTTCTGTTTCACTTCAAAAAATGCTGTGCTTTCCTCTGTGGCATCATCATAGACACGCAGACGGAGCTTCTGGCGATATTGGAGCTTGTTCTTCGTTTCGAAATAGATTGTCTTCTCATTATTGTCGAAATACAAGCTTGTCACGGTATATCTACCGTTGACGCCATTCTTGTCGGAGCGCATTCTGTCTCCAAAGCGTTTCAATAACCCTTCATACTGCTCAATGGTGATCAAATACTTCTGTTCTTTGCGTTGAAAGATCTCGAGTGCCACCTGAGCCCACCTCCTTGATTTTTACTTTGAAATAAATACGGATGATTGCTGACAGTTTTCCGGACTGTCTTTTTTGTGTTGCCATGCAAAGACTTTATACATTTCATGTTTGGTTTTTAATTTTTGAGGGTATATTAACAAAATATTAATAATTTCTTAAAGAAATCTTAAAAAAGAATAAAAGTTTCCCTCAAAAATTAATTAAATTGCACTCACACAAAAAAGTAGTCTAATAAAAAGATAGTTCCTTTAACCAATAATTGTCAAGGGTATTATTGGAATTTTGCTGAATTTTGTAAAATAATTATAAATTTTGTATGGAAATAGTTACATTTTCCATTAAAAATAAAAACAACCAGGTACCTTATAAGGTACCTGGTTGTTTTGTTTTCTTGATTAGCCTGCTTCTTCAAAGCGAATGCCGAGGATATGGCGAAGTTCCATTTCTTCTTCTTCAGTAAGTGGAAGCATTGGCAGGCGGACACCGCCAACAGTAATGCCTTTCATATTCAATGCTGCCTTTACAGGTGAAGGGCTGGGCTGTGCGAACATAGCTTTCATTAGCGGACGCAAGTTGCCGTGCATGGCAGCTGCTTCTTCATGACGACCTTCATGGAAAGCACGGATCATCTGTTGCATTTCATTGCCCAAAATATGAGCAGACACGGATACAACGCCGACACCGCCAAGCGCAAGAACAGGCAATGTAAGCCCGTCATCACCACTGTACAATTTGAAATCATCTGGTGTGCCACTGATGATCTGAGTCATTGCATCAAGGTCTCCGCTTGCTTCTTTGACGCATACGATGTTCTCTACTTCTGCTAGACGGATAATCGTCTCAGGCAGCATATTGACTGCTGTTCGTCCTGGAATGTTATAGAGCATGACTGGCAGTTTCGTAGATTCAGCAACTGTCTTGTAATGCTGGTACAGTCCTTCCTGGGAAGGCTTGTTGTAGTAAGGGTTTACGAGCATGATGCCGTCAACACCAGCAGCTTCTGCCGCCTGTGTCAGATGGATGGATCCCTTTGTGCTGTTCGTTCCTGTGCCGGCAATGACTGGAACGCGTCCAGCCGCAGCTTCAACAACGAATTTAAATAGCTCGATTTTCTCATCTGTTTCAAGTGTCGCACTTTCACCAGTTGTACCGGCTACGACAAGACCGTCTGTACCATTTGCAATTAGGTGGTTAACCAAATTGCGTGTTGCAGTGTAATCAATTTCCTCATTCTGATCGAATGGCGTAACCATCGCTGTTAAAATTTGTCCAAAACTCATCACTTCACACCTCTGTTTCTTATTATTCGGAAGGTGATCAGATACCTTAGTGCTGGTGCTGAAACACACGCTCACTTATATAACGCAAAATGCAGCAGCGGGCGGCTGCTGCATAGAAACATTGTAAATTCAAGACGTTTCCGTGCGTAAGGTAGCCCTCCATATAGTCGCCTACATGACAGTTCTGCACTTGTTCAATGCAGCCCCAGCGAAAAAAGCACACAGGATCATTTCTCGCTTCGGCAACTGTCCCTTTCCCCGCCAATCATCGGAGCCCATTCTCCTTATGCCGGATACTGATGGCAGCTGCGCCTCTATCCATACTTCTAAATCATTTCAATAGATAATTCAATTTGTGTCCACTATAGCAAAGAAAACGGGCAGTTACAAGGGATTCCGGGAGATTCTAATGATTTCTTCCAAAATTGTAAATAAGACTTTGAACTCGGTTGTCACTCTGTTAACAATCAGTTGCTAATCTTGACTTGTAACAAATTATGAAAGGGGAATGTTCATGCGTAAATCTTTCAAAAAAGCAGGGGTTCTTGCACTTGTCGGAACAGCAGCAGCAGTAACTTATGCAGCACCTCCATCAGAGAGCTGGTCAAATGGGGTAGCAGAGGCGAAACAACTGGATGACAATCGGAGTAAAGGAAATGGCAAGCAGCCTAAAAACGTTATCCTGTTGATTGGCGATGGCATGGGTCCAACACAAGTCTCGGCAGCTTCTTATTTGAAAGGTGACGGATTCGGCACAGAAGATTTAACGATGAACACTTTTAAAAATATCGGATTCGCACGCACGTTTTCACATGATAATACAGTGACAGACTCTGCAGCAGCAGCTACAGCCTTCTCATCCAGCCACAAAACAGATAACAATGTGATCGGCCTGGCACCTGAAAAAGAAAAACATGAGGAGGACGAGGATCATTTCGAAGTGGCGACGGTTCTGGAGGAAGCAGAGGACAGAGGTAAGGCAACAGGGCTCGTTACAACGACGCGGATTACACATGCGACACCAGCCGCATTCGCTTCACATATTGATCATCGCGACAAAGAAAATGAAATTGCCGTGCAAATGCTGAAGGAACATGAAGTCGACGTCTTGCTCGGAGGTGGGAAAGGACAATTCCTGCCTAAGAGTGAAGGCGGCAAGCGGGAAGATGGATTGAACCTGCTAAAGGATGCGGAAAAGAGAGGCTACACAATTGCTGAAGATGCGAAGGGACTTGAAAAAGCGAAGGAAGGCAAGCTGCTCGGACTCTTCAATACAAGTCATATGAATTATGAGTTGGACCGCGATCTTACAAAAGAGCCAAGCCTTGCTGAAATGACAGAAAAAGCAATTGATGTCGTATCTAAGGAAAAGGAAGGATTCTTCCTAATGGTGGAAGGTGGACGAATCGACCACGCGGCCCATGTGAATTATCCTGCTTCGACTATGAGAGAGACACTCGCTTTTGATGATGCTGTCAAAGTGGCGAAAGAGTTCGCCGAACGCAACAAAGATACGCTAGTGATCGTATCGGCCGACCATGAGACCGGCGGCATGTCGATCGGTGCTGGCGGTACATACGGATTCAACAAAGATATAATTCGCAATGTCACACGTTCCGCTGAATACATGGGCAAACAGGTGAACAAGGAGAAGACAAATATTCCTGAAGTGATGGAGAAATTCGCTGGCATTAAAGATTTGAAAGAGGAAGAGATTAAGAGAATTGCTGATGAGAAATCCGCAGCAGATGGTATCGCTAAAGTAATTAGCAACCGTGCGCTTATCGGCTGGACAACGACAGGACATACAGGTGTCGATGTACCGGTATACGCTTTTGGACCACAAGCGGATAAATTGACAGGAACAATTGATAATACGAAGATTGCTGAAGTGATTTCTGAAGCTGTAAAAGGAAAGCAACAAGGTAAGCCTGTTAAAAAGTAATGAACGAAAATAAAAAAGGAACCAGTCCAATTCCAATGGGCAGGTTCCTTTTTTATTTAGCTGGCGATACGTGAGATGATTTCACGATCTTCTAGTAGCTTTCGTGATTTTTCATCTGCTGGTTCATAACCTTTTTTAAGCAAATTCTTTGTATAAATTTTATTATAAGAAATGGCAAAAACAAGACTGGTCACCCAACCGCCAATCCCTACAGTGAAAAAGCCAACACTTAAAGTAACAATGAAAATGATTGCCGCCCATTTCAGATCGCCACGGATTAATGCCGGGAAAAAGCCAAAGAAGAATGTCGTCCAACTAAAGCCGACTTTCACTTCTTTGACAAAATTATCTTTATTTCTCAAGATTGCCTTCATGCTATACACTCCCTTAATTGAATTTTTTTGGAAAAGGTTCCTTTCCATCATAACATTAGTATAATTAAACAGATATCCCCTTAATCTAAATCTTTAGAGAGGAGCGGAGTAAGGATGTACTGTGAAGAATGTGGAGTTGAGCTATTGGAGCAAGCGAAATTCTGTCCGAAATGTGGAGAGGCGGTCGGAGTAAACGAGCAAGCGCCGATTGAGGAGATTTCAGCAAGTGCTGAAAGTGTACATACGTCTGAGCATGGAAAGCAGTTTTATTTTGTACGCTCCAATCAGGAGTATTATTTCAATAAGTGGAAGAAGGAAAACAGCTGGAACTGGGTTGCCTTTTTCTTCGCTCCTTTTTGGCTTGGATACAGGAAAATGTATAAGCTGATATTCATATTATTTGGAATCTATATTTTATTCGATATTATGATGCTTCGGATATCCGGTTTTAATGAGGATTCTTTAAACAACGCACTTGGCATGGGTGCAGCGATTTTCTTCGGGTTACGAGGGAATGATTTGTATCGAAAGCATATGAAACGAAAAATATCTGAAATAGAAGCTGTGACAGAACCTGGAAGCAATCAACTGAGAAAAATTGAAGCTGCAGGTGGAACGAATGCTTTTGGAATTCTTTATGCATTTTTAATATTAATTGCTTATTTTGCAATAGTTGAAGTGATGACGGGATTTACTTTTTGAAGTATCTATTTAAGGAGGCGGCTGTCCGTTGAATTTCATAGCTTGGGCAATTGTTGCTTGTGAAATCGGCTTCTGGGTATTCATTCTTGGAGGACTCGTCGCCCGGTATATTTTTGGGATGAAGCGTGCGGGGCTCGTTTTGTTG
Source organism: Aciduricibacillus chroicocephali (assembly GCF_030762805.1). Taxonomy (NCBI): domain Bacteria; kingdom Bacillati; phylum Bacillota; class Bacilli; order Caryophanales; family Bacillaceae; genus Aciduricibacillus; species Aciduricibacillus chroicocephali. Next base: position 2,475,607 of record NZ_CP129113.1, on the reverse strand, counting down.
GCGATGACTCCGGTTCTTGATCTCATTCTATTAATTGTGACAGGGATCGATATCTATCAGGGGGCGACTCCAACGATTGCGCATTCGATTGCTCCATTGTACATTGCTATTTCCGTTGTGTACGGGAAGGACATGATTCGTTGGGCTGATGAGCGTTTCCGATACTATATTAAGAGGGAAGGAGAGCGGCCGATTAAGCGTACAGGATATACGTATGCACGTCATTCCATGAAAAGTTCGCTGAAGCATGTGCTGGCATATTGCATCGGGGCTCTGCTCCTGTTTATTATGGTCTGGATTGTCGGGAATTCAGAGAAAAGCGCAGATCTGTTTGCGACGCTTAAAGTTTGGGGAATCATAGTAATAATTGACAATGCCATTTCCGTTTCGTATTTCATCTGGCCAAAGGCTGGAAAGAAGGAAGGGCATTGAGGAGCGGATGCAGCATGAATTACTGTCCGAATTGCGGACGAATGACGATTGAGGGGGCAAATTTCTGCCCTTTCTGTGGTGAGAATCTCAGTGAATATGCGGGACAACTCGAAGATATGCAGGCAGGTAAACAAGTCCCGAAGCAGGCTCCTGAGCAGGCTCATCTTCTGCTCTTTCTAGAGAAGAATGAGAATTACTATCTCAAGAATTGGCAGAAGAGAAATAGCTGGAACTGGGCGGCGTTTTTTGTGGCACCATTTTGGCTTGGCTACCGGAAAATGTATCGCAATCTGTTGCTTGTCTTTGGGGTCCTGATCGTTGCTGATGCCATTCTTATGATGGTGTTCGGACATCTACCTGGCATTCCAGACATTCTCGCCGGCTTAGCGACAGCAATTTTCTTCGGATGGAGGGGGAATACACTATACAAACATCATGCGGAGCGTCAGATTTCCTGCATTTTGAACAAGACATATGATGAACGTGCCCGCACTGAAGAAATCTGTGAAGTCGGAGGGACATCGGACAGTGGGATTTTCTATGGATTGCTCGTCCTTCTCGGATATCTGATTTTCTTTGCATATACATAAAAAATCAAGCCACACGTCAATCGAGGCTTGATTTTTGGCTATATGATAATTGTTCCACTTCCCATAGCGTAGTGCTTGTCAAGTGGCTGTTTAATTGATTGGCGAGTAACTGTGCGTCTGAATACGAGGCAAACACCTTTTTGAACGGACTGCTTGAGTCTTTAAGCATTTCTGTCATCTTGCCTCTGGTGCGTGTGAGTACGAACATAAATCCTCACTCCCCGCTTTGCATTCAGCTCTTCTTGTGGAGCTGTAACCCATTATCTCATAGGGAAATTGGCAAAGATAGGGGATATATGCCTATTTTTGGCGGTTTTTTTGAACAATGTCCAGTCAGAAGCTCTTTTTGCTCAGCGGGAGAAAGAGCTTAATCCCCTTTTTATTCCCAGGTACCCATCTCATATCAGCGAGCAGATGGCTGGCATAACCGAATGAACAAGCGAAAAAGAGGTCATTCATGTTCATATCACGGGAAAAGAGCCAGGCAATGCAGGCAAATGTACCAAGTCCGAGCAAGCTGTGGGTATAGGTGCGATGAGATAGAAAACTGGCGATAAGTACATAGGCTCCAAATAGCGTTAGCCAGATTTTACTTATAAATAGTCCGGCAGCGATGATGAGCATACCGGTGATAGATAGCATGAAGCGTTTCGAGATCCACTGAGCTGTACCGATTAGAGCTACACCAAGGCCAATTCCTTGCCACATTTCGATTTGCAGTACATGGGTAAGCGTCAAGTAGATGATAAGACAGCCGGCAACTGTCGTAATAGTTTTTAAAAACTGGTGGGGCAAAGTCATTCTATTTGTCAGTTTGCCATTGATGTCAAGATCCGGAACGAGCGCGGACAGGCTGCCTGCGCTGATGAGCAGAACTGTTTCGAATGGACTGGCGGCGGAAGTCTCAGCAATCGCAAACCCGACACCGAAACCAATAGCACTATGAGCAAAACCGTTCATCGGAGCAGCCTCCTTTTTGCTGATTATAGCACGTTTCCTGTTAACAGGTGGAGCTGTTCAACTGGAAGTATATCGAATTGCGTAGAGACTATTCTCTGCCCAGTCCGCAAAAATGACTTCTCCGATGCTTTGGATATTCTGTTTGTAAAGCTGCTGATGAAGCCATGCTTCATCTTTGCCAAGCTCTTCAAGATTCTTCGGAATGAGGATTCCATCCCGAATTAAAGCGAGAGGCAGCTCGGCTTTTTTAAATGGCATGGAGAAGTCTTGCTGTACCGTTTTTTGATATGTCGGCTTCTTCATGATGCTGAGAGATCCATTCGGTTCCAGGAAGCAATAGGCGACTTCTCTAATGGAGAATGTTTCGCTCTGACGAAGCATGCTTTGCAGCTGACTCAAGTTCATGCGGCAACTTTTGAGTGTGGAGAAATTGACCACACCATCCTCAATGAGCATCGAAGGTTCCCCTTCTGCGAACCGTCTGAACTTTGTTAAATGCATTGCCACCCACTCGATGACAAATAGGATCACACCCCAGAAAAGGATTGCAAATGCAATCTGGAATACCGATACTCCTTTATTGTAAGTGGCATCACCGATAAGTTCGCTCAATACGATAGCCGAGATGAAATGGAAAGGCGTAATCTGTTTGATCATTTTCTTGCCAACTATATGAACAAGGAAGAATAATAGAATGAATCCGGTAAGGAGTTTAATTGTAATAAAAGCATATTCCAACATCATATCCCCCTTTTAATGACCTTCCTATTATCTCCATGATCGCCGTTTTCCACACTATTAGATTACAAGTTTTTCTATGATTGATTAAAATGATTATTTAAAATTTACTTACTATTTGTAACTGCATTGACCCTCTCCAAGACGTTGTGTACTATATGAATTAAGAAAAAATTCAATCACAAATCAAGTATTCTACAAGTCCGTTTTTCCATGTCAAAAACGGACTTTTTTATTTAGAGAAGGAGAGAATATACATCATGAAAAAAAGGGATACCCTTTTCATCGGTTTCATGCTGTTTTCCATGTTCTTCGGAGCAGGTAACCTAATATTCCCGCCGATGCTTGGTGCACAGGCAGGGACTTCGTTCTGGCCGGCGATTATAGGTTTTATTACAACCGGAGTTGGCCTTCCTTTTGCTGTCTTATTCGCAATTTCACTCGTTGAGGGTGGCATTCGGACAATAGGCAGCCGTGTACATCCTAAGTTTGCCACGATATTCATTGTACTCGTTTATCTTTGCATTGGGCCGCTCCTTGCAATCCCGCGTAATGCAACGGTCGCTTTTGAGATGGCGGCGGCACCCTTTATCAAAAATCCGGCTCATATGACGCTTGGACTCGGGATTTTCACCTTTGTGTTCTTTACTCTCGTATTTCTTATTGCGCTTAAGCCGGAGAAGATGGACAAGTATATGGGGCGCTGGATGGCCCCGGCATTGCTTGGCGTCATGATTATTCTTTGTGTGGTGGCCCTTACGCATCTTGGTGCGCCAACACAGGCTCCTGATCAAGCTTACAGTTCAGGTGCTTATTTTGCCGGTTTCCTTGATGGCTATAATACGATGGATGCCCTTGCTGCCCTTGCGTTCGGCATTGTTATCTTAACAGCAATCCAGGATAAAGGTGTAGAGTCCAAAAAGCAGTTGCGCATCAATATGATTCTGGCCAGCCTCGTTGCTGGTGTGCTTCTTTCATTCGTTTATATTTTCCTTGGCATGAGCGGTGCGCGAATGGGAGCGGCGGGTGAATTCGCAGCAGGGACTTCACTACTCTCGGCAATGGCACAGACGTTGTTCGGTCCTGCTGGGAAGATCATTCTCGGGCTCATGTTCCTTATGGCTTGCCTCACATCGGTAGCCGGGCTTGTCTCGGCATGCGGCCAATATTTCTCGAAATTAATCTCTTGGGCGAGTCATAAACAGGTCGCTTTTGGTGTTTCCTTGATCGGTTTCCTGCTTGCCAATATGGGACTTGCACAAATTTTGAAAGTATCTGTGCCATTCCTTGTAACGGCATATCCAATTACAATCATGCTTGTCGTCCTAACATTCTGCAGCGGCTTGTTCCGTAATATGCGTATTGCTTATGCGACGACAATTCTATTCACTGGCGTATTTGCACTGCTTGGCGGTTTGCATGCTGCAGGTCTTAATCTTGGAATCTTTGATACGATTCGTGAAGCGATGCCCCTCTCCTCCTATGGTTTGGAATGGGTGCTTCCTGGACTAATCGGACTTGCGGCAGGTGCTATTTTCGGTCTGATGATTCCTCGAGAAATGGAAGAGCATACTGCTGAACGAGTTTCGGCTGAAGATGCGGTCTAGTATTAGTCTGATTCAGTCTTATTACTGGAAAAGGCTGAATTCTTGGCAATAGTGTTAGAATCCAACGGAAAAGTGTTACAAAAAACTTATAGAACAGTAGAATAAACGAAGAAAACAGCAGAATCCCAACTTAACCGGGAACAAAGGGACGTCTTCTCAATAAAGAGAAGACGTCCCTTTGTTTTATTTATAGGTAAACGAGATAATGAAAATTCTAGAATGAATTGAATTAACAGGAATATTCTGTTATAACGGAGGTAATGGGATGTGTGTGTTAGTATTCTGCTAAAAGGAGGAGAAACATATGGTAACTTACAAACCAGCAGGATTTTGGATACGCCTTCTAGCTGCATTTCTGGATGGGATCTTCAGTAATGTACTCGCTGCAATTGTTACAGCTATTATTGGCGAAAAACAGATGTTGATAGGTGAACTTGTTGATCCTACCGGTGAACCGATAGGGTTACCGTTAACTAGCTTTTCTGTATCTTTGCTATATGCTATTATCTTCATCATTATCTTCACAGCTACTCATTTCAGAGGGTCACCTGGTAAACTCATTTGCCGTATTCAAGTACTGAATAAGGATATGACTCAGATTGGCATCGGCAAGTCAATTGGTCGATATTTCGCACAGATTTTGTCGGCCATTCCACTTATGATCGGTTATATGATCGCAGGCTGGAATCGAGAGAAGAAAGCTTTGCATGATATGATTTGCGGCACACGAGTCGTTTACAGAGATGAAAAGAAGGAAGAAGAACCGGTTCTATACGAATAAGTTATGGAATGCCTGTCATTCTTGAATTCAAGAGTGGCAGGTTTTTTAGAGAGGGGAGTATTCATACATATGAGCAAAAAACGTTGGGCTGCATTGGGAATTGCTTTCCTGCTTCTAATTGTTTCCCTTATATCTCAGGCTACTGTATCAATGGCTACGAACTGGGATGAAATGGTGGCAGGCTGGAACAGTGAATACACTGAAGAAGTCATTAAGGAAGGCTCTCTGAACAAGAGGATTGCTGTCGTTCCGCTCGAAGGAGTCATTCAGGATGATGGAGAAGGAAGTATCCTTTCCTCCAGTGGCTACAATCATAAGCGCCTGCTGAAGTATCTGGATGCAGCAGCAGAGGATGACACAGTCGGAGGTATCATCATGCGGGTCAATACACCAGGGGGCGGAGTAATGGAGAGCGCGGAAGTGCATGACAAGGTTGTCGATATCCAGAAGAAGCATAAGAAGCCAGTCTATGTTTCGATGGGAAATACAGCAGCATCAGGCGGTTACTACGTATCAGCTCCAGCTGAGAAAATCGTCGCCCACCCTTCCACGCTTACAGGATCAATCGGTGTCATTATGCAAACTATGGACTACTCGAAACTGGCAGATGATCTAGGAATTGACTTCAATACAATTAAGAGCGGCAAGTATAAAGATATTCTGTCTCCAACACGCAAGATGACAAATGATGAGCGGGATCTTTTGCAGACAATAATTGACCAGATGTACGGAGAGTTCGTCAAGGTCATAGTCGATGGCCGCGGCATGTCCGAGAGCAAGGTGCGCAAGCTTGGTGATGGAAGGGTTTACACGGGTCTCCAAGCTAAGAAAAATGGTCTCGTTGATGAGCTCGGTTCATTGGACGACACAATCGCGCTTATGAAAAAGGATCACAAGATGAAGGGCGCTGAAGTCTTCCAGTACGATGGCAGCGGATTCCTTGGTTCATGGGCGGGCGTGACGATGCAGAAAGCATTCGGTGCCGAGCGTGATTTCTTCGGCATCCGGGAAATTTTGAATAAATCCAAAACACCGCGTGCGATGTATCTGTATACGGAATAAGGGAGGTGCTGGCATGTCAGAAGAAGTGATTCAATATACGGTTGCGCCGGCTCCCCCGGAACCCCCGCGTGTTCCAGTGCGGTATGCTGGTTTTTGGATACGGTTCTGGGCGTATGTGACCGATCTGATCATTGTAGGCGCGATCAACGGGATTATCCTGCTGCCATTCATTCCGAATGGAGGCAGAGAATTTACGATTGGCTTTTGGACATTGACAGGTGTCATTTCGACCATCGTACTTTACTTGTATTTTCTGCTAATGACGAAGTTTAGCAGTCAGACGCTTGGGAAGATGATTTTTGGTATAAAAGTAATCCGTAAAGACGGTAATTTGCCTAGTTGGAGCGACCTTGTTTTTCGTGAAATTGTTGGCCGTTTCCTTCATAGAGTACTTGTTGTTACGAATCTGCTTTATATTGTTGTTGGATTCGCTGAACGGAAAAAAGGCATACACGATATGATTGCGGACACACGTGTCATTCATACAAATAAGTGATTAGTAAAGCAGGCTGAGACAGTGAGGCGCTTGCGCCACAGTGGCTCAGTGCTTGCCCACAGGTATAGAAAGACACTGAGAAAGCGACTGAAAAGGTAGCTTGAACAGATGTCGCAATTATGCCCTTGGGTGAAAGCGAGCATTCTTTTCGCAGCGGCGGCTTACCCTAAAATACTTTTGAGAATTTATAGTCGAAAACGAAAAACCCGAACTGGGGCAATTTTATCTTTGCCCCAGTTCGGGTTTTCTAGAGGCTAAAACACTTCTATCTCAACCTCGCTTTCCTTTTTAAGAGCCTTATGCTGACACGAGCCTGACACGAAGCTATGCTACAATGGCAGAAAAAGAGTCTGTGGGAGGTGTCCGGATGAGTGGGAAAGTCATGATTGTGGAAGATGAGATGGCGATTAGCCAAGTACTGCGTGTGTATTTGGAAAAGGCGGGTTATGAAACGGTTCTTGTGGCAGATGGAGCAAGAGCACTACCGACTTTTTATGAAGAGAATCCGGACCTTGTACTGCTGGACGTCATGTTGCCGCATCGTGATGGTTGGGCAATTCTTGAGGATATTCGGGCGGAAGGACAGTGCCCTGTCATTATGCTGACGGCACTTGGCGATGTGGAATACAGAGTGGACGGTCTTTCACAGGGGGCAGATGATTATATAGCGAAGCCTTTTGAAGCGGTGGAAGTCGTGGCACGTGTACAAGCCGTACTCAGACGTAGTGCCATTGAAGATAAAGATCTAAAGACATTCGGCAGTTTGCAAGTAGATTTTGCCGCACGGCGGATTTCACTGGGAGGGCGTGAAATTGAGCTGACACCACGGGATATGTCATTGCTCCTTTTCCTCGCCGAGAATCCTAACCGCGCCTTCACTAGGGACGAGCTCATTGAACATGTATGGGGCTGGGACTATGACGGAAGCGACCGTGCAGTCGACCTCTCTGTAAAACGAATTCGCCAGGCTCTTGAAGACTGGCCGCAAGAAGAAGGGGAAATCAAAACAATGCGCGGATTGGGGTATCAGCTTTCATGTTCTTGAAGAGAAGTAAGAAACGCATCCCGATTCAGCGATACTGGACATCCCGCTATTTGATTACGCTTGTTTTTGGGCTTTCCTGTATAGCGATCATCTCGGCAATCTGGGTACGCCATAATACATTGCAGCATCGACTCGATATGATGGTTTTCATGTCTCATGAAATTGCCGGCCGTTTCACTGGTGAGGACAGTAGTCTTACAACAGAGAAGGGCAAGACACAAAGCCTTCCGACACGAGACCAACTCCTGGATATGTCAGGTGATCCGCTTATTTATATTTCCGACATGAATGGCAATGTCCTATCTGCAAACCGTGCTCCTCACAACTATGAGAAGGACCTTCCTATATCCATACTTCAAGACAAGGAATCGGTCCATAAGGTCAGGGTAGGTAAGCCGCGACGTTCTTTATATGTTGCCAAGGCGCCAATTGAGATTGAAGAGAATGTTGTCGGCTGGGTCGTTGTAGCAGAGACGAAAAATGAGCTTGTAAAAGTCCACCATGAGTATCGCCAGCTCGGACTGATGATTGTCAGTCTCGCATTGCTTGGTTGGGCAGCAATTTATATTTTATCGAAACGTCTTTCGCGACCGATTAAGCGTGTTTCAAAGGCGGCTAGGCAAATACAGGCAGGCGATTATAAAATTATTTTGCCAGAAGACATGCGTGAAGAGGAAGTGTACGATCTGGTCATTTCGTTCAAAGAAATGTCTCAGCAGCTGCAACGCCTAGAAGCATTGCGGACAGAGTTGCTTGCTGGGGTTACCCATGAGTTGAAGACACCGATTACATCAATTAGTGGGCTTTTGCAAGCACTCAATGACAAGGTCGTTAGTGGTGAAGAAGCCGATCAGTTCCTGGAGATCTGCTTGAAAGAAACAGAGAAGATGAAGCATATGGTTGGCGATCTTCTCGACTTCAACGCTTTTGCTTCCAATGCAGTTGCAGTGAATAAAGCGATCTACTCCATGAAGCAGCTGGCCGGAGACTTTGTTCGTGAATGGAACATTACACATGAAGGAACCGGGGTGAAAATGGAATTAGAGATCCACGGAAGAAGCAGCGACGATGATTTGTTAGTAGATGCCGATGCGATGCGTTTCCATCAGATTATGACGAACCTCGCTAACAATGCAGTGCATGCAATGGACGGTGAAGGGAAAGTGACTGCGACCATCCGCCGGGAGTCTGGAACAATTTCTGTTACAGTACGCGACACAGGAACGGGGATTCCAGATGAAGAGCAGGAACTGATTTTCGAACGGTTCTACCGCGGGGAGAACAAGAAATACAAAATTGGCGGCCTCGGACTCGGACTTCCATACAGCAAGATGATGGCACAGGCGATGGGGGGAGACCTCCAGCTCGTTGGAAGCAGTGAGGAAGGGACAATTTTCCGCCTTGATTTGCCGACAGTGCGCAATATTGGGTGAAGGGAAGGCATCTGAAGAAGGTGCCTTTTTCTTTTTGGACATCATGAGAAAACGAAAACAATATCCTTTTTTCAAAACTCTTTTTGCCTGACATACTCCTGACACATTCGCTTTGTAAGATAAACTTATCAAACAAGACGAGGGTGAAACAGATGGGCAGTGAAAATGATTTCTATGAAAACAAATCGCAGCCGGGCGGGCAGGAGGGAGAAACGGTCGGCGGGCGATCTGATATAGATGAAAATAAGCATTTTGACAGCACAGCAGTTTCCAATGAGAAGGCCAGAGAAGACAAAGGGACTCATGAACAGGATGAACTGATTGTGCAACCGCACCCTGGTAAAAGAAAAGGGAAAGGCCGCTTAAAGCAATGGCTGACTCCTCTTGCGGCTAGTGTAATCGGTTCAGTCATTACCCTGACGGCAGCACCATATGTAAGCGATGCTTATGAGGGGAATCTGCACAATAGTACAGAGCAGAATCAAGTGGAGACATCAAATGTAGATACGAAACCCCTCTCGGCAGATGGGCAATCTGTTTCCGATATGGTCGAGCAAGCCTCCAAGGCAATCGTTGGTGTTGTCAACTATCAGCAAAAGCAGGAATTTGGCCAGTCCTCTCTTGAGAAGTCCGGAACAGGATCCGGTGTTGTTTACAAAATCAAAGGCGGCTATACGTACATCGTGACGAACAATCACGTCGTGGAAGATGCGGATAAATTGGAAGTTTCTCTCCAAGACGGCAAGACAGTCAAAGCCAATCTCGTTGGCCGGGATCCGCTTACAGACATCGCTATGATTAAAGTAAAGTCAAAAGGAACTGACCTGAAGACGATTGCTTTTGGCGACTCTGACAAGGTACGTGCAGGAGACCAAGTGTGGGCAATTGGGAACCCGCTCGGCCTCGAGCTATCGCGCACAGTAACAGAAGGCATCATCAGCGCTGCGGACCGCTCGATTCCAGTCAGCACATCAGCTGGCAAATGGACGATGGATGTTATTCAAACTGATGCGGCGATCAGCCCGGGGAATAGTGGTGGTGCCCTAATTGGCACAAGTGGTCAGGTGATTGGCATCAACAGCATGAAGATTTCCGATAGCGGATCGGAAGGCCTCGGCTTTGCAATCCCAAGTAATCAAGTGAAAACGATTGTCGATCAATTGATGAAAGATGGTCAGATTACAAGACCATATCTAGGAATTGCAGTTGCAAGCCTCGATGATATTCCTGGAACGTACCTTGAACAAGCTGGTATCGATGAAAATGCTAAAGGCGTAGTCGCAGTAAATGTTGAACCAAGTTCTCCAGCAGGCAAGGCTGGAATTGAACAAGGTGACCTGATCCAGTCAATTGGCAACAAAAAAATCAGCAGTGAGGCTGAATTGAGAAAAGTTTTATATGAACATAGCAGCGGAGATAAAGTAAAAATTCGCTATGAGCATAATGGAAAAGGAAAAACAGCAACCGTAACCCTTTCACATACGGGGAAGAACCAGTAATAAAAAAAGCCCTGCGTACTGTCGGCACGGCTTCCCCTGGCCGTGCCGACAGACTGAAACCAAATTTTACCCCTTGCAGATTTGCCTCATCTGCCCCTGATGATGGCATTACCCAAACAGAACCGACAATTCTGTTTGGGATTTTTTATGTATTCGGCAAAACATCCTGTTGTCGAAGCGTGTAAAACACTTTTTCACCGTTCTGACTCAACATATATTTGAGTAAAAGGTATAAATATTAAAAGACAATCGTTGCAAGAATTGAGATGCAACGATTGTCTTTTTGCTGTATGATGTAATAGTTGTTTTCGGAAATATGTGTCATTGTTGTGAAATTTTGTTACTGAATATTTTCAGCAAATCATCTGGTCGTCCCAGCAGATAACCTTGGATTAATGGAATACCACATTCGACAGCAGCTTCAAGGTCGGCATGTGTCTCAATTCCTTCAAGCACAATCTGCATATTGTTTTTTCTTGAATAGTGGCTGAGCATTGTGATGTGCTTCTTCTTATGTTCTGAAGCGGCAAGGTCATTTGCAAAGTATTTATCCAATTTGATTATATCGGGCCGTACTGTAACCATAGTATCAAAATGTTCGATACTTGCACCGATATCATCAAGTGCAACTTGCACGCCGATGGAACGCAGCCGCTTTACTGCAGGTTTAAGGGAAATCGCGTGACTGATTAATTCATCCTCATTAATTTCAAGTACGAAGCTAGAAGCATCAAACGGTGAGGCTGTAATCATATCTTTCAACAAAATAATGAATGCCGGTGATACAAGAGTTGACGGGTACACATTCAGATAGAATTTTGTACCGGATTCAAACAAGTCTGCATGACGATTAATATGGTCAATTGCATGTATGATGGATGAGATGTCGAGTTCAAAAAGTCTTCTTTCTAGAATTGCTTTACGGAAGAGCTTTTGTGGGTTTCCTGCAAATGGCGTTCGAAGCAGGCATTCATACCCATGTGGCGCATTTGAATCCATACAGATGATTGGCTGGAAATGATGATGGTAAAGGCGTTTTTCCAGCACTTCATCTAGACTAGGAAATTCTTTTTTGCCCAAAGTCATCGACTCCTACTTATTTGATTAGGTTTTTATACTTTGCAACTCCTGATGCTTTATGGGTATAATGATAGTATAATAGTACCACTCATTCTATTGGTAAGGCAATACAAACATACCAGTAACTGAATTTTTTAGTTCGTGAGCACGTCCGGTTATTTCCATTAGGCTTCTTAGCTTTGTGCTGGAGCAGAAGGAGGCGCATGCTACATTGAAGAGAAAAAGCAGATACGAATTACTTATGAGAAGGCGAATCGCCAATACATTTGATCAATGGAAAGAAAAGGATCAAATCAGTGGCAGAGAAGTATATAATTTCCTTTACAAAATAAGAGGAATAGCGCGCGGATTAGGTATGAAGCGTGTTGAATTCTTAGCAGCTGAGAGGATTGCTGAAATCACAGATGATGAGCAGGCCATTTGGGCACATGGAGATTGGAAACGCTTTCTGAAACCTTTCGTTGAAATCGCTGAGAATGAAACTGAAACCGAACCAGAACAATTACCGGGACGTAAAGAAGAAATAATCCGCAATGAAACAATTGGGCGCAAGGAAGGAAGATTCGGGCAGGACAGTGAAATTATCCTGCTCATTGATCATGATGTCGAGTTTGTCACAGGCTTGAAAAATAAGCTCGAGGAAGAGGGCTATCATGTCATCATTTCTTTGACAGTCGCAAATGGGTTTAAGAATTTCTATACGATGAGTCCGTCATTCGTACTGATGAATATAGAGCTTGCAGAAGGCAATGAGAGACTTGAGGAGTTTGGGGCAGCAGTCAGGGCAAATCTGACACCACTTGCATTGATCAGCAGTACGGTCCATGAGCGCAGTCGAGCCCAGGCGTACGAGTTTGGTGCTACGGACTTCATTGATAAGGAAGTTCTTGAACCAGAGTGGTTTATCCCATATTTGCGGAACCGTCTAGCCCTTTCCCAGAAGATTCTTATTGATGAGCTGACCGGAGCCTGCAACCGCAAATTCATGGAGCGAGCACTTTCAGATCTTCTAGCGAACTACGAACGCTATAACGAGGGATTTGCAATCGCTATCATCGACCTTGACCATTTCAAAACTGTCAATGATACGCATGGTCATATAGTCGGTGATGAAGTATTGCGCCGGCTCGTCCAGCTAATAGATGAACATAAGCGCAAAACTGACATGTTGTGCCGTTTCGGAGGGGAAGAGTTTGTACTTTGTCTCCCAAAGACGACAGAAGAGGGTGCTGTAATTCTGCTTGATCGTATCAGGGAGCAATTTTCCAAGGAACAGTTCACATCATCAGTCGGTGATTTCAATGTTACATTCTCTGGCGGAGTCGTCTCTGTCAATGAGCATAATCACACACGTGAACGCCTTCTTGATGAAGCGGATAAAGCGCTGTATCAGAGCAAAGCGGATGGCCGCAACCGTCTTACGGTCTATAGCGGCGATCTTGAAAGTACAGCCGTCAAAAAGCTGCAAGTGCTTGTCGTAGATGATGACCGGCTCGTACGGACCATCCTTTCAAGGAGCTTTGCTGAATGGCAGCCGGATGATGAAGTTGATGTAGAAGTTCATGCCTTCAAAGATGGCCAAGAGCTTCTTGATTCTAATTGGTATAGACCAAATGAACGCTATATTATTTTGCTTGATGGCATTATGCCACGCATGAATGGAATAGAAGTGCTTGAGCGCATCCGTGCTGATTATGATGACAAGAATATTATCATTTCGATGCTTTCTGCTCGGGCAGGAGAAGCGAATATTGTTCATGCGCTCGAGAAAGGCGCAGATGACTATATGCTCAAACCGTTCAATGTCCAGGAAGTGCTGGCACGTGTCGGACGTTTGTCAAGGAGGCTTCTCCTATGATTAGATGCCGATATAGGGAGCAATCCATCATATAGAAACAGGCTGAAAGGGTCAGGGGTCCCGGACAGCCTGTTTCTATTTTTTTATAACGGGGATTGAGTTTTATTCAAGAAGCATCTCGTTATCCATATTGTTTCCAAATGTTTTCGCTTTCATAATTAGGTTGAACATGGTTAAACTAAATAAAAGATAAGAAAATTCGACAAATCCGTGCAAAATTCTTGCGAAAGTTATATACTTCTAAAGGATGATATTGACAAAACAAGTTTTCCGATTAATAGACGGAGGGTTCATGAATGTTCAAGAAAAAGCCTGATAAATTTTCGAATTACCTGGTTGACTTTGCAAAGCATCTGGATCAAACAGCAGAATATTTTGTGAATTACAAAGTGAAAGACATTGCCTCGCTGGACGAGTTTGCCAATACAATTAAGCGATTTGAAACAGAAGCGGATGAGAAGGTACATATTATCATCAAGGACCTCAACCAGGCGTTCATTACGCCGATTGAGCGTGAGGATATCCTTCAGCTGACAATGTTGCTTGATGATATTATCGATGGAATGGAAGAATTCACAGCCCTTATGGACATCTATCAGATTCTTTCATCAGACGGTTATATCGATTCGTTTGCAGACTACATCCTTAAATGCTCGAAAGAAATTCTTACATGCATGGAATTGATGTCTAACAGCAAACTGAATCAAGTCGAGCCGCATGCGATTCGTATTAAGGATCATGAGAGCAAATGTGATGAACTTTATCGCGCATCACTGAAGAATTTGTTCCAGAATCAGACGGATCCAATTAAAGTAATACAATTCAAGGAAATTTATGAGACGCTCGAGGAAATTGCGGATTGCTGCCAAGATGTGGCGAGCACGTTGCAGAGCATCATCATGAAGAACGCGTAAGAGGGTAGAAGAATGGATGGATTATTCTTAACGGTCATACTCATCGTACTGTTTGCCCTTGTTTTTGATTTTATTAACGGTTTCCACGATACGGCGAATGCAATTGCAACTTCTGTATCGACAAAGGCGCTCACACCGCGCAGGGCGATTACACTTGCTGCTGTCATGAACTTTATCGGTGCGCTTACGTTTACGGGAGTTGCCAAAACGATTACGAGCGGAATTGCCGATCCTTTTAAACTTGATCATGGCTTGCTCGTTATCATGGCTGCTCTAATTGCCGGAATTACCTGGAACCTGATTACATGGTACTACGGTATTCCGAGCAGTTCTTCGCATGCGATCATCGGTGCGATTACAGGTGCAGTCATTGCATCTGCAGGATTTAGCGCTGTGCATTATAGCGGTTTTCTTAAAATCCTGGAAGCACTCATTTTGTCTCCAATCATCGCGTTTGCGGTTGGTTTCATTGTGTATGCGATCATTAAAGTGATTTTCAAGAATCAGAACCTTGCCAAGACGAATAAGCGCTTCCGTATGATGCAAGTACTGACTGCAGCTGTTCAGTCATACTCACACGGTACGAACGATGCCCAGAAGTCAATGGGTATTATTACGATGGCACTCATTGCTGGTGGTGTCCATACATCTACTGAAGTACCGTTTTGGGTTCAGCTTGCCTGTGCGACTGCGATGGCACTCGGTACGTCAATTGGCGGCTGGCGCATCATCAAGACAGTCGGCGGCAAAATCATGAAAATTCGCCCTGTCAATGGGGTAGCGGCTGACCTTACGGGTGCTGCTGTCATCTTCGGTGCGACGCTTATTCACCTGCCAGTAAGTACGACTCATGTCATTTCATCTGCAATCCTTGGTGTCGGCTCCTCTCATCGTGTGAAAGGTGTTAACTGGGGTGTTGCTAAGAGAATGCTCGTTACATGGGTCATTACGCTGCCGATTTCGGCTTTACTCGCGGCAATTGTTTATTATATATTGAGTCTCTTTTTCTAAATAAAAGGACGGATCTGCTTTTCAAAAGTGGTTCCGTCTTTTTTGCATGCTGAGCCTAGTACAAACTTTTCGAATTATTGATTATAATGGAAGGAGACTGGAAGCGGGGAGGGGGCGGAAGAATGAAAAAGCGGATGATGGCGTGGCTGATGACAGTTTCTGCATTACTTTTAATCGGTTGTATTTTATTTACGGCATTATATGAAGACAATCCTTATAGATATCATACAGGGCTTGGTGATACAGTTTCATACTCGTCTGAAAGTGGCGGCCAATTTGCCTTTTCATATTACCAGGATGGGCGGAAATCTATTTTCATAGCTGATCGAAATGGGAAAAATGCAAGAGAAATCGGAAAGGGCGAAACAGGTTCAGAGCATTCCGAGCCGAAATTCTCGCCAGACGGAAAAGGCATGCTTTATCTCAAACTGGACGAGACAAAGAACCAAACGCTGCAATATATGGCCGATTGGCAAAAAGGTGAATCGAGAAGACTGACGAAGCACTTTCTGAAAGTATTCACAGCTGCATTTAATCCCGATGGGAAAACAATCTACTTCACTGCAAGTCCAGTCGATGATGGTTCATTGCCCGTAGACATTACAGAGGGTACGGATTTATATGCAATCGGAACAGACGGCAACGGACTGGAAAGATTGACGAAAGATGCTATTATACCGATGAGCCGGCTTGCAGTTACTCCTGATGGAAAGAAAATTTACTTCGTCGGATTTGAAGAGGAAGAGAATTTATACATATATGATTTTGAAACCGGTATAAATTCTCCGGCAAAGCATTTAAATGGCGAGGTGCTATATGATCCTGTAATCTCACCGGATGGCCAGCTAATCGCTTATACGGCCGTTGCCAAAACAAAGCAAGATGAAGGGCTGTTTGAGTATGAGGTTTTCACCCGGAATCTCGATGGGAGCGGCGAAAAACAGCTTACTTATAAAGGAAAACATGCGGGAGTGCCTGTTTTTATGGGTAATAAAGGTGAGGTCGCCTACTTGCTGCAGAAAAATTGGCCTGAGGAGCCGGCCAACTATGAGCTGAAGACAGTGTCGCTTAATAATCAGGGTAATGAGAAGAACGAAACTGTCGATCTTAAGATACCCCCTGTTAAAAAGGCATTCCATGCAGATGCTTTGATGGAGCGTGTTATCGGGTTACCACTTTTGGCAAGCTTGTACGCAGTCTTCTTCATCTGTTGGACAATTCTCCTGCTCGGTAAAAGAAATAAAGTGTTTATCCCGAGTGCTGTAAGTTGTATGACAGCGGTTATCAGTCTTGCCATTGTGAAGTACATGATGTGGCGCGATCCTTTTATCGCAATAAACTTGCAAATGTATGCGATTCTTGCCGGTTCGATTACTGCAAGCGTGCTTGTTCTTGCGCTTTATGCAAGATTCAGTTCTTCCAAAGTGTCAGCTCACCCGATAACGTACAGTGAAGATATTGCCGAATAGTCATTTAAAAGGGGGCTCTCATGAGTTCGTTGGAGAAACTGTTCGATACATACGAAGCTTTATGTTCTGATAAAGAAGAAATTGGGTTGCTCCATAATGGGGCAAACGTTGTGAAGGGGGAGAGTGGCTGTTGAAGCGAATAATATTACTGTTTGGATTAATTGCAGCTCTTTGCGCTGGCTGCGGTACCTCAGAAGAGCAGTCTGGAAAGGCCGAGAAAAAGCAGAGCAATGCAGAGACGGTAGCGAATGAGGGAAAAATTAAACAAGCGACTGAGAGTCCACTTTCAGCTGAAGAAATAGCTGAACAAGCACGCTATACTTTCTTAATCAAACAAAACCATACACAATATGGATTTCATATTTTCGCAGAGAAAGAAAGGAAATCCACTGCAGATGAAGACTGGGCTTGTGCGAATAAAGGGGATGATGTTTACACCGGTGACTATAAACTTGCGGTCGTAAAGAAAGGCGGAAGCAAGCCATCTGTCATTCCTATCGGACATCATACATTCCAAGTGCCAAATGACGGAGTGGGTGTCATCGAGGGCGATCCATCACTGCTCGTTGTGTCCCACTGTGAAGCATCAGACCTATACAGCGCCCAGCTTTATACTCTTAGGAAGAATGGAAAACCTATTGAAATAAAAGATGGAGACGGCAAGAAGCTCTCCCTGAACGTTACCCCGATAAGAATTAAAGCCATTGGAAAAAATACATACCAGTCCGCAGTGTTCAGCAATGCTGGAGAAACAGACTGGGTATTTTACAATTGGATACTTGATCGTGAAAAATGGCAGTTGACTCTCGAAAAGAAAATCATTCCAGCTCCCGGCAAAGTTGATGTCACGAAGTGGAGTGAAAATCCAAACTATATAGTGGAATAATTAAAAAAAGCGATCTGCCTAACTTGGCAGATCGCTTTTGCATGCATTACTTTTTCTTTACTGGTGCTTTTTTAATTGGTGTTGTTGGTGCTTTCTGTGCGCCTAGGAAGGCTTTCTTCCAGTAGTCTGCTTTCAAGCTTTGAGTGGAGACGCCTTTGTTTACAGTAACAGCGATGAACTCATCGTTACCAATATAGATTCCGACAAAGTTAGCTTCTCTTGGCTTTTTGTTCTTTGTATCAAAGAAGACGAGATCGCCTTGCTGTGGCTTCTTCACATTTTTGCCAGGTTTATAGATATCCTTTATCGTGCGTGGAACTTGAACGTTGAATTTAGCATAGACATGTTGTACGTAGCCTGATGCATCGAAACCTTTTTTCGTCGTGCCGTCCTTTTTATATGGCGTGCCAATCAGGCTTTTTGCATAAGTGACAACCTTTGAATCTTTCTGCTGCTGAGCAGTCGGTGCCTTCACAGTCTTCGCGGGAGTTGCTGCGTATGCCGGGATGGCTCCGATTGTGAGTGAAGTTGCGGCAACGGCTGCAATGATTGTCTTTTTCGTGATTTTCATTGTAATATCCCCTTTTTCCAATCTTATACAATGAATCATATACGATCCTATCGGAAAATGTAATAGTTTTTTTGCCGCTTATGTGAACTTTTTTAGGAGCTTCACTTGGTGAAGTAGAGTACCGAAGGGCGTAATGGTTTTTAATAAAAAGTGCAAATTGAAGGGCCACCATATATCTGGTTAAAAATATTTAATTACTAAAAAATAAAGGAATGACACCATAATATGGTGTCATTCCTAGTATCTCTTAAACGATGGATTGAGTTTATTAGGCAGACGCTTTTTTAACATATTCATACTTTTTTCTGGGGCGTGTACCCAAAAATAAGAATCGGGCAAAGGGTACCTGCTTGATTAAAATATAAAAGATAAATGGGGTTAGTACTCCAATTAATGTGAATCCAATAATCCCGTAACTGAAGAAGTGGCTAAAGAAGTCGTTTACTACACGATGTAAAAACATGATTGTAATGGCCGAAGTTCCAATGTAACTAATTACAACGCTACTTTTGAATTTTGCAATTTGAGCACTAATATAAAATATCGTAAAGCAAATGATTACTGGAACTAGGAAATCTAGCAGCAAGTGATTATAAACATTTGGCTTTAGATCAATATTATAAAAGTAATTGTTCTTATAATCATATATAACAAACATTATGGTTAACAATGCAGTAACTATAAATGTTTTGAGATTCAAAACTTTGTGGATGTATTTTTTTATATAATAGCCGAATGCATAATACGATAATGCAATAAAAGTTACGTCAGCACTCCATGGTACAGGTGTCTCAATTGGCTGGTAGTATGCATACAAATGAGCGAAAAGATAGGAGAGTATGATGATACCAATTTTTATAGCGTGACTCCTGAAAATCAAATCAATTAGAGCAAAAACAATTTGTGTGATTAAGAGGCAAGTCATAAACCAAAAAACAGTAACTAAACCTTTCATCATCATGCCGCCATACATAAGGTTATACATATCTTCCATAAAAGAAACAACTGTGAAGCCTTCTTTTAATTCAATGTATAAATAGATAATAATTCCGAAAGTTAAATAAGGAAGGAGCAATCGTACAGCTCTTTTTCCTACCCAACTTGCAAACTCCCCCATATTATTCAGTGGCTTATATAAGAACCCACTCAATATGAAGAAGAGCGGCATGTGGAACCAATAAGTATAATGATGAGCTAATTCATGATAGCCATGGCCCATTACTACTGCAACAATCCCTATCGCTCTTGCTATATCAATCCACTTGTAATGTTCTTTACCCATGTATTCACTTCCTATTCTGAAACAAACTCTTATGGCTAATTTTGTATATATCTGTTAATAGATAGTTTTGCCAATATCATACCACATAGATAAAAGAGAGTGCTCCCATCATTTCCAATGGGTGCACTCTTGTATAAGCTTTATATATTATCAGGTATTCATCTCCTTGGAGGACGCTGATTAAAAGATGTTTTCAACTTGAAGAAACGGTACATCAGTCCTGCTTGTCTTCCTTTCAAGGTGTGATAATTCACTTTAGGTTCCAGACATTCCATGAACATCAGGTCACATTCATATCGACTATGCTTGCCTTCCAGGAGACAGAGGTCGTGCTTCATGCAGCAATTATCGACATCATTGATGGGAGCCCCTGGTCCGCTACAGTTAGGGCCACACCACTTGTACCCTGGGAAGATACAGGAACCGCTCATTCTCTTTCTGTTCCTGCTCATTGTCTTCACTCCTTGTCTTTGATTTTTAATATATTTTATGAAAAAAAGGTTTCACCTGCAGAGGACAACCGTCATAAACGTAAAAAAACCTTGTTCACACAGTTATCCACTGTATGAACAAGGGCCTTTTTTATTTTCTCATAAGCAAATAAACGAAATAGGGGGCGCCAATCAGGGCGGCGACAGTACCTGCAGGAATGCCATCTGGCTCCAGCACGACACGTCCAATTGTATCCGCCACGAGTAGCATCCAGCCGCCGAACAAGATGGTGACGGGCAGATAAGCATGGGCACGCGGGCCGACAATCGACTTTGCAATATGCGGTGCAATGAGCCCAACGAAGGCAATCCCTCCTGTAACGGAAACAGCGGCTGAGGCGAGAGCGACGGCAGCTATGAGCAGGCCGGCGCGTTCTCGATTGACAGAGACACCAATTCCAATTGCTGTTGGTTCTCCAAGAGCAAGGAGGTCTAAGCGGTGGGCTTTTAGCCAAATAAACGGAAAGAGAATGAGAATCCAAGGCAAGAGCGCCCAAATGAACGGCCAGTCGGTCCCCCATATGCTACCTGCAATCCATTTTGATATGAAGTCGACTTTGCGACTGTCAGAACCAGATAGAAGAATGACCATTAACCCGGAGAGGGCAGCAGCAAATCCAACACCACTCAGCACAATTTTGACCGGTTGAAACCCTTGTCCACGTTGATAAGCAAATAGGAAAATAAGCCCTGCCGTAAGTAACCCGCCAAGGCAGGCAACGACAGGCAATGTGTAGACAAATGAACCTGCTTCCAAAGGGAAGAACAGAAAGAAGACAGCAACAGCTGCTCCTGCTCCCGCATTAATGCCGATAATGCCAGGGTCTGCAAGATCATTGCGTGTGATACCTTGCAGTACTGCTCCAGACATGGCAAGCGCCATCCCGGCAAGGAATGTAATAATGAGTCGGGGCATGCGCAGGTCAATCAGGATGAACTGCTCTTTGAAGGTTCCATACCCTGATAGTGTCGGTAAAATCCGGTCGAGCGGAATGGCCGCGGCACCAGTGGACAAGGCTATACCAGCAGTTAAAGCAATCATGATGAGCAGAATGATAATAGTGAATGGCAGTTTTCTCACTTTTTGTTTTATCATTGGAATGCTCTCCCTCCTTTACGCACGATGAAGAGGAAGAACGGCAGCCCAATAACTGCTACAATCGAAGCGACCGGTGTTTCAAACGGCGCCTGAATTGTTCGCCCGATTGTATCGGCTACCAGCATGAACGCACCTCCGGCGAAAATGCAGAACGGTATGATCTGACGATAGTCACTGCCGGTAAAAGGCCGTACAAGATGGGGGATCATCAAGCCGACGAAAGCGAGATTTCCGGCCAGAGAGACAGCTGTTCCAGATAGCAGCACAATGATGATGAATAGGATCACTTTAACAAATCCTGTACGCTGCCCGAGCCCAGTTGCAATTCCTTCATCCATGCTAAGAATTGTCAGTTGCCGCGACATCATGAGAGCGACCAAGATTCCAACTATTATAAATGGCGCAATTACACGAATTTGCAGCCATGTCGTTCCAATCAGCCCTCCAGCGGTCCAGGCCGAGACATTCCTCGATACTTTAAAATAGAGACCGATTCCTTCAGCTACCGCGAAAAGGAAGGCAGATACTGCTGCACCTGCCAGTACGATGCGGAATGGAGTGAACCCGCCTCGCTTCAATGCACTAATGCCGAATACGAGAAGGGCTCCAATCCCAGCTCCGATAAAGCATGCAATCATAATGTAAAAGTAATTCGCCTTTGGAAGGAACGCCACCATGACCGCAAGCGCTGCATTGGCACCTGCTGTCAGACCGAACAGGCCAGGATCAGCAAGCGGATTTTTAGTCATCCCTTGCATGATGGCACCGGATACTGCGAGTGCCGCTCCGACTAGAACAGCTGCAGTTTCTCGTGGCAGACGAAGTTCCTTGATAATGAGCGCAGATTTGCCTGGGTTAGCAGCAAACAGTGCGTCCCATACATCGCGGACCCCTGTATGAGCCGCACCAAAAACGATGGCAAAAAGAAAAGCAGCCACGCAGATGCACATGGCTGCAATTAGTTTGAATACAAAAGGCAGGCCCCGTTTTGATTCAATAGAATGTCGATTCTCTCTCTTTTTCATGGAATCAATTCCTTATTATTTCGTGAAATAATCTGTGAACACGTCAAGTGCGTGATCAACAGTTAGTGGGTCATTGAAATAGAATTCTTTTTGACTTACTTCCAGCACATGATTGTCCTTCACAGCCGGAATGTTCTTGTAAGTGTCTGTCTTCTGGAATGAGTTATCTGACTGCTTGTCTTTGCTTACTACGATGTAGTCGCCTGCATATTCAGGGAGCACTTCGCTGGAAAGGGCATAATAGCCGTCCTTCTTGACCATCTTCTCAACTTTTTCAGGCATTTTCAAATGAAGCGCCTGGTAAAGAACTTCTGTTCCACGGCCCCAATGGTCGCCAAATACGTAAAGCTGCTTATCAAAGTTCTCGATGACGGATACACTTGCATCTTGACCGATCTTGTCTTTGATTTTCTTCTCTGAATCAGCAGCACGTTTCTTGTAATCCGCTACCCAGTCTTTCGCTTCTTTTTCTTTGTTCACAAGCTTGCCGATTTCAATATGCTGCTGCAAATAGTCGGCTTTTCCATAAGTGTACGTAACAGTCGGTGCAATCTTCTTAAGCTTGTCTACGTTCTTTACTGTAGATAAGGCAATGATTAGATCCGGATTCAATTCAGTAATCTGTTCAAGGTTCTCTTCAGAAACTTCTTTAGCATTCTTCAAGCCTTCCTTGAATCGCGGGTTAGACATGGACCAGGCATCTGCACCAACAACAGGTACATCAAGCGCCATCAAGTTACCGGCAAAAGAAGATAGTACGACAACACGTTTTGGATGTACAGGAACTTTTACAGATCCGTTTTCAGACTTGTATGTACGAGTTTGAGCTGATTTGTCTTTCTTATCCTTTGAATCCTTTTTATCGCTTTCCTGGCCGCCGGAGCAAGCTCCGAGTATTAGGACGAGCAATGCCATAAGCAAAACTGCAATTTTTTTCATTATAAATGTCCTCTCTTTATCAAGTTGTATGTGATGCAAGTCGGTTTGTTCGTGCGCGGGTCACTCGCAATTTCAGCATCTATGCCGAATACATCAAGCAGGACCTCATGCTTCATTACTTCAGCAGGAGTACCGGCTTTCACGATTTTCCCCTCTTTCATCGCGACCATGTAGTCAGCGAAGCGTGCTGCTTGATTCAGGTCATGGAGTACCATGATGATCGTGCGATTCTGTTCCTTATTCAGTTGTTCAAGCAGTTCGAGTACTTCCAGTTGGTGAGCCATATCGAGATACGTTGTCGGCTCATCGAGGAAGATGATCTCTGTCTCCTGAGCAAGTGCCATCGCAATCCATACTCGCTGCCGCTGTCCACCTGAGAGCGCATCTACAGCCCGATCGCGGAATACATGCGTACCTGTCGCTTCAAGCGCCCAGTCGATGATCTCGCGGTCTTTTTTCGTCAGGCGACCAAAGCCTTTCTGATAGGGAAATCTTCCATAGGAAACGAGCTCTTGGACAGTCAGACCGCTGGCGGCTTCCTGCTGTTGCGGAAGGATAGCCATTTTTTGCGCAATCTGTTTCGTATGCTGTCTTGCAATATGAGCGCCATCCAGGATTACTTCACCTTTGGTATGGGGAATCATGCGAGTCAGACCTTTAAGCAAAGTTGATTTGCCACAGCCGTTTGCCCCGATGATGGCTGTAATCTGACCATCGGGTATTTCGACTGATAAGTCTTGGACGATCAGCTTGTCGCCGTATTTTATGTGGATGTCTTCAGCGTACAGGCGTGACATGTTTTTTCACCTCCGGACTTGCAAAATATTTCGAAATCGTTGATAATGATTATCAATATCACATTTACTATTCTAAAGTGAGCAAACCAATAATGCAATCTTAAATAAATGAAAAAATATTGACAAAGGTGGATGCCTGATGCGAGATGAAGAGATGTTTGACGTAACGATCATTGGCGGCGGCCCAGCTGGCCTCTATTCAGCTTTTTATAGCGGTCTACGGGGCATGAAGACAAAAATAGTCGAATACCAGCCGAAGCTCGGCGGCAAACTCCATGTCTATGCAGAGAAGATGATCTGGGATGTCGGCGGTCATGCGCCTATCACAGCTGGCGGTCTGATCGAGCAGATGATTGAACAGGCGAAGACTTTTGCACCGGCAATCTGCCTAAATGAGAAAGTGACAGAAATCAAGCGCAATGTGACAGATGAATGTTTTGTACTCGAAACGGAATCTGGACGCATGCATTTCTCAAAAACAATTATCGTTGCTGTTGGCGGTGGCATCCTCAATCCGCAACGGTTGAAAATTGAAGGGGCAGAAAGCTTTGAAGTGACGAATCTTAATTATAATGTGCCTTCCCTCGCTCATTATGCCGGAAAAACGGTCCTTATTTCCGGAGCGGGGAATTCAGCGATCGACTGGGCTAATGAACTCGAGCGGATTGCGGCCAATGTCTATGTCGTCTGCCGTAAAGACTGCTTGTCCTGTCATGAGGCGAATGCCGATCAGCTGCTGCATAGTTCGGCCACATGCTTCTTCAATACCTCCATTGAACGTTTCATTGCAACAGATAATGGTGACTGCATCCAGGAAGTTGAATTGATCAATAAGAGTACGGGTGATGTTTTCCGTGTTCCAGTTGATGAAGTCCTCGTTAACCATGGCTTTGACCGTGATGTTTCATTGATTGAGGACAGCCCGCTGCCTATTGAACTGGAGGATAAAGGGATTAAAGCAACACCACTAGGCGTTTCTTCTGTTCCAGGATTGTATGCAGCAGGAGATGTGTTACGCCACGAGGGTAAGCTGCATCTAATTGCTGGTGCATTTCAGGATGCTGCCAATGCAGTGAATCAGGCAAAACTCTTCATCGACCCGGAAGCGACACGCACAGGTATGGTTTCCTCCCATAACGAAGAATTCAAAGTACGCAATCGCGTCTTGCTGGATGAGATGTTCCAGAAGGACTGACCGAAAATATTTTATCGAAAGCCCGACTTGAAGCAGGTCGGGCTTTCGTATGCTATAATGCATGGAAGTGAAGGTTTTGATACTGTTTTAGGAAGGAAACCGGAGTACTTATGAGCGAAAACGAATTGAATGAAAACAAATTGTCCATTGAACCTGCTGAACCGGAAGAGATTCCTGCAGAGAACTCTATACCGGAAGAGCAGAATATTACACGTATCCATGTGAATGGCAAAGAGTGCATTCTGATTGGTACGGCGCATGTATCTCGCCATAGCGCAGAACAGGTAAAGGCAGTCATTGAGCGTGAGCGTCCGGACTCTGTCTGTGTCGAACTTGATGAAGGACGCTACCAGTCCATCACAGACGGCAAAAAGTGGAGCAATATGGATATTTTCTCTGTAATCAAGGAGAAAAAGGCGACTTTGCTGCTGATGAATCTTGCCATCTCGGCATTCCAGAAGCGGATGGCCGATCAATTTAACATCCAGCCGGGCCAAGAAATGATACAAGGTATTGAATCGGCGAAAGAAGTCGGTGCTGAGCTAGTCCTGGCTGACCGTGAAATCCAGACAACTTTCACGAGAATCTGGCATGGCATGGGTCTTAAAGGTAAAGCAGCGCTTATGACACAACTTGTTGGCGGTGTTTTCACCAATGAGAAGATTAGTGAAGAAGACTTGGAGAAAATGAAGCAGCAGGATATGATCGACTCGGTCCTTCAAGAAATATCAGGTGCATTTCCAGAATTGAAAACACATCTGATCGATGAGCGCGACCAATACCTCGCTCAGAAAATTAAAGATGCCCCTGGTGAGAAGGTCGTCGCAGTTCTCGGAGCAGCCCACGTACCAGGCATTCGACAGGAGATCCAGAAAGATCATGACCTGGATGCCCTTGTTGAGAAGCCACAGAAGTCCAAATGGCCGAAAGTTGTCGGGTGGATGATTCCGATTGCTGTCATTGCGATGATTATCTACACATTCATCTACAATCCGGATATTGGATATCAGCAAGCGTTGAGCTGGGCGCTTTGGCATGGAGGTTTGTCAGGTCTCGGAGCGGCACTGGCCTTTGGTCATCCGTTAGCTATTTTAACCGCCTTTGTGCTCGCCCCGTTCACTTCACTGAACCCAATGATTGCCGCTGGGTGGTTTGCCGGGTTTGCCCAAGCATATGTTAAGAAACCGACTGTAGGGGACTTCGAATCATTAGCGAGTGATGTCACTACGTTCAAGGGATTTTGGAACAACAAAGTGACCCGTGTCCTGCTCGTAATCGTACTTGCAAATATTGGCTCAAGTCTTGGAACATTCATCGGGGGCCTCGATGTTGTGCGATTGTTCTTCCAGCATCTCTAGAGTGTTAAGCCCCAATTTTCTTTTGTTGAGTTCGCATTTTAAATTGTGCTGACACTGAAATAGGCGGTTTGCGTCCTCTGGATGTTTTTGTCAAACCCTATACGTCACGTTTGAATTGTTATATAATATAAGTTAACGAAATGCAGAAGAGGCGGTAATTCTCCGTCTTTTTGGAAATTTGGACAAAATGCGCATGGTTCTGCTATCGGCTATAACGCCGGAGTCGGAATCATGTCAGTTTTTGTCTGAAGAAGTTTGTTTTGGATGCTAGGAAAACCGCTCTTTCTATCGAACTATTATAGAGCAGTAGCGGTCAGCTGCCACTTTGCATGTTTGGCAGCCGGAAGGAGACAAATGATGGAGAAAGCCAGAATTGGACGGAATGACCCGTGCCCATGCGGCAGTGGGAAAAAATACAAGAAATGCTGTGGCAAAAATATTGCATCCATTGACCTGATTCTCGAGACAGAACTGGAACAGGTGCAACGCGACCTCATGCGCTGGACAATGTCTGGCCATAAGCGCGAAATCGATGCATATCTTGCGCCGTACTATGACAGGCTCGCGCTCAATCACCAGACGAAACAGATGTACCAATATTTTGCAGCTACGTGGTATATTAACGCGGTTCTACGCGAAGATGGCACGACGCTGCTTCAGAAATATATCGATACACGCAAAAAAGCCCTGTCTGATCGTGTTAAGAATCACTTGAACAAATGGCAGCAGGCAGTTCCATCTGTTTTCCGAGTTACTGGTTGGGATGGAGTCTATGTATTTGCTGAAGACTTGTTCACAAATGAAGTGAAACGTGTCAAGGCTGCTGCTGAGGGATTGATTCAGCGCGAAAAGGGAATTGCAATCGGTACCATTTTGCCAGCAGGGAACAGTTATGTTTTCCTTGCTACTTTCTTCCATATTCCAGAAGCCTCTGGGGAAACAGCAACGATTGAAAATGAGGTTCGGAATCTGTTCACCAACAGTAATGCGGAGAATACACGTGATTGGATGGCCGGTTCATTCCTTGATGTGATTGAACGCTTCATGTTCGAGAGCAATGATGAGGTTCTCAATGCAAATGAGGCTGACAAAGCAGTTGAGCAGAAGAAAGAAGAAGAGACGGTTAAGAGCGACCTTGCAGAATTGGGAGAAGTTCAGC
Organism: Aciduricibacillus chroicocephali; assembly: GCF_030762805.1. Taxonomy (NCBI): domain Bacteria; kingdom Bacillati; phylum Bacillota; class Bacilli; order Caryophanales; family Bacillaceae; genus Aciduricibacillus; species Aciduricibacillus chroicocephali. The sequence continues at coordinate 2,447,830 of NZ_CP129113.1, read as the reverse complement.
AGGAGAGTGGCCTTGCGCCTGATCATGAGAAAGTAGCCCAGATATTCCATGCCTATGCACTTGGCTATGACTTGCCGGACTATGCACAGGAGTTTGGTAATGAGCTGTGGAAAACGTATTGCGAACGTACAAATCCGACGCTTCGCAAGCCGGAAGTCGCTGTAGCTGCACTTGTCTATCTTGTTGAGACAATTCGCGGTGGCCGAATGACTCAGGCTGAACTTGCTCGACTGTATGAAGTTTCTGCGACAAGCATTTCTTCACGATACAAGGCAATGTGCAAGGAACTTGCTGATGAAATCGAAGAAATGAGCCGCAAAGTACCAGAAAATATTAAGTAATATTAGAAAAGCCCGGAGCGCAGAAGCTCCGGGCTTTTTCCTGGATTGCTGTCTGTTGGAAGTGTATGATTTGGGATATAGACAGGAATTCACGAAAAGGAGTCGATTGATTTGGCACAGTCCATCAATGGTAAAATCGCTTTTGTTACAGGAGCCGGAAAAGGGATCGGACGCGAGACTGCGCTCCATCTGGCACGTGAAGGTGTGAAAGTTGGCTTGATTGCGCGTACAGCTGAAGATCTTGAAATAAATGTTCGTGAAATCGAGGAAGCGGGCGGCACAGCAGCCTATGCGACTGCAGATGTTTCCAATCTGGAGGAAGTGGAAGCAGCCGTATCCGAGCTGACAGAAAAATTAGGAACAGCAGATATTCTTATCAACAATGCAGGAATTGCGAAGTTCGGCGGCTTTATGGATCTTGATCCAGAAGAGTGGAAGCGAATCATCGAAGTGAATTTAATCGGGGCTTATAATGTGACACGTGCCGTTCTTCCACAGCTCATTGAGAAGAAAGCCGGGGACATTATTAACATTTCCTCCACAGCTGGGGAAAAAGGCGGTCCTGTCATGAGTGCGTATAGTGCGTCCAAATTTGGTTTGCTCGGTTTAACAGAATCACTCGCCATGGAAGTGCGCAAACATAACATCCGAGTTACTGCTCTGACACCGAGCACTGTTGCAACAGACCTTGCTTTCAAGGAAAACCTTACAGACGGCAACCCAGAAAAAGTTCTCCAGCCTGAAGATCTTGCAGAATTCATCGTTGATCAGCTCAAGTTGCATCCGCGTGTCTTCATCAAGTCAGCCGGACTTTGGTCTACAAATCCGTCTTAATCAAGAAAACAGCCCATGGCATAATGCCGTGGGCTGTTTTTATGAAGAATGATAGATTCAAGTTTATCCTTCTCCACGTATACTTTCCTTATCAACTTCTTTCAAAACACCGTCTGTAATGTTGTACACTTTGTCACAATAGCCGATTAATCTCGTGTCATGAGTAACGACAATCGTTGTTTTGTTATTCTCCTTCGTTACGCGTTTAAACAGATCCATAACTTCGAAGGCTCTGTCGGAGTCAAGTGAGGCAGTCGGTTCATCTGCGAGCAGGATTGACGGGTTTGCGTAAAACGCTTTTGCAATAGCTACACGTTGGCGCTGACCGCCGGACAAGTCACCCGGAAGTTTATGAAGAAAGTCGTTAATCCCAAGAGCCTCATAAAGCCGCTCTAATTCTTCACCTTGCAAATTGTCCTTCTTTACCTTGTCGAGCAGCTGCATTTGTTGTTTGACAGTAAGGAAGGGGACGAGATTGCTCGCCTGCAGGACAAATCCGATTTCTTGAAGACGGATTTTGGATAACTTTTTCTCACCGAGCTGGCGGATTTTTGTTCCGTTTATAAGTACTTCCCCTGATGTAGGCTCCTGCAGTCCGCCGGCAACAGTGAGGAATGTACTTTTTCCAGAACCGGATGGCCCGATTACCGCAATCAGGTCACCGGCCTCTGCCTGGAAATCCGTTTTTTTCAATGCTTCAACTTTTGTATTGCCAGTGCCGAATACTTTATTTGCTTCATGCATTTCAAGTACAGCCATAACGAATTAACCTCCTATCGCCTTGAGTGGATTGATTCGGACAATCGTCAGCACAGAGAAGACAGCGCCGAGTAGACTGACAGCGAACAGCACAGTTCCATATAGGAGCATATCAAGATAGTTGAATGCTACTGGCACTGCTGGCGGCAGGAATAGTCCAGTCAGCACAGTGAGCCCGAATCCGATTAATATACCGGTAAGTGCAAGAATTGCTGTTTGGACAACGACGGAGCGGGCAAGGAAACTACTGGAAAGCCCTTCTGCCTTGAGTACGCCGAAGATGCTCACCTTCTGGATTGTCAGTACATACAGGAAAATAGCGACGATGAACGCCGAAATGGCAAACAGGAAGTAAATCATGAAATTAAGTGTCAGGTTCTGCTCTTTGTAACCAGGCAGATTTTGAATGAAACTCTGATTTGAAATCACTTCAAGCTGTTTCGGAGCAGTCACTTTATCGAGTGTTTTTGTTCTTACAACATACCCGTTAATCCGATCCTTGTTCTGTTTCCAACCTCCGGAAAATCTCACTTTTTGATATGTGGTGAGACTGCCATATAGGACTGGAGCAGCATTGAATTTGGCATTGTCGGTGAAACCAGTAATCTTCAATGTTTCATCTGTAGATGACAGTTTTAGAGTGTCACCGAGTTTAAAGCCATCATCTCTCAAGGAGTCGGCAGCAATTACTTCCCCATCAGCCGCAAAAGCTTTCCCCTCGGTTACTTTCGGCATAATGAATTCATCCGGGTCAATGCCGAATAGGGCAACCCCTTTTGAATCTTCTCCAGATGTGGCAATTGTGTTCAATGCACCGAGCTGGGCATATTTCACACCGTTTTTCTTGGTCACCTCATCATTCTTGAAGCTGGATTGCTGGAGGTTCATATCCGATTCTTTCGTCAGAATAATTCCATCACCATCCCATTTGTCAACGGCGGCACGGTTCATTGTTTTTAAGCCGTTGGCGAGACCGGATAGGAAGAATACGAGATAGGCGACGAGCAGGAGCACGCCGATTACAAGAGCGAAGCGCAGCTTATTCTGTTTAATTTCGTTCCAGGCAAGAAACATCCTTTCACCCTTTCGCTTATCAGTTGATAGGTTTTACAAAATCACTATACCCTATTCCACAGATATTTGAAAGTTTCGAGAATCAAATGCTTAGGCGGGTTACGCTTCGGGTATATAAAACCAAGTCGATAGAAAAGGAGGAATCGTAATGAAAGCCTTGAATGGAATCGCACTGTTGCTCGTTATCGTTGGCGGCTTGAATTGGCTCCTCGTCGGACTATTTAACTGGAATCTCGTACATGCAATCTTTGGGGGCGTGCCTGTTCTCGAGAATATCATTTATGTAATTGTCGGTATTGCTGCCCTTTATGCAATCAGCTTCTTCGCTATCGTCTCTTCAGGACACCGAAGAAACCGCCATACACACACAACTGTATAACTTTTAATCTGAAAAACTTCCTCCTGAATTGCGGGCGGAAGTTTTTTGTGTACATATAAATAAAATGGTTGACAATCAGTCATTGTGATTTTATGATAAATAACGTCAACCAGTTATTATATTGTTTAACAATGGAGGGATGTACAATGAAAGTTAAAGATTTGACATACATAGCGTTGCTTGCGGCTGTAGTCGCAGCGTTTGGTCTCATGCCGCCGATACCACTCGGATTCACACCGGTTCCAATTACATTGCAGACACTTGGTGTTTTGCTTGCTGGGGGATTGCTTGGAGCGAAGCGCGGAGGACTCAGTCTATTGCTCTTTTTGGCACTCGTTGCCGCTGGTCTGCCATTGCTTTCAGGAGGAAGAGGCGGGTTCAGCGTGTTCGTTGGACCAAGCGCAGGGTTCCTCATTTCATGGCCAATCACCGCATTTGTTCTCGGTTACATCTTCTCTAAGTTTAAGAGCTTGAAGATTACAAATGTGTTAGCAGTTAATTTGACAGTAGGTATCTTCCTAATTTATTTGATCGGTGTTCCTGTTCAGGCGGCAATCATGAATATTGGTGTTGGAGAAGCGGCTGTAGCAAGTCTTGCATTCATCCCTGGTGATGCTGTCAAAGCAGTTATAGCTTCAATTATCGTCTACCGATTGCGCAATCACAGCTATTTTGCGAAAATGGTTGCAGAGGACAAGAAAGAAAAGAAAAATATCCCGCAAGCTTCATAAAAAAGGGAGGCATTTTGCATGGTGGGGATTACAGATTCATATCGAACACATGCCGATACGCTGCCGGACAAGCTGGCAATCCGTTGCGGGGAAGAGGCAGTGAACTATGGTGATTGGCATGAGCGTATTGAAAGAACGGCGAACTGGTTACATTCATTAGAGGCTTCGCGAAAAGTGATCGCCTTTCTCATACCGAATGGCATCCCTTTTCTCCAGCTGTTCGCAGGAGCGGCACATGCTGGCTGGACAGCCTTGCCGCTCGACAGTAAATGGACAAAACAGGAGATCGCAGTGCGGTTAGAAGTAGCTCGTCCGTCGATCGTCATTGGACCCGACGAAATGTTCGCTGAGCGTTTGAATCCTATTACCTTGCCGGAATGTCTTGAAAAAATTAGCCATATGCCCACTGGGTGTATGGCTCATTTGTATTCTCAGTCTGGGCCATTTTATATGGGATTTACGTCAGGGACAACCGGATTGCCAAAAGCATTTGTCCGATCTCAAAGGTCGTGGGTAGATAGTTTTCAGTGTAGTGAAAAAGACTTTGGTGTATTAGGAACGGAAACAATCCTTGTTCCAGGATCTCTTATTTCATCCCATTTTCTATATGGAGCGATTCATGCACTTCACGCTGGTGCAACGGTCATCCTTTTGGAGAAATTCAATGCTTTAAGTGTAAGAGAACTGCTGGAATCAGGATCCATCCATACGGTCTATGTTGTGCCTACGATGGTGGAAGCATTGATCCGTGAAGGTATAAGTGATTTGCCATGCGCTGTTAAAGCGATTTCCTCAGGAGCGAAATGGCAGGAAAGTGTTAAAGCAAAACTCGTTCAACTGGGATTCCAGCCATTTGAGTTATATGGAGCGAGTGAACTTAGTTTTGTCACGGTAATGGCAGAGGGAGAAACGTCTGGCCATCCTGCATGTGTAGGCAAGGCTTGCATTGGTGTGGGAATTGAAATCCGAGATAATGATGGAACCGAAGTGCAAGCTGGTGAAACAGGGAAAATTTTTGTTCGAAGCGGCTTACTATTTGACGGCTATTTGGGTGAAAATCATAATTTAGAGGATATTCGTGATGAGCGTGGATTTATTACTGTAGATGATATGGGCTGGCTTGATGACCGTGGATATCTTCATGTCGCCGGAAGAGAGAAAAACATGATTCTCTACGGAGGCCTCAATATATTCCCGGAAGAGATCGAGAGGGTGCTGGGGAGTTGTCCACATGTGGATGAAGTAGCAGTCATCGGTCGCAAGGATGCCTATTGGGGAGAAATTGCTGTAGCTGTAGTTAGAGGCAAGACGACGAAGCTGGAACTGCAACGCTGGTGCAAAAGCCAGGGACTTGCAGCGTACAAAGTGCCGCGCCAATTTTATTTCATAGAAGAAATGCCTTATACAACAAGTGGGAAAGTTGCGCGAGCGGAACTTCGTGACCGATTTGGAAAGGAGAGAAGTGAATGAGAGAGGCGGTCATTGTCCGAGCAGGTCGGACTGCAATTGGGAAAGTGAACGGCATTCATCGTGAGAAGGAAGCTTATGAACTTGCAGCTTCTGTTATCGGTCCACTTGCTTCAGGAATAGAAGAAAAAATTGATGATGTGCTGCTCGGCAATGTTGTCGGACCGGGTGGAAATGTTGCGCGGGTAGCGGCGCTGGAGGCGGGTCTTCCAGTCCATGTACCCGGCCTGACACTTGACCGCCAATGCAGTGCAGGGTTGGAAGCTGTCCGGCTCGCTTCTCTCATGGTACAAGCAGGTGCTGGGAATTGCTTTATCGCTGGTGGTGTCGAGAGTGCAAGCACTTCGCCTTTTCCGAAACGAGCCCGCTTTGCACCAGACCGGTTTGGCGACCCGGACATGGTTCCGGCAGCAGAGAATGTGGCGAAAGAATATGGTATTGCGCGAGCGGAACAGGACGCATTTGCTCGAGAAAGCCATGAACGGAGCAGAGCAGCTTTTGCTGAAGGAACTTTCTCACGTGAAATCGTCGATGGGCAGGTCGATGAAGCATTGGCAAAAGAGCGCAACATCGCTCGCATTATTTCTCGAGCTCGTCCGCTTGTTGATGTGCAAGGAGCGACTGTGACTGCGGCGAACAGCTGTCAGATCAATGATGGAGCCGCTGCTGTCGTTGTCATGGAAGGCCAAAGTGCCCGTGAATACGGTTTGAAGCCTGTGCTTCGTTTTACAGATAGTTTCGTAATTGGTGCTGACTCTAATTTACCTGGAGCCGCTCCAATCCCAGCAATCCGGGAGTTGCTTCAACGGAACGGACTGAGTGTGGCTGATATAGGCCGATTTGAAATTAATGAAGCATTCGCATCAAAAATATGTGCAATCGCAGGGACGCTTGGCATCCCGTCAGAACGCATCAATCCGTATGGCGGAGCGCTTGCAATCGGACATCCTTATGGAGCATCAGGGGCGGTGCTCGTCACTCGGCTTTTCCACACTGCTGATCAGCACGGATCAAAATATGCCGTCGCAGCGATTGGAAGTGGTGGTGGAATCGGGCTGGCGGTTCTGTTCGAGGTGCTAAGATGAGGGTGGAGCAAATCGTGCGTTTTTCAAAAGAGGAAACTAGCGTTTACAGACAGCTTGTCGGACTGCTGGACAGCTCTGAAGTTGTTCCTGGAATGATGGCAAATCTCTCATATAAACAAATTAAGCTCAGCTGGCGTTATGAGCCACCAGTCGTGTTGAGGAAGCTTGAGAATGAATGGATCTTGCCGGTTTTCTCTGAGCTGGACTATATGGCGAAACTAGAAGTTGTCAATGTGAAAGAACGACGAGGTCAGACGTTTCTAGAGGAGCATTTGGAGATTTATAATGTAGAAACGGGAGACCTTTGCTTCAGAAGTTGTGCCAAACTCGTAACAGGCGGGGTGGTTCGGTGAAATATAATTTTGTTATAAGTGAGACAGATACATATTCATATGCCGAACTTTCCGGGGATTGGAATCCGATTCATTTTGATTCAGATGCAGCGAAGCAGGCTGGCTTCGAGCGTCCTTGTGCTCATGGCATGCTTGTCGCTTCGAGAGGATTGGCGATTTTGCAAGAGGCTGGTTTGCTGCAAGAAGCAGATTTGTCTAAAACCGATTTCACCTTCCACGCACCTGTCCTAGTTGGTGATGAAGTCTATATGGAAGCAGAGCGGAATAGCGATGGATACAAGCTGACGTTTTATTCAGAGCGTATCCTCGTCATAAAAGGAAACGTTACAATCTGATATAATAAGCAACAAAACAAAGATCCGGATGTCGCTGCATTCGGATTTTTTTCTTAGCCTGAATGCGGAATTCTCCGGAGAATTGATAGAATCAAAAGTTAGAATTCGAACCGAAAGTGACTGAATAAAACAGAAAAGCAGTAGAATTCCCACTCCAAAGGAGGCAATCACTATATGCAGAAAATCCTAATCATTGAAGATGACCCGAAAATCGCTGCACATCTCAAATCTTTCATTGAAAAATACGGATACATTGCAAACATCATCGAAGATTTTGACCACGTAATGGATGAGTTCAGTGCGTTCAATCCTGATCTTGTACTTCTTGATATCAATTTGCCGAAGTTCGACGGCTACTACTGGTGCCGACAGATCCGCCGGAATTCGATTTGTCCGGTGCTTTTCATCTCGGCGCGAACTGGTGAGATGGATCAAGTGATGGCACTTGAAAATGGTGGTGATGATTTTATTACGAAGCCGTTTCATCCGGACATCGTCATGGCGAAAGTACGCAGCCAGTTGCGCCGTGCATACGGAGAATATGCAAACAAGCGTGAGGAGCGGATTCTGGAGATGCATGGGCTCAAGTTATTTCCGGAACGTTACGAGCTTAGTTTCGGAAATGAGCAAGTGCGCCTGACTAAGAAGGAATCTGATATTATCGAAACGCTTATGGATCGGTATCCGCGCATCGCGGGGAGAGAAGACCTGCTTGAAAAACTTTGGGATGAGCAAACGTTCGTTGATGAAAACACACTTAATGTGAACATCACCCGCGTGCGGAAAAAAATGCAGGAACTCGGGATTGAGCAAGCGATTGAAACTGTCCGAGGGGCAGGATACCGGCTTAATGTGACATGGGAGGAGGCTCCTTGATGAAGTTGTTTCTTCGTGAACATTTTCTGCTTATTTGTGTCCAGTTCATTCAGGCTGGGGTAATTTTTCTCGTGCTATGGTTGGGCGGTTTCAGAAACATTTCAGCCCTTGCCTATGCGATATTCTTGCAAATTTTCTTCCTAATCGCCTATCTTACATATCATTATCTCGGCCGGCGCCATTATTATGCGAAACTGGAGGAAGGGATCACGAAGCTGGAAGAGTCTCTGGAAAAGACGGATCGCTCCCCGGCAGCAATGCATCTCGACTCTATGCTGAAGCAGCAATATCAGCTCTATGCGAAGAAAATTCGCGAGGCGGAAGAACGGCAAGAGGAGCATCTGGAATTTATCGACCGCTGGGTGCATCAGATGAAGACGCCACTCTCGGTCATTGAGTTGACGGCGCAGAATGTAGATGAACCGGATTCTTCCAATATTCGCGAGGAAACGGAGCGGATCAAGAGCGGCCTCAACACAGTCCTTTACATGGCGCGGTTGCGCAATATTGAGCATGATTTTCGTATTCGACCAGTCGAGCTCGCAAAGGTCGTGAAGGAAGTAAATGCCGAAAATAAACGTTTCTATATTCGTAATTCTGTCTATCCAAGACTCGACGAAAAGCAGGCAGACATTACAGTTGAATCTGATGAAAAGTGGATATTTTTCATCTTGGAGCAGCTTATTCAGAATGCGGTTAAATACTCTGCCGGCAAAAGCAGTCATATCGATATCCGTATTTATAAACGTGGCAGTTCTGCGGTTCTGGAAGTTCTTGATGAAGGCATCGGGATACCCGCAGAGGATAGACGGCGCATCTTTCACAAATTCCATACGGGTACAAATGGACGCAAATACCGTGAGTCAACCGGCATGGGCCTTTATCTTGTGAAGGAAGTGTGCAAGCGACTCGGGCATAAGGTCGAAATGGATTCTGAAGTCGGAGAAGGATCGTCATTCCGCATCGTGTTTAGTCCGACGCAAACCTTACACCAATGTAAGGTAAGTGAAAGATAGTTCGATGGCAGATACTGGTCAGCGCGCGTTAGACTGTAAACAGAAAGATTGATTGAAAGGGGAGTTTTAAAAATGCTTGATGTTCGAAAAGCAGGCAAAGTATATGAAGGGAAAGTTGCCTACCGCGCGCTGACGGATATTGATTTGCAAGTTGAGGAAGGGGAATTTGTCGCCATCATGGGGCCATCCGGGAGCGGGAAGACGACATTGCTCAACATGATTGCAACAATCGATGAGCCGACAACTGGAGAAATCAAAATCGCAGGCCAGGATCCGCATCGCCTGAAGAAAAATGATCTCGCAAAATTCCGTCGCAGGGAACTCGGATTTGTTTTCCAGGATTTTAACCTGCTTCATACTTTGACAGTTGAGGAAAACATGGTGCTGCCACTCACTTTGGATGGCAGAAGTGTTAGAGAGATGAAGGAAAAGTCACGAGCCATTGCAGAAAAACTAGGTATTACAGCGATTCTTGACAAGAGAACGTATGAAATTTCGGGAGGTCAGGCACAGCGAGCAGCGATTGCCCGGGCAATAATCCATGAGCCGAAATTGCTGCTTGCAGATGAGCCAACAGGGAACCTTGACTCCAAAGCTTCAAAGGATGTCATGGAACTGCTGACGACGATTAATCGAGAAGACAAGACGACGATGCTACTCGTTACACATGAGGCTCAAGCTGCAAGCTATGCGGATCGCGTTGTATTTATCCGTGACGGTAAGCTGTATTCCGAGATTTACAACGGAGAGAGTCAGAAAGCGTTCTTCCAGCAGATCATCGATACGCTTTCCTTGTTGGGAGGGAACGACAATGACTTTTCGTCAGTTCGCGATTAACAACGTCCTCCGTAACAAACGTCTCTACGCCGCCTATTTTCTAAGCAGTCTGTTTACGGTTATGGTGTTTTTCACATTTGCTATATTCGCCTTTCATCCGTCGTTCCAGAGCGCTGACTTTAACAAGGATGCTTTGGTCGGTCTGGGCATTGCCGGCGGCATCATCTACGTATTCTCGTTCTTCTTCGTACTCTACTCCATGAGCGCCTTCCTGCAGTCGCGCAAAAAGGAATTCGGCCTACTCATGATGCAGGGAACGAGCACAGGACAGATCCGTCTCATGATATTTATGGAAAATATGCTGATCGGTCTTCTGGCGACGATAAGTGGGATTTTACTCGGACTTATTTTTGCCAAATTGATTCTCATGATAGCAGAGAATGTGCTAATTATTGACGCCACGCTCAACTTCTACTGGCCTTGGATGGCAGCAATTGTCACATTCGCTTCATTTATTGTTCTGTTCCTGTTCATTTCATTCTTCGTTTCTTTCATTTTGCGAACTCGCAAGTTGATTGACCTAATCAAGAGTGACCGCAAATCAAAAGGTGAACCGAAGGCAAGTGCATTTCTCGCTATTTTAGCGGCAATCCTGCTCATTGCAGGATACGGAATTGCGCTTTATGTCCGAGGCGTGCAAGTCGTCATGGCACTTCTGCCAGTCGTCATTCTTGTTACACTCGGCACGTACTTGCTGTTCACGCAACTTAGCGTTTTCATCATCCGTCGTATGAAGCGAAAGGAAAGTATTTTCTGGAACAAGACAAATATGATCCTGTTCTCCGATTTGTCATTCCGGATGAAAGATAACGCCCGTTCCTTCTTCATGGTCGCTATCATTTCGACTGTAGCCTTCAGTGCAATTGGCGCGCTGTTCGGCACCTATTCCTATTTGACTAAGGGTGTACGTGAGGCGAATCCGTTCACGTATCAGTTTTTCAACTTTGATGAGAAGTCTGATTTTGAACAGGATATTCGATATGCGAGCCGGGTGATGCAAAAGGACGGTATAGAGGCTGATGGAACAATGTTACGGGACAACACGTATCCTCTAAAAGGGGATGACGAAGGTGTACTCGTCGTAAAGGCATCGGACTACAACAAAGCTGCCCGTCTCATCGGTGAGAAACCGCTTGAGATTGGTAAGAATGAAGTCATTGTCGGTAAGCAGAGTGCTGCCAACATGATGAAAGACACACGCACCTCCGAGCTGATGGAAAAAGGTTTAAAACTTCAAGGTGGAAAAGTGCTGAAGCCGACCTACAGCATCAGACCAGAAGCTTTGCAGCATTTTGACTCCTTCTTTATCGCTGGCAATGAGGTTTACAGCAAACTTCCGAAGCCAGTAAATGAAAGTAAGTTCTTCATCTGGCAGGCGAAAAAAGGGAGCGATCCCGAACAAGTGCGCAAAACAGGACAAAAACTGTCCGAGCACTTCCAGCCTGGATCATTCCAATCAATCGACGCGATCATCTATATGATTGAAGTCGCCTATGGGCCGGCACTTTTCATCGGCTTGTTCATCGGAATTGTCTTCTTTGTATCAGCAGGAAGCTTCCTTTATTTCCGACTGTTCACAGATCTGAGCGAAGACAAAGCGAAGTTCAGCGCAATTTCGAAGATTGGCTTGACCACTTCCGAAATGAAGCGTGTCGCCAATCGCCAAACAGCCTTGCTCTTCTTTGCACCGATGGTTGTCGCTCTTATACACGGAGCCGTCGCACTCACTGCACTCTCGCATATGTTCGACTACAATCTAGTAAAGGAATCCGTCGCCGTACTTGCGAGCTTCCTCGTAATCCAAGTCGTATACTACTTGTTCGTGCGATACTTCTATGTGAAGCAGATTAGAGAAGCGATAGAATAGCAGTTTTTCGAGACCCCGGACGCCTGCCTGCGTCTGGGGTTTTTGGTGTTTGGAAGTGAGGCGAGCTAGGGGGCGCCAGATTAGTGTAAAGGAGAAAGGAGGCCTATTCGGCGCTCCAGCCAATAGAAAGCTCGCCGACATTAGTAGAATACTTGTCCAATCCGATCACCCCAAGCTCCGCAAATACAATTCCTCTCCGCAATAAAGAATTCTGACAAATTAGTAAACTAGTATTGCCAATAGAACAGAAGTCCGGTAAAATGAATAAATCATCTAAAAATTTAGTCATAATCGTATGACCAAAGAAACAGGGGGAGCCACATGGGTAAATTCTCAAAAGCACTATTTATGCTTATCGCCATTACAGCTCTTGTGTTCACCGCAGCTTGTGGCGGCGGTTCTTCGGACTCCAAGTCCGGCGGCAAGGGCAAAGAAGTAAAGGTCGGCGTTATTTCTTGGCTGAACGGCTCAGGCGCCAGCTATGGGGAAGCAATTACAAATGGTTTGAAACTCGCTAACAAAGAGATCAACGATAAAGGCGACGTAAAAATCAAGCTAATTACAGAAGATTCAGCAGGTAAAAAAGACCAGGCTAAATCTGCTGCTGAAAAGCTAATCAACTCTGAAAATGTTTCAGCAATCATTGGTCCAACACTAAGTACTGAAATGCAAGTTGTCGGTCCGACTGCAGACAGCAGTGGTATTCCGATTATCGGTACATCTACAACTGCAAAAGGAATTCCACAAATCGGGGATTATGTTTTCCGTAACTCAATTCCTGAGGAGCAGGCAATCCCAGCCTCAATTAAAGCAGCAAAAGAAAAATATAAAGCGAAAAAAGTCGCAATCCTTTACGGAAACGACGATGTTTTCACAAAGTCCGGCTATGATGTTATGAAAGACGAAGCTAAGAAGCAAGGTCTTCAAGTTACAACTACTGAGAAGTTCCAGCAAGGACAAGCTGATTACAAAGCACAGCTTACAAAAATCAAGAGCACGAAGCCTGACATGATCCTTTGCTCTGCGCTATACAATGAAGGTGCAGTAATCATGGATCAGGCGCGCAAGATGGGCATTGACGTTCCATTCGTAGGCGGTAACGGCTTTAACTCACCACAAGTTATCGATATCGCAGGCGATGCGGCTAACGGCTTGATCGTAGCAACACCATGGTTCGCAGGTAAAGACGACCAAAAAGTAAAAGATTTCGTTAAAAAATATAAAGATAAATACGGCAAAGATCCGGACCAGTTCGCAGCTCAAGCGTATGACGCATTGTATGTACTTGCTGCAGCAATTGAGCGCGCAGGCAGTGATGATCCGGACGCAATCCGCGATGAATTGGCCAAAACAAAAGACTTCAAAGGTATTCTTGGCACGATGTCATTCGACAAAGAGGGCGACATCGTAATGAAGCCAACTGTCCTCATCATCAAGGACGGCAAATTCCAGGAATTCAAATAAGATTGACTTTATGAAGATAGAGGGAGCGGATACCGCTCTCTCTAGGCTTTTTTATTAGAAAAAACAATAGAGGTGAAACCCATGGTCTGGGAACAGCTAATCAACGGCATCACGCTCGGCAGTATTTACGCTGTCGTCGCGCTCGGCTACACGCTCGTCTTCGGGGTCCTCGGCATCATTAATATGGCGCACGGATCCATTTTCATGTTCGGTGCTTTCATGGGTGTCGTTGCAACGAGCACATTCGGTCTACCACTGCCCGTCGCATTTCTTGTCGCAGTCGTTGTATCAGGAGCCCTTGGTTTCCTGCTCGAACTGCTCGCATTGCGCCCGCTCCGCGGCAAAAAAGGTGTATCGCATCTTGCACCACTAATCAGTACAATCGGGGTTTCCATTTTCCTTGAAAATTTGGCACATCAATTGTTCGGAGCAGGCAATAAGCCTTTCCGCACATCTTTCTCAGAAGTAAGCTTCCAGGTTGGGAGCATTACAATATATGCAGTGCAAATCGTCATTTTTATAATTGCAGTACTACTTATGATTGGACTTTCTTTCTGGCTTTCAAAAACAAAGGCAGGACGTGCTCTACGTGCCAGTGCAGAAGATTTGGATGCTGCCAGCCTGCTTGGAGTTAACACGAAGAAAATGATTACAATGACAGTTATCATTGCTTCTGTAATGGGTGGAATCGCCGGTATTCTAGTCGGTATGGCATTCAACTCGGTTACACCGCAGATGGGACTCTCCATGGGGCTAAAAGGACTCGCAATCATTATCCTTGGCGGTATGGGCAATGTCCGCGGCGCTATGGCCGGCGGTCTCATTCTCGGCCTTTCAGAAACACTCGTCGTTATGTTCGGCGAATCGGGCTACCGTGATGCGATTGCATTTATGGCAATTATCGTTATCCTGCTCGTCCGCCCGCAAGGCATCTTTGGCTCATCAACGGAAGCAAGGCGGTGATTGAAAAATGTTACAGGAACTCGTTAATCCATATTATTTACAAGTACTGACATTCATTCTGATCAACATTATTCTCGGTCTCGGCATGTACGTGACACTGTCAACAGGCCAGCTCTCACTCGGTCACGCTGGTTTCATGGCAATCGGAGCCTATGCATCCGGTATTCTAACGTATACGTATGAAATGCCGCTTCTCGTCGGTATTATTGCGGGTACTTTGCTTGCAGGGATCTTCGGTCTCATTATCGGAATTCCAACTTTGCGTCTGCAAGGGGTTTACCTCGCAATCGCAACACTGGGATTCGGTGAGGTAATGCGTGTCATTTTCGTCAACTGGGATAGTGTGACGATGGGGGCAGTCGGTCTTTCCGGCATCCCAAATTTGGGTCGCGAATTGACAGATTCATTGCGTAACATGGGTATTGAAGCTTCGCAGTTCGGCTTGCGCTCAAACGCACTCGGCAGTTTGCTCGTTTTCCTGCTTCTACTCGTTATCGCAATCGTCATCTTCATCTTCTTCAGAAGACAAAACCATTCACGTGTCGGCCGTGCATTCGCGGCAATCAAGATGGATGAACGTGCTGCTGAAGCAATGGGGATCAACATTACGTATTACAAAGTGCTCGCTTTTGTACAGGGGGCGATGGCTGCCGGCTTTGCGGGTGCCATATACGCGCACGTGACAGGTTATATCAGCCCGTCTGACTTTGATTATCATCGTGCAATCGACATTCTTATCTATGCCGTATTCGGTGGAAGTGAAGTTGTATGGGGGCCAGTATTCGGTGCAACATTCCTCACAGCCGTTCCAGAATTCCTGCGAGGCATTGCAGAATACCGTTACATGATTTACGGAATCCTGCTCGTCGTCATGATGGCATTCCGTCCACAGGGAATTATCGACCATCGCGTGCTTTATCGATTTAAGCGCAATCGACAGGACAAAAAAGCTGCCAAAAGCAAGAAGGAGGCGAGCTGAACATGACAGTACTTGAAGTGAAAAATATAGCCAAGCAATTTGGCGGAATCACAGCATTAACGGATGTTAATTTCTCAGTCGCCGAGGGTGAAGTATTCGGACTGATCGGTCCGAACGGTGCTGGGAAGACGACGATGTTCAACATCATTACATCGATGTTCCCGCCGACAGCTGGGGAAATCACATTCCTTGGGGAAAAGCTGAACGGGCTGAAGCCTTTTGAAATTACGAAAAAGGGGATATGCCGGACGTTCCAGAACATCCGTCTTTTCCCGGATATGACAGTGCTGGAGAACGTCACAGTTGGAAGTCACTCGCGCACTGGCTCCGGTGTCTGGTCAAGCTTTTTCCGTACGAAGAAACAGAAGCAGGAGGAAGCCGCTACTCGTGATCGTGCACGCAGTTTGTTGGAACTTGTGGGGCTTTCTGAGCAAGCAGACGAATTCGCTGATAATTTGTCTTACGGACAGCAGCGCCGCCTGGAAATTGCCCGCGCACTTGCTAGTGATCCGAAGCTGCTCCTGCTCGACGAACCCGCAGCCGGGATGAACGAAAAGGAGACGAATGACCTTTTTGATCTCATTCAGAAAATCAAGGCGAGAGGGATTACCGTCGTCCTGATCGAGCACGATATGCCGCTCGTCATGCGTATTTGCGACCGTCTTGCTGTCCTTAACTTCGGACGCGAGATTGCACTCGGCACACCGGAAGAAATTCGCGCCAACCCGGAAGTTATCGAAGCCTACCTCGGCAAGGAAGAGGAGGATGAAAAATGACCATTTTCAAAGCGGATAAATTGAACACTTACTACGGCAATATACAGGCTCTTCGTGATGTGAGCATCGAAGTACCAGAGGGAAGCATTGTGACAATCCTCGGAGCAAACGGAGCAGGCAAAACGACTACGATGAAATCCATTGTCGGCCTGTTGCGTCCGCGTTCCGGTCGTGTCGAATTCCTCGGCGAAGATGTCACTGGCAAAAAGCCGGATCAGATGCTGCGCCGCGGCCTTTCCCTAGTACCAGAGGGCCGTGCAATTTTGTCCGGCATGACGGTTGAGGAAAACCTTGAAATGGGCGCTTACGTCCGGAAGGATAAAGAAGTCCAAGCAGACATCGAGCGTGTCATGGACCGCTTCCCAATCCTGCGTGAGCGCAAGGACCAACTCGGCGGCACTATGTCCGGTGGCCAGCAGCAAATGCTCGCGATTGCCCGCGCCCTCATGTCAAAGCCGAAGCTGCTCTTACTCGATGAACCGTCCATGGGCCTCGCACCACTTATCGTCCAGGACATCTTCCGCATCATTAAGGAAATCAACGAAGAAGGCACAACTGTTTTACTCGTTGAACAGAACGCACGCCAAGCACTGAAAATCGCTGACTACGCGTATGTACTGGAAACAGGCCGTGTTGTAAAACATGGTCCGGCTTCGGAACTTATGAACGACCCGAGTATTCAGGAAGCTTATTTGGGGCATTGATCTTGGTGAAACTTCCGCACAGCTGATGTGCGGAAGTTTTTTGTCTCCAATTGAAAATTTGTGAAGAAACAGCTCACAATTAGCTGCATTTTCCATAAGGGCGAATAGCGCGGATAAGATCGAAGAATGACAGGTGGACTCCAATCGACATGTCCAAATTACCAATTTCATGATAATATTTAAACTGTGTAAAAAATCAATCAACAAAGTTTGGACTGATTAAATGCAACGTTCTGTTTCGGTGAAATCTCTTATATTTTTCTCGATAATTTTAATTTTATTATTTTTGAATACGTTTTTCCGTATGCCAAATGATTTGCCGCGTGACTTGGGGAATAGCTTTATCACCGTCACTCTTTTGCTTATGTTTCTCCATTTAGTGAAAACATTAATCAGTGACGCTTCGGAAACAGTCTCGCTGAAACCAATCTATATACCGATTGTGCTATTGTTAGTAGTAGAGATTTTTGGATATTTTCGCTATGGTCATGAGTATCAAGGCGGGTTTTACCTGCTTCAAGTTCTTTTGCTATGGCTTTTCATTCTTGGAGGGGCAAGTTGGAAATTCCGGGTTCGTCATGTCAGATTTGCCGGATTGATAAATGGAGTCGTGTTAGTTCTGTTTTTGGTGAAATGGGCATATGACGGTTTCAATCTTGTATCTTATAAAGGATTTTATGCGCTAGAGAACTATTATGCAGTTCTGCTGTACTGCATGTTCTTCTTCTCGGTACTTGCCTTGGTTTATAGTCGAAAATTTGCAAGAATCCTATACATTCTGCTGGCATTTGGAAATCTTGCTCTTATATACGCCACAAGTGCTCGTTCAGTAATGATTGGTATCTTTATAACTGCTTGCGCGGCCTTGTTCTTGAAGTTGTTCAGAAGTAAGTTTCGTTATCTGTTCTACTTAATACTTCTTGGGAACATGGCGTTTATAGGTATTTACATATGGCTCAAGACAACATCAATTGGCAATGTTCTAAACGATTTAAGTCGCTCTATCTTTAACAAAAACTTATTTTCCGGACGTATAGAAATTTGGGAGCAGATCTTCCGTGAAATCATGGCTAAACCACTACTTGGCCATGGTGTTGGGGCAGATGCGCGCATGTTCACCGAGCAACGTCTTACAGCGCACAACTTCTATTTGCAAGTATTGCTGGAAAATGGCATTGTTGGGCTCGTTATCATGCTGCTAGTTTTGTTCGGCATTTGGAAATTGCTCAATCGCAATCTTGAGAGTTTTGCTGCACGCTGGTCTGCATGCTTCATGCTTGGCTTGCTCGTTTATGAAAATCTAGAACTTACAATGACTCAAAACAATTTTTCTATTGCGATGTTCCAGTGGCTCATCATTACATTCGGTATCCAATTCATCAGTAAACAACCAGATACCGAAAAAGAAAAAATTGAAATGACTCAAGTTGGACAAGAGGAAGCCGTCCGCGCTCAGCTGGAAAATGCCTTTGATATGAGAGAAACACGTATTTCCCGAAAACAACGTAATACGCGTAAAAAATAACCGCTATTAAGAGGGCGGTTATTTTTTGTTTCTATGCTGGAATATCTTCAAGAATTCGAATATGAAATAGTAGAAAAGTAAAAAAAGCCTCCGCACACACCATATGTGTGCAGAAGCCTTAAACTCACTATTACTGCAATGCATACAAATTCCAACGGCTTAAATCTGGATCTTTCTTCGATACCATGCTCTCTGGGAAGATGAAGGACCACGGTTTGCTTGTGTTTGCTTTCACTGTGAAATCTTCCAGCTTGAACACACCGCGTGCAACTTCTTCGTCTGTCGCATCCTTTAATCCCATCGGCAGCTGTTCAATGTTCACATTTTTATCTGTGCCATTACGGATCAAGAACGTCACAACGAGGTCGCCGCTATCCTTTACTTGCGCTTCAAGCCCCATGAAGTTCAGTTCACCTGGCTTCAGTTTCGGCGCATCGGCAACTATTTTCTCAAGTGCTTCACGCGTATCCTCAGCGATTGACTCTTCCCAAGTCTTATCCAAATCGAGCGAGTGCTCAGCCTTCAGCTCAAAAGCAAGCATCCAGTCATCACTTGGCAACTTCGCACCTGGCTCCAAATCTTCAGCATCGAAAGAGAACTTCCAAGGTACTGCTTTGAACGCAGAGATATCGCCAAGCACGCTCAAATCGAACTTCTTGCGTGCAATAACTTCTTTATCCGGACCGAGCAATAAAATTGTCGGATCTTCAAACTTGATCGGCTGTGAAACGGAGTTTCTCACCAACGCTGTGATCACCGCACCACCATCACCTTGCTCAAGCAATTCCATGCTATAGATGGAAATTTGGTTTTTCTTCAATTTCGGTGCCTGTGAATTATGGAATGCGTAGACATAACGCTCTTCCTCCGTCACATCCCACCCAGACGGAATGTAGACTTCAGTTTCGAATTCATCCGATGCTTCACGTGCCTCCGCTTCTTGTTGTGCGAGTACGTCCGCCGCGTCGACAGTTTTGCCTTGCTGTTTCTCTTTATTTTTCTTTAATCGTCGTTTAAATCCCATTATTCTTCCGCCCCTTCATCATTCATTTCATTATAGTCGTTCGTTGTACGGATCATATAGCTGTTGACGCGTATTGCCATTTCATACTGGATATCCTGGAAAAGCTGTTGGAAAAGCTCGTACCCTTCCTTGGAGAAGAGGGTGACTGGATCTTCCTGCTGGTACTGGCGCAGACCCATGCCTTCCTTCAACTGTTGCATCGTATCAAGATGATCCTGCCAGAAACTATCAATAACAAACAGTGAAATACCACGTGCTGTATGCTGGTAATCTTCATTTTCGGCGAACCCAGCAAGCTCCTCGCGATGCTTCTCGGCAATTGGTTCAACGTACTGGAGAATCAGATCCCGATCAGGAATCTCTCCAACTGCCTTTTCGAGTTCTACATCTGGAAGCAAGACACTGTTCAGCTCAACTTCCAGCTGCTCGATATCCCAATCAAGAGGATCAGCCTCATCAGGGCAAAATGCCTCGATAATCTCTTCTGGAAGTTTCTCCGTCTGCTTGCCAATGAATCCGATCACGTCTTCTTCAAGCAGAATTTTATCTCGAAGCTTGTACATAACGTCGCGCTGGTTGTTCAGTACATCTTCCAGCTTCAAATTGTACTCGCGCATCTGGTAGTTGACACCTTCACAGATTGTCTGAGCAGAATCGACAAGCTTGTATACGGCCTTTGAGCGAACCAAACCATCTGCATCTGGTTTCAGTTTCGGTAACAAACGCTCTAGTTCCTCTGTTGCGAAGCGTTCAAACAGATAGTCCTCAAGCGAGATAATGAATTGAGTCGAACCCGGGTCTCCTTGACGTGCAGAGCGACCCTTTAGCTGGTCATCAATTCGTTTAGATTCATTCCGTTCCGTACCGATTACGTGCAGACCTCCAAGCTCTGCCACACCTTCACCGAGAATAATATCCGTACCGCGGCCAGCCATATTCGTCGCAATTGTAATCATTCCATGTTGACCAGCGACAGAAATAAGGCGCGCTTCAAGCTCTGTGTTTTTTGCATTCAAAAGCTGGAATTGGATGCCTTGATTTTCCATGCGCTTCGCAATTTCTTCAGACTCGATAATGGAAGACGTACCAATTAAGACAGGTTGGCCTTTTTCACGACGAGCCTGTGCTTCTTTGGTTATTGCCGCATACTTCTCTTCCTTCGTCATATACACTTTATCCGGATGGTCTATACGCAAGTTCGTCTTGTTCGTCGGAATGTTAATAACGTCCATGCCGTACACTTTACGTATCTCTTCCTCATCTGTTTTCGCTGTACCGGTCATACCGGAAAGGTGAGGGTACAGTCGGTAGTAGTTCTGGATTGTAATCGAAGCGTGCGTCTTATTTTCGTCCGTATTTTTCAAGCCTTCTTTTGACTCGATCGCCTGGTGCAGACCATCGCTCAAAGAACGGCCTTCCATAACCCGGCCCGTATTAATGTCGACGAGCTTGATCTCACCTTCATCGACAATATAGTCGATATCGCGCTGGAAGAGTACCTTCGCGCGCAGTGCCTGCAATAGGCAGTGCAGCAGCTGGCTATGCTCCAGATCAAACAAATTATCGACACCGAATGTCTTTTCACATTTATCAATACCGGAATCATTGAAATGCACGACCTTCATCTCGCGGTCAAATGTGTAATCGACTTCATTCTTAAGGTTCTTCACGACCATTGAAGCGACTTTGTAAAGACGATTGCTGCCGACATCCTTAGACGCGATGATGAGTGGTGTTTTCGCTTCATCAATGAGTACACTGTCCGCCTCATCCAGCATCGCAAAGTGGAAAGGACGCTGAACCTTCTCTTCAAAGCTGTTCACCATATTGTCGCGCAATAGGTCAAAGCCGAATTCTGTACCAACACCATATGTAATGTCGCAATTGTACGCTGCCTTCTTAGCGGCAGTGTCCATCTCCGGCACGTTCAAGCCAACTGTTAACCCGAGGAACTCATGCACTGGAGCCATCAGTTCACGGTCACGGGTCGCTAGATAGTCGTTAACTGTAATGACGTGACAGCCTTTTCCTTCAAGTGCAACGAGGTAGGCTGGAAGAGTAGCGACGAGCGTTTTCCCTTCACCTGTACGCATTTCCGCAATGTTTCCTTTGAGGAGTACCAGACCCCCAATGATCTGCACGTCAAAATGACGCAGGCCAAGCACTCGTCGGGAAGCTTCGCGTACTGTCGCAAAGGCTTCAGGTGCCAGGTCGTGGATCGTTTCGCCGTTTTTAAGGCGTTCTTTGAATTCATCTGTTTTTGCTCTCAGCTCTTCATCTGATAGACTCATAAATTGAGGTTCAATCTCATTAACTTTTTCAGCTATTTTTATAAACGGTTTCAATTCCCGCAGATTCTTTGGTGTTTTGCCAAATTTGATGCTTTTCATGCACAAATCTCCTCAAAAAAGCTTGTTTCTGTCATTATATCACGATTCTGGAAGCATATTAACTGATACTCATAGGATAATCGTTTCTGGAAAAGGCTGTTGCGTGATAGAATGAGAGGACTTATTAAAAGGGAGTTGCCTATGAACAGGAAAATTCTAATCGGACTTATGGTACTGGCTGCAACAGCGCTCGCGCTCTTCAATCAGAACCTAGCCTATCTCTTACATGACCATATACTTACAGTAGTAGCACCGGTTTACTATGTGACTATTTTCACAATCGTGAGCGTAGCGCTATACGTTATGACGCTCTATATCATTTATTCATCCCATAATAGAGGACAACTGGACAAGAATGGATTTCTCGTCATATTCCCGATCACAATGACAATCAGTGTCGTAGCTTCCGCTTGGTCGCTATTCGTTCTAGCAATGTGGTGGGGATAGGACGTTAATGTAGAAAGGAAGATGGGCCTTGACGGTCGGAATTGTTGGCAACTATGGCAATCACAACGAAGGAGACGAGGCAATTCTGGCGGGGATATTGCATCAGCTGGATAAGGAACTCGGCATTAAGCGGGACGAAGTGGTCGTTTTTAGTAAAAATCCTGCAAATACAGAAGCACTTCACAATGTCACGGCACGCCCGCTCTTTTCCACTGAAAAATCATTGCTCGGAAGAGTCATGGGAGCTTGGCGAAGGAATTACAACAGTATAAAAAAACTCGACTTCGTCATCATCGGCGGCGGCGGTATTCTTATGGATTTGTACAAAACGAACGTCGTTATGTTTGCGCTGTATGGGTGGATGGCGCGTAAAGCCAGCGTTCCGTACATTGTCTATGGAGCGGGAGCTGGTCCAATTGCTACTACTTTCGGTAAAAGAATCCTTCATACACTCGGCAAAGGTGCTTCACTCATCACTGTTCGTGACCAGGACTCCGCCGAATTAATAGAATCGCTCCATATCGGCAAACCTGTCTCTGTTATTCCAGATCCTGCGCTTGCTTTGGAACCACCCGCTATAACGGTGAACGAGCGCCCGCTCCATATCGGCGTAACCGTTTTGCCATATCATGACGGAGTCTATTGGCCAGATGAGAACCAGGAGCTTTACACGAATTACATAGAAGGAATGGCACGAAATCTGGACCGCTTGCTAAGCGAAAACCCGGAGACGCATGTTCACTTTTTCGCTACAAAACAACCGTATGACGCGGAAGTAGCGGAGCGGGTGAGAGAGCATATGCGTAACGGGGAGCGCTGCACAGTCGAGAACGGCCCGCATGACTACCGCCGCATTCTGGAAATCATTTCAGAGCAAGACGTCATTATTGGAACAAGACTGCATTCTATCATACTCGCCGCTGTCGCCAAAAAGCCTACCATCGCAATCGGGTACCATCGCAAAGTGGGCTCATTCATGGAGCAGGCAGGATGCAGTGAAAATCTTATTTCAATCGAAGCCTTGCATAAGACTGATGAAGCGTTCAGCAAAATATTCACAAGAATACAGTCAGACTGGCAAAATACATGCTCAGTATTCGCCAACGTTCCCGGCAATATTGCAGCCACTCAGGGCTCAGGAATTGATCTATTAAAAGAATCACTGCCGGAACTCAACCGCAAGCTGCAACAGAAGGAAGGGTAAAGAAAGACATGTTCAAATCAAGATTTCTAAAACTTGTTGGTGCCGTAACACTCATCAACATTCTTGCTCGTCTGCTCGGTTTCGCGCGTGAAGTCATTATCGGCTACCAATATGGAACGACATATAAAGCCGATAGCATTATCACAGCATTTACAATTCCAAATTTTATCTACCTTGTAATCGGTGGAGCTGTGACAACGGCGTTCATCTCTATATACACGAAGCTTTCAGGAGAGACGAAGGAACGTTTTGTCCAAGCACTCTTCACAAGGCTCGCGCTCATCATCGGTCTGATTACTCTCACATTCATGATTTTTCCAAAATTCTGGGTCAATCTGTTCTTTTCAGGGATGGATCCCCAAGCTCTTGACCTGACGAGTAAAATGTTTCTATGGACTGCCCCAGCGACATTTTTCCTTGCGCTTTCAATCGTTCTGTCGGGCTTACATAATGTATTTGAAAATTACCGGTTGAGCACCTTTTCAACATTCCTATTCAACCTTGTCTATCTAGTTATCGGAGCGGGACTCACACCGTGGCTTATGACATATTCATATGCGCTTGGTGCCTCAGTCGGTGCTATTGTAATGGTGCTTTTTCTTATGCACTATACGTATCATCAAAAATTGATGTCGCTCAGGCCTGCATTTCATAAAATGCCCGAGACTGGCCGTTTTTTAAAGCTGGTAATACCGCTTATTTTCGGTGGGGCATCAATCCAGTTTTACTTAATCATTCAACGAATCTATGCGGCTGGACTCGATGGCGGGGCAATTGCATCACTGAACTATGCATCAAAAATGACACAGTTCCCGCAAGCCGTCCTTATGGCAAGCGTAACGACAATTGTTTATCCAATGCTTGCAAAGGCTGCTGGTGAAGGGGATACGGTTAAACTTGAATCTGCCTATCGTAAAGGTTTTAAAATGTTGTCACTCATTCTGCTCCCTGCTAGCTTGTTCTTAATGTTCTTTGCAAAAGAGATTATCTCGTTTATTTTCCAATATGGTAGCTTCAGCTCTGATTCGACGAATGCGACATATCCATTGTTGCAGCTGTTCGCACTTACCGTCCTTGCTCTTGCTCTGAACACTTATATAACACGTTTTTTCTATGCTTTGGAAAATACGGTTTTGCCGATTATACTAAGTATAATTTCTATTTTCGGCATTAATATCTTTGTGATTAAGGTTTTCCTTGATTCACTTGGAGCTGAAGCAATTGCTTGGGGAACAATTATCAGCACAATTGTAAATACTTTGTTGCTCTTGCTATTTGCCAGAACAAAACTCTCGCTAGCCCCGTGCAGTTGGAGTTTCTTCAGCAAATTAGTTATATTCACTGCAGTAACTGCGGTTGTACTCTGGGCGTTATCTCTAGTCCAGGTTGGCAGCTTCATCGTACTTGTACTTGGAGGAATTGCTACCGCTGCATTTGTCGGTGGAGGATTAAAATTTATACGCTAGGTAACAAACCCTCCGCCCTGGTAAGGTGCGGAGGGTTTGTTTTGGGTGAATAGATGATATATAAAAGTCGGGATTCGGCTAATAAACAGAGTCCAATAGCCCTTAAATGTACTAGAATTCGTGAACAACTAACTGAATCTTATTTCCAACCGATTGAATCCCAGTAACACACAAAACGCCATCTCGCTCATACCTTGCATTTACGCCACCATTCAACATTGCTATAATAAAAACAACAAATTAAAAATCCAAGATAAGGAGAAAATTCGCAGCCGTTGCGCATTTTTCATGAATAGAAGGGATCGGTCGCTTATGAGTTATCCGGTGCGGCTGGCGTGGTTGGTGATCCTGGATTCCGTTATTGTCAGTACAGCGATCTTCATCGCGACGTGGCTGGCATATCCATGGGAGCCGATTATTCACACGTCGACACTGCTGATCAGCGCAGTGGCGCTGCTCGTGTTTCACCATATATTCGCGTTTGTCTATCATTTGTACAACCGAGTCTGGTCGTATGCGAGTGTCGGCGAGATGTCGGCAATCGCCAAGTCGGTCACATGGTCAATCATTGCGACTGCTATCGTCCAGTTTCTCGTCAATGATTTCACACTGTACAAAAGGGCTTTGCTCGTTACATGGATGATCCACATCCTCATGATCGGCGGCTCACGTTTCATCTGGCGCATTATTCGGGAAAAAGCAGACTCTCGCGTAACAAGTAGCAAGCGAGCGCTTATCATTGGAGCGGGTGCGGCAGGAACACTCGTCGTCCGCCAGCTCCGCAACCAGCATTTCCAAGCACTCCAGCCTGTCGGTTTTATTGATGATGATCCAAAAAAGCAGCGGATGCAGCTATACAACATTCCGGTGCTTGGTGGGACAAAGGACATTGAACGCATCGTCCGCAAACACAATATCGATCATATCGTCATCGCAATTCCGTCTCTTGGACAACAGGAACTGAACAAACTCGCTGCCCTCTGTCACAAGACGTCGGCAAAAACACAGATGATGCCGAAAATCGAGGATCTCATGACGGGGAAAATTTCCGTTAACAGCTTCCGTAATGTTGAAGTAGAGGATTTGCTCGGTCGTGATCCTGTCGTTCTCGATATGGAACGCATTGCAGATCATATTACTGGTGAGACGATCCTTGTGACAGGAGCAGGCGGTTCAATCGGCTCCGAACTTTGTCGCCAGCTTATGCGCTTCAATCCAAAACAGCTCGTTCTGCTTGGGCATGGAGAATTCAGCATTTATACAATTGACATGGAGTTGCGCGGACAAGCAGCTCAGCTCGGTATAACGGTTACTGCAGTAATAGGTGATGTACGAGACCGCGACCGTATATTTGAAGTGGTTGAGCAGTATAAGCCGGCTGTTATTTATCATGCAGCTGCTCATAAGCATGTTCCACTCATGGAATACAACCCACATGAAGCGGTGAAGAATAATATTATAGGCACGAGAAATGTCGCAGAAGCTGCAGATGCATTCGGAGTCCGCTCCTTTGTACTCGTCTCGACTGACAAGGCCGTCAATCCGACAAATGTGATGGGCGCAACGAAACGGGTCGCCGAGATGATGATCCAGGATCTGGACCGCCACAGCAAAACGATATTTTCAGCTGTCCGTTTCGGCAATGTGCTCGGAAGTCGTGGTAGTGTCATTCCATTGTTCAAAAAACAGATTGAGGCAGGCGGTCCGGTGACAGTGACAGACCCGGAGATGACCCGCTATTTCATGACAATTCCTGAAGCTTCTCGTCTCGTCATCCAAGCAGGCACGCTTGCCAGAGGCGGAGAAATTTTCGTCCTAGATATGGGAGAACCGGTCAAAATCATTGACCTCGCCCGCAATCTGATTGAGCTCTCCGGTTATACCGAAGAGCAGATTCCAATCAAGTGCACCGGCATCCGTCCGGGAGAGAAAATGTATGAAGAACTTTTGAATAAAGAAGAAATCCACCCGGACGCGGTCTTTGAGAAAATCTACGTAGGCCGCACGACAGAAGTGAATCCAAAAGAACTCGAAACATTTATTATTGATTTTGCGAATTACGATAATATCGAGCTGAAGAAACATATTATGGATATTGTTTACAGAAGAAACAAAGTTCAAGAAGAAAATACCTCTACAATAATCTAATTATGAAAAATGGACACTCAGATGAGATGTCCTTTTTTTTGTTGTTCCCATGCTCTTTTGAAGGAAATGGTATGGGATAAGTATATATAAAGATGAAGGGGAGATGAATTTAAGTACAAAAATGAATTAAGTAATGTATTGACCTTATGAAAGAGATGATTAGGTTACCTACAGAGCAGAACTATATTACGATGTGGCTATGAATATGATTAATTAGATCTTCATAGCATGTTAGTTGAGTCTTTAGGGAAATATGGGGCACATATTTTTGAGTGAGACTAACTCTGATTATTTATACCCATTTTAAGCAGGCGTGTAGTATTTATGTCTATGAAACCTATATTATCCAACATTACCACTAATAACTTTTTATTTTTCTTACTATTAAATAAACGATAATCAAACTGTAATATTTGAATTAGTTTCTGCATAAACTTGTAATCTTTTTGGCAAAATATTATAATTAAGCTAACATTGTCTTAGGTAAATACATGTCCATTAGGTAAGTGATGTAAATATATGTAATTGGGTGGAAACGCAACCTCAATCTGGTTGACAGGGAAAAGGGCAGTCTATATACTTAGCTTCAAGCACAAGGTACTCCTGTCTGATTCCATTTTCCCTGAACTATTACATTTCATCCGAATTATAAATGGGCAGGATTCCTTGGCAAATACTGAAACTATCTTCCCGTAGAGTATCTATTAAAATAGATGCATCTAATTGTTACGGGAATTTAGATAAAAACTTTTTCTTTATCTAAGGGAGGATATTTTATTCATGTCTAGCAAGAAGAATCTTCGCAAAGTTGCCCTTTCTACAATGGCAGCATCAGCAGCAGTAGTAGCTGTTGCACCAGCTGTATCAGCTGCAGATAAATCATTCTCTGATGTATCAACATCAAACGACCACTACGGCAATATCAACAAGCTTACTAGTGAAGGCGTAATCTCTGGTTACCCAGACGGTACATTCAAGCCTTACAACTCTATCAGCCGTGCACAAATCGCTGCAATCTTCACAAAGGCTTTGGATCTTAAAGTTCCAGAAGATCTTGCAACAGCTTTGAAAGATTACAAAGATATTAATGCAACAAGCGAATACGCTAAAGAAATTGCTGCTGTAACACAGGCTGGCATTTTCAAAGGTAACGAGCAAGGCAAATTCAACCCTTATGCTCCAATCACTCGTGAGCAAATGGCGACTGTCCTTGTAGAAGGCTTCCAATTGAAGCAGTTTGACAAAGGCGAAAAAGTTGACGTTAAGTTGTCAAACGTAAGCCCAAGCCACAGAGACAACGTTCAAATCTTGGCTAACCTTGGTCTTACAAACCAGTTGAAAGACTACCGTCCGTTCGAGCAAGTTAGACGTGATAGCTTCACTACATTCGTAGTAAACACTCGCGATGCTGTAGCTCCTAAGATCGTTGAACTTGAAGCACCAGCTGAAATCACTGTTGACCAAGGCAAAACTGCTTCTCTTCCTGAAACAGTTAAAGCTAAGTATGACAATGATACAACTGGCGATGTAAAAGTTAAGTGGGATACTACTAATCTCGATACAAACAAAGTTGGTACTTACACAGTAACAGGTACTGTAGAAGGTACTGACAAGACTGTAGACGCTAAAGTAGTAGTACGTGCTACTGAAGTAACTGTTGAATCTGTAAAAGCGATTAACGCAAGTGAAGTTGAAGTCACTTACAACGTTGATGTTGATAAGGACTCTGCGGGTGATGCAGCTAACTATAATGTTGAAAAAAACACAGGAACTACAACAGCAATAACTGTAGATGATGTTAAAGTTACAGGGAAAACAGCTCTTCTACGTCTTGCTACACCACTTAATCCTTCTGACAAGTTTGTAGTAGGTGTTAAAGATGCAGTTCGTTCTACTGACGGTTTGAAGCTGAAAGCTTACTCTACACCAACAATGGTGTTTGGCGATGTTACTGCACCAAAGCTTCAAAAAGCAGCTCTAGGGGACAATGGTGAGACACTTCAGTTTACTTTCGACAAACCAGTGAAAACAGATGTTACACTTGTTAAGGTTGACGGATTGTCTCTTACTGACAAGTCACTAGAACAGTTCGGTACTGACGAAGCTGGTAATTACACATACACAGTATCAGTAAGCGCTTCAGAGAAAGCAACTGTTGCTAAACAAGGTAATCACGAAGTAACATTGTTTGATGTTTCTGAAACATCAACAACAAACCCTGCAGTGGCAAGCGTATTGAATGCAAACTACTCAGTAAGTGATAAGACGGTTTCTGCTCCTGAAGTCAAAGCAGTTACTCCTTTGAATGGAAACAAGTTCTTTGTTGAATTCAACAAGCCTGCTACTTTAGCTGATTCAGCATCACTTGAAGTGAAAAAAGGTAACCATACATTTACTGCTACAGAGAAGAACGCTACGATAACTAGTGTTAATAGTGACGCTGCCCAAGCCTACTATAAAAAAGGCGAATATGAGAAGAAACCTGGTTACTATGTAGTTATCACAGATAACTATAACGATGCTTCTAATAATCCACTTTACGCTAAAGGTGAAGATACTGTTCAACTTAACGTGAACGTTAAGAATTACAAAGATTCTGACGGACTAATCGGAAGCCCGTATAATGGAGCAGTTACTTTGAAAAAGTCAACTGACAAACCAGCTGTAGCTGCAACCGTACTAGATGCAGCAGCATCGTCAGGTAAAGGTGCTGTTTATCTTGACTTTGATAGAGCTATCCAGTCTACTGCTACTAATGCGCCTACGACATTCCAATCAACAGATGTGGTCGTACGTGATAAAGATGGTGTAATTGTTCCTTCAGGTGATTATTCTGTTTCAAGAGCGGATAGAACAAATACTTCTGGGGCTACTACTGTAGCAAATGGTCGTTTGGCAATTACCTTTGATGGTAAGACAAATAACTATGCTAAAGATAGCGCTCCATTCACTGTTGAAGTCAAGGCTGATAAAGTTCAATATGCACCTGAACTTGGCAATGTAGTTGATTACCAAGTAGCTGGGGCTAAAAATGATAAGTTGACTGCAACAGTTAAAGCAACTGACGCTGATAACTTTAAATATGTACAATTTAAGAGTAAGCTAGCTGATGATACTACGGATAGCATTACTGCAAGCGCTGATAATGCTATTACTATTGATTACCAGCAGGATATGGATGCCTCTGCAGCAGATAAGAGCAACTACTTGCTTGATGGTAAGGCATTGCCAACTAATGCAACAGTTGACTTCATTGGGGATAAATCAAAGGTTCAGATTAAACTTCCTGCTGAAACTGTAAAAGAAGATTCTAGTTACAAATTGACAATTAGCAACTCTGTGAAGACTAAAGATGGTCGCTATGTTGTGAACAACACAGTAGAACAGAAGTCTTACGAACAGCTTATCGGTCTTAAGGATAACGTTTCTCCTCAAATTGAAGGCAAAGCTATTTATGTAGTACCAAGCAAGGATGCAACTCAATCCGATAAAGTTAAAGTTACATTCTCTGAAAATGTTAGTGTTAATGGCACTGCAACAGGAAAAGTCAAAGAAAACTTCAAGTTTGTTCTGAACAGCACGGACATTGCTGTTACAGCAGTGAATGCTGGCGACGAGCAGAACGAATTGGTTCTTACATTGGATAGAGCTATTAATATTAACCAGGCTGCTACAGTGACTGTTGTTAAAGATAGCGAGGGTAACATCAATGTTAAAGACGGCAACAGCAACAAGCTTGTTGAAGGCGGTAAAGCGAATATAACTTCTAATGAAAAAGAAGTAGATGCTGCTAAGTTTGCTACAGAAACAACGGCAGTTGATTCTGCTGATCAAGCAGTTACTCAGTCTACATTTTCTAGTGCACTAGAAAATACGGTTGATACACAAACTGCGGCTGAAGATGCTGTAAAATCATTAGTTGATTCAGCAATTGCTTCATCAGGTGCAACTGCATCGATTAAAGATGTATCTTTCACTGCACCAACAGCTGGGAATGCTGGTTCTATCAAATTTAAGGTAGAGTACAGCAAAGGGGCAGTTACTAAAAAGTCTGAAGAATTCACTCAGGCAATCACTGCTAAATAATGACTTGTTAAATCTTTTGAATAAAAAAAGAGAGACCTAACCTATTTGGTTGGCTCTCTCTTTTTATTTGTCTCTAAAATATACGTTGGGGTAATAAGGAGATTTTGATATGAAAAAGGCACCCAGAACTTTATTTTTAGAATAAAAAGAGGCTATATGCAATTGCTTTCTGACATTTCCCCACCAAGATACTTTTTTCGGTACATATACTGTTGGCTAGAAACTGGAACGACTTCTTAAAATATTTACCTCCACACTAAAGTTTATGAACTGAAAAAGGATTTCGACGCTTGGATGAGGGGAAGTGTGTCTGCGTCTTTTATGGAGAATTAGAGAAATCTGTGATATCAAGGAGTTGTGTTAAATAGATATTTGTCATTTCCTGACATGGCAGTAGTAAACCCTGAACAGCATGACTACATTCAAGAAATCTCATAATGGTAAGGTGTAAGTTTCCAATTGCTAATGCTTCAACAACTTCAGACAGAGATTCCTACTGTATCATTAATATAGTTTATTAACGGTCTTGGTAGATAGTTTAGGGCAGACGATTTCGCTACCAACTCAATATTTAATTTTGGGGTCAATACATAAAGTCTGAAATTAAAACACATTCAGATAATAGATTTACCACGATCTTATCTGAATGTGCCTATAAAACTATTAATTATCGAATTTCACTAACCTTCTGCAAAAACACAGCAAACTGTCCTCGCGTTACAGCCTCAAGCGGTCTGAAGTCGTCGGTCTGTGTAGTTATGCCATTGTCTGCCAGGATTTGTACATTTGCCCGGTGAGATGGATCGACATTGCTTAAATTGACCTCTGCTTTCGGTAAGCCATCGTTATTTAATCCAAATGCTTTTACAAGCGTTGTCGCCATTTGTTCTCTTGTCAGTATTTTTTCGGGGTTAAATTGGTGATTAGAACCTTTAAAAATACCCGCCTGAGCAACAGCACCAATTTGAGGTGCATAGTCATGGGTTGCCGGAACGTCTGTGAACAATTTGCTCGTAGTAGTTGGGTCGGCTGGCTGAAGGGAGAGTGCGCTTGCAAACATAACAGCGCCGTGTTTACGGCTTAGCCCCTGATATGGTCGGAATGTGTTGTCTGAGTAGCCTTTGATTGCTCCTTTATCCTTTGCCCATTGTATACCTGGATAAAGGTCTTCACGATAGCTGACATCGCTAAAGATTCGTTCAGGTTCTGTATCAGCAGCCATTAGGACACCTGAGACACCTCGTTCAAATCCGTCTTGTAGCTTGTTTACTACTTTTAAGGCGTCGGAATTCTTCGGACGAATTGCCATTGTTGTCGAACCGCCGCCATCGAGGTTAAGAGCGGTATCGGCACCGAGATCTTTCATAAGTTGTGCGAGTTCAGGGATTGATAGTCCTTTATTATAGGTTGTATCTGCTGTAACGAAGAAAACTTTCCCATTCGTACTGTCAATTCCAACAGCTGTACGGGAAGTTGGGGCGTTCGCGAGCCAGCTTGTGGTATTCATAGATATATCTACATTTCCGTTTTTCACTAGCTGCGGACCGCCTGCAATCATGAATTCGGAACCTTGCCATTGCTGGTCCATCCCGACATTGATTTTAACAGTATCTCCAATTTTCATTCCTTGAAGATTCGTGGAAGCAGTTCCGTGACCAGAAAGCACAAAGTAATTATCGCTAATCGGAATTGTCTTCGTGTCGCCTTCTTTACGGATTGAATCTACTTTCAACTCCAGTGTGGTTCCGAGAGTCAGTTCCATGTTCTCTGGACCTTTTAGTACTACTTCTGTTCCATACTGGTTTGTATCGGTATTTGTTTTATAGAAGTCACTTGTATAGAGAATTGTATTATTTTCCGCACGCTCTCTATTCGTGTGTGAAATTTTTCGAGTCTTGCCGTTAAAGGTGTATGTTAAGTTCAAATTGTAATGGTCGATCAGACCTTTTCCGGCTTGATTGATGCCAAAAGCAATAGGCTCATTTACGTATTGATTTTTGTCAGTGTTCACATAGCCAGCGTATACGAGTCGATTATCTTCAGAAATCAAATGAACTGGTCTGGTCACTTTCCCTTGCGTAGCCAGAAAGAAATTGGCATTGATGGCACCAATGATCTGGTTATACTTCTGGTTATATGAGGTTGCACGTGCTCGAACAGTTGCCAATTTATCAAGTGGGTTAGCTCTGCCAAGTTGGACAGCGGTGTAGGGATCGGAAATATTAACTTCCATTACATCAACACCGGCTTTAGTACTCCCTGCTGTATAGTCTATATTTTTATAATCTACGCCATAGGAAAGCTTTGACTGTGTTTTTACTTTTGATTCTGCCTTTATTTGTATCGGTGTTGCTAAGCCTGTACCTAGCAAAACAGCTGAAAGAAATACAGCAGTAATGGTTTTTCGTTTTTTTATTGTGAAATGCCTCATGTATGTTTCCTCTTTTCTCAATATATTGTTTTACGATGATTAAAATAATCTTAATCTATTAAACAAAACGCTTAAACGTTTTTATCATAACATTGGTAGAGAGGAGGAAACAACACCAAATTAAGGTTAGAGTACAACGTACTATCTGTTGAAGCTCTTGCTGATCAGGGGATTGTAAGCGGTTACGAGGATGGGACTTTCAAACCCTACCAAAATATTTCTCGTCAGCATGTAGCACGTTTGCTTGTTTCTGCATTGAAATTAGAACCTTCCCCAGACTATAAAAAAACATTATCCATGTATAAGGATGTTAAGACAAATAGTGATTATGCAAGAGAGATTGCAGCTGTAACAGAGGCTGGAATTTTTAAAGGTAGAAATGGAAAGTTCGAGCCGACTAAGCCAATTAGCCGAGACCAGATGGCAACGGTTATTGTACAGGCATTCGATCTGCGGGGAAATGACAGCACAATTAACTTAATTGATTTTGATAAAGTCGATTCATCCCATCGTGATAATGTAAAAATCCTTGCACAAAACGGAGTTTCAATAGGGAAGCTGAACAAAAAAGGTGAGCGCTATTTCGATGCGTCGGCTCCGCTAAAACGGGTACATTTTGCAGTTTTCCTTGAGAAGGCGATGAAGTCTCCAGCTCACATTTCGGCTGTAACAGATAGCGGTGCTAAGATAGCTGGGAGGACGTATCGGGTATCTGATGCTTTAAAGGGCATTTTGAGTACAGCAAACAATGATGCATTAAAGGGAGCACAAATCGACTTCACTGTAGCTGATGGGCAGATTGTCAATGTAAAGGGTCTCAAAATTATTAAGAGTGGATCTGCAGAGAAACCGATTTTAATTAACGGAGGCAATAGTCAAATTGACGGCAATGTAACAGTCCATGGAAATAATGTATCTCTTCAAAATCTCAAAGTTGCCGGGGATCTCATACTGAATGGTGAAGGTTTCCAAGGCAAAGGTCTTGATATAACAGGAAAAACTATAATTAGTGATATGGCCAATGTCGCACGCTCTACAAATGTGAAGGCTGCATCAATTGATCCAAGAGCAGCTGTCTTTGAAGATTCTAACTTGGGGACAGTAGAAATAAATAAAGACGGCGCAATACTAGAGTTAACTGGAAATTCATCTGTTAAAGAAATTAACGTATCTTCTGATGCTACAATCAAAGCATCAGCTAATTCTTCCGTTCCAACAGTAAATATAACAGATAAAGATGTGAAGCTTACTCTTGGTGAAGATACAAAAATTGAGAACATCACACTTCCAGAAGGTACAAAAATCAACGATGTCATCAAAAACTATGATGCTGTTAAAGGCCAAATTGTTCAGATTGATGGGACAGCCAACCCTGATGCACCTACACCGGGTGAGGGAGACGGTAACAATAACG
The DNA here is from genome assembly GCF_030762805.1 of Aciduricibacillus chroicocephali. NCBI lineage: Bacteria > Bacillati > Bacillota > Bacilli > Caryophanales > Bacillaceae > Aciduricibacillus > Aciduricibacillus chroicocephali. Next base: position 2,412,855 of record NZ_CP129113.1, on the reverse strand, counting down.
GCGGTGGAGGTGATACAGGCAGCGGAGACACAGGCGGAAATAATGGTGGTGGCGATACAGGTAGCGGAGGCACAGGCGGAGATGGTGGTTCAACGGTAACATTCACACCTTCTACAAACAATTCAACAGCCAATACAACCGATGTACTTGGGCTCGTTGGAACTGAAGTTTCTAGCGCTGATGAGAACATAGCAACCGCAGAGATAGATCCGGACGGTAATATTGCTATCAAATCTGTTAAGGCAGGCAGTACTACAATTACCGTGAAAGACCAGGATGGGAATTCGGCGACAATTCCTGTTATAGTGAAAGATAATGGTGATATTGAACTTGGTCAAATTGATAAGTATAAAAACGAAGCTACTGACATTACGCTTACAAAAGCAGAACGTATTAAGGCTGTGAAAGGTGTAGATGCAGTAGAAGGATCTACAGCTAAAGCAGCAACAGGCAAGATAACATATACAGATATTGATACAGAGGGTGTTGAAGCGGTAGAAGGATCTACAGCTAAAGCAGCAACGGGCAAAGTAATATTTACAGACATTGATACAGAGGGCGTTGAAGCGGTAGAAGGATCTGAAGCTGAAGCTGCAACAGGTGCAATAACATATTCAAATATTGGAAATGAAGGAAGTAGTGTAACGATTGCAGGGAAAGAATTTGTATACGGAACAGACTATAACAGTGCATCTGACCTTGTCACGGCAATCAGCACTACAGAACCTGATCTTGGCCTGACAGCAAACGAAGTAGATGGTGTCATCACACTTACAGCGAAGACAGCGGGTATTGAGGGCAACAAGCTGACTTACGCAATTAATGACGAAGCAGCGGTGAACTTTACTGGTGGCAAGGCGGCAGTAGAGGCAGTTGATGCAGTGGCGGCAGGTAAAGTAACCGTTGCAGGAAAAGAGTTTGTATACGGAACAGACTATAACAGCGCATCTGACCTTGTCACGGCAATCAATACTACAGAACCTGATCTTGGCGTGACAGCAAACGAAGTAGATGGTGTCATCACACTTACAGCGGAGACAACGGGTATTGAGGGCAACAACCTGACTTACGCAATTAATGACGAAGCAGCGGTGAACTTTACTGGTGGCAAGGCGGCAGTTGATGCAGTTGATGCAGTGGATGCTAAGGATGGTCAGCTTACTTTAACATTCTCCAACGTAGTTGAATTGCAAAACGAGACAGCCAATCTAGTATTTAGTACCGACAAGGGTGAAGCCCAAGCAGCAGTTGCTGATTTGAAATTCTTAGACGATGGTAAAACAGTAGCTATTAAAATTAAAGCTGAGGATGCTAGTTCTGCATTGAATACTGCAACAGAGATTACAAATATTTTAGAACTAAAAGGGACCAACGGTAATGAGCTTAATATTGGGACAGTAAGAATCCAAGATGCACCAATATCAGATGGTATTAGTAATGGGTCTTCCGACTCTAATGGAGAAGCTGGTGATAACATTCCAATAGCAGGCTAATAGTTAATTCAATTAGAACATTATTTTCATTAGTAGCTCTGTGTTAGAGGAATCTTACACAGAGCTTTTACTTATTAAGCAAGAGAGCAAAATAAGCAGTGTTAAAGAGGAGTTGTATTGTTTTGATTTGTCAAACAATTTATATTTTTTACTAAGACAGTCTCGTGATTTTACTAATTCACGAGACTGGTCTTTTACCATATAAATTTGAATTTAATTGATTTCCACGACTCCAAATGAACCAAGTGCCTTATCAAGGAAAATTGCAAACTGGACACGAGTCAGTTTGCCAGTTCCATCGAAATACCGCTTTCCTTCTTTATTTATCTTTCCGATTGTAATGTTATTCTGAGCCAATACTTTTACATTATCGCGGTGAGAGGCATCAATCTTCAAGAGGTCTGTTAATTCGATATTAGTATTATCGCCGCTCAATTCAAAGGCTTTGACGAGTACTGTAGCCATTTGCTCCCGTGTAATTGTCTGGGAAGGGCGGAATGATTGATTATTACCTTTAAATATATTCGCCTCTGTAACATCATTTAGGTAACTGGATTTCTAGGTCGATTGGTCTTTTTGTGCAAAACATTTTGCCTAATGTTTATACTGTTAAATAGATTTATATTTTGTTATAAAACATACTGAAGTTAGTAAGTTTCTTTATAAATTAGTGGCAAGAAGTGAGAAGTTTATAACGATGATATTAGTCCTATATGACCGTTTATATAGTCTCTTTTTGTACTAGAAAAAGCTGCCGAATTTAAATGTCGCTCAGCTACTTTTTTAATTTAAAAGACTGGACACATAAATAATTTTAACTATATAATCGTTTCGTGTAAGGACTATTGTATGTATTTGTGATAAAAGATATTGAAACAAGGAGGTTTCCTATGAAGAAAAAACTATTACTAGTCAGTCTAATTACCTTTCTATTCATTTTCATCCAACCTGTCTCCAGTTTCGCAGCAGGTGCATTCAAAATCTCGGTATCCAAAAGTACGATGGAATACGGAACAACCCAAAAGGTGAAGGTTGCAAATGCAGGAAAGAATAAAGTTACATACAAATCAAGCAATACAAAGGTAGCAACTGTTGACAAAAAGGGTACGATCAAAGCGCAGTACCCAGGTACGGCCAAGATTACTGCGACTGCTGGTAAGAGCCGCTCTACTGTTTCAGTTAAAGTGATCCAGAAAGTTACGGACCTTAAGATTGCGTTGAAGGGCAATATTGCTTATATCAACTACTCAAATCCTACAAATGCAGTCGTTCAATACGAGCCAATCCGTGCTGCGAAACCTGTCATTTCTTACTCGATTGCAGATACATCTATTGCAAAAGTCGATCAGAATGGCAAGATTACCGCACTTAAGGAAGGTAAGACGACTTTGACGCTGAAGGCTGGACTGAAAAAGAAGAATTTCCCGATTACCGTGAAGTATGGTGAAATCTTCTGGACTAAGTCTATTGGTATGCCATACAGCTACGTTCCAGATGCATCATGGTCTTCCAACGATAAGATGTTATCTGTGGACAATGAAGTCTGGGATGCTCGCAATGGAAAACTAATAAAGATTTACGATGATCGCTTTATCCGCTTCTATACAGATGGTCTTGGGGCTATTGGTAATAATGGAAAGCTGGAACTGTATGACAACCGCCTGCAACAAGAGAAGTACTTTACCTACAACCCGGATTCCTATGCTAGTCTCGAAGGTAAGGGCAAAACAATATATACGAGCGATGGAAGGGTTATTTTCTTTGACGACAGGCAAGGCTTAATCATGGTGAACTTGGCTTCTGAAGCGATTGAGAATCATTATGACTACGATAAAGCATATTACTATTCAACTAAGGATAAGATTGAGCTGTCCCCGGATGAGCAGACTCTAATGGTATCTTATGAAAAGAATCTCTTCTTCTTTGATGTGAATACGGGCAAGTTGAAAGAGAAACTGACATTTGACGGGGAAGTTTCCAGGTTTGCGATGAGTCATGATGGCAGCCAATTAACAGTCTTGTATGGCAACTATGGAAGTGCACCGACAATGGATGTAATTGATTTCAATAAGATGCTTGTGGACTATTCACTTGATCTTGAAAGTAGCGATAGAAAACCTGTAGACCTTGTTTATAGTCCAAATGGAAAATATTTAGCGACAAGCGGCAAGGATGGCGTTATCAATATTTACAGAACTTCGGACTATGCTCATTATAAAACATTGATTACGCCATACAACAAGCGTATGATTCAGCAGAACGCTGGAAATGCAATCGATGTTAGCAATCTGGCATTCAGTCATGATGGGGGCAAACTGCTCGCATTCTATGACTCTGGCAGTTGGTATCGGGAGCCAAATGTTGTCTTATGGAATATTGGTGATTTGAAATAAAAGCTAGAAAAAGACGGCACTCCATCTGCGGAGTGCCGTCTTTCCGTATCTCATTTAATCTCTATAAAGTCCTTATTCTCACTATCTGCTTGCTTCATTAATTCTGCAAAACCGTTCCCGTACGTATAGCCGGATAGTGATTTCTTCTGTAAATATACACCTGCAGCATTATTTGGAGTAACGCGTGCTTTAAATTGATTCACTGTTTCCGCATCAGCAAAGTATGGCTGGAAGTGTACTTTAATGAACTGAATATCTGGTCGCAAATAGCGAGCATGGAAGTTTTCGAATGCGACAATGCTCTTCGGGGGAATCTGTTCATATGTTTTCTCAACTTGCTGAACATTTTCCGAATAGGTCGGACTGTTGCTTTTCCCAAGCGAGAGGACTTCATATCCGACATTTATGAGCAATGCAATAATCAAAACGAGTCCTATTGTGCTTCGCCAGCGACTCCAATTTGGTCTCTCAAACTGTGCGATCCAACTGATGAGAAACAGGCTGAACATGAAAGTCGCAGGGCCTAATAAACGGAAGTTGAACGCGTCAAAGTAGGCTGTCCAGCGCATGTAAATGATGGCGATCAGATAGATGCAACCAATCAACAGGAAAATGGCCGGCAGCCTAAACTGTTCACCTTTCAACTGAAATATTGCTTGTAATTGCTTTGGACGGATGAATATTGCAATTGCAATGATCGTTATGACAATAAAGCCGATCAAACTGCTATTCAAATCATTAGAAAAGATGTTGATCTCAGTAAGGATGCTGTCTTTCAGCATTGTTGCAAATTCACTCGCAGTCTCAGCACGAGGGATGCGCTCCATACCTGTCGCTAGTCCATTACGCAGCTGATTATTAAGCAAGTAAAGGCCTGCAATTACAATGACAGAGCCCCCAGCAATCCAGCATGTCCACATCTGTTTCCATTTTTTCCTGAATAGATAAAGGAAGCCAATGAGACCGATAATTCCTCCGCCAATGAGTCCAATATACCGCATCAGGAACATGAAAAGGGCAGCGAGCGCCATATGTACTGCATAGCGTTTCTTATTTGTTTCCATATAACGTGTCATTCCGAAGGCGAGCCAAAGCATGCCCAGAAGAAATGGAACCTCTGACCACGTATAGACGAACATGCTTACGAGAGTGCTTATCGAGAAAATTAAAGAGGCGAATACTGCTCTCTCTCCAAACAGGCGCTTTAATAAGATGAAACAGAAGAGCAGGCAAAGCATGTTGCATATCTTGGACGCCCAGAAGACCCCGCTACCTGTAATAATTGAGATGAGGGCGATGAGTACTGGATAACCGACAGGCCATGTTGCGAAATAGGTACTCATGCCATCAACATAATTGGCTGTCGACAAGCCGTGCCCATCAAGAATATTTTGCGCAAGCTGCAAATAATGGGCTGAATCCGATGTGACATATCCATTCTCATCATGAATGGAAAGATAGATGATAAAGCTGCAAAAAATCGCATATAAGATTGCGAGCAGGAGATTGGTCGGACTGAAGATTCGTTTTGCCATCAAGACCACCCCCAAAGGGAGAACAGCCAATAAAGAATCAGACTAACAACAAATCCAACGAACAAGCCTCCAAGGATCTCAATTCGTGTATGGCCCATTTTCTCACGGAGGATCTTATAGCTGTCCACACCTTCGTTCATTCTATTAACTGCGGCTGCCTGTTTGCCGACTGCAATGCGCAAGCCTGTCGCATCGATAATTACGATGAAAAGGAATGCTACAGCGAGGCCGAAGATTGGTGAGAGCCATCCTTCTCCGAGACCTATGAGAAAGGTGATACTGGATACGGTTGCCGTATGCGTGCTCGGAAAGCCGCCATTTCCCATATGCTGGCGAGCATCCTCTCCAAATCTGATTGTATTGATTATGTATTTAAGACAGCCGGACGCTGCCCATGCTATGAAAGGTGCCAGAAAATAAGGCAAAGCATGTCACTCCTTGCTTTTAGGAATTTAGACAAAGAATCAATTGCTGCCGGAGAAGAAGCTTTTCCGTTTTATGAGAAAGACGATTATGCCAAGAATAACCCCGAACCAGAGCGTTACGAAGCGGACTACGAGTGAAACAGTAACTGCAAGGCTGCCACTCAGGCCAAAGTAGACGAGCAGGCCGGTAATGCTTCCTTCTGCAGCTCCAAGGCCTCCAGGTATCATCGAAAGGGCGCCGGCAATTGTACCAAGACTGAATGTCAGGATGCTTGCCGGGAGCGAAAGATCTGCTCCGAAAGCATGTATAAGTACATAAAGACTCCCGCATTCCAGGAACCAGGCGATGAAACTGATGATGAATGAAAAGCTTAAAATCCGGAAGCGCATCAAAGAGAGCGTCTGGCTGTAAAAGCTGTGGAGCGGTTCATTGAATCGCTGCAGCTTCGGGTGGTGTGTCAATTTGTCGATCAGTGCAGCCATCCATGATTTCTTCTGGATTACAATTGCGAACAGAAGAATGAGCAGCAACAGACCAATCAATGATGTAAGGCCGAATGGGTAGACGAGCAGACCAATGCCGACTAGCGCCATCATTGCGAGCAAATCTGTCAGTCGGTCATAGATGACGATAGGCAATGAAGCAGAGTAGGGTACATTACCTTTCTTCTGTAACAGATAGGACTTGATCAGCTCGCCGGCTTTTCCCGGTGTAATGGACATCATGAGTCCGATGAAGAAGATTGCTGTATTGTCTCTGAAGCCAATTTTGAAATTTGACCAGCGTGAAAATGCATGCCACTTCCACAAGCGGAAGCAGTAGCTGCCGAACGTAAGAACGAAGGCAAGGATCAGCCAGAGTTTCGGCATCTTTGCAATTGAATGTGTAATTTGTTTAAGGTCTGTGAACAGAAGGAAACACGCCATGACGATGATGCCGAGCATGAGTCCGATGACGAGCTTCGGTATGATTCGTTCAGGCGTGTTCTTTGGAGTTGCATTCATTTAGATATCCGTCCGTTTGAAAATCTTCTCAGGAATCAACTTAATGATGAGCATGATGACAAACCAGAACCAAGGTGTGTACAAGACGTCACGGCGCTTCACAATCCCTTTTACGATATCCTTTGCTACAGTCGATGGGCTTGCGAGAAGAGGACCTTCGTCAACTACCCCATACGTCATCTTCGTATCAACCATGCCTGGCTTGATTGTCAACACCTGAACACCTGACTTGTGAAGGCGATTGCGCAACCCTTCCATATAAACAGAGAGCCCTGCCTTCGTTGAGCCGTATATGTAGTTGCTCTGTCTGCCGCGATCTCCTGCTACTGATGAGACAGCACAGATAAAGCCACTCTTTTTCTTTTCAAAATAGTTAGCAGCGATATTCAGAATCGATACTGCAGAAGTGTAGTTCACGTCGATCATATTCCTCGAAATAGAGAAGGACTGTTCCGCTTCCTTCTGATCGTCCATCGCTCCATACATGAGGAGAATGCCGTTAAGGTTGCCAGCTTCAGCAACGATTCCATTGAAGAACTGTTCATGATTATCAAAGTCAAGTCCATCAAACTGCTTCGTTGTCACCTCGATGCCATAGCGGATCTCCAGGTCACTCTTAAGCATCTGAAGGTCTTCTATGTTTCGGGCAGTCAGAATAAGATTATTTTTCTTGGCAGCAAGCTCACGCGCTGTTTCTTGTGCGATATCGGAGCTGGCACCGAGGATTAATATTTTTCCCAAAACAAACACCTCTTGTCTTTAAATTATGTTAAGCCGATTCTTCGTGACATGGATGAAGAGAACAGTCCATCTGGATCCAGTTCCTTTTTGACCTTCTTAAACTCTTCCCATTTCGGATACATCTTCTTAAATGTTTCAGGATCAATTGTTGCATCTTTGGCTAAGTAAACGCGACCGCCATATGAAAGGACGATTTCATCAAGCTCTCTCAGGAATGGGAATAGGCTGCCATCCTTAATTGGGATATCAAGAGCAAGGGTGTAGCCTTCCATTGGGAATGAGAGCAACCCTTCATTGGCAGGGCCGGAACTTTTAAGTACCGCAAGGAATGAAGAACACTTCTCCTCAGTAAGTCTCTCAAGAAGCTTGCGAATTCCGGATTTTGGATCATTCGATTTTGGGAAAACGGCCTGGTATTGGATAAAGCCTTTTTTACCGTATAGTTTATTCCAATCGTCAATCGCATCGAGCGGATGGAAGAAAGATGATGAATCGACGATTTTCGTTTCATTCTTAAATGAAGCGTAATAGAGCGCGTTGAATGCTGAAATGCTGAATGGATTCAATGCAAACGACGGTGCATTGATTGGCATTTTCAACACGGAACCTTTTGACGGTTTGAAAGGTTCCTTAACTTTTGCAGGAAGCTCTTCTTTCAGAGCATGTTCTCCGCGCATGAGGACGGAGCGGCCGAGTGAGTTGCCTGTACTCAAGCAATCGATCCAAGCTACGGAATATTTGAAGTTGGCATCATTCTCAACGAACTTCTCAAAGGCGACATCTAGATTCTCAGCTTTTTCATATGTAGCTTTAATATAGGACGTTTCTACACGGATGAGCTGGATTGCAGCACGTGTAATGAACCCAGTAAGGCCAATCCCGCCGATCGTAGCCCAGAAGGCATCCGTATTCTCTACACGGCTGCAACTAATTGTCTCTCCAGATGCGAGCAGCAGATCGAATTCAAGCACATACTCTGAGAAGCAGCCATCTAAATGATGGTTCTTACCATGAACATCATTGGCGATCGCGCCGCCGACTGTAACATATTTTGTTCCAGGAGTTACTGGAAGGAAATAACCTCTTGGCAGAAAAATATTGATGATTTCCTCAAGAGATACGCCTGCCTCACATGTAAGAATGCCAGATTCTTCATCAAAAGATAGCATATGATCAAACTTATTGAACAACGAGATTCCCTCATCTTCATTTAGGGCTGTATCTCCATAGCTTCGTCCCAAGCCATATGCAATCTGCTTTTCCTTCTGGCTACTTAGAATCTTCTTCAGATCCTGGGTGGATTCAGGACGATAGACTAAGCAGCTCTCAATAGGGTACTTCCCCCAGCCGGCCATTTTTTTCTTCACAGGTTTGACCATAATTCTCACGTCCTATCCAATTTATAAGAAGTAGAGTATCAGCGTTACACTAAGTACATAGAGAATGACCGTTACAAAGATATGACGGTCTGAGAATAGTAGTTTCTCAGGAGCTCCACCTTCATTTCGAATATGAATCAAGTAAAGGTAGCGGAACATGCCATAGATAACAAATGGAATTGTCCACATCAAGTGAACCGTACTTCCTGCTGTAAAGGTGAAAACTGCATAACAAACAATCGTAGCAGCCGTGACAATGCCCGTCAGCTGATCTAAAAATGGCAAGGAATACTCATCCAACACTTTGCGATGTGATTTGCCCTCCAGCTGTATCGTCAGCTCATGGCGACGTTTTCCAATCGCCAGAAATAGCGAGAGAAGCAGCGCGCAGAGCAGGAACCAAGGTGTGAAAGGTACGTTGATGATGATTGCCCCGCCGATAGCTCTAAGTACAAAACCAAAAGCTATAAGCATAATGTCAATGATTACAACATGTTTCAAGTAAAGACTGTAAAGAACATTGGTTGTAAAATAGATAAGAAGAACTAATAGAAACAACTTATTTACTATAAAAGATGCACCCAGTGCCAAAACAAGTAAAACAACCCCGCTAGCTAGTGCCAAGGTAGGGTTTAGTAAACCCGAGGCCATGGGACGAAAACGTTTTTTCGGGTGATTCCGATCTGCCTCAATATCTTTAAAATCGTTTAATATGTATATGCTGCTTGCCGTTAAACTGAAGGCAACAAAGCCGAACAGAGACAGGAGAACAGCCTGAATATTCGTAAGTTGAAAGGAAAACAGCAAGGCGGCGAATACAAGGAAGTTCTTTGACCATTGCTTTGGCCGCAGTTGCCGGATCAGTTGGATAATGACAGAATTTCGCCGCAAGATGAATCTCCTCTTTTTGAAACAATTTGAGTCAATTATATCATAATTTTTGTCGTTTTATGGAGGATGAACTTAAAAGTGGATGTCTAATATACTATTAAGAAATAACTCTATTAATCTTAAAAAATCCCTTTGTTGGCCGATAAAAAAAGTATAGCTCTGAAAGGAAGGGAAACATATTATGAAGAAACTCGCATCTTCAATATTAATTGTTATGGTCGCATGGCCATTTATGTATACAGGCGTGAGCGCAGAGACAGTTACAGTTCCCCCGGTTAATCAAACAGACATAGGGCAGGAAGCTGTACAAGGAGAAGTGATTGTCCAATTTAAAGATGGAAATCAAGTAGATAAAACTGTCGAGAGATACGATATGGAAGCAGAAAAAGCCGAGGATGATGTGGCGCTTGTTTCTTTTGATAGAAAAGACGAGAAGCTGGAAACAGCAATAAAAAAGCTCGATCAAGACAAAGCTGTTGTATCCGTACAGCCTAACTACAGATATACGCCAGCCAATCTGCCGAATGATCCATACTTCAATCAGCTATGGGGATTACGTAATATTGGGCAGTATATGACAGGGAAAAGCGGAACAGCTTCTGTAGATATAAATATTTCCAAAGCATGGGATATGACAAGTAAGATGTCATTGAAGGAAGTGAAAGTTGCAGTCTTGGACAGTGGAATAGACATTGACCATCCGGATTTGAAGAACAGCATTTACACAAACATGCAAGAAGCTAATGGAAGGCCTGGGATTGATGATGATGCCAATGGTTTCGTTGATGATGTACACGGCTGGGATTTCTTTGATAACGCAAGCACCGTAGATGATGAGATAGGTCATGGAACTCATGTAGCGGGAACAATCGCAGCTGGTATTAGCAATGGAATTGGCGTCTCAGGAATCGCCCCTAACGTCAAAATTGTTCCTCTGAAATTCATAGGCACTGATGGAGGGACAACATTTGGAGCAATTAAAGCAATTCAGTATGCGAAGAAAATGGGTGTCCAAATTGTAAATAATAGTTGGGTCAGTCGTGGTGGTTTTGAAGATGATGCATTGGAACAGGCAATTCGTGATTCGGGGATGCTCTTTATCGCCGCAGCTGGGAATGAAAGTTCCAATAACGACACATGGCCGGCTTATCCAGCAAGTTACAACGTTCCAAATATGATTTCTGTGGCAGCTATTGACAATCAGGGAAAAATTGCAACGTTCTCTAATTATGGAAAGACAGTTGATGTGGCAGCTCCAGGTTACTCAATACTTAGTACGATACCTCATACTGGCAATTCTGAATATGGATATATGAGTGGTACTTCGATGGCTACACCGCATGTAACAGGGGTGGCAGCACTTCTGATGGGGGCTTACCCAGAAGGCAATCTAGGAGATTTAATAGATACAATTGAGAAGAACGGAAGACCTCTTCTTTATAATAAAGAAATGATAGCCAGCGGGAACATGATTGATGCTGCTGCGGCTCTGGATGCCTATACTCCTATTGATATTGTGAGAGTTGAAGAATTACACGCTGATGACGATTACGTTGAGGGCGAAGCGTGGAGAGAATCAACGATTAAAGTAACATCTGAGCATGGAATGAGCGTTATGGGAAAAACAGATGCTAAAGGTTATTTCAAGATTCAATTGGGCGATATTTCTAAAGAGAAATCCTTAAATCTCCAGGCGATAGGTGAAAAAAAGCAATCGTCAATAAAGATTGTTCAAGTTCAGCCTTTACCAGAAGAAAAGAAGGTTGTAGAAATAAACGCCTCGAAACAAACATTCATAGATGTACCAAGCACATTCTGGTCTTATGGAGATATAGAATGGGCTGTAGGAAGAGGATTGATAAAAGGGTACCCGGATAAAACATTTAGACCTGAGAAGAGTCTGACGGAGGCTCAGTTGGCTGCTGTAATGAGTCAGTATTTTAACCGTAATATTGATAGCGTTCCAGATGAAAAGGATTGGTACGGCAAATTCTATACGTATCTGAAGAACAACCAAGTCATGTTGCCGGGTCATACAAACAAAAAAGTGATTGAAAAGCCAGTAAAAAGAATTACCTTGGCCAAAGCGCTAGCTGCAAGTCAAGGTGTAGAAGGCAGTGACAAACAGATCATTGATTGGATGTATCGAACTGGGCTTACGGTCGGCAGAGGAAAATATAATGACAAATATAAAGACTTTGGAGGAAATGATTTGTTGAATCGCTCCCACATCTCCATCTTCTTCCGCAAGATGGACAAAATGGGGGCAACGAATATTAGGGGAATAGCTAACTAACGTTGGTTATATTTATTATGTTTTAACGAAGCTTCGCAAAGATTGATTTTGTGAAGCTTCGTTATTTTATTTAGAGTTTTGATGGGAAGCCTAGCCTTAAAAAATAATTCATTTTAAGTACTTTCCTTCTATTGAATCTTGGCTAGTATTCAAAAGTAATATCTCCCGCCAACTTGTCCATACTGAACCTTAGTATGAATAAACAAGGAGGCCTCATGTCTCATGGCGGATAGTCCTTTCACTTTTACTTTGAACGAAAAAGAAATCCAAGCTAGACCCGGCCAGTCAATTCTTGAATCTGCGCTTGAACATGATATGTATATTCCCGGCATCTGCTCGTCACAGCCGAATCTAGGGGTTGGTGTCATCCAGACTTGTGACACTTGCTATGTTGAGGTGAATGGCAAGCTGGAGCGTTCCTGCTCGACGAAAGCGAAACCAGGTATGGTCGTCCGGTCTGTTTCTGACAGCGCAAAGGCGGCTCAGCTCGAAGGCATGTCGCGTATACTGGAAAACCACGAACTTTACTGTACGGTTTGTGACAACAACAATGGCAACTGCGAAGTGCATAACACAGCGGAATATTTGCAAGTTGAACATCAAAAATATGAGTTCAGACCGAAGCCATATGATCAGGACAACTCGCATCCTTTTTACCGCTATGAACCGGATCAATGTATCCTTTGTGGGCTTTGTGTGGAGGCATGTCAAGATCTCCAAGTAAGTGAAGTTCTCTCCATTGATTGGGAGCGTAAAATTCCACGTGTTATTTGGGATAATGATGTGCCAATCGGTGAATCATCTTGTGTTTCTTGTGGTCACTGTGTATCTGTTTGTCCATGTAACGCTCTGATGGAGAAATCAATGCTTGGCCGTGCCGGCTACTTGACTGGAATTCCGGATAACATTCTCTTGCCGATGATCGATGTGACAAAAGCTGTAGAACCAGGCTATAAAGAGATTTTTGCCATCTCAAATATTGAGTCTACAATGCGTAAAGACCGGATTGAAAAGACAAAGACAGTTTGCACATACTGTGGTGTCGGCTGTAGCTTTGAAGTTTGGACGAGGGACCGAGAAATCCTCAAGGTCCAGCCTGATCCGGATGCACCGGTTAATGGTATTTCCACTTGTGTGAAGGGGAAGTTCGGCTGGGATTTTGTGAACAGTGAAGAACGCCTGACGAAGCCGCTCATTCGCAAAGGGGATAGCTTCCAAGAAAGCACATGGGAAGAGGCGTTGTCACTCATTGCTAGCAAATTCAAAGGTATCCAAGAGGAGCATGGACCGAATGCGCTCGGTTTCATCGCATCATCGAAATGTTCTAATGAAGACAACTATCTGTTCCAGAAGCTCGCCCGTTCGATCTTCAAGACGAACAACGTCGACAACTGCTCGCGCTACTGTCAGACACCAGCTTCATCCGGCCTGATGCGGACAGTCGGAATCGGTGGTGACTCGGGAACAATTCAGGATATCGCAAGTGCGGATCTCGTCATCGTGGTAGGTGCCAATCCTGCAGAATCGCACCCAGTGCTTTCAACGAGAGTAAGACGTGCACATAAGCTTCATGGCCAGAAATTGATCGTTGCTGATTTGCGCAAAAACGATCTCGCTGATCGTGCGGACTTGCATCTGCATCCGAAGCCGGGCTCTGACCTTGTCTGGCTCTCGGCAGTGACGAAGTATATCTTCGACCAAGGCTGGGAGGACAAAAACTTCCTAGAGAATCGAGTTAATTTTGTTGAGAAATACAAAGCTTCTCTTGAAAAGTTTACGCTTGAATACGCTGAAGAGAAAACGGGACTTTCCAAAGAAACGCTCATCCGCATTGCTGAAATGATCCACGAATCAAAAGGGACATGCATCCTTTGGGCGATGGGTGTCACCCAGCATATGGGCGGTACAGATACGAGTACAGCTATTAGTAATTTGCTGCTTGTTACAGGCAATTACGGTAAGACGGGAGCAGGTGCCTATCCGCTCCGTGGTCATAACAATGTTCAGGGTGCAAGTGACATGGGCACAATGCCGAACTGGCTTCCGGGCTATGAACCTGTAGAAGATGATGCGGTGCGTGCCCGATATGAAAAGGCTTGGCAGACGGATCTGCCGAAAGTACCTGGCTTAAACAATCACCAGATTGTCGATGCCATTCAAGACGGAAATGTAAAAGGGATGTATTTATTTGGCGAGGAAATGGCACTCGTAGATTCCAATATCAATTTCGTTCAAGAGTCTTTTGAGAAACTTGATTTCTTCGTTGTACAAGATATTTTCTTCTCAAGAACAGCCCAGTTTGCAGATGTTGTTCTGCCGGCAGCGCCAAGTCTTGAGAAGGATGGTACGTTTACAAATACAGAACGGCGCATCCAACGTTTCCATAAGGTATTCGAACCGCTGGGAGACTCGAAATCGGATTGGGAAATCATTCGGGACTTGGCGAATGAACTCGGAGCGGATTGGAAGTATGAACATCCATCTGAAATTATGGATGAAGTCGCAAGTCTTGCACCTGCATTTGCTGGTGTTAGCTACGAGCGGTTGGAAGGCTGGAATAGTCAGATTTGGCCCGTGCAGGAAAATGGTGAAGGTACACCGATCCTTTACAAGGAGAGGTTCAAGTTCCCCGATGGCAAGGCACGACTATTTCCTGTCGACTGGACTGAGCCACATCATTTTGGTGCGGAGTATGATTTACATCTAAATAATGGACGTTCACTCGAGCAATTCCATGAAGGGAATATGACAGACCGTTCCGCAGGGATTCACCATATGCTGCCGGGGCCATGGCTTGAAGTTTCCCATGAACTTGCCGAAGAGCGCGGTATCGAGACCGGAGCACTCGTCCGACTTGTTTCTCCATATGGGAAGGTAAAAATCCGTGTACTTGTTACCGACAGGGTCAAAGGCAAGGAATTGTATTTGCCGATGAATACTAGAGACGACGAAGAGGCTGTGAACAGGCTGACAAGCAGCTACTACGACAAAGATACGCATACACCGAACTACAAGGAAGCTCAAGTGAAGATGCAAGTGTTGGAGCGAACGGGTGAATCACCGATGCCGAAACATAACTTCAGGTTCGGCAACCCACAGCCGCATATCGGCGTAGAAGTCATCAAGAAGTGGAACCGACCGGACTTCGAGCCAGTACCGGATACTGTTGCGAGGGAGGAGATCATTCGTGGCAAAGCCGATCACTAATATTGAAGCAGACCCAAATGTTCAACAAGAAGAAGTGATTCAGGACCTGGAAATGCTTATTCAACAAGTTGCAGAAAATCGCAAAGCGATTCAGGAAAGCTTGGCAATTTTAACAGAGTTGCAAGAAGTGGGTATTCTGGATGCCTTGAAGGCGATTCTATCCAAAAGAAATGAAATCGGTTCTATTGCAATGGGGCAAGTGAATCAGCCGGGTGCACACCATTTTATTAAAAATGGACTTAGTATCCTCGCATTGCTTGCATCCATTGAGCCGAATCAGCTGCAGCCAATATTCGGTGGGTTAGCTGGTGGCCTGGAGAGGGCAACTGAGCAGCAGGGTAAAAAAGAATCCGGTGGCGTTTGGGGATTTTACAAGGCAATGAAGGATCCGAACGTAAACGCCTCAATTCAAATGCTAATACGTTTCCTTGAAGGAATGGGCAAGCATTTGAATGAATCAGCAAATGAGGCCCCTCATGACGGCAGAGAATAAGGAGGCTAGTTCAGATGGCAAGAAAATGTGAGGTTTGCGGCCGCATTGAGAACTATGAGCATGCCGATCACCCTTATGACATTCTTGACGTGTGTGATGGATGTACAGAAGATGCATTGCATCCGCATGAGGAATTGGGGATGTAGAGATTAACAAGCTGACATCAGTTCAATAATGAATTGATGCCAGCTTTTTTTGCCCCATACTAAAATATTTGTATTTTTATAAAAGGATCCATTTAAAGATATGGTTTAAAATCAACCAGTAATATGAATATATGAAAATATAAAAAATATTTCTTTGCGTTCTGTTCATTTTCTTTGTGGAATAGACTCTAAAATGCATGCTAATTATAGTCTGAACCAACAGTTGATTGATAAAAATTAGCACATTTAACTGGACTTATATACCTATAAAAAAACAATTGACAATGAAAATAAAATGCTCTACTATTGTCCTTGCATAAAATAAAGTCTTTCTTATTAATAGCCGCGGAGACGAGGGGTCGACGATGCGGTGGCAAACCAATCCAGTCCAACCAGGACGGATATGGGGCCCAACCTGAGCGCTTAGCCTGTACGGCTTTGTGAACAATAAGAGGAGAAGCAGCTGATGATAAATCGAAGCTTTCCTTAGGTTGTAGGGGGAGCTTTTTTTGTGCTCTTAATTACCAAAAATTTACAATTTGGAGTGAGTATTGTTGGCTGAAAAGATTTTATTTACTTCGGAATCGGTGTCTGAAGGACATCCGGATAAAATTGCAGATCA
Organism: Aciduricibacillus chroicocephali; assembly: GCF_030762805.1. Lineage (NCBI taxonomy): Bacteria > Bacillati > Bacillota > Bacilli > Caryophanales > Bacillaceae > Aciduricibacillus > Aciduricibacillus chroicocephali. The sequence continues at coordinate 2,396,229 of NZ_CP129113.1, read as the reverse complement.
GATTTCTGATGCGGTGCTCGATGCAGCACTTGCCCAAGATCCTTTTGCCCGGGTGGCCTGTGAGGTCTTTACTACAACCAATACCGTTATTGTTGGCGGTGAAATTGCAACATCAGCTGATCTGGATATTGAAGCGATTGCGAGAAAGACGCTTCTTGAGATCGGATATACAGATGATCGTTATGGAATTGATGGCCAAACATGCGATGTACAGGTGCTTCTTCATTCGCAGTCACCGGATATCGCAATGGGTGTAGATGCATCCAGCGATACTAAAGAGACTGGCGCAGGGGACCAGGGCATCATGTTTGGCTTTGCGACAGATGAAACAGAAAACTTGATGCCGCTTGCTATTGAGTTGGCTCATGCACTTGTGAAAAAAGCATCTCAGCTTCGTAAAAGCGGAGATTTTAAATGGGCACGTCCTGATATGAAGTCACAGGTAACAATTGATTATACAAATCCAGAACAGCCGCAGATTGATACGGTTCTTATGTCAATCCAGCATGATGAGGACTTTGACAGCTCAGCATTTGAGGTGTATGTATCGGAGACAATTATTAATGAAACAGCTAAAAGTTTTAACATTGCAGCACCAAAGCGGATTCTTATCAACCCGACAGGACGTTTCGTTATCGGTGGACCGCATGGTGATGCTGGCTTGACTGGACGCAAAATCATCGTTGACACATATGGTGGAGCGGCACGTCATGGCGGTGGTGCTTTCTCAGGAAAAGACTGTACGAAAGTAGACCGCTCTGCTGCTTACGCTGCTCGCTATGTTGCGAAGAATATCGTCGCAGCAGGTCTGGCGAAGAAATGTGAAATCCAGCTTTCGTACGCAATCGGTGTCAGTGAGCCGATCAGTATTTCTGTCGACACATTCGGAACTGGTAATGTACGGGTAGAGGAGTTGCTTCAAGCAATTCGCAAAGTTTTTGATCTTACACCTGCAGGAATCATCAACATGCTTGATTTGCGCACGCCGCGTTACCGCAATGTAGCGGCTTACGGGCATTTCGGCAGAACGGATCTCGATGTTCCATGGGAAAGAACGGACAAAGCTGAAGATTTGAAAGCGGCTGTTTCTGAATTGGCAGGAGCCGTCCGCTAATGAAAGCAACAAAGGTATTTGCTGCACAAGCGAGACCGAACACACGTCAGGAGCGCATGCCATTATTCAATGCACTCGTCAGATATGCACAGCAAGATGTCACACCGTTTGACGTTCCCGGCCACAAAATGGGTGCACAGATGAATCCTTTGAAAGAAACAATGGGCGAGATGGCCCTTCGCATGGATGTCAACTCCATGAAAGAACTTGATTTGCTAAGTCATCCACAGTCCGTAATTAAAGAGGCACAGGAACTTGCTGCCGAAGCATTCGGTGCTGAGCATGCCTATTTTCTTGTGAACGGGACAACAGTCGGTATTCAAGCGATGATTATGGCTGCTTGCAAACCGGGAGATACATTGCTCGTTCCGCGTAACGCACACAAATCCGTTATGGACGGAATTATTATGAGCGGCACAATCCCATTGTTTATTCAGCCGGAAGTTGACTACCGCTTTGGTATTGCTCACGGCATTACAGCAGAAAATGTGGCAGCGGCACTTGATGCCCATCCGGAAGCGAAGGCTTTGCTCATTACGTATCCGACATACTTCGGTTCGATGAGCGAGCTGGACCAAATATGCGCAATCGCGCATGAAAAAAGTGTCATTGTCCTAGTTGATAGCGCTCATGGTGCACACCTTCGCTATTTGCCAGGAGACTTCATAGATCCAATCGCCGCAGGGGCGGATGCTGTTACGTTAAGTATGCATAAAACGGGTGGTTCATTAACACAGAGCTCGCTTCTCCTCGTTCAAGGAGATCGGGTAAAGGCTGAACAGATTCAGAAGATGCTCAGCATGCTTCAGACGACGAGCGCCAATTATTTGCTTATGAGCTCGCTGGATGTGGCGCGCAGGGAGTTGGCACTTCATGGAACAGAACGTTATGAAACTTTGCAGCCGATTTTAGCGGATGCTATTGCTTCTATTGAATCGAGTTCCCGCTATGAAGTGTTGAAATCATCTTATTTGGAAGAACAATATGGCCAAAAACATGACTGGACGAAGCTCGTTATCCGAGTTAACGGCCTTGGCATGACCGGCTTTGAAGTATATACGGCATTAAAAGAACAATATGGCATCCAAATGGAGCTTGCAGAAGGCTATGTTGTCATGGCAGTCATTTCAGGAGCTGATACAGAACAGTCGATTGAGAAACTGGTGGCGGCACTGCAAGATATTGAGCGCCATGCAGGAGATCAGGCAACAATCCTCTCCACATATGTGACGGCAGACCAGGAAAGTGAACTCGCAATGACGCCAAGAGACGCTTTTTATGCAGAACACGATACGACATTCATTGATGATGCCATTGGCGAAGTCAGCGCAGATACATTGATGATCTACCCGCCCGGCATTCCGCTTGTTATTCCGGGTGAACGGATTACAGACGATATGGTGAAACAATACCATTATTATCGCCAGGCATTCGGCCAGGTGTTGACAGAATCGAAGAAAGCGGACCATATTACGATCGTTAAAGGAGAATGTAAATAATGGGATTGGAACTGAAGACACTTGGCAGACACGTATTGATTGAATATTATGGTTGCCCAAGCGAAATCATTGAGCAGAATGCCCTGATCGAACAGTTTATGAAAGAAGCAGCAGAGTACTCAGGAGCAACGATTGTTGAGTCTGTTTTCCACCACTTTAACCCGTATGGCGTATCCGGCGCAGTCATTATTGCCGAGTCGCATTTGACGATTCATACATGGCCAGAATATGGTTTCGCTTCTGTTGACGTATATACTTGCGGCGATTCGGTCAGCCCATGGAAAGCGGCTGATTATTTGTCTGAGAAACTTCAGGCGAAGAAGACAGAATCATTCGAAGCACCTCGCGGAATGGTTGAGAAGATTCGTCAGTTCGCAGAAAACGAGATTCAGGAAGTGAAAGTCAAACCGGAACTGGAAGGTGTAAACTGATGAACTGGTATACAGAACAGTGGAGCGATGACTGCAAGTTCTCGCTCCGTTACAACAAAGAACTCCATAGCGAACAAACGCCGTTCCAAAAGATTGACTTCTATGAAGGAGAAGAATTCGGTACATTCTTTACTCTGGACGGATTGATGATGGTTAATGAAAAAGACGAATTCATTTACCATGACATGATCACGCACCCAGCATTTGCGACAAATCCGGATATTAAGAAAGTACTTGTCATTGGCGGCGGGGACGGCGGAACAGCTCGTGAAGTGCTCCGCTACCCGAATGTGGAAAAAGTCGTCATGGCAGAAATTGATGAACGTGTATTCCGACTTTGCCAGGAATATTTGCCTGTTACAGCAAAAGGTGTGGAAGAGGATCCGCGCATGGAACTCCGATTCGAGGACGGCCTTGCCTATGTAAAGAATGCACCAGATGCGTCATTTGATTTGATTCTAGTAGATTCAACTGACCCAATTTCTGTTGGTGAAGGCTTGTTCACAACAGCCTTCTATAAAGAATGCTTCCGCGTGTTGAACGATAAGGGAATCTTGATTAACCAGCACGAGTCTCCATACTTTGCTGAGTATGCTGAGAATATGAAAAAAGCCCATCGGAAAATCCGTGATATTTTCCCGATTACAAATGTATACCAGTATCACATGCCGACATATCCGTCAGGTCATTGGCTATTCGGATTTGCCTCAAAAGCTTTTGACCCGCTGAAAGATCTGAAGGCAGCAGAATGGGAGAAGTTTGGGCTGGAAACAAAGTATTACAATACAGACCTTCATAAAGGAGCTTTTGCGCTGCCATCTTATGTGAAGGAGGCGCTTCTCTCAGATGAATAAACGATTGAACGTTAGCACATTTATTGGCTGCGAGGCTGAATATGACGAGGCGGACATTGTCCTGTTCAGTGTTCCTTTCGACGGCACGACGAGTTTCCGTCCGGGTACAAGATTTGCCGGTCAGGCAATCCGTCCAGATTCATATGGCTTGGAAACTTACTCACCATATTTGCAGAAAGATCTTGAGGACACAGCCATTTATGATGGCGGTGACTTGGACATGCCATTCGGCAATCCGGAGAAGGCGCTTGAAGTAGTGTCCCATTACAGCAAAGAAGTTCTCCAAGACGGCAAGAAATTCTTGATGATTGGCGGGGAGCATCTTGTCAGCCTGCCAACAATTGAGGCTGCATATGAAAAATATCCGAACCTTCATGTAATCCATCTTGATGCGCATACAGATCTTCGCGATGAGTACATTGGTGAGAAGCTGTCACATGCGACTGTAATCCGTCGCTGCCATGACTTCCTCGGTGACGGGAGAATCTTCCAGTTCGGTATTCGCTCCGGAACGAAGCATGAGTTTGATTGGGCGAAGGAACATACGTATTTAGAGCCTTTTTCACTGACTACGCTTAAAGAAAAGATTGCTGAACTGAAGGATGTACCTGTTTACATTACGATTGACTTTGATGTGCTTGATCCTTCCGTATTTCCGGGAACTGGAACACCGGAGCCGGGCGGCATTTCCTATAAAGAGCTGCTTGAAGCGATTCAGCAGTTCCAGGAACTGAATCAAGTTGTAGCTGCTGATGTTGTAGAGTTTTCACCGCCATATGATACAACAGGCGCATCTACAGCTGCTGCATGTAAAACTGTTCGTGAAATGCTTTTGACGCTTGTGGATTGATTGAGATTGGGTACCAAGATATTTAAAAGACAGGTCACCTTCATACTTTATATAAAGCAAAGACGCCTTTGATATAAAAATCAAAGGTGTCTTTTATTTTCCTCAATTTAATTTAGATTACTCGTCTGAGAAGAGATGGCGAATGATCTCATCCAAAGGAAAAGCCGAATAATCGTAAAAGAGATATTTAGCCCCGTCAGTGCCTGGAACTATGATTATATGGTCGTTAGGATAAAAGGTAAATCTAATAAAGAAGTTATGTGGAGTATCCATTCCTTACCCATACTCCTTCTGGTGCGCCTTTTTCCGCTTCAAATAATCCTCATCTGCCCGAATCGCATCCCAATGTCTCTTGAATATAGCGGCTGATTCAGCTTTAACAGAGTCTGGTTCCTGTTCTTTTACCATGCCATCTTTATCATATTTCCTCCCGCTTTTGTGGTTGGCGTAACGGCGTGCGCGCGTATAGCCCATCTGGATGAATTTTCGGGCCATATCCATGCCAACGAAATCATCATTCCTCCGGTACTCTTCAAACATTTCATGGATTCTCTTGGCAGATTCCTCAGCAATGGGAGGAGTCTTGAATCGCCAGTGGGGGAGAATCTCGCTTTTGTACGGCTCCACAAGCAGCACACCCTGCTCACCTTTGCCGACTCTGTACATCTCAGGGTGTTCCCGGATATTGATATTGTTGTAATCAAGGTTGTAGTCGAAGGTCACTTCTGCTCACGTCCTTTTTCTTTCGAATTCCCTGTATGAATCAGTGGAAAACAGATTGCTAATAGAATAGGCGTTGTTGTTTCAAGGTTCCTTCTGAGAGGAATGCAATTATAAATCAACACAGAGAGGACTGGAGAAATGCTAACAGTTAAGGGACAAAATCAGGGAGAGTTGTTGGAAATCGTAACAGAAGGTACAGCGACAAAAGAAGATCTAGAGAAGTACAAGGAGGCCCTAAAAGCGAAGATTCTTCAAGAAGAACCAATTCATATTCTGTTTATTTTCAAAAACATTGAGGGGGTTACTTTCCAAGGATTCCTGGAAGATATGAAGACGCTGCCTTTAATGAAGAGTGTCGGAAAAGGTGCCGTTGTTGAAGACGGAACGCTTACACATGGGGACTTAATGATAGGCAAGCTATTCCCAGGTGTGGATGTTGCTCACTTCTCTATGGATGAGATGGAAGAAGCAAGAGATTGGCTTAAAAGATAGAAGAACAGGCTTCGGTTGCAGTATTGCATCTGAAGTCTTTTTTAAGAGAAGTTGCAGTAATGGTAAAATAATACTAATTCTGGAGCAGGGGGGATGAAATTATGAACAGTAATTTGGAAAAGCCAACAATTTACAATCAGCTACTGGAGCTGCTTAAAGGAAAAGAGGGAAAGCTTGTCCATACAGTTGATGTTAGGCAAGCACTTCAAAAACGTCACGGAACGAACCTGGGAAGTTTGATTTTGTCCGATTTCTGCTACAACCGGTTCAACAGTGGCATTGCATTCCAGAACCATCTATTTGAATACGTAACGAGAAGTACATATAAGTATCTTGGTGAAAACTATCCATATTCAGGATTCATATTTCATAAGAAAAAAGGTGCTGTAGATGAAGAAGTTGTCGGTGAATGGAGAAATGGTGTGAAGTTCATGTATCATTCTGAGACCCCGGTCAGCCAGGAACAGCTCGAGCGCATGTATGAAGAATATATCCGGATTTTCCGTTTTGAGCTGGCTGTATTAAAATGTGCACCTGCTGAACTGAGACATTTGCTCGGTAGGATTGGGGAGCTTCACTGTGCCATGAATACGAAGGGCAGCCTGGCAAAGGAAACGAACCAGCATGGGTTTGATGTCATAGCTGAAAATGGTCGGTGTATTAGTGTGAAGACGACAACTCAAAAGAACGGCTTCATACCATTTAATAGCAATACTTTTAATCGTTTTGATGATGTCTATGTTCTGCAGTACATAAATGATGACTTCAAAATTATCTACTATGGAGAGAAGGAACGAGTGCGAGAGATTGCACGCTTGTATGAGAAGACATTCGAAGTTGACATAAGTAAGCTCAAGAAACTAGTTAGGTAGGGTCTTGCAAAGAAAGTTTTTCCTCTGTACAAACCAATCATACTAAGCAATAATATTAATCTATATTCCAATATAAACCAATTCTGTATATAATAATAAAAGGGCTGCGTTTGTCAGTCCTTTTTTTGTTTAAGAAAAGGGGAGTGTAAAATGAGAAAGTTGTTCGTGCTCGTTATGCTCGGATGTATGCTGATCAGTTTCATTCCAGAGCTTAATGGAGGCACAGTTTCGGCAAAGGGGAAGCCGACGTATAAAATCAGTCCGGCCAGTATTACATACAAAAAGAGATTGATGAACGTATCGACATACAACAAACATACAAAGCACTACTATTTGCTCCGCACTTATTTGGAGCGACTTGAACAGACGGGTGGGGGTACGCTCGTTTTAAAGAGAGGAACTTACTCGATATCAAATGCACTCTATGTGCCTTCGAATGTGACCATTCAGTTGGAGAATGGAGCGAAAATCTTAAAAACAATGAAAACGGGAACTAGAGTGTTTGGTCCCGCCGCTTCTTTGTTTCATTTCGTCCGTCCGTCCCGAAGCCATAAAAGGTCAGCTTATGGTGGTTATTCAGGTGAGAAAAATATTGCCTTTATCGGTAAGGGGAATGCCACGATTAATATGAATTTCGCGAAGAATGGCAATGTGTTGCTTGCGGGCCACAACCAGAATTTGAAGATTGAAGGAATTCGTTTTGAAAATATTAATGGTGGGCATTTCATTGAGATTGATGCGACGAAGAACAGTGTCATCCGGAATAATATTTTCATAGGTTCCAAACCTACAACCGGTTTAAATAAAGAGGCGATCAATATTGATACACCGGACAAGTCGACACAAGGTTTCAATGTAGTATGGAGCAAGCAAGACAAGATGCCGAATCGAGATATTCTTATTGAAGGCAATCGCTTCGAAGATCTGGATCGGGCGGTTGGAACCCATAAATATTCTGAAGGCAAGCTGCATGACAACGTGGTAATCCGCGGCAATACAATTGACAGGATGCGAAGTGATGCAATCCGTGTGATGAACTGGAGTAATGCGGTCATTGAAGATAATACTATTAAGAATGTGAATACTGGAAAAGCGAATAATCGAGGTATACTAGCCAGTGGCGCCTCCAATCCGACTTTCCGCAACAATCTTTTTATAAGTGTCCCCCGTGCGATGCAGTTCATGGTTTGGAAAAATTCCGGTCCAGGCTCACAGTATGGCATTATATATAACTCATTGACTGAACAAAATATAGAAGATTTGAAGACAAACCGGATTGTGGATTTCAAGGAAAACTTCATTCGAATCAATACGGAATATGATAAATTTGATAAAAGCACAACTCAAATCATTCCAGTTCTGACAGAGGAAGTGCTGCTTCTTAATAATGGATAGGCATTCGAAATAACCTCCATATAAATGATAGAAGAGCTTCACAAGGGCTGTCCAATTCCATGTGAAGCTCTTCGCAATTATTCGCTTTTTACTTTAAACTGGGCGATGACATGTTGCATCTCTTCTGAAAGTCGAGAAAGTGACTGAGCGGATGATGAAATTTCTTCCGTTGTGGCGAGCTGTTCTTCTGCAGCTTCTGAACTCTCTCTATTTGATGTTACACTGCTCTCGGCAATTTCTCGTACGTTTTCTATTGCTTCTGCAATTTGGTTACCAATATTGTCAATGTCTTTTATAGAGACAGTCACATCATTTACCTTATCAGATACATCCGAAATGGATGTTTCGATAAGTCCGAATGATTGCTTTGCTTCGACTGTTGATGAAATGCCTTCCTGCACTCTAACATTTCCTTCGTCAATGGAGATGACAGCTTTCTTCGTCTCAGATTGAATGTCTCCTATCATGAAAGCAATTTGGTCGGCTGACTTCTTGGATTCTTCTGCTAGTTTTCTTACCTCATTGGCAACGACGGCGAAACCTTTACCATGTTCACCAGCTCTGGAAGCTTCAATTGCTGCGTTCAGGGCGAGCAAGTTAGTCTGATCTGATATATCTGTAATCAGACCAAGTATATTCCCGATTTCCTTGGAGTGCTGATTCAATGACTGAATAATCATATTCATATGCTCAAATGAATCTTTAATTTCGTCAATCCGGTCGACAACGTTATCAATCGAACTGATACCGCTCTGGATATATTCTGTCGTTACTTTAACGGATTGATTCATTTCATTGCTGCTTGAGTTAATGTTTTGGATTTGTCCTACCATATTTTCTAGACCAGCAGACACATTTTGTATTTTATTAAGTTGTGATTCTGCCCCATTTGTATTCTGGTTAACAAGGTTCAGTAGTTTATCATTTGCTTCAGTACTTTGTTCGGAACTTGCGTTGAGCTGTTCAGCGGAGGCAGCTACTTGTGAGGCCGAAGCGCTTGTTGAAGAGATAATACCATTCAAATCCCGCACCATGGTGTTGAGGGAATTGATCAAAAGTCCGGTTTCATCATTATTGCGAGTTTCAAGCGGTTCTATTGTTAAATCACCTTCCGAAACACGACCCAAGGCATTTGTTGCAGAGGTGAGCGGTTTGGTAATCGAACGGGTGATGAAGAAGGCAATCACTATTCCGGCTACCGCAGCGATAATAATGAAAATGATGGACTGGATAATACCTCTTTTGTAATGGGTATCTGTCAATTCCTCTGCTTGATCAGCATACTGCAAGTTAAGTTTGACAAGGTTGTTCATTTCTTCTGTCATTGCCGTAATTTTATCCTGATATTCTGTTACGACTTTTACTGCCTTGTCATCCTGGTTAGCACTGCTTAAATTGAATACAGCATGAACAAAGTTATCATAGGACTGAATGTCATTGTTTAGTTTGCTGATAATCTTCCTTTCCTTATCGCTAGTAATAAAATCCCCATATTCTCGTAAGAGCTTGTCAAGCTCTTGCTTATTCTTTTGATACTTCTCTTCCTTTTGTTTCATAATTACATCATTTGGTGAAATGATATGCTCACTGATTACACTGAAGTTTTCTGATAGAATATATTTTATCTCTTGCACGGTATATAGCGCAGGCATTTTATCATTAGCCACAAATTCTGTTGAGTCATTCAGCTGTCCAAGTTTGCTGATTCCTGACCAGCCTAATAAGGCAATTAAAATAATAACTGTAAAAAAACCTGTATATAATTTCTTTCCGACTGTCATGATGTATTCTCCTTATATGTTTATTTTTGCTGCCTGTAACTATAATGATTGCCCGGGTAATAATAAGAAAAATTACTGAATAAGACAATGAATAAGTATAAAGCACTAGGTGTAACTTGTGCAACTAAATTATGGTAAAAAAATGATTTTTTTCATGGAATGTATTTTTTCAATAATCAATATATAAATGCATGCTAAGTGGTATTTCTAAATCTAGACCTCTGCACCTAGCCTTGCTACAATCAACATAATGAATTGTGAAGTTTTCGGGAGGCTTAATAGATAGATGAAGATCGGTATAGTTGGTAATTATGGAAATGATAATCAAGGGGATGAGGCAATTCTGGAGGGCATTCTGATTCAGGTTGAAGAGGCTTTTCAACTGAAGCGACAGGAGATTCTCGTTTTTACAAATAACCCTCTCCAGACAAACATGAAATTTGGCGTTCAGACGGTACCGCTTTTTCAAAATCGGCGTACGGATCCAATGAAGTTCCTGGCAACACTTCTGCACAATACTCCGGTCATCCGTAAGCTTGATCTGCTGCTAATGGGCGGGGGCGGAATTTTACAGGATTTATATCGTAACAATCCGATTGTATACGGAATGTATAGCCTGATGGCTCGCCGTGCAAAAACGCCGCTCATGCTCTATGGTCCAGGTGTCGGACCCCTTCGTACAAAGTTTGGACGAGCGGTCATCAGCTCAATTGCAAACAATGCAGCAGCGGTGGCGGTACGAGATGCGGAATCAAAACAGCTTCTTGAGGATATTGGTGTAAGAGGGGAAGTCCACGTTATCAGTGACCCGGCCCTTTTTAATGAGGCGCCTAAGAAATCTGAACGTCAGGGTGATGGTTTTCGGATAGGTGTGACAGCAGTACCATATTACAAAAAACCGTACTGGCCTTCTGCAGACAGTGAAAGATACGATCGTTATATCACTGGCATGGCGGCTAATCTCGATTGTCTACTTGAAGAGATTCCAAACGCAACATTGCAGTTTTTCTCTATGAAACATCCATATGATACGGAGTCAGCGAAGGATATTCATGCTCTCATGAAATATAAAGAGCGAGCCGAAGTCTATGATAAAGGTCTGAACCATAGAGAAATCCTTGAGCTGGCAAGTGGACAGGACCTTGTAGTTGGTACAAGGCTTCATTCATTGATTTTATCACTTGTTGCACAAACACCTGTCATCGGGGTTTCCTATCATGAAAAGGTGAAAGACTTCATGGAAATGGCAGAGTGCGGCGACTCAGTCGTGCCAATTGATGCTTTTGGTGAGCAGGGAGATCTTCTTTTCGAAAAGTATCAATCCCTTGCTGCGGACTGGACGGCTTCCTGCCATCGTTTTGAGAAAGTTGCTAGCAAGATGCGAACCAAAGAGCCAAACGGAATGGAATTGCTTAAAAAGCATTTTATTAAATAATAATAGAAACGGGTCTTCTCCAACTTTCAGGAGAAGACCCGTTTTTTACGGCACTTTTTTCGACATATTTTGGTGTTATAATAGAAGGCAGTATAGATTACACAGGAGCGAGTATATGAAAAGAATCTGTTATTTGGCCGGAGCCTCGACGATCCACACAGTACGCTGGGTGAACGCAATGGTAGCAAAAGGCTATGAAGTCCATCTTATTACAATGCATCCAGCCAAATTAGATCAAATTGATTCGGCTGTTTCTGTACATAAATTGAAGGTCCCGGCACCAATCGGTTACTATGCGAATGTATTTCAGCTGAAACGGCTGCTGCGTGAGATTAACCCCGAGTTGCTACATGTACATTATGCTAGCGGATATGGAACATTGGCGAGACTAGCAAAATTTTCTCCAACCCTGTTATCAACCTGGGGCAGTGATGTTTATCTTTTTCCCTATGAGAGCAAGCGTAATGAGAAAACATTGCGTAAAAATTTCATGGCCGCTACACGGGTTTCGGCTACGGGGCTGGCGCTAAAGCGACAAACCGCGCTCTTTACCCCTCCTGATATTCAAATTGACGTCGTGCCATTTGGAATTGACACAGAGCTTTTTAGAAAAATTCCTATTAAAAAGGAATCTGGAGATATTGTTATCGGCACCGTAAAAAGGCTAAAAGAAGTCTATGGTATTGATTTGCTTCTTAAGTCGGTAGCACGAATGATAGATCAATTGCATAAAGAAGGACTTGATGATATCGCTGGCCAGATTAAGTTACTTATTGTCGGAGAGGGTCCACAAATTAGCGAATTAAAAGAAATAGCAGTCCAGTTGAGGCTTGAGAAGCAGACTGAGTTTGTTGGTGCAGTACCTAACGTTAAGGTTCCTGAGTATATAAATCAGCTCGATATTTATTGTGCTTTCAGCAGAAGTGAGAGTTTCGGCGTTGCGATTCTAGAGGCTTCTGCCTGTGAGGTACCTGTTGTTGTAAGCAATGTTGGTGGGTTGCCTGAAGTAGTACGTGATGGAGAATCGGGATATATAACACAATTAGGCGATCTTGAAGAAATGGCAGAGCGAATTAAGGAACTTGTTCTGGATGAAGGAAAGAGAAAAGAATTTGGACGAAATGGGCGTGAATTTGTCCAAAGCTGTTATGAATGGGATAGAAATGTTGCTGTAATGGCTGATATATATGAACAAATGACTAATTGAGAGGGAGCAAAAAATGAAGAAAAATTTTTGGATAATGCATCATTATGCAACAGATTGCTTCTACAATAAAGGCGGTCGACCGTATTGGTTCGCTGAGCAATTATTGAAAAAAGGCTATAAGACGAGTGTTTTCTGTGCGAGTACGCGACATAACGCTACAGATGAGATTGACATACCGGTCGGTAAAAAATATACAGTGGAGCGAACTGAGGAGATTCCGTTTGTTTTCGTTAAAGCACCACAGTATGAAGGGAATGGAGCAAGCCGCATTAAAAACATGCTCGCTTTTTATAAAAATGTGCTTCCGGCTGCCAAAGATTATGCTAAATATCATGGCAAGCCGGATGTAATTCTTGCCTCAAGTGCGCATCCTTTTACAGTAATTGCTGGAATTAAACTTGCGAAGAAATTCGGAGTTCCGTGTATTTGTGAGGTGCGTGATTTGTGGCCTGAGAGCATTGTCGCCTATGGCATGCTTGAGCGCAATCATCCGCTTGCGAAGATTCTCTATAAAGGTGAAAAGTGGATGTACAAAAAAGCCGACGCCATCGTCATGACATGGGAAGGCGGCAAGGACTATATTATCGAGCAAGGCTGGGCTGAAGATATCGATATTGAAAAGGTTCATCATATTAACAATGGTGTCATCATCGATTCTTTTGACAAGAACAGTGAAGAGTTCTGTGAACCGGATGCTGATCTTGATAACCCTGATTACCAAAATGTTGTCTATGCCGGCTCGATTCGTAAAGTGAATAATCTTGGTTTGCTGCTGGATGCAGCGAAGGTCGTCCAGAAAGATGAAGCCGGTTCAGATATCCGTTTCCTTATTTACGGAGCGGGTGATGAATTGGACATGCTGCAACAACGCTGTTGTGATGAACATATTGATAATGTCATTTTCAAGGGCCGTGTCGATAAAAAATACATTCCTGGCATTGTTAAGCGTGCCGATATCAATATACTGCATAATTCCAGTACATCATTGGACAAATATGGACAGAGCCAGAATAAGCTTTTTGAATATATGGCTGCGGGAAAGCCGATCGTTCAGACATATACGACTGGTTACAGCATTTGCGAAAAATATGATTGTGGCATCAGCGCTCCTGTTCAGACTGCAGAAGAAATTGCGAAGGCGGTAATAGAAGCATGCAGCAATGAAGAACGCAAGATTGAAATGGGAGAAAACGCACGCAATGGTGCTGATGATTTTGATTTTGCCAAGCTGACCGATAAACTGATTGATATTGCTGAAGGTCTCTGATATTGAAGGCGAGGAAAGAAACGATGAGCCTATATGAAAAGATTTTAAATAGAGAAGAAAAGATTGCCGTTGTCGGTCTCGGTTATGTCGGCATGCCCCTCGCAATTGCTTTTGCGAAAAAAGCGGATGTCATCGGCTTTGATTTGAGTAAAGAGAAAATCGAACTCTACAAATCAGGTGTGGATCCAACAGAGGAAGTCGGAGATGAGGCGATTAAGGAGACGACGGTTCATTTTACGAGCGACCAGTCTGAACTGTGCAATGCAAAATTCCATATCGTAGCTGTCCCGACACCGATTAATACTGATAAGACACCGAATCTTTATCCAGTGGAAAGCGCGAGCCGAACAATTGGTCAGAATTTGACGAAAGGCTCGATTGTCGTTTATGAATCTACTGTTTATCCTGGGGTAACGGAAGATGTATGCATTCCGATTTTGGAAGCGGAATCCGGTCTAGTCTGCGGTACTGACTTCAAGGTCGGATATTCTCCTGAACGTATTAATCCAGGGGATAAAGTGAATGTGTTGGAGAAAATAATCAAGATTGTCTCCGGAATGGATGAAGAAAGCCTGGAAGAGATTGCGCAAGTATACGAGCTTGTCATTGAGGCGGGAGTTCACCGTGCAGGTTCAATCAAGGTTGCAGAAGCAGCGAAGGTCGTGGAAAATAGCCAGCGTGACATCAACATTGCATTCATGAATGAGCTCGCCATGGTTTTTGATCGAATGGAGATTGATACGAAGGAAGTCATTGATGCGATGGCGACGAAGTGGAACGCGCTCAGTTTCCGTCCTGGTCTTGTTGGTGGTCATTGTATCGGTGTAGATCCATATTATTTCGTCTATGAAGCGGAGAAGCTGGGATATCATAGCCAGATTATTCTTTCTGGACGGAAGATCAATGACGGAATGGGTGAATTCATCACAGATGCGATTATTAAAAAACTTATTCACGCCAACAAAGTCGTGAAAAAAGCGAAAATTGCTATTCTCGGCCTGACATTCAAAGAAAATTGCCCCGATATACGCAACTCCAAAGTGGTGGACATTGTCCGTGAGCTTAGTGAGTACGGCATTGAGCCGCTTATCGTGGATCCACATGCAGAGCCGATCGCCACACGTGCGGAATACGGCATTGAGTTGAGCGAGCTTTCGGAGATAAGTAATGTCGACTGCTTAGTTTTCGCTGTGGCACATGATGAATACAAGGATTGGCCGCTTGAGCGCATTGAAAGCATGTTCGGTGATTTTCCAAATGATGAAAGAGTCATTATTGATGTGAAAAGCATTTTGCCGAAAAAGGAACTGGAAGCGAAAGGATACCGTTTCTGGAGGCTATAGGTTTGAGTTTTGGGTGCATATTCTTATTAGGGTGTGCGTTTAGATACTGAACGCGTGAATCAATCAGGATCATTATTAAAGGAGCCATCCGATGAAAATAAATTTCACAAAAGATCAATATAGACAGCTGTTGGAACTCCTTTATCTTGGAGAATGGGTCGCAAATTCCGCGAAGGATGAAGAAGATCGAATTGTCGAATACGATGAACTGTATCAGCATGTTATTTCCTTTGCGAAGGAGTTCAACTGTGATGACATCATTACATATGATGAATCATTCGATGCTCATATTGAAACGATGGAATATGAAAATGCGATGCAAAAACATATTGCCAAATACGACGGGGATGTATTCTGGACAGAGCTTGCGGAGCGACTGGCTAAGCGAGATGTGCTTGAAAAACTGGGCGATCAAGCGCCGAATGATGAGGTAATTGATGAGCTGTTTGCAGTTGAAGAGAAGTACCTGAAAGAATTTGCAGAGAACGGAATGAATCATATTTCTGTGAAAAAGGACTAAAAAGGAGTGCGCCGGCTTGGTGCACTCTTTTTATCATTCAGGGTTGATTTTCACTTTTCTATTCTCATCGTACATCCTGTTTCACCGTATTGACGATATGCGGCATGGTATGTCGGACCGACGCCTTGTTTGAATTCAAGGGAGTGGCGGATACCAGCAGTGATAAATTTCTTCGCTTCAAACACCGCATCAGGTACGCTCATTCCTTTTGCGAGACAAGCCGTGATGGCAGCCGAATAGCTGCAACCAGCGCCGTTTGTATGGATTGTATGAATACGAGGAGCTTCGAATAGATAGAACTGTTCACCGTCGTATAGAACATCTACAGCCGGACCTTCAAGGCGTCCGCCTTTGACAAGAACGTGAGCTGGTCCGAGTTTATGCAACAATCTTGCCGAGTCTTTCAAATCCTCAAGTGTTTGGATTTCTTTCCCGCCAAGTAGATAAGAAGCTTCCGGCATGTTCGGCGTAATGATTGTTGCGAGCGGTACAAGCCGGTGCCGCATTGCTTCCATAGCTTCTTCCTGAAGCAGGGCGGAGCCCATTTTGCCAATCATAACCGGATCCACAACGAGATTATGGAGTTTTTCCTTCTGAATGAATTCAGTGACATTCTCGATAATCTCTTTTGTGAACAGCATGCCGGTCTTCACCGCATCCATTCCGATATCCTCCGCAATGGTAACGAGCTGAGCCTCAATTGCTTCCCATGTTTGTGGATGAATTCCTTTGCCAGTGTGCGGGTTCTTCGCCACAATCGCTGTTACGGCAGATGTGCCAAATACATCGAACTCCTGAAATGTTTTCAAATCTGCTTGTATTCCTGCTCCGCCACGTGCAGCAGATCCGGCAATGGTTAAGGCGCGTTTTATCATCAGGTCCACCTCTTTATGTATGAGCTCTTTTTGCCATTGTAGCGTATATAAGGGCTCAGAACTACTGTAAGAGAAAGCAGGCCACCTCTTATGAGATGGGCCTGCATGGCATTACATATCATGGTGGCTTTTCTGTTTCTGTCGCGAGTGATTGCCTGTTTTTACTTTTTTATTGCCGCTCGTCGGTTCACCGTATGGCATATCCGGCCCTAATGGCAAGTTCGGCTGTTTTTGCTGTTTCGGTCCTTTTGGATTAGACATAAAATCTCCTCCTCTTATTTACGGCCGTCGTTCAGTCTGCGCGCTTCCTCTGGGCTGGACATGCTTGAACGGCCTGGGTAACGCATGTTGACATCACGATCCGGCTTGACCCGTCCGCTTTCACGCATTTTTTTCTCTTGACGATCTTTTCCCACTATGCACACCTCCCGCAAAAATAGCCTTTGCATTTGACTATTTATATATGCGAGACGAACTTCAGACACTGTTGGAACATGTGGTGAAATAAGGATTAGATAAAATTGGATTGATGTATTTCGACATAAAATGAATTAAATATTGTTTTAGAAAAAGAAAAGCGGGAAAACAAATAGCACAACAAAATAACGAAAAAAAACTTACAGGAGGTAATAGGAAATGGCTAAAGAAAACAACAAGAATCATAAAATGACGGTTGAAGAAGCAGGACGTTTGGGCGGCGAAAAAACTGCCAAGACACATGATAAAGAATTCTATGAGGAAATCGGCCAAAAAGGCGGCGAAGCAACATCCAAGAACCATGACAAAGAGTTTTATGAGGAAATTGGTCAAAAGGGTGGCGAGACAACTGCCAAGAACCATGACAAAGAGTTCTATCAGGAGATTGGTCAAAAAGGCGGAGAGTCACGCGCAAGACAGAGCGATGACAACACAAGCAATGGCAAGATGAGCAAGGAAGAAGCTGGCCGTAAAGGCGGCAAGGCGCGCGCTCGCAAACATGACTGAGATTAATATCCATTAAAAGCGGTGCAGGCATTAAGCCTGCACCGCTTTTTTTATGGTTAGTAAAAGGAGAATTACCAAGTATAGTTGTACACCTTCCAATTTGCTTTAGAAGAGCTTTTGCTTAAATACAGTTTCTGATTCGTATTATGCAGATCTCCATATGTTTTTTGATTTACATATATGTATTCTTTGTTGTTTTTTCATAATATTTAACGGTTGGGAGGGTAGGGATGTAGGGGGCATTCGTCTTCCAGTAAAAATCCCAAATATAGTAGTAAGGATTGTCGGTTCCGGGTGCTTGGTAAAGGGTTTCTCCGTTTTTGTTTTTCCCTACAGCGATTTGGTCATATTTGATGTACTTGTTAATATAATTTTTCGTGAAGCTCGGTGACATCGTTTTATGGATCTGTTTCTTTGTCAAAGCTTTGCTGGTAATGTTCACTTTTCTTTGTGTTTTAATCACTTTATCGGTAATTTTCTTGGCCTCTGCATTAGATATTTTCTTATAAAATCTTAAGAATTCTTTTGAGGCATAGCCTTTTTTATTGTTCAGTCTTGTCTCGGCCCATCCGTTTTTTGTCTCCGAATAAATGGTTAGCTTAGCATTTTTGTTGACCGTTCCGATTACTTTATAGTTCGTACCTGGTCCGCTCCGTACATTAAGAACACCGGACTTGATATCAACATGTCCTGTTTTAGTCTTTGTAGCTTCAGCTTCAGTAGTATTATTGAAAAGGGATAGAATGAATACAAATAAAAGTGCCAGAATAGCTTTTCCTCGATTTGATCTCATTTTGTCCTTCTGCAGCATATTGATTTCAAAATATATGCTTAATCAGCAGAAAATATAACCGCAGCCTCTTAATTAAGGAGGTTGCGGTTATTGGAAGTTCTACCTATTTCACATTCTCCCCGATCTGAATATCGAGAAGACCATGAAAAGGAACATGAGGCTTGCTATAATCGAGCCGATTTCAATGACAGGCAGGCGCCAGAGCATTGTCGTCTGTCCGGAAATGGAAGCCCCAATAATGAGTCCTGCCATGAGGATGCTGAAGGCGAGCAGAATAATACTGAAAGATACTCTATTGCTGATTTTATCCATTCTTAGCAGCAAGGTTTGCAATTCGGTCACATTGATGTCTAATCGGATTTTGCCCTTCTTTACAAGCCCCATGATGTCCCTTAGGTTTCTTGGCAGGCTGAAGAGAATTTCTGTATCTTCGAGCATGCGGTCCCATGCATGACGGGCAATATTGTCTGGACGGTAGCGTTCTTTCACTAACTTCTCAGCGAACGGTTCGACAGCTTTCATAATGCTGAAGGAAGGATCGAGCTTGTCCATAATATCTTCCATCGTCAAAATGGCTTTTCCAAGAAGGGTAATTCCTTCAGGCAACTGGACTTTATTGCGGTAAGCAATTACGAAGATTTCCCCCATCACATTGCCGAGACTGATATTACTCAGGGAAACGTCATAGTACTTCGCAATAAGCATATCCAAGTCTTTCTGAAGCGAGTATGTATTCTCTTCGTCTTCAAGGATATCCATCTTCTGAAACGTATTGATGATTCCTCGTGAGTCCCCTTTTTTCAGGTCAAGCAGAAGCGAGACGAAATGATAGCGCAAGTCTTCACTCATTTTGCCGACCATCCCAAAGTCGATATAGGATATTACATTTCCCGGCATGACAAAAATATTGCCCGCATGGGGATCGCCGTGGAAGGTGCCAGCCATGAGGACTTGCTGGAAGATGGAGTCAGCGAGCCTTTTGGCGATCAATTTTCGGTTTAGTCCGGCTGCTTCGAGTTTCGCAACATTGGTCACTTTAATTCCCTGAATTCTTTCCATCGTGAGGACGTTTTTAGTCGTGAATTCCCAGTAGATCTTCGGAATGTGGACGGTTTTATCTTTCTCGAATTGTTTGCTGATTCGGTCGCAATTACGACCTTCTATCCGATAATCCAACTCTTCACGGAGAGAGTCGGCGAACTCATCAAGCCGCTTCTGGAGGTGATAATTTTTCGCCCATTTAAGGCGTGATTCCATTAAACCAGTGATGCCGTGAAGAATTTCCAGGTCGTTCTCGACAATTGGCTTAATATCCGGACGCTGGACTTTAATCGCAACATGTTCACCTGTATGAAGTTCTGCAAGATGCACTTGGCCTATGGATGCTGTGGCAAGCGGAATTTCACTAAAGCTTTTAAATAGATTCTCAAGGCTATTGCCAAGTTCCTGTTCCACAATTGAGCGAATCTTTTCAAAAGAGATGGATTCAACTTCATCCTGCAGTTTTTCGAGCTCATGTGCAATCTCTTCAGGGACAAAGTCTCTCCGTGTGCTTGCCATCTGACCAAGCTTAATGAAAGCAGGCCCGAGTTCTTGGAGAGAACGTCTCAATTTAACGCCGATATCCTTTGTGTTCATATTTATTTCCGGATCTGCTTCTTCGTCTTTTACCCGGTTTGTCAATCCGATCCGATGCAGGAAGTGGCTCAGACCATTTCGCAAAAAAGCGTTTAGAATCTCCTGCAGCCGTTTCGTATGCCGCAATCCTTTATTGATGGACATGTCCATTCCTCCGTTATCGCTTTTCTTTCATTATAGGAGAGCTGGTGCATTATGGAAAGGAAAGCGGGATAACGAGAGAAGGGATTTACCTTTTAGCCAAAAAGCTTCACTTTTCTAAGCTTTAATCGAGTTCGCACATATTGATGAATTGTATTGCAGTTTTAAAATCCTATTCCTCCATCTTGCTAATTTGTGCATATCCATCTGCTTGCTGCGCCTCGGTAGTCCGGCCTTCTTGTACGTATTTTTCGAAATGCCGCTCCATTTCAAAACGCATATGCCCTAACTTGTATGCTTTTGCGAATTTAACAGCTCCTTTTACATCCCCGGTCATTATAAGTGCTTCAACAATCTGCTGTTGTCGTCGTTCAGTCATTTCCACATCATTCTTTAGACTAAGCACAGCTTTGTATCTCTTCTGCAAGAACGCTTTTTCGTATTTAATAGGAACAAGCGTGGAGTTTATATTTTTTACCATTTGAATGTTCCCTTTTCCAGCCAAATGAACGATGAGCTCTTCTGCTCCGTCAGGATTGGCTTCAAGTGCTTGGTCGTAGCGGTTATTCAGCATGTGGGATTGGAAGACTGCTTTACGCTCATCATCTTTCAGTTTTGAGATTTCTTTTTCGGTAAGTTTATTGAAATGGACAGCTGCGCTTTTATGATCTTGAGCAGCAGCATAGATCGCACCGCGGTATAGTTTTTCATTTATAGAAATTTGTCCACTTCCCAGTTTGGCAAGAAGAACACCAAAAATAAGGCCGATTGCAAGACTTGCTAAGAGTATTGGTATATGCATGTTCAACCTCTTCTTTGAAGAAGAACTTGAACGACGTGTTCGTGAAGTCGGGGAGTTTCCTAATGATTTCATTTTTGGTGGAGCATGTTTTGTAGACAAATCATTACAAGTGCTTTCATTTTTTAATTCCTTTTCATTAATCTCCATAGCAGCCTCCTGAATATAAATGACGTTTGCAGAAAATTATATGGCCTGTCCTAAGCTGTTATGACAGGAGAAGTAGATGATTAAGGAATGGGATTTTTAGATTATAAAGAGCTATTTGTAAAAAGCTGGCGAAACATGTATGATGAGAATGCATAGGTAATTTGAATTATTTAATACTATTTTGTGAATAGGAGTGCTCAAGAATGAGTCGGGCGGGTATGGATAGAGAAAATGAAAAGTTTGGCTATTCAACTCTGTGGGAAAGTTACATAAATAGGCTAAAACCAATTACATGGATTTATGAACTGAATGTGAAGGCGGATATACTGAAAGGCATACCATCATGTAAGAATGAAGATGAAGAGGATAATATTTTGTGATATGTTGCTATGCAATATTGAAGCTCTGAAGGCGTTTTGCCAGAGCTTCTTTTTCATCTTTGTTGTTTTCACACTCTCCTTTAATTTATGAGTTCTCTTTCCTTGAAGATCAAATAAGCAAACAGGAGGTAATGAAAGTGGTAGATTTTACATCTTTTCCTGCTACAAATGCCGATAACCCTTCAGACTTGGACTCCGTACAGTCCATTACGTTTTCAACGACGGAAAAATCAGATGAAGAGGCACTCTATCAACAATTGAATATATTTCTTGCTAAATATGAAAAAAGTACTGAAACAGATAAATTAGCAATTGCTAAAATACGTGAAAACACGAGAAAGCTACAAGTACTTGTGAATGAAAAAGAAGAATTATACCTTCGTATTAACTGGTTGGAGCGATTGTACAAAGTAGAAGAAGAGATAGAAAATGTTCAGACAAAAGGGGAAGTCGAAATGCTGCAACAAATAATCTCTGATGTACAAACTTGCCCATTAAAAATCAAATTACAACGCCGACTTGAACTGATAGATATATTGCCGTTACAAGTTGAAAAAACTTCTGAGGGATTATTTATGGACCGAGCAATCGAAGAAATCGGCAGTGATTTTATTAATTTGGGGACAGCTGGAAGAGAGGCAGTCATTGATTCTGCTGTTAATGAAGGTTTTTTAGACATGGAGAAAGTAAGGCAACAGACGAGAGAATTAGAGAGTAAAGCTGTGCAATTACAAACTTGTGAATCTGTTAAACAGATGATTGTAATGCTGGATACTTTGCCACTGTCTTCCTGGAAAGAGCTTAGTGCAAAATGGAAGTTGCGAATTGCAATAAATTTAATTGAAGAGGAACAGAGTTGGAATGGACTTGCAATGCTCGATAGAATTATTCATCAGCAAGTGAGTAGAATGGATGCTGAACAAAATGAACAGGAAAATATGCAAAGAGAATTTAAGATTCCTGGGGGAAGAGCTGCTTCTGTCATAGATTCTCAAAAGCTGAGATACGGCAATTTTGAGTATGAACAAAATGATTAAACTATAAAACTGCTAAAAGATTTTAGCATAGTACTTACCGGAAAGGTAGAAAAGTACGATATAATCATTTATGAACTGTATTCTCATTTTCTGATCTGTTAAAGAAAGGAGATATTATATGAACAAATTAAGAAATTGGTTGATTGCAAGTATTACTTGTGTACTTTTACTTGCCGCCGGACTGCCTACTGTATCAGCAGCAACTTTTTCTGATGTCAAAGCAACCAATCCGCATTACAAGGCAGTAACAAGTCTCTCGGATCAAGGTATCATACGTGGCTATGAAAATGGCAAGTTTGGTGTTTGGAATGAGATGACACGCCAGCAGGCTGCTCATATCATGGTAAAAGAGGGGAAATTAAAAGCTCCGGCGAACCCTTTGGAAGTGTTGAAACCTTATAAAGATGTTACAAAAAAAAATTCAGCTTATCTTGATATTGCTACGGTAATTCAAAACGGGATTTTGAAAGGGAGCAATGGATATTTTCGTCCGGCAGCGAACATAACACGAGAACAGGCTGCAACAATGCTAGTGCGCGGTATGAGGCTTGACGAGATTCAGTCCAAGAAAGTTACAATTCATCTGAGTAATGTGAGTCCTTCTCATCGCACAAATGTCCAGGTACTGGCAAACCTCGGTATTACTAAATCTTTGGAAGATTTTAGTCCTGCAGAACCGATTTCCAGGGGGGCATTTGCTACAATGCTCTATAAAGCCCAATTGGCTAAGAAAGCAGGTGCCCAAAATGGAACGTCAATTAGGCAGGCATATGAAAAGCGTGTTGTAGAACTGACGAATAAAGAGCGGACAAGCCGTGGGCTGAAAGCTTTGAAAGCAGATGCTACGTTAAACAAGACAGCTTATGCCAAGTCTAAGGATATGTTGGATAAAGATTATTTCGATCACAATAGTCCAACTTACGGTTCGCCATTTGATCTGATGAAGAAATATGGAGTTAAAGAATATAAGGCGGCTGGAGAAAATATTGCGCTTGGCTACCAAACTCCGGAAGAAGTTGTTGATGCTTGGATGAAGAGCACTGGCCATAGAAAAAATATTCTAAGCAAGGATTACACACAAATCGGAGTCGGCTATGAAGCGACAGGCGGGTATTGGACACAGCATTTTATCGGCAAATAAGCTTAAAAAAGGCAGCAGTCTTAGTACTGCTGCCTTTTTTGAACCTTTGAAAGAAATGTTAATAAAGAAACCATATAAAGAATGTGGTACATTGATTGGAAAATTATTGTTACAGCGAAGTAATAGGATAGAAGTATTTTGTTAAGCAGATGTTATATTATTCCACCCTTTTTGCGGGAAGAGCGTAAGTAATGGATAACTTTGTGAGCACACAAACATTTCCATAGAACTTATACATGTTCTCCCAAGGAGGAATTTTCACATGACTCAGAAAAAGAATTTCCGAAAGATCGCTTTGTCCACAATGGCGTTTTCTGCAGCTGCTGTAGCGACAGTTCCTGCAGTAACGGCTGCCAAGAACGTTTCGTTTAAAGACGTGACTTCAAAAAGTGATCACTATGATGCAATTATGGCACTTGCCGGAAAAGGAATAATTCACGGCTATAAGGATGGCAGTTTTAAACCGTATAACAATGTAACGCGCGGTCAGGTTGCACTCATGCTGAAGCAGGCAAAGAATTTGAAAATACCTTCTAATAGAGATAAGGAACTCGGAAAGTACAAAGATGTAAAAAAGGTTGATAAAGGGCTGGGAGATGCAATTGCAGCAGTTTCTGCGGCAGGTGTTTTTAAAGGACAAAGTGGTCAATTTAAACCTTGGTCCAATTTGACACGTGAACAGATGGCTACCGTACTCGTACAAGCTTATAATCTTAAAAAATATGATACTGGTAAAGATGTAAAAGTAAAGCTTAGCAATGTAAGTGAAACACACCGTGAAAATGTTCAGATTTTAGCTAATCTAGGAATTACAACGGCTGTCGGAAATAAAGATTTCAGGCCTCATAGTCCCGTTACACGAGCTCAGTTCGCTACATTTGTCTATAAAGCTCAGCAGGTGGTCAATGGTGACAAGGAAGCTCCTGTGATAAGCATTAAAGGCGATCAGACAGTCAATGTGAAGTACGGTGAAGAACTGAAATTGCCTAATGTGACAGTGTCTGATAATAAAGATCAAAACTTAAAAATCAATACAGTTATAAAGGACCCAAAAGGCAATGAAATAGATAAAATTGACACGAAGAAACCGGGAACATATACAGTCACTTACAATGCAAAAGATGCGGCAGGTAACGTAGCGAAAGAAGTTACAGTCAAAGTTGTTGTGGCAGAAGAGGGCGTTGCAGTTAAGAATATCAAAAAGATTGATGGGAACGGTGTAACAGTAACGTTTGAACCTGTAAATAAAGACCGCTTTGATGAACAGCTTACAGTCCTTGATAATAAAGCTAATCGCATAGCGGTTAAACCAGTTACAATTGCGGCAGGCGATACAGAGGCGACATTCAAATTTATAAATCCGGTAGACAAGCTGGAAGGTGTCTGGTCAGTTGGTGGAAAAGAGTATAACTTTGAGCTAGCGGCGAATGTACAGAAATTCAGAGATGCCGATAGCCAGCTTGCTCTCAATAATGCGTTTGACAAGCTTGGCATAGCAGGTGCAGAAGCAAAAAATGCTGCAGCATATCTCGAGAAAAAGCAGAGTTTTATTTCACAAGCAGATCAAAAGGGTGAACAACTCACAGTTGCCAGCATCCAAGCCTGGGTAAATCAGGTCAATGATGAAATCGAAAACGGTGCCAAAAGTGAAGCGCTTGCCAAAGAAGTCACAGAGGCAGTCAAGGCAAATAATGATACAGCATTGAAGAACGCTCTTGAGAACACTGCATTCAAGCGTGTTAACTTTGATTGGCTGACAGGCAACGGTGAAAAGAACTATAAGTCCGCCATTGATAATCAAATTAAAGCCGACGGAGCTCTTGTTAAAAACGCTCAAGGCATTCAAGAGGTTATTAATGGAATTAATAACGCATATGTCACAGAGGCCAGTGATAATCTGAATACCATTTCTGATAAAGCGGTGCTACAAGATAAAAAAGTGCTCATCAGCAAATATGCAACCCCGAATGCTGATGGGAATTTGAGCCCTGAAGTAACTGCTGCTCTCAAGAAAATAGATCAACAACTGGCTGTAGTGGATGTTGTGAATTCTCCAACACCGAACACACTTGAAGCAAACGTAAGGAAATTAGCTGAACTCGTCAATACGAATGATAAGACAGTCATTGATCTTGATAAATATATTCCTTCTAATGGGAAGATCTATATTAATAAATTGCAAAATGCTAAGAGTGCCGAAGATGTCGCAAATGCTATTGATGCAGGCAATACAGAAGCTGGCGCCAATAGTGTGAAAGCTGTCCAGGATGCAGCGCAATCTGGAGACGCTGATACTTTGCTTACTGCTCTTAAGGCTTACCCAGGGATCAAAAATGTCGCTGATAATAATAAAGATG
This sequence comes from Aciduricibacillus chroicocephali, assembly GCF_030762805.1. Taxonomy (NCBI): domain Bacteria; kingdom Bacillati; phylum Bacillota; class Bacilli; order Caryophanales; family Bacillaceae; genus Aciduricibacillus; species Aciduricibacillus chroicocephali. The sequence goes on along the minus strand of NZ_CP129113.1, from coordinate 2,370,151 downwards.
TTTATATTTCAGGCGGATTTGGTACTGCAATGGACATTCAAGCAGAAGTCGACCTTCAGAACTTTAATGCTGTGAAAAATGCCGACTCTGCAGATAAGCTTATAGCAGCACTGAAAGCACTCGGTGCACAGAATGTTAATGAGGCAAATAAGGATCTCTACTTCGGCGAAAATAACAGTAATTTTAAAACTTTATCGGGTGAAACCAATGCACAACGCATGCTAGCAGTTCAAGACGCAATCGCCAGCTTGAATAAAACCGGTAATACTAATAAGGCCGTGACCACAATCAACCAAGCGACAACAACAACAGCTGTGAAAGAAGGTCTTGATGCTCTTGCACTGCCGGTGTACTTGAATGTGCCAACAGCGGATCGTTTGCATATTGCGGAAGAATTGCTCAAAGTACGTCCTGATAGTGGTTTTAACAGCCCAGACGATATAGGGCTAGCTCTGGTCACACCAGCAGAGGGAGGTAATCCTGAAGCTGGAATCATTCCGGGCTATACAGGTGCTTTGGATCAGATCAATACTTTGAAGAAAACATCTTCCAACACAGAAGCAATTGATTTGCTAAAAGCTGCAGGTAATAATACCTTCAACAACCTGTCTCAAGCTAAACAGTCATCAGCTGCGGAAAACTTCCTGAAAAATGCAGAATTCAATAGTGACGGTGCAATTAAGCAATTCAACACACTTGCATCGGTCAACGAAGCTCTAAATGCAGCAATCCAGCAAACACAATAATAAAATGTTCCATCCGCCCTGTAGCAAAAATGCTGCAGGGCTTTTCTTATTATGTTCCTTAATTACATAATGTAAGCGAGGATTGAACATCTCACTGTTTTTATCAGCCGCTCAACGGGGATACTTATAACTGTAGTCAGGGAATTGAATTTCCAGTAAAATTCCTGGCGTTAGAAAGCTCTGAACGTTATAATATTTTTCTGTGTGCAAGTTTTCGTCATCTAGAGAAAGTGGAGGTAATATATGGAATTCATTGACACGCTTTTTAAAATTAGTGATTTCATTTGGGCATATGTCCTAATTGCAGTTCTAATAGGCGTTGGACTTTGGTTCACGTTTGCTACAAAATTCGTCCAGTTCAGAATGCTGCCTGAAATGTTCCGTGTCCTGTTTGAAAAGGAAACGGTAAAAGGCAAGAAGGAGAAGAAAGGTACGACGGCTTTCCAGGCTTTCGCCATCAGTGCTGCTTCACGGGTTGGTACAGGGAATCTTGCAGGTGTGGCTACAGCGGTTGCTTCAGGTGGTCCGGGCGCTCTGTTCTGGATGTGGATTCTTGCATTAATCGGCTCAGCCTCAGGATTTATTGAAAGTACGTTGGCTCAGGTGTTCAAAGTATCCGGTCGCCATGGTTTCCGGGGCGGTCCGGCCTACTATATTGAAAAAGGTCTTAATATGCGCTGGCTCGGAGTTGTTTTCGCGGTTGTTATTACAATTACTTATGGACTTGTGTTCAACTCGGTTCAGGCGAATTCCATTAGCCTTGCATTCAGTGGTGAATATCACATTAATAAGTGGATCATCGCAGGAATTCTTGTTGTCTTAACAGCTCTTGTTATTTTTGGCGGTTTGAAGAGCATCGCTCATGTATCGCAGCTGATTGTACCAATCATGGCAATTCTCTACATCGGGATTGCTCTGTATGTGCTCGTTGTGAACATTACTGAAATTCCTACGATGTTCAAGCTTATTTTTGAAAATGCGTTCGGTATCCGGCAAATTGCCGGTGGAGGTTTTGGTGCTGCGATCATGTACGGAATCAAACGCGGCCTCTTCTCCAATGAAGCTGGTATGGGTAGTGCGCCAAATGCGGCAGCAACTGCAGATGTATCCCATCCGGCCAAGCAAGGTCTGATTCAGGCACTTGGTGTTTTCTTTGATACGATTCTCGTCTGCAGTGCAACAGGCTTTATCATCCTGACAGCAGGTGGTTACGAAGGAAAAAAATTGGAAGGAATCCAAATTACACAGAATGCATTTGCACATCATATCGGCAGTTGGTCCGGTTTATTTGTAGCTATAGCTATTTTGCTATTTGCTTATAGTTCTGTTCTTGGGAACTATTACTATGGAGAAAGCAACATCTCCTATATTCGCGAAAGCAAGGTTGGCATGTTTATCTACCGTATTGTCGTACTGCTTATGGTCATGTTCGGAGCAGTTGCATCGTTTGATGTTGTCTGGGACCTTGCTGACTTTACAATGGCGATCATGGCTTTGATCAACCTGTATGCGATTGTCTGCTTGTCCCCAATTGCTATTAGAGTTCTAAAAGACTATACGAAACAGCGCAAAGCTGGAAAAGATCCGCATTTCAGCAAGTCTGTGCTCGATCAGAAACATCGTTCTGGCGTAACTCAGTGGGGCGATGCAGTATCTGAAAATGAAGAAAAGTAATTTACATCCAGAAGCCTTGCAGCTCACATTGTCTGCAAGGCTTTTTGTATTTTTCTTTGAATTTGCTCTTTGTGGTTTCTATACAATTCTGAGATAATGAAGGTTGGGTCTTAAGAAGAACATTTTTTTGCGCATCTTAAATGAGAGAGGAGGTAATATATGATTGTGAGAGGAGTGCTGGCAGGTGCATGTTTTGCACTGTTGCTTGGAGGATGTTCCAATGAGAAGATAGACCCTTCACCGTCACAAGAGCATGTGGCGAAAGATGAAGAAAAGGCAAGTCCGGTATTCGCAATTTCCCATCGAGGTGCCTCTGCCTATGCACCGGAACATACTTTTGCGTCTTATGAAATGGCTGAAAATGTGAAAGCCGATTATCTGGAGATTGATCTGCAGATGACGAAAGACGGGAAGTTGGTCGCTATGCATGATACAACTGTTGATAGGACAACGAACGGGACAGGCAAGGTGAAAGACATGACATTGGCTCAAATCAAGAAGCTGGACGCCGGTTCCTGGTTTAATGAAACTCATTCTGATGAGTCGAAATTAATGTATGAAGGTTTAAAAGTGCCAACTTTAGAAGAAATTTTTCAGCGTTATGGCAAGAAAGCTAATTACTACATAGAAACGAAATCACCAAACCTCTATCCAGGAATGGAAGAAGAGCTCCTTAGGTTGATTGATAATTATCAGCTTCAGGAAGAAGAGCATGGTGTACCAAGAATTATTGTTCAATCTTTCAGCAAAAAAAGTCTTCAGAACATCCACGAAAAAGACCCGGATCTTCCCCTTATTCAGCTGATTTCCTATCGAGAGCCTGCCAAAATAAGTGATCAAGCTCTTTCTGAAATCAAGGGATATGCTGATGGCATCGGCATGGACTACCGCATGATTGACAAACCCTATATCCAGAAAGTGCGCAAGGCCGGGTTGCTTGTCCATCCCTATACAGTCAATGACGAATCGGACATGATACGGCTGATTGAATGGGGTGCTGATGGCATGTTCACGAATCAGCCCGACCTACTGAAGAAAGTGAAGAGAAATTTGGAGCGTGAATCATAAAGATAAACGCCGTGTTGCATGAATAATCTCCTGGAGCAAGGAAATAATAGGTTCACTTGCTTGTATCCGGGAGGTATCATTCATGAAGAAAATATTGTTCATTTGCTTAAGTGCGGTCCTATTTGTCACAGTCGGCTGCTCGCAGCAGGGAGATAATCCGAGCAAGGACGAATCACAGCGGCAGAAACAGCAGCAGAATATTAATGCTGGCATGCACAATCGCTATGAGTCTGATGATACGAAGAACAATCGCCGTCCTGAATGGAGAACGCTGTCTGACCCGGCGGTAATCGGGGGGCGTGTCCAGATTGAAAATGGACGGGCTGTCGGCAGGCTTGTGCTGGATAAGGATGTCAATGAAGAAGAAGCACATCGGATTGCGCAGCGCTATGCGATAGAAATCAGACAGGTTTATACTCGATTCCCTGCCAATGTTCACGTTGTACAGGAAGGCATTAATCAGTTCACAGTAGAATTGAGATAAAAAAGGCTAATCCAGAAGCATTCTGGATTAGCCTTTTTAGTTTGAACACTCCCCGTACAGATTCAACAAATTGTATGGAGGGGTGCCCTTTATTCGTTTGTTGCTGGTTTGTTGCTGTTGAATTCAGTGTTCTCATCTTGGTGTGTACGTCCACGCTTAATAAAGAAGCTAAGTACGAGCGCGATGACGGCAAACACAGCGGAAACCATGAAGGCATGGTTGATTCCGTTCACCATAGCGAGATTCTGAGCATGCAGCATATCTGCTTTATCTTGCGGGTTAAACTTGTGCGAAATGATGATGTCTTTAATACTGTCTTTCGCTTTATTTGTCATGAGTGTGACAAGGACTGCTGTACCAATCGCACCAGCAACGGAACGGACCGTGTTCACCATTGCCGTACCATGAGGGTGCAAACGTGGCGGAAGCTGGTTAAGACCTGCTGTCATGATCGGCATCATAATCATGGACATACCGAACATGCGAACAGTGTATACACCAATCAGGTAGCCGTAAGACGTATGATCAGTCAACTGTGTCAGCATATATGTTGTTACAGTTGTAATCGCAAGACCTAAGATGGCAAGCGGACGGGCACCGATTTTATCAAATGCCTTACCTGTAATTGGCGACATGATCCCCATCACAACTGCTCCTGGCATGAGCATTAGTCCAGAATGGAGCGGGCTGATACCAAGCACATTTTGCAAATAGAGCGGAATAAGGAGCATCGGTGCGAACATGGCAACAGTCAATGCAACGTTAATGACGGTTGTCAGAGAGAAGATACCGCTTTTGAAAACACGGAAGTCCAACATCGGACGTTCTGATCTCAATTCGCGAATGACGAAGAGCGCCAAACTGATAAAACCGATGATAATCGTTACAAGCACTTTTGCACTCGTCCAGCCATGTGAACCAGCTGTACTTGAACCATAAAGAATACCACCAAAACCGACAGTGGAAAGGATAACTGCCAAAACATCAATTTTAGGTGATTTGCGTTCTGTTACGTTTCGCAAGAATATCACCGCGATGATGATATCGATAATAGCAATTGGAAGAATCGTATAGAACAGGACTCTCCAAGTATAGTTTTCGACAATGAATCCGGATAGTGTCGGGCCAACTGCTGGTGCAAAGATCATTGCAATACCAATTAGACCCATTGCGCCGCCGCGTTTCTCAACAGGGAAGAGTGCGAGGACAACAGTCGTCAGAAGTGGCATGATGATGCCAGCTCCAATTGCCTGAATGACACGGCCGGTCATCAAAGTGAGGAAGTCAGGTGCAATACCACAAATGAGTGTTCCGATTGTGAATAGGGTGATCGCTGTGATGAATAGCTGTCTGGTCGAGAACTTTTCCATGAGGAAGGCAGTAATCGGGATAAGTACACCGTTTACGAGCATGAAGCCCGTTGTAATCCATTGGGCAGTACTCTCACCAATGTTCAAATCTGTCATGATGGAAGGAAGGGCTACGTTCATCAGCGTCTGGTTCAGCAGCGAAACAAAAGCGCCGAGCAGGATGACTGTAAGAATCGGCCCTTTGCGAATGTTGGCTGATTGTGCCGCCGGTGCTGTTTCTGTCATAAATTCATTCATCTCCTTATGTTTTTTCTAGTTTGCAGTTAAATAGAATCAGTCAAGCGCCTTGGCTTGGCTCATGGAGTCAAGATTGTTGAGGAGTTTAGAGGCAACCAATTTTAACTGGCCAAGCTCATCTGTTGTAAAGTCTTTAAACACGTTGTGTACGAATGTTTCCCGTGCTTCTCGCATTTTATAAAGCTCTTGTTTGCCAGGTTCAGCAATACTGAGATAGACGACACGACGATCCTCGGTATCGCGCTTGCGTTCAATATAGCCGCCTTGGACGAGCCGATCGGTAATGCCTGTCAGTCCGCCTGTTGTGATGGAAAGACATTCGGCAAGTTGAGAGGCTCGCTGTCTTCCTTCAGTCATAAGCCGATACATGACGAGCACTTCCGTACGCGAGAATTTCCCGCCGACATGGCATTTCCATTCATGAGTAATGCGCTGGGCGATCTTGCGCAGTTCGCTTTCCATTTCAAGCATGTCATGAAGCTCCAATTTTCCGGCCCCCTTCAAATATTGTCCTATATGCATTATTACCCAAATATCAGTAATATAATTTGTCAGATAATATTTCGTCTATGAATATCTTGCTGCTAAACTATTTGTGCACGGTTAATCATTATACTCTCCCGGAAATTTGAAGTCAATAAAATAATCTCCTTACTATTTGAAAGTAAATGGGTGTTGGTTTTCTGCATTAAAAAGCACCCATGTCTCAAGTTTTGTGTAACTTGGGGCACGGGTGCTCATGATAATTTATTTATTTTGTCGCCATTTTGAACTGCAGGAACAGTTCGTTATAGCGTGTCAGATTTTCTTTGCCGAGGTTTTTGTACACTTCGAGATTCTTTGTCATCTCTGGTGTCGGATAGAAGCGTTTGTCTTCTGTCATTTCTTTCGGCATATATTTCAATGCTGCCTTATTCGGTGTGGAATAGGTGACGTATTCTGCGTTCTGAGCATTTACCTTCGCATCGAGTATGAAATTGATGAACTTGTAAGCAGCTTCTTTATTTTTCGCTGTTTTTGGAATGACGATGTTGTCGAACCATAGATTCGAGCCTTCCTTGGGAACGACATAGTCAAGGTCCGGGTTTTCATCAAGGATTTCTGAAGCGACACCTGACCAGCAAATGGAGACAGGAGCTTCATTATTCGCAAGGAGCATCCGCGCTTCATCACCGACAATGGCCTTTACATTTGGCATAAGCTTGTCGAGTTTCGCTTTCGCTTCAAGCAAATGCTTTTCATTCGTGTCATTCAATGAATAGCCAAGTGCGTTCAGGCCCATTCCGATTGTTTCCCGAGAACCGTCTGTTAACAAAATATCATTCTTTAGAGCAGGATCCCAAAGATCCTCCCAACTATTGAAGTTTTTATCGGGCAGCATCTTCTTATTGTAGGCGATGCCGACAGTGCCCCAGAAATAAGGAATTGAATATTTATTGCCCGGATCGAAAGGCAAGTTCAGGAATCGGCTGTCCAAGTTCTTGAAGTTCGGAATCTTGGATTTATCAAGAGGGATGAGCAAGTTATCCTCGGCCATCTTGTTCACCATATATTCTGACGGGACAGCGATATCATAATTGCTGCCGCCTTGCTGGATCTTCGTAAGCATCGCTTCATTTGAATCAAAGGTTTCGAGGACAACTTTGATGCCAGTCTGCTTCTGGAAGTCCTTCAGCAAACTTTCATCTATATAATCACCCCAATTGTAAAGGCTCAATGTGTTCTTTCCAGCATACCCTTGTGCGTGGTTGAGTTTGTAGATGGCAATGCCAAGCACAGCGCATGCGATGATAACAGCGACCATTGCCTGAGTAAGTTTTTTCATTTACTTTCTCCCTCCGACGCGAATTTTCTTGCGGCCGGCTACTGCATAGTAAGCAGCGACGACGAGCATCGTGACGAGGAACAGGACAGCTGATAGCGCATTGATCGTCAGAGAGACACCTTGGCGTGCCATGGAGTAGATTTCGACACTAAGCGTGCTGAAGCCATTCCCTGTGACAAAGAAGGTAACAGCAAAATCATCTAGTGAGTAAGTCAATGCCATGAAGAAACCAGCGAGTATGCCAGGGGCAATGAATGGCAATGTCACTTTTGAAAGGACACCCCAAGGACTTGCGCCAAGGTCACGTGCCGCATCGATCAATGAAGGGCTCATTTCGCCAAGCTTTGGCAACACCATCAGAACGACGATCGGAATGCTAAATGCAATATGCGATAGAAGAACCGAATAGAAACCGAGCTTGAGACCTGCTGTTGTGAACAAAATTAGGAAAGAAGCACCGATGATGACATCGGGACTAACAATCAGCACATTGTTCAATCCAAGAACCGAGTTTTTGCTCTTTTTGCGCATCTGATGAATTGCTAGAGCTCCCATTACACCAATGATTGTCGAGACTAGGGCGGAGAGCAATGCAACAATCAGTGTATTCAGAACGATGATAAGCAATCTCGTATTTTGGAAAAGTTCTTTATAAAATTCGAGTGTGAAGCCCTGAAAATGATACATTTTGCCGCCGCTATTGAATGAATAGAAAATTAAATAGAAGATCGGCAAATACAAAATCGCAAAGATGACAATGAGGAACAGGCGCCCTGGCCAATTAATCTTATCTTTCATCTTAGGCACCCCGCTTTCTGTTCCGGCTGCCGGTCACAATCATGAACAGGAACATGATGATAATTAGGAATACTGCAATTGTTGACCCCATACCCCAGTCCTGTGTGACGAGAAAATGCTCCTCGATCGCTGTACCGAGTGTGATGACACGGTTCCCGGCAATCAGTCGAGTCAGCATGAAGAGTGAGAGCGCCGGGATGAAGACAACTTGGCATCCAGACTTCACGCCATCAATCGTCAATGGGAAAATGACACGCCAGAAAGCGGTCCACTTCGATGCACCCATGTCCTGGGCTGCTTCAAGGAAAGTAGGATTCAGTTCATTTAAAGCATTGAAAATCGGCAAAATCATAAACGGAATGAAGATATAAACCGATACAAAGATGAAGCTAAAATCCGTAAACAGAATCTGCTTCGTGCCAATACCGATTGTTTCAAGGAAACTGTTCGCCATACCGTATGTGCTGAAGATTCCAATGAATGCATATGCCTTCAGCAGAAGATTGATCCAAGATGGCGCAATGATCAATAGGAGCCAAATCTGGCTATTGCGTGTTTTTGTCAGAAGATAGGCAACCGGATAGGCAATGGTCAAACTGACAATTGTAATGAGAAAGGCGTACCAGAAAGAACTGAGTGTCAGTTTCAGGTAAACCGGAGTGAAGAACTTCTCGTAGTTATGCAATGTCAGATTGCCATGAATGTCAAAAAATGAATAGTAGACAATCAGCGCGATCGGAAGTGCTACGAATAGAAGGATCCACAAGTAGTAGGGGAGCGCATAAACAAGTTTCGTAACGCGGCTATTCTGCACTTGCATCACCTTCTCCATATGACTCGAGACGACGATCAAATTCTTCTTCTGTCTCACCAATACGCATGACGTGGATGTCTTCAGAACCGAAATGTAGTCCGATTTCCGTTCCGACCGCTGCTTTTTTCGTTGAATGGACGAGCCATTCATTGCTGTTTTCATCAACACACATTAGTTCATAGTGAACACCGCGGAATAGCTGTGAAGAAACGGTCACATGAATTTTGCCTCGCTCTGGCGTTGTGATTTCCATATCTTCCGGGCGGATGACGACTTCGACTGGTTCATTCGGGTTAAGGCCCTGGTCGACACATTCGAATTCCTTGCCTGCAAAGCTAACGAGGAAATCGCGGATCATCGTACCTTTGACGATGTTCGATTCACCGATGAAGTCAGCTACAAAGCGGTTAATCGGCTCGTCATAAATGTCATTAGGAGTACCACTCTGCTGGATTTTCCCCTTGTTCAGGACAAAAATCTCATCTGACATGGCGAGTGCTTCTTCCTGATCATGTGTGACGAAGATGAAAGTGATACCTAGACGTCTCTGTAATTCGCGAAGCTCGTATTGCATAGCAGTACGCAGTTTCAAGTCGAGGGCGGAGAGCGGTTCATCAAGGAGAATCACTTGGGGTTCATTCACGATTGCACGCGCAATGGCGACACGCTGTCGCTGGCCACCCGACATTTCGGAGATTTCACGATTTTCATAACCTGCGAGATTGACGAAAGTGAGGGCCTGTTTTACTTTTTCTTTGATTGCTTTTTCTTTTACCTTGCGAATGCGCAATCCAAAAGCTACATTTTCAAATACATTAAGATGCGGAAATAGTGCATAGTCCTGGAAAACAGTGTTGACAAGACGCTTGTTCGGCGGCAGATTGTTAATTTTCTTGCCATTGAACAGAATTTCCCCGCTTGAAGCCTCTGTGAAGCCGGCGATTAGGCGGAGAATCGTCGTTTTACCGCATCCTGAAGGACCGAGTAATGTATAAAATTTCCCCTGCTCGATTTCAAAGCTTACATTGTCGAGCACGAGTGTTTCATTGTCGTATTGTTTGCTTACATCTTTGAATTGGATGATTGTCTTCTGTTCCAACTATCCTTCTCCTCTCGGCAGTACATATTTTCATCGTTCCCTAATATACAGGAAAGATGCTTGGATTTCGTCCAATTGAGCACGAAACAAAACCAATTATAATAGGTGGAAGCAGAAAATGAAACACCATAAATTCAGCGGATTGAAGAAATCAAGCTATAAGGAGGCTATGCATGCAAACGTTACAAAAGACAATGCTGTCTATAACGATACTGCTTCTCGTCATTTGTGCCGGTTGTACGACCTATAATGTTGAAGAGAAAACAGCGGCAGCAGCTGATCAGCGCAGTGATAAGGAAATCATTGATGGTGTCAAACCGATAGAAAAGAAACAGATGACATCTTTTCAAGATAGAAAAGTAAAACAAAATAGCGATAAGGATCAGCGGATAACTGTTTCAGCAGTAGGTGATATACTTATTCACGATGTCGTCTATAATTCAGCAAAAAAAGGAAATGGCTATGATTTCAAGCCGATTCTAAAAGAAATGAAGCCTTATTTGAGGAAGGCGGATCTTGCTTTTGCTAATCAGGAGTCAATGATTGGCGGATCTGCACTCGGGCTCAGTTCTTATCCGCGATTCAACAGTCCGTTAGAAGTCGGTAATGCGGTTGCGGACGCAGGAGTGGACATCGTCTCACTTGCTAATAACCACACGCTCGACCGAGGAGAAGCGGCAATCATGAGGGCGACTGATCACTGGAGAAAGCTCGGTGTTGCCTATGTCGGTTCTTACAGGAACGAAGGAGATCGGGAGAAACTGCGTATTCTCAAAACGAGTAGCGGGATGCGTGTCGCTTTTCTAGCTTATACATATGGAACAAACGGACTGTCTGTCCCACCTGGAAAGCCGTACCTCGTCAATCTAATTGATAAGAAGCGAATTGCTGGGGAAATTGCAAGAGCGAAAAAAGCGGGTGCGGAGGCAGTCGTTTTAAGCCTTCATTTTGGAGATGAATATGCGCGCGAGCCGAATAAGATGCAGGAAGACCTTGTCTGCTATGCGGCAAAAGCGGGTGCGGATGTCGTGCTCGGACATCATCCGCATGTCCTGCAGCCGGTTGAGTGGGTGAAAGGGAAAAATGGACGAACACTTGTCATACATTCACTCGGCAATTTCATCTCTGGCCAGAAGGGCGTATACAAACAGGCTGGCGGTATGCTCACTTGGGATTTTGTGAAAAAGGATGGAAGAATAACGGTTGAGCACCCACGTTTCATGCCGACTTGGGTGACGTACGGGAAGTGGACACCTGAACCGCTTTTCAAGGTGAAAAAGGGAATTTTGCCAAACCGTGATACCATCTATACGGAAGTGAAGTCTCATATGAAGAAGCGTATGCCCGACCTTGAGTTCATGGAGCGATGAAAACACGTATTGTTGATTTTTTCCTTCTTGGTTAGGCTATCTTTCTAGCTTATAATAGTAAAAGGTTGATTTTTTACCCGCCGAGGGAGGACAACGATGAAAACACTTTTAATAGATAACTATGACTCTTACACATATAATCTTTTTCAAATATTAGCAGGAATCAATGGGGAGCCGCCGACAGTTATTGCAAACGATAAGCTTGATTGGGAAGCTCTGAATGAAGCTGATTTCGATAACATCGTCATTTCGCCAGGACCAGGACACCCGGGCAATGAAGCTGACTTTGGCGTTTGTGCCAGGGTTTTGAAAGACGCGAAAGTACCAGTTCTCGGTGTCTGCCTTGGCCACCAGGGCATGGCGGAAGTCTTCGGTGGAAAGGTTATTCACGCGCCAGAAGCAATCCATGGCAGACGCAGCAAAGTGAAGCATGCGGATTCTGATGTATTTACAGGTATTCCGCAAGATTTCCGAGTTGTGCGCTATCATTCTCTTGTGGTAGATCCGGGAACGTTACCGGCTGAATTGGAGAAGACCGCCTGGACGGAAGATGGCATCATCATGGGGCTGAAGCATCGCACTCGCCCAATCTGGGGCGTACAGTTCCATCCTGAATCGATAGAAACCGAGTTCGGTGTACAGATACTGGAGAACTTTGCCCGCCTGACGAGAAAGATAAAAGGCTTGGATTCTTTAAATACTGAGTTGATATCTGATGGAGTTGGAGAGAGCGGCTCTGAAAATAACGCTGATTGGCGTGTCCATGTAAAAAAAATGAATCATTGGCATATGCCTGAGGATGTATTCCATGCTATGTATGCTGAACGTCCATACGCATTCTGGCTGGACAGTAGCCGTGCAGAGCCTGGAATGGCGCGTTTTTCATTCATCGGTGCTGGAGATGGGCCGAATGGTCAAATCATTCGTTATTCACTAGATGGAAAAGAGCTTGAAGTGAACCGGCAAGGAATGATAGAGAAGCGGAACGAAAGTATTTTCACTTATTTGGAAAAAGAACTCCACAGATTGCGTACGATGAACGATGACCTTCCTTTTGACTTCAATGGTGGATTCTGTGGTTACTTCGGTTATGAACTGAAGGCGGAAAGCGGTGGAGATGATGCGCACCATTCTTCGATGCCAGATGCGTGCTTCATTCTGGCGGACAGGATGATTGCCTTTGACCATGAAGACGAAACAGTTTATTTGCTTGAATTATTGCCTGAAGGAGTCCATGAAACAGGCTGGTCACTGGAAATGGATCAGGCTCTGCAAAAGCTGGATTGCTTAGCTCCGATTGTCCAGGGTGCAGAAGATGTGAGAGAAATTGATTTTGATCTATTCCGCGACCATGATGAGTATGTTGCAGATATTGAGCGGATAAGAAAGGAAATCATTGACGGAGAGACTTATGAAATTACGCTGACAAATGAAATTACAGCACGGACAGGCCTTGAACCTTTTGCGCTTTACCGATATTTGCGCCGACGGAACCCGGCACCATATTCAGCGTACTTAGCGCTTGAAGATGTTCATGTGCTGTCTTCCTCACCGGAACGTTTTCTCAAAGTGGAACGTGACCGTAATGTTACAGCAAAGCCGATTAAAGGGACGATTCGCCGCGGGGATGATATGGAATCTGACCATGCACTATTGGAAGAATTGCGTAACAGTGAGAAAAACCGTGCAGAGAATCTGATGATTGTCGATTTGCTGCGGAATGACCTCGGTCTTGTATGTGAAATTGGCAGTGTTCATGTGCCGAAACTGATGGATGTAGAAACATATGAAACAGTGCATCAGCTCGTTTCTACAATTGCGGGCAAACTGCGTAAAGAAATTTCTGTTGCAGAACTTGTCCGTTCAGCTTTTGCCGGCGGTTCAATGACAGGAGCTCCGAAGAAACGAAGCATGCAGATCATTGATGAAGTCGAGGGACGCCCGCGTGGCATCTATTCAGGGTCCATCGGTTTCCTAGGACTTAATGGAACAGCTGATTTGAACATTGTCATTCGTACAATCGTTCAGCAGGGCAATGAGATTTCCATAGGAGTAGGCGGAGCAATCACGATGCTGTCTGATGCAGAAGAAGAATATGAAGAAATGCTGTTGAAGGCAGAAGCGCTTATTCAAGCAGTGAGCGAAGCGGAGGCAGCAATGGAAAAAACCCGGACTTGAGTAAGTCCGGGTTTTTCTAATGGGAATACGATTCTGTCGCAAGTGGAGCGATAGTTATAAAACAACTACGTCAGCTTCGAAATGAACGCTGTCGCAATGCCGAAGTAAATCAACAAGGACAAAATATCGTTGATCGTTGTAATGAGCGGGCCAGAAGCAACAGCGGGATCAATTTTGAATTTGTACAAAACGAGCGGAATGATTGTACCGGCAAGTGTCCCGATAATTAGCGTCAGAAGAAGGGAGCTGCCGACAACAAGTCCGAGCGGGAAACTGCCGCGCCATACAAAGGCGATGATGGCGATGAGAATGCTGCACGTGATTCCGATGATAATACCGACCCATAGTTCACGTACAATCAGCTTCAATACCTGCTTGAATTCCAAGTCTTCTGAAACGAGTCCGCGCACAACAACAGCGAGGGACTGGGTTCCGGTATTTCCGGTCATACCAGCAATGAGCGGCATGAAGAATGCGAGAGCAACGACGGATTGCAATGTATCTTCAAAATTAGATATGATGCTGCCGGAAACGAGTCCGATGAATAAGAGCAGGATAAGCCATGGGAGACGCCTGTATGCGGCTACGAACGGATTCGTTTTGAAGTCTATTGATTTACCACTGGCGGAAAGCTTTTCAATATCTTCATTCGCTTCCTGGATGAAAATATCGATAACATCATCGACTGTCACGACACCGACAAGCGTATCGTCCTCTTGGACAATCGGCAAGGAGACGAAATTATAGCGGCTAATGAGCTTGGCGACTTCTTCCTGGTCTGTGAGCACATCTGCTTTGACGACACGATTGAACATGACATCTTCAATACGGTCATCGATGCTTCCAAGGAGCAGATCTTTATATGAAATAACACCTACGAGTTTCTTTTCATCATCAATTACGTACAGATAGTTCAAATACTGGGCAATCTCAGCGAAATGTTTCAGCTTGGCAATGGCTTCGCGAATTGTATAGTATTTCGGAATCCACACATAACGGTTGTTCATGACACGTCCGGCAGTTTCTGGCGGGTAGGTCATCATGTTCTGGACAACGGCGGATTCTTCCTGCTTCATTTCGCCGAGCAGTTCCTCAATTTGTTCAGGGTCAAGGTCTGTCAGTAGGGAAGCTAGATCATCATTTTCCATCATATCGAGTACTTTGGACGATTTCTCAATGCCCATTTTCTGAATGACTTCAAGCTGGTCTTCTGTCTCGAGCTCTTGAATCAGGTCTGTAAGCTGTTCAATTGTGAGGAAAACGAGGAATTTATTCTTATGCTTATTCGGCAAATGTTCATATTGCCTAGCAATATCATAGGGATGCAGTTCCTCCAGAATGTCCTGGAATTGTTTTCTTTTTCCTTCTTTTAAAGCCTGGATGATGGCCAGTGTGATTTCATTTTCTGTCATTGAGAGAGACATGTGAATCACCTCCAGTGTCTAGTGTATCCACTAATGAGCGATTTGCCTAGAGCAAACAATCATACAAATAGACAAAATTAAAAGAGGCAGGACATTTTCCCTCGCAGGGCAAATGTCTCTGCCTCTTTTAAATCTAATTATTGTTTTACTTGTCTGCCCAATCACGGCTCAGCATACCGTAAATTGCGTGGTCGACGAAGTGGTCATAGAGCCATTCGCCTTCCCGGACCTGGCCTTCTTCAGTGAAACCGAGCCGCTCCGGTATATGGCGGCTTTTATTATTCTCCGTCGCACAGCGAATTTCCATTCGATTCAGGGCCAAGTCATCAAACCCATAATTGACTAGACGACGGACGGCCTCAGTCATGATGCCTTGGCCAGTGTAGGTAGAAGAGAGCCAGTAACCAATATGCCCAATACGATTTTGCCAGTCAATTTGATTGAAACTGATTGTGCCGGCGAGCTGCCCATCTGCAAAAATACCAAAAATCATTGCTTTCCGCTGATCGTGCAGTTGTATGCTGTACTCGATGAACTGCCTTGAATCGGAGACATTCTGTATTCCATCAAGCCATGGGAGCCATTTTCGCAAATGATTCCGTGATTTGTCTGTTTCTAGAAACAACGCTTCATCATCAAGTGGTTCAAGTGTTTTTAAGCTGATCCAGTCATTTACTTGAAGTTCCATGTAATCTCCCCGCTCACTTTTCTTTTGTTTAAGAAGTATAGGCATGCAAAGGAGGAAAACACAAGTTTAGTGTCGTTTGTTAATCCATAGCACACCGGTTTTAGCAAGACGCGGCAGCCATCCTGTCATCGGCTTTTCCATCATGTTGCCGAAGCCTTCATTTTTCCCGAGTGATCCGAGTGTCCCTTTGAGCTTGATTGGCTTCGGCTTGCGCGGTTCCTTGCCATTCATGATAGCGAGGAGGATTTCGGCAATCTGCTGTCCTTGTTGACGCGCAAGCTGGCCGCTTGGAGAAAATTCTGACGCCGCACAGTCCCCGACTACATAGACATTCGTAGCTTCTGGTACTTGGTAGTACTCATTAACGATGATTTTGTCGTATTTGTCCTTCTCATATGGAAGGTCACGGACAACAGCGCTCGGCTGGACACCAGCTGTCCAGATTGTGACATTTGTCGGGATAAGTTTGCCTTTGTTAATAATTCCTTCTGGGGTCACTTCTTCTATTTGGCAATGGTGAATAACTTCGACTTCGTTTTTGGCAAACCATTCTTCAACGTAGTTCCGAACCTTGTCATGGAAAGGACGCAGTACAGATTCATTGCGGTCAAATAGACGTATGCGCAGATCAGGACGGCTTTCACGGATTTCAGCCGCAGTCTCAATACCACTTAGGCCGCCGCCGACAATGCCGATGATGCCTCCACCTGGCGTGTTTCCGACAGCGAGTGCTGTTTCGCGGGCCTGTTGAATAGTTTGGACGCTTTTTCCATACTCCTTGGCGCCAGGTACACCGTGATAGGCGTCTTCACAGCCGAGTGCGACAACAAGTGTATCATAAGGTATCTCCGGCTGATCTCCTTCTAACAATATTTGCTCATTCTCTGTATCGATCTTTGTCACTTCTCCGAAAACATATTTGACCCGCTTATCCTTAGGGAATTGCAATCGAACATCTACGTCCGCTTTTGTCCCGGCAGCAGTAGCGTAGAATTCTGTTTTAAGCGCATGATACGGGTTGCGGTCGATCATAGTGATTTCAATATCTTCCGGAAACGTGCTATGCAGGATATTGGCGACAATATTTAGTCCACCATATCCGCCGCCTACAACGACAAGTTTCTTCATTCAATCAGCCTCCATTCAAAGATTGTAACTGCCTGTCCAACAACATATATTCCCCGAATGAGGGAAAGCCAAAATACAAATAATTATAAAAGGCATATATAGAGTAGTGTATGCGAATTGCAGTTGGTTATAAGTAATGCGATTCAGCTATTCTTCCCAATTATTTTCTCGGAATTCTTCATTTGCTCTCTGAAGCAGTCTCGTGAATTGCTTAAGGCTTTCTTCGTCCCACTCGCCGAAAAGCTGCTGAATCCGTTTGGACTTTAAAGTACGATAGGCGTTCAGCTGCTCCTTGCCTGAGCTTGTCACAGTGAGAAAATGAGCCCGCTTATCAGAAGGATTTGGGCGACGGGCGAGGTAATCCTTTTGTTCAAGGCTACGGACTTGCCGGCTCATGGTTGATATATCAAGTTTGAAATAAGTTGCGAGCTCTTTAATGCTGGCGGTTCCTTTTGAATCAATATGTTGTAGGATGAGAAATCCGGAACGGTCCAGCATCCTGCCGGTTTGGCTTGGAGTCAGTGAGGTTATATAGCGTACAAGAGAAGCGAGTTCCAACTGCAAATCCTCGAATTTTTTATCCAAAACAAGGTCACTCCTTTACCATTTTCAATTGAAGTATGGTCAATAAGGTTGTATAATACAAGTATAGCATTTTTCACTTTTTATTCCCAGAGAGGATGGCGGTAACGATGAGAGCGAAAGATATGATGATTAAAGATGTCTACTTTGTAGGGGAGCACGCAACTGTAAGGGATGTAGTAAGACATTTCATCTCTCACCGAATTAGTGGTTTGCCTGTAGTAAAGGAAAATGGCGAACTGTGTGGCTATATAAGTGATGGGGACATCATGCGCTATATTGGCAAACACCAGGATATCATCATCGATTCAATCCTATCTGTAGGGGTTATTTCAGCGGATGATAGAAGCTTCTCCGAACGGGCACAGGAAGTGCTTGATCTCGATGTCCACTCGATTACAAAGCGCAAAATCATCACAATTGATGCTGAGGCAGAGGCTGAGGATGTCGCTGCAGTTCTCGGAAAGAAACAGATTAAGAAACTCCCTGTTACAGAACATGGCAAGCTTGTCGGAATCATCAGCCGCGGAGACGTTATTCGCAATACTTTTGAAAAGTTATTATAAAGCCGCCTCATAAGCGGTTTTTCTTTTGGAGCCGAACGCTTAGACTCCATACTTTATTCAATAATGAAAGGACCTTGTGTATGAAAACTACAACTAAGAATGCAACACCTTTGGATGCGGCTGCCGAACTGGAAAACGGCAGTAGCTTATTGAAACAGCCGCGTGCAGTATGGGCGGTCTTTTTTGCGGGAATCATCTCGTTCATGGGAATCGGTCTTGTCGATCCTATTTTGCCTGCGATTGCAAGCAAACTTGATGCAACACCAAGTGAAGTAACATTGCTTTTCACAAGTTACAATGCGGTAATGGCTCTTGCCATGATCATTACTGGGGCAGTATCTTCCCGTATTGGTATTAAGAAAACATTGCTTTCAGGCATTGTCGTTATAGCTCTTTTCTCCGCTCTTGGCGGTGCATCGGGCGATGTGTGGACACTTGTCGGTCTGAGGGGCGGCTGGGGTCTCGGTAATGCGCTCTTCGTGGCAACAGCACTAACTGCAATCGTTTCACTTTCATCAGGCGGTCCTGCAAAAGCAGTCATCCTTTATGAAGCAGCAGTCGGTCTTGGGATTTCGGTAGGCCCGCTCGTAGGTGGTTGGCTCGGTGCGATTTCATGGAGAGGTCCTTTCTTCGGTGTGGCAGTCTTGATGGTGATCGCTTTCTTTGCGATTGTTTTCCTAATGCCTTCTGATGGTAAAAAGGCGAATCCTTCAGTTGCACCTGTTAAAAAAACTTCTATACTTGATCCGTTCCGCGCTTTGAAGCATCGGTCCCTACTTATTTTTGGACTTGGAGCAGCATTGTATAACTTCGGTTTCTTTACATTGCTTGCGTATACACCATTTGTACTTGGCTTGGACGAGCACGGACTCGGATATGTCTTCCTCGGCTGGGGGCTGCTGCTTGCATTTACATCGGTCGTAATGGCACCGAGACTCAGCAACAAGTTCGGTACAATTGCATCTATGTGCGTCATGCTCATTCTGTTTGCACTGACTTTGTTCGCAATGGGTATTTGGACATCGAACCAGTCCCTGATCATCGTCTGTGTCATCCTAGCTGGTGCGTTCCTTGGAAATAACAATACACTTATCACGACTGCTGTTATGAATGCAGCACCTGTGGAACGAAGCACGGCGTCTGCCGCATATAGCTTCCTTCGATTCCTTGGCGGAGCAATTGCTCCATTTACAGCGGGCAAACTTGCAGAGGTGTATAACCCGCATGTGCCTTTTATTTTCAGTGGGGTTTTCGTCATTCTTTCAGTCATTTTGATTGTCTGGAATTACGAACATGTCAAGCATGTCAATGAGGTAGAAGGTCATTAATTGTCGATTTTGAAAGAAAAATGAGAAAAAGGTCTTGCCTTTTATTTGGAAGGGTAATATAATCTGATTAACGTTTCGTAACAAACGAAATGTTTTGACAAATCATTTAAAGACGATGACGGGAAAAAGTAAGGTTGAATCATTTTTTGAATAGAGAGCTCCGGCAGCTGAAAAGGAGTAAAAATGACAATCTGAAAAATGGCCCCCGAGTTGCATGCTGAATGGATGAGAATCCTTTAGGTATTGCCGAGATTTGGCGCTCGTTACCAACGCCATGAGTATAACAGGGCATTGATGCACCTGCGTACTTAATGAGACCATATTGTGTGAACAGTATGGTGAAGCAAGGTGGTACCACGCATATACAACCGCGTCCTTGCCGAGTGGATATTCGGCATGGGGCGCGGTTTTTGATTTGACCAATTGTCCGTCATGCCTGACGATATCCAACACCAAGCTGGAAACAGTAGCGGCTGAACGCGCGCAGCTGGTACTGATTTTCATACATTTATCATATCCTAATCCTACTATCATACGGAGGTTTTACACATGAGCAAAAACTTGGTACTTCAGACAGACTTCGGACTTTGTGACGGGGCGGTAAGCGCGATGCATGGTGTGGCCATTTCGGTCAATCCCCAGCTTCCTATCTTCAACTTGACACATGAAATTCCACAATTCAACATCTGGGAAGGCTCCTACCGCCTTTACCAGACAATCTCTTACTGGCCAGAAGAAACGGTATTCTGTTCCGTTGTCGATCCGGGTGTCGGAACTGACAGATTGAGCGTTGTGGCTAAGACGAGTGAGAACCAGTACATCGTAACACCGGATAATGGAACTCTCACACATATTAAACAGAACATCGGCATTGTAGCTGTAAGAGAAATCGATGAGAAAGTGAACAGATTGCCGAGGTCTGGAGATTCCTACACATTCCATGGCCGTGATGTCTACGCCTATACAGGAGCAAGACTTGCCTCTGGTATCATCAGTTTCGAGGAAGTCGGCCGCGAATTGAACGTAGATGATATTGTCGAACTTGAGCATGAACAGCCGCAGCTTGATGGTGCTGGCGTTGTCCATGGTAATGTCGATATCCTTGATGTACGCTTCGGCAACCTGTGGACGAATATTGAACGTGAACTGTTCCTGAAAGCAGGAATCAAGTACGGTGACGCTTTGGAAGTGACAATTTCCAATGGCAATCAGCAAGTTTACAAAAATATTATGACGTTCGGCCGCTCTTTTGCTGACAGCCGACTTGGCGAGCCGCTCCTATATGTGAATTCACTTGATAAGCTTGGCGTAGCTATTAACCAGGGCTCCTTCGCTGACGCATATCGAATCGGTACGGGAGCAAGCTGGCGCATCGCAGTTCGCCGTGCACCAAAAGTAATCTACAGTTAAAATTACAGAGAGAGAAGGTAAGGGAATATGAGAAAAAACAAAGTTCTATCCATTAAAACAATCGTTGCAATTGGAATAGGCTCGGCCGTGTTCGTTATTCTCGGCCGATTTGCTGCTATTCCGACAGGGATTCCGAACACATCTGTAGAGACAGCTTATGCATTTCTAGCTTTGATGTCTGTTGTATTCGGTCCTGTAGCTGGTTTGCTCATCGGGTTGATTGGTCATGCATTGAAAGATGCAGTATTCTATGGTTCGATATGGTGGAGCTGGGTAATCACTTCAGCTTTTGTCGGGCTGTTCATCGGGTTGGGTGCCTCTGTATTCAGAAGAAGTATCAATCCGGAAGAAGGTATTTTTACGAAATCATCAATTATTTATTTCAATATCATTCAAGCTGTCGTGCAGGCAGTTGCCTGGGGACTTATTGCTCCGACACTGGATGTCATCATCTACGCTGAACCTGCTAATAAGGTATTCACACAAGGCATCATCGCAGGAATTTCCAACATCGTCACAGTCGGTATTCTTGGAACAATTCTAATAGCAGCATATGCAAAAACACGCAGCAAGAGCGGTTCATTATCGAGAGAATAGAAGTTTTTCATTTGAATCATCAAGGTAAGTGCAACTGGTCAATAACGTTATCTTGATCATGGAGCATCTGCTTAACAGGGAGCCAATTATATGAAGAAGCCGGTTATTTCCTTTGAAAATTTCACATTTAAATACAGAAGCCAGAAGGAACCGACATTGCATGATATCAATTTAACGATCCATGAAGGTGAGATTGTGCTGATTGCCGGTCCATCCGGTTCTGGCAAGAGCACAATCGGTCATGCGATTAATGGGCTGATTCCATTTTCCTATAAAGGCGACATGACTGGCAGTTTGAAAATCCATGGCAAAGAAACACGGGACTTAGACATCTTCTCTATCGGACAGATGACAGGGACAGTTCTCCAGGATACGGACGGACAGTTCATCGGTCTTTCTGTTGGGGAAGACATTGCGTTCAGCCTTGAGAATGACCAATTGGAGCAAGCGGAGATGAAAGATATTGTCGCCAGGACAGCCAAGCTTGTCGATGTTGACACGCATCTGCATCATGGGCTTCATGAGTTGTCTGGCGGTCAGAAACAGCGTGTCTCACTCGCTGGTGTGCTCGTGGGGGACGGGGATATTCTTCTTTTCGATGAACCGCTTGCGAATTTGGACCCAGCAACAGGCAAACAGGCAATTGAACTGATTTCCCGTATATGCAAGGAAACAGGGAAGACGGTCGTCATCATTGAACACCGAATTGAGGACGTGCTGCATGGGGATGTGGACAGACTTGTCGTCGTGAACGAAGGAAAAATACTTGCGGATGGCTCCCCGGCAGATTTGCTTGCAACAGATGTGTTGGAACGTGCTTCAATACGAAAGCCGCTTTATTTGCAAGCGTGTCAGTATGCGGGATGTGATATTACGAGTGAGATGCACCCGGATCGGCTTGAATCATTCAATGTCCAGGCATGCAGTGAGGAACTGCAAGGATGGCTTGCTACACTTCCAGATGAAAAGCCTGAAAAATTAAGCGAAATGCTCCTTGAACTGAAGGATGTAACTTTTGGATATAGTTCCGAAAAGCTTACGATAAAAGGGATTGATCTGACGGTTCATAAGGGTGAGATGACGAGCATTGTCGGCAGGAACGGTGCTGGCAAGTCTACCCTTACGAAGCTAATATCAGGTCTTGAAAAGCCGACAACTGGACGGATTTTCATTAATGGTGAAGATGCTACAGAAGACACAATTGCCATGAGGGCGCGAAAAGTCGGACTCGTTATGCAAAATCCGAACCATATGATCAGCAAGCATATGATCTATGATGAAGTTGCATTTGGTCTTGTCATGCGCGGAGTACCGGAAGAGGAAATCCGTGAGCGCGTAGAAGAGACACTGCGGATTTGCGGTCTATACCCGTTCCGCAACTGGCCAATTTCCGCTCTTAGCTTCGGACAGAAGAAGCGTGTTACGATTGCGTCCATTCTTGTCCTCGAGCCAGAGTTGATCATCCTGGATGAGCCGACTGCGGGGCAAGATTTCCGCCATTATACAGAAATGATGGATTTCCTGGAACAGTTGAATAAGAGAGGTATTACGATTCTTATGGTGACCCATGATATGCATCTCATGCTCGAATATACAAAGCGAGCAGTTGTAATTGGTGATGGGAGAATTCTTGCCGACGCGCCAGCAGTTGATATACTCGCTGATCCGAATATTGTTCGGGAAGCACATCTGGCAAAGACATCACTAGGTACGCTTGCCGAGAGGGCGGGCATATGGAATCCACAAGAATTCACAAGAAAATTCATTGCTTATGACAGGGAGGTGCGAGCAGCATGGCGGTAGAGATGCTTTCATATATTGAGAGAGAATCACCATTGCACAGGCTTTCCGGTGCGACTAAGCTGATCATCTTCCTGTTCTGGTCGACAGCAGCAATGCTCACTTATGATACACGCATCCTGTTTGTCATGCTGATCGGCAGCCTGATCATTTTCAAAGTTTCACAGATTCAGTTGCGGGAAATTGCATTTGTCTTGCTATTTATTTTGTTTTTCCTGCTCTTGAATAACGTAGCTATTTATATTTTTTCACCGCGTCAGGGCGTTGAGATATATGGGACGAGTCATGAACTCTTCCATATTTGGGGGCGCTATAACGTAACTTGGGAACAGATTTTCTATCAGCTGAATGTGACATTGAAGTACTTTGTAGTCATTCCGGCTGCACTTCTGTTTATTGTGACGACACATCCGAGTGAGTTTGCTGCATCGCTCAGCCGAATTGGTGTCAGTTACAAAATCAGCTATGCTGTATCCCTGGCGTTTCGCTACATTCCTGATATTCAGCGAGACTACAAGACGATTTCGAAAGCTCAGCAGGCACGCGGAATCGATTTATCCCGCAACGAGAAATTTGGACGTCGGCTAAAAAATGCGGTAGCTATTATTATGCCGCTCATCATGTCGAGTCTGGATCGCATAGAGACAATTAGCAATGCGATGGAATTGCGAGGATTTGGTAAGAAGAAACGCCGCAGCTGGTATAGTGAGAAACCGTTTAAGAAGGCAGATATGTGGGCAATTTTAATAACAGTCGTTCTGTTTGTTGCAGCCATGGTTATAACTTTCCATGACGGTTCCCGTTTCTACAACCCGTTTAAGTGAAAACAGTCTTGTTAATTTTTCCAAATCGGAGTAAACTGTATTATCGAATTCATTTGGATCTTTTATAAAGGAAGACAAACTGTTGAGACGAATCTTGTACTATCTGCTAATTGTATTTCTCATTGCAACTATGCTGTACAATGTGGTTTTTGATCTGGATTTGTTTGCGTTGATCATCAATCTAGGGGCTTTGGCAGGTGTGCTCATTTTACCGAAATTAAATAAATGAGCACACAAAAAAGGGTGTCCCATAAGTCTAATTTGACTTATGGGACACCCTTTTTCGTATTGCTATACTTCCCAACCGATTTTGGCTCGGAAGCGATCATCTCGGAGTTTCCTGCGTGTCTGGCGAGCCCATCCTTTAACAGCGTCCACGGTCGTTTTCTCTTGTCTTGCTATGTCAGAGATGCTCATTTGTTCGACGATGAAGCAGCGGACCCATGTCCATTGGTTGGCAGTAAGATTCAGCTTAAGTTTCTGCCAAAGTGTCGGGTCATGAAGTACAATGTCTTGAGTCTTGCCAGGCAATGAGGCAGAAAGGCCACCGAGCTTCTGGTGGTTGCCATCTGTCAGGAGAACGGAAGTGGCGCTGACTGTTTCTCCATCATTTTTTCTTACACGCGTTTCTTTTCGTACAAGGTCGATGAGTCGGTTGCGTATCATGAAATTGAAGTACGTTCCCATCGTACCTTTCTCTGGTTTGTAGGAATCATAAGCATTCCATAAGGCACAGAGACCTTCTTGGAAAAAGTCAGAATGCGGATCCCGGATATTCATTCTGTTTATGTGGTAATGAATTCTCCTCTCGTTCTCTTTGAAAATTTCTTCAAACGTTATTTTCCCCAACTTTCCTATTCCTCCATTTATCAATTGTTGAAAAGCTTCCCCCAATCTATATATCGAAAAAAATGTTTGAGTGGAGTGCTGTTTGAAGGGTTATTGAGGCACGTTGTAATCAATGTGCATAAAAAGCGCTTATTGCAGCTTATCGTCGACAGTTCTTGACACACTTTTCAATCTGTTTTATTGTTTACCTTATAAATTAAAGGTTTACGATAACTTGAAAAGGGGCGAAACAAGATGAGCAGCACACACGAACAACTGTTAGAAATGGGGCGTCAGCATCTTTGGCTTCCATTCACTCAGATGAAAGACTATGACCGAGATCCGCTGATCATCGAGAGCGGGCAAGGCGTGAAGGTCCGTGACACGGAGGGCAAGGAGTATTACGACGGGTTCTCTTCTGTCTGGCTGAATGTCCATGGCCATAGAAAAGAGGAGCTGAACGAAGCGATACGCCAACAGCTTGAGAAAATCGCCCACTCGACTTTACTTGGTATGACGAATGTTCCGGCAACAGAACTTGCGGCTAAGCTCGTTGAGATTACGCCAGCGGGTCTTGACCGCGTGTTTTACTCGGACAGCGGTGCAACAGCAGTAGAAATCGCTCTTAAGATGGCCTATCAATACTGGAGGAATATCGGAGAGCCGCAGAAACAGCGATTCATCACTATGAAAAACGGCTACCATGGTGATACAGTTGGTGCGATCAGTGTTGGTGCGGTCGATCTGTTCCATCAAATTTACGAACCGCTTATGTTTGAGAGTATTAAGGTTCCTTACCCATATGTATACCGCCACCCAAGTCGAGACGCGGAGATATGCAAGGCGGAGTGCCTGAGAGAGCTGCGACAGACGTTGGAGAAGCATCACAATGAAGTGGCGGCCTTAATTGTAGAACCGCTTGTACAGGGAGCGGGCGGTATGATTACAATGCCGGACGGTTTCCTGAAGGAAGTGCGGGAATTGTGCCGTGAATACAATGTACTCGTCATTTTTGATGAGGTCGCCACAGGGTTTGGTAAGACTGGGAAACTATTCGCTATGGAAAATGATGACACCGTTCCAGATATCATGACTTCAGGAAAAGGTTTGACAGGTGGTTACTTGCCAATCGCCATTACAATGACTTCTGAGAAAATTTATCAAGCATTCTATGATGATTATGCAAAAATGAAGACATTTTTCCATGGACACTCTTATACGGGCAATCAGCTAGGTTGTGCTGTTGCGCTTGAAAATCTTAAATTGTTTGAGCAGGAGGATATTGTTTCTAGAGTCGCCCGTAAAGCGGAGTACATAGCAGAGCTTATGAAGTCTGTCAGCGAGATTGAGATCGTTGGGGAAGTACGCCAGCGTGGATTCATGATCGGTGTCGAAATTGTCCAAGACAAAGAAACGCGTGAGCCTTTCCCTCAAGGAATGCGTGCAGGTTACGAGATTACCCTTGAAATGCGCCGACGAGGCATGCTTTCCCGCCCGATGGGAGATGTATTAGTCTTCATGCCGCCACTTGCCGCGACGAAAAAGGAATTACAGGAGATGGTCGGCATTATGCGTGAGAGCATACGTACATACAGCGCGGAAAGGCAGCTTGCAGGAGGGGTGAAATAATGACTAGGGGCATCTACATTACGGGGACAGATACAGAAATTGGTAAAACAGTTGTAGCTGCAGGGATTGCGGGTGCTTTGAAGAAGAGTGGTATCGATATCGGAGTCATGAAACCGTTTATGAGCGGGGCAAAAAGAGAAGACCCGCATAGCGATGCCGCCATGTTGAAAAGCCTTGCTGAAGATACGAATTGCATAGAACAAATCAACCCTTATCAATTCGATGAAGCAGTTACGCCATTACTGGCAGCTGAAATGAATAGTATTGATATCTCTTTAGACAAGCTGCTCAGCCATTGGAACGAAATCAGCTTGACACATGATTTTTTTATCGTTGAAGGAGCCGGCGGACTGATGGCTCCAATGGGCAGTGATTATCATAACGGTCATATTGCCCGGGAAATGGGCTTCCCCCTCATCATTGTAGCTCGACCTGGCCTCGGTACAGTGAATCATACTTTGCTTACAATTGAAAAGGCGCGGACGATGGGTATTGAAGTGCTTGGAATTATTATAAACGGAGTACAGTTCGGAGAGAGGACACTTGCCGAGCAGACAAACCGCAAACTAATAGAACGTTTTACAGACGTTTCAGTTCTTGGTGAGATTCCTTGGCTTGAAAAGTTGGAGAAAAAGACAATCATAGAAGCGGTAGAAAACAATGTTTCTCTGAATTCACTAACAGGTCTGGGAGTTAAAGCATGAAAGACTGGGAGACTGACATCCGGCTTGAACTGGAAAAGCTGGCAGAGCAGAAACTGCAGCGCCATCTACGAACATCCAGGCAATCAAAAGGAGCTAAAATTGAGCATGAAGGGAAGCTTCTTCTGAATCTCGCATCCAATGATTATCTTGGACTTGCCGGTGATGAAAGACTATTAGAAGCCCAGGTAAAAGCGGCAGAGCGATACGGAGCAGGGGCAGGTGCTTCAAGGCTTGTAACCGGCAGTCATCCCCTATATGAGGCGACAGAACAAGCTTTGATAGCTTGGAAGGGTACAGAGGGAGCACTTATTTGTGGAAGTGGTTATACAGCGAATATTGGCGTCCTCTCATCACTTCTTAGCCGCCATGATGTCGTTTTCAGTGACCGTTTGAATCATGCGAGCATTATTGACGGCATTTTGCTAAGCAGGGCGGAGCATAAACGCTATCGGCATAATGATATGGGGCATCTGGAAAAACTGCTGCAAAAGACTCCTGAAGGCAAGCGCAAATTAATCGTAACAGACAGTGTGTTCAGTATGGATGGGGATACGGCAAATTTGGATGAATTAGTCCGCTTAAAAGAAAAGTACGGAGCTTTACTCGTAGTTGATGAAGCTCACGCAGGCGGCGTATTTGGCCCTGAAGGAAAAGGATTGTGTGCAGCATTGGGTGTGGATGAGGCTGTAGATATTCAAATTGGTACTTTCAGCAAGGCATTTGGTTCATATGGGGCATACATAACAGGGAAGCGTTGGTTAATTGACTTTTTGGTGAACCGGATGCGGAGTTTGATTTATACGACCGCATTGCCTCCAGCTGTGCTCGGTTCAGCGATGGAATCTTTGCAGATTATCCGTGATGAAGACTGGCGGCGGGAGAAACTCCAGCGAAACGCAGATTATTTACGAAGGAAGCTCATTGAGGCAGGTTTCCATACATATGAAAGTATGACCCAAATCATACCTGTGCGCATTGGGGAGAATGAACAAGCGATTCAATTTTCTAAAGAACTTCAGGAAGCCGGTATTTCCGCGATTGCAATTCGGCCGCCGACTGTGCCGAAAGGGGAGGCACGGATCAGATTTGCTGTATCAGCGCTTCATGAAGAAGAAGATTTGGCTGGAGCAGCGGTAACAATTGCTGATCTTGCAGAGAAGCTGCATACCATTCAATGATAGGTGGGATACAAATGACAACAATACTCTGGCTGCCTGGGTGGAGTTTTGATTATACGATTTTCTCGGGAATTCAGAATGTTTTCCCCTCTGAGGTCAACCATCTGCATGTGAACTGGCAAGGTCTGGAGGAAAAGGAGGATGTATCCAATAGAGTACAAGCTATACTCAATCAGGCAGATGGAGATGTATTTGCTGTTGGCTGGTCACTAGGTGCAATTGCAGCTTTGGAAATGGCTTTGAAAGCTCCTTTAAGGGTGAAAGGACTTGCCCTCTTCTCTCCGACTGCTTCATTCGTTAAAAGAGAGCATTACGAGTGTGGCTGGGACAGACGAGTTGTAAGACGCATGCAAAAGCAACTGACGAAGGACAAGCAGAAGGTTCTGGATGATTTTGCGGCTCATTTGCTTATGCCAGGAGAGGAAACAATAGGGAGCCTGAATAAGGCGGTTTCGGATGACTCTGTGTCGTCTCTTGCGGCAGGGCTTGATTATTTGTCTGAGACGGATCTGCGTTCAAGGATAACCGATTTGAAGCTGCCGATAATCATTTTTCACGGAATAGAAGATTCTATTTGTCCGCAAGAAGCGAGTCTATTCATCGAGGAGCAGGCTGGCAGGAATATAAATAGAATCACTCTTGATGACACTGGTCATATTCCATTTATGGCTGAAAAACAGTCAGTAGAAAGAGAGCTTGCAAAGTTTTACAAGGGGCTGGCGTGATGATTAATAAAGAAAAGGTGAACCGAAACTTCAGCAGACAGGCAAAGCAGTATGATAGATTTGCAAACGTGCAAAAAAAGATGGCGGAAAATCTGATGGCGCAACTGCCTTCGCAAAAGAATGTTATTAATATCCTGGAAGTTGGCTGCGGTACCGGTTATTTGACGGAGCGGTTGCTGGAACGCTATTCCGAGGTGCGTATTACTGCTATTGATTTGGCGGAAGGAATGATTGAATTCATGCGAGACCGCTTTGCAGGAGAAGGCAGGCTCCTTCTTTTATGTGAAGATGCAGAGCGTTTTTCCCCTGCATATTCTGAGAAATATGATCTGATCGTTTCCAATGCAGCATTTCAATGGCTGACAAATCCGGCGAAGACGCTGGAAAGGTTTGCAAATTATTTAAGTGCCGAAGGAGAAATGCATTTCACGACATTCGGCCGCCGAACTTTTCAAGAACTTCACAAAAGCCATGTGATAGCAGCAGAACAGCTTGGGAAATGTGTTGAACAGACAAGGCCGGGCCCGCAGTTTGCAACGCTTTCTGAGTGGCGTATGCACTGTGTTCAGGCTGGACTGAATACTCGGTTCAAGACAGAAGATATGGTTGAGTTTTTCCCTGCATCTCGTGACTTCCTTCATTCTGTTAAAAAAATTGGAGCCGGTAATGCAGAGGGAATGTCAGGTGCCGGTCTGTTGCGCCGTCTGCTGCAAATCTATGATGAAGAGTATTTTACTCACCGAGGAGTACCAGCTACATACGAAGTTTTTCAGGCAACCTGCCATAAGAGCGGTAAGGCAGGTGCATTGACACTTTCTAATAATATTGATAACATGAATGACGTTCAGTCAGTTCGTGTTTAAGAGATGGAGGGATTCCATTTGGATAATAAAAAAGAGCGGATCGTTCTATCGGCAATTGAAATGTTCCGGGAAAAAGGAATTGAGAAGACAAAAATATCCGATATCGTCAAAGGAGCGGGCATTGCTCAAGGGACGTTTTATTTATATTTTTCCTCCAAGTTGGCGGTTATGCCATCAATCGCAGAAGTGATGGTTGAGCGGATGCTTGATTCGATTAAAGAAGAGACAGAGAACGCAAAGGACATTAATAAACTGATGAGAAGTATCGTGGAGGCTGTTTTCCGTCTAACGGAAGCAGACCGGGATATTTTTGCCCTGATGTATGCAGGTCTTGCAGCGACTGAATATATGACAGAATGGGAATCAATCTATGCTGATTACTATAAGTGGATGGCGCAGCAACTTGAAGTGGCAAAGGAAGCAGGGGCAATTGATGTTTCACTTGATTCAGAGGAAACAGCAATTTTGCTTATAGGACTCATTGAATCAGCAGCAGAGCAAACATTTTTATATTCTCCTAAGGGTCAGGGAAAGGCGGAAGAGAAGAAGGAGCAAGTAGTGCAATTCGCTCTAGGGGCACTTGGGTGCCGTAATACAAGCAATATTTGAGTGGCGAGATGCTGCTCTTTTTTATGCAAGAAATATGACTGATAGTCAGTCAAGATTTGAGGAGCATGGATATGAATAAGGCATGGGTATATGTAATATTGACAAGTTTATCCGAACTAGTCTGGATTTATGGATTCAATACAGCGAGCGCATGGTGGCATTGGATGTTGATTATTATATTCCTTGTATGTGATTTGCATTTCCTTGCCAAAGCGTGTGAGACGTTGCCAACGGGGACAGTGTATGCGATTTTTGCAGCTACGGGGACAGTAGGTACAGCGGTGATGGACGTGTTTATGTTTGATCAGTCACTCGGTCTTGGCAAGCTCGGATTTATTGTGCTGATTATTGCTGGTGTAATTGGTCTAAAGCTGACTGATGACAAGAAGGATGAAGAGCAATCGAAAGGAGCTGTCTGATATGGGGTGGATATTTGTCCTGCTTGCTTCCGCCTGTGAGATTACGGGCGGGATTGGGCTTCATTATTTTAGTCAAAGACGTACGTTGCGAAATGGCCTCGTTTATTTCGGAGGGCTTGGAGTATCTTTGGCTCTTCTCTACCCATCGTTTCAGTACTTGCCTGTCAGTGTCGCGTATGCGGTTTGGACGGGGATTGGCACTGCGGGTATAGTCATCGTGAATATGATGTTTTTCGGAGAGTCGAAAAATGGCCTCAGGCTGGCAAGTCTGACTGCGATTATTATCGGGGTTGTCGGCTTGAAAGCAATGGGTTCATAAGCAAGACGCCCGGATCTGCAAGCAGGTTCGGGCGTCTTTTAGTATTATTTAAAGTTACCAACGAGGACGACAGGGCAATGGTCGCTGCCCATGATATCACAATGTATTTCGGCATCTTTGATTTTTGGTATGAGCTTGTTGGATACGACGAAATAGTCAATGCGCCAGCCGATATTCCGCTCGCGGACTTTATTCATATAAGACCACCATGAGTAGACTTCCTCACGATCCGGGTAAAGATGGCGGAAACTGTCTACGAAGCCACCTTCCAAGAGTGATGTAAATTTGCCGCGTTCTTCATCAGTAAAACCGGAGTTGCCGCGGTTTGGTTTTGGATTTTTCAAATCAATTTCCTGATGGGCTACATTCAGATCGCCACAGAGAATTACGGGCTTATTTGCCTCCAGTTCTGTCAGGTGAGCAAACATCTCATCTTCCCACTGCAACCGGTATTCCAGACGTGCCAAATCACGCTGGGAATTCGGCACATACGTGTTCACCAAATAAAAATTCTCGAATTCGAGCGTGATGATCCGGCCCTCGTCCTGTGTCTCGGCGTCCCTGACACCGTAGCGTACTGAAAGCGGCTTTTCTTTTGTGAAAACAGCAGTACCGGAATAGCCTTTTTTCAAAGCATAGTTCCAATATTGGTGATAGCCAGGTAAATCCAATTCAATCTGACCTTCCTGAAGCTTCGTTTCCTGTACGCAAAATATATCTGCATCCGCCTCATTAAAATAGTCGAGAAACCCTTTTTTTACACAGGCGCGCAAGCCGTTCACATTCCATGAAATCAGTTTCATCTTGTTCTTCCCTCTCTATTATGCTCTCCCGCTATTCTACCATTTGAACGGCAGGATTGAAATGTGAGGAGTTGAGTATGTGTGTCAGCGAAAAAGCAGCAACACCGGCTACAGGTGCTGCTGCTTTTTCCTTAGTCCATCAATTCATGTACGATCTCATAGGAACGGAGGCGTGCCTTGTGATCATAAATGACGGAATTGAGCATGAGTTCATCTGCCTTTGTTTCTTCAATGAAGCGTTCGATCCCGTGCTTTACTGTATCAGGGCTGCCGATAATTGTTGAAAACGAGTCGATGGCTGCTTCGACGACTTGCCTCTCATAAGGGCTCCACAACGCTTCTAGCTCTTCCTGTGTAATTGGCGGCTTCAAAGCAAATGGGGTACCGCGGCGAAGCCCCCAAAACTGAAGCTTAAGTGAAGTGCTGATGAATTGTGCCTCTTCATCCGTGTCTGCTGCAATTACATTGAGACAGACGAGGGCATGCGGCTTGTCTAAGCGTTCAGATGGTTTGAAATTATCCCTGTACACATTCAATGCCGGAATTGTATAGCGCGGCGAGAAATGGCTCGCAAAAGCGAAAGGAGCCCCTTTTCCCGCAGCCAGCTTGGCGCTAAATCCGCTTGAACCGAGGAACCAGATCGGAATGTCCTCGCCTTTTCCAGGGATGGCTTGTACACGGGAAGTACCTGCGAAATAATCTTCCAGCTCTTCAACCTGCAGAGGAAAGTCTTCCGGTCCTGAATTTAATGTGCGTCGCAACGCGTGAGAAGTAGGTGAATCGGTCCCTGGAGCACGTCCGAGTCCAAGGTCAATACGGCCGGGATACATGGCATTAAGCGTACCGAATTGTTCAGCTATAGTGAGTGCTGCATGATTAGGCAGCATGATACCGCCTGCCCCAACACGAATTGACTCCGTGGCACCTGCGATATGACCAATGACGATAGATGTCGCGGAGCTTGCGATCCCAGGCATGTTATGATGCTCGGCAAGCCAGTAACGCCCGTACCCCCAATTTTGGGCATGCTGAGCCAGGTCTACGCTGTTTCTGAACGTCTCAGATGCACTTCCGCCTTCCGTAAGCGGAGCAAGGTCCAATATGGAGAGCGGTACACCTTTAATGCGACCGGAGCTTTTAGTACTCATATTAAAGAAACCTCCTGAAAAAAATCGTTCTTCCTTGTCTGATGATCGAGTTGTTTTTGACAGTGTCCAATATCATCTTATCTCCAAATCATGTACAGTGTCCATTATCTTGCTTTTTTATACATAACGCATACTTTCAGGAAATATGCTACGATAGACAAAAACTAGAAACCGCTTACAAAGCGAAGGGAGAATATATAATGGCGAGGAAACTGAAACGCATTCAGGAACAGAAGGAAGAACCAGTAAAAGTACAACGGAAGAAAGAGGAAGTACTTGCTACGGCAGGTGGATTTCTTTTTGCAGGAGGATATCTACTCTTCACAGGAACGATTCCCGAGACAGTTGCCGGCTGGGTAAAGTTTGTCGGCATGTTTATACTCGTTTCAGCAATCATCTATCTCATTGCCTGGGGAGTTATAAAAAGTAAGAAGAAACAGTAACATTGGTTACCTTAAAACCGAACATTAAACGATTTAACAATATTTTATACTTTAAATTAACCAAAAACCGAACAAAATAAGCTAAATATATAAAATTAATTCATATTTTGGTGAAAAATCAGTGGAAGCTGCTCGCATCCTGTGCTAAAATGAAACAGCAGCGGATGCATATAAACTTTTTCCACAGAGAGGATCATTCGATGAAACAAATATATTCTGGAAAAACTAAGGACGTATATGAACTGGAAGACGGAAACTATTTGCTTTCTTTTAAAGATGATGTGACAGGCGAGAACGGTGTATTCGACCCTGGTGCGAACACAGTTGGCCTGACAATGGAAGGTGCCGGTGAAGCCGGACTGAGATTGACACAGCACTTTTTTGAGATTCTGAAGGAAAAAGGCATTCCAACACATTACATTGATGCAGACATAGCAAAGCGGACGATGACTGTTGTCCCTGCAACTGTATTCGGTAAAGGTTTGGAAGTAATCTGCCGTTATCGAGCAGTCGGAAGCTTCCTGCGACGCTATGGCAAATATGTAGAAGAGGGTCAGCCTCTTGATGCGTTTGTCGAAGTGACATTGAAAGATGATGACAGGCAAGATCCGCCTATCAGTGCGGAAGGTCTGGACATGCTTAACATTTTGAGTTTGGAAGAATACGAAACATTGGCTCGTCTGACGCGTGAAATTTCCGGAGTGGTTAAAGAAGACCTTGCCAAGAAGGGTATCGAACTATACGATATCAAGCTTGAATTCGGCCGCGATGCAAAGACGAATGAAATTCTTTTAATTGATGAAATTTCCGGCGGGAATATGCGTGCTTATAAAGATGGCAAATATATTGAACCGCTTGAGCTTGAAAAACTTGTACTTGCATAATAGCGAAAATCCGGTCTCCTAATTAGGAAACCGGATTTTTTTTGTAAAAAAATAGTTCTTTTTGCGTAACAAATTTTTGGGTATGAGCCGATACTAATAGTAGCGGCCTAGACCGACACCAAAGAAGAAAGGATCATCCATTTGATTAAATTTACAACGATTAGAAAGAAGTTGCTTACGGGGTTTTCGATTATACTTATAATCATTGCCATCTTTGGTCTTTATACGAGTCTTGTTATGCAAGATTCAAAAAGCCACGTTGAGAAGTTGATGAACGAACAGCTCAATCATCTAGTACTCGATGATGAACTCGAATCAAATATGAATCTACAGGCTGCTTATATGCGCGGTTATTTCCTTTTTGGAGATGAATCTGCCAAGAAGAGATATCAGAGCGCTGTTGATGAAGGGATTGCTCTGGATAAAAAAGCTTCGAAGCTAACTAAAAATCCGGTAATCTTGCAAGTGATGCAAGACAAAATTGAGTGGGGAACAAAAGTTGATACAGCAATGAATCTCTATGATGCCGGCAAGAAAAAAGAGGCTTTGTCACTTATTCGTACGGAAATAATTCCGCTGACTGAAGAGATAACAGGAACGCTTCAGAAAGTTGCGAATGAGCGAAAGAGTGAAATGAATAAAAGTAGTGACGATCTTATTGCAAACAGCTCTAAAGTCATTAAAGTGACGGTCTTCATCAGCATTCTTGCCATCGTTGCAGGTTTATTCATTGCTACATTCACAGCTCGTCTTATTTCAAAGCCGATTTTACAACTGAAAGAGCGTATGCAGGAAATGGAGAAAGGCGACTTTAGCAACGAACCATTGGAAGTGTCCAGCCAGGATGAGATAAAAGATCTTGTCGATGCGGCAAATAGTATGAGCAGTCAGTTCAGCCATGTTATTGGAGAGATGAGCGGAGTAGCCGCAGAAATGACGAACCGGAGTGCCGAACTTACACAGTCGGCAGATGAAGTACGGGCCGGCTCGGAACAAGTGGCAACGACAATGGAAGAGCTTGCTTCAGGGGCGGAGTCACAGGCGAGCCGAGCTGCTGACCTTTCTTCTATGATGAACTCATTCAGCGAAAAGGCTGAAACTGCGAATGTATCAGGAGGCAATGCTGGAACAAGAGCGGAAGAAGTGCTTAAGCTGACGAATGAAGGTGCTTCACTTATGCATTCCTCAACGTCTCAAATGGAACATATTGATTCAATTGTGAAGCAGGCTGCTGATAAAATGGAAAACCTCGATGTTCAATCAAAGGAGATTTCCAAGCTTGTAACAGTTATTCATGCGATTGCGGAACAGACGAACTTGCTAGCACTTAATGCGGCCATTGAAGCTGCGCGTGCGGGTGAGCATGGTAAAGGGTTCGCAGTTGTTGCGGATGAAGTACGAAAGCTTGCTGAACAAGTAACGAACTCTGTAACAGAAATTACAGGCTTCGTTAATGATATTCAGACCGAATCAGGATCTGTGGCTGCTTCTTTGCGAGACGGATATGCGGAGGTCGCAGCCGGCACACAGCAAGTTAAGGAGACAGGACGGACATTCGAGATTATAACAGCCGCTGTCGAAAGCGTAGCCGAAAGTATCCAGTCCGTTTCTGACAACCTGTCAGAAATGAATGAGAGCAGTCATAAGATGGGGATGTTCTCAGAAGAGATTGCAGCAGTCTCTGAACAGTCCGCAGCAGGGATTGAAGAGACATCCGCTTCTTCAGAAGAGACATCAAGTTCTATGGAGGAAGTGGCCGCGAATGCGCGTGAGCTATCAACGCTGGCTGAGAATCTGAACAGTCTCGTTAAGCAATTTAAAGTATGATAATGCAATGCATTCTCCTATACATAGGAGAATGCATTTTTTTGTTTAAGGCAAAAGACCTTATCTAAAAGTGAAGATTGCATATATGGTTAACGACATATTAGCTGTCAATATTCAATTATTTTAAGGATTAAATGTATATCAATATAGCCCGTTTTTCTAAAGTATGTCTGATTTTAGTGAAAAAGCTTTAAATTTCGTCGAAACATGTCGATATACATGGAAGATTCATAGTTCAAATTTCATATGAAGTTAATTGATTTCATGTGAAATAGTGAACAAAAAGTAAAATAGAGAGGAAGTCAAAGATTGAACAAAATGAAAAGTGTCAAACAAAAGCTATTGGCAGGGTTCGGGGTTGTCATTCTCCTAATTGTGGGAATCGGAATCTACAATTCAGTTTCAGTCAGTCATGTGAATAAGCAGACAACTGAAATCATGGACAGGCAAGTTCCTTTCCTCGTAGCGAACTCTAGAATCTCCTATGACATTGCAAATCGCCTCGCGGTTGCACGTGCTTATGTCCTTTATGAAGGAAATAAGGAATATCGTGATCGTTTTAAAATTTATTCCGAACAGAGCAAAGAATATGAAATGAATATAAAAGAGAAGAGCACCAAGCCGGAGTTTTTAGACAAAGTAGATGACGTGAGCGCATGGGACCAGTCTGTACTTGAGAAGGTGTTCGACGTCTATGATAAAGATGGTAAGGAAGCTGCATTACGAAATCTTAAAGATGAAGTGGAGCCTCAGGCGAGGGAGCTGATGACATTCTTTGATGTGGCATCAAGCGATAGGGAAAAGGCAATTACTAAAGCAGGTACAGCCGTTCTGAAAAGTGGTAAGGTCAATATCACTACCTTTATTATCCTTTCATTAATAATGCTTGTTGCAAGTGTTGCCATCGCACTTATGACAGCTCGTATGATTGCCAATCCGATCAAAGAAGTCATGGAATGGATGAAGTCACTTGCAAAAGGAGACCTGTCTCGTGAACCGCTAATCCCGTCTTCCCGGGATGAAGTAGGCCAACTCATTGTGGCAGCTAATGATGTGAATGAACAAATGCGTGAAATTATGCAGGAAATTGGTACTGTCTCAGAACGGGTAAGCAGTCAAAGTGAGGAATTGACACAGTCAGCCAGCGAAGTTAAAGCAGGTGCTGAACAGATTGCTGTGACGATGGAGGAACTGGCAGACGGCTCTGAAACCCAAGCGAATAAGGCTTCAGAACTGTCCGGCCTTATGAGTGGATTTTCTAATGAAATCCGCCATGCGAGCAATAATGGCACTGAAGTGAATGAGGCTTCAAACCATGTGCTGGAGCTTGCTGAAGAAGGCGGTCTAATGATGGCTGAGTCGACAAAACAAATGGAGAGAATTGAAGCAATTGTACAAAATGCTGTAGATAAAATGGATGGACTGGATACACAATCCAAAGAGATTTCTCAACTTGTTGGAGTGATTAAAGATATCTCAGATCAGACAAATCTGCTTGCTTTGAACGCATCAATAGAAGCTGCCAGGGCCGGAGAACATGGTAAAGGCTTTGCGGTTGTAGCGAATGAAGTTGGCAAACTTGCAGAGCAAGTGGGGAACTCTGTAACGAATATTACACATATCGTTACGTCCATCCAGAGCGAGACGTCTGACGTTTCTGCATCCTTGGAGAGTGGTTACAAAGAAGTCGGCCACGGAACTGACCAGATACGCAAGACTGAAAAGACGTTCAGCGAAATTAAAAATGCCCTCGTCCAAATGGCAGA
Organism: Aciduricibacillus chroicocephali; assembly: GCF_030762805.1. NCBI lineage: Bacteria > Bacillati > Bacillota > Bacilli > Caryophanales > Bacillaceae > Aciduricibacillus > Aciduricibacillus chroicocephali. Next base: position 2,331,996 of record NZ_CP129113.1, on the reverse strand, counting down.
GCGGATTGACGCTATTTCGGGAAACCTTGCTAAAGTGTCTTCAGGCAGTGATGAAATGAATGCATTCGTTCAGGAAATCGCAGCAGTATCGGAAGAGTCCGCGGCAGGTGTGGAGCAGACTTCTGCGACATCACAGCAATCGGCAAGTTCCATGGAAGAAATAGCAGAGAGTTCAGGAGAGCTAGCAAATTTAGCAGAACAATTGAACGGCCTTGTAGGTAAATTCAAACTTTGATTCATTGTAAGACGGCAGATGATTCTGCCGTCTTCTGTTTTAATACTAAATATTGAAAATAAAGTACTGCCGATGCGAGCTCGTATTTGCATGATTTAGTAGAAGAAATGGCAGCAATTCATATGAAAACCTGCTGGTTAGCTGAACAACCATCGCCGGTTCAAACTTTGAAAGAAAACAACAATAAAAAGCTGGAAAAAGACCAGGTTTAGCACCAATTCTAGTCTTTTTTCGATTTGCCAAGTGGGGTGCTTTTCTATATGATTGAGGGAGTGGAATTATACTTTCCGAAAAGAGGGCAATGAACAAATGAGCAAACAATCCATTTACGGGATGACATATGAACAATTGACTGATTGGCTAGTCGACCATGGCCAGCAGAAGTTCCGCGTTCGCCAAGTGTGGGACTGGCTTTACAAGAAACGTGTCACTTCATTCGCTGATATGAGGAATATAGGCAAGAACTTGATTGCATTGCTGGATGAGCATTTCGTCCTGCATACGCTGGAAGAGGAGATCAAACAGGAATCGAAGGATGGTACGATCAAATTCTTGTTCAAACTTTCCGATGGTAATCTGATTGAGACAGTACTAATGCGCTTCAACTATGGGCTTAGTGTCTGTGTAACGACGCAAGTAGGCTGCAATATCGGCTGCTCGTTCTGTGCAAGCGGTCTGTTGCGCAAGAGTCGTGACCTGACTGGCGGAGAAATCGTCGAACAAATTATGAATGTACAGGCTCACCTTGATTCTAAAGGTAAAGGGGAGCGCGTGAGCCATATCGTTGTAATGGGGATTGGTGAGCCATTTGACAACTATAACAATCTGATGGACTTCCTACATGTTGTTAACGATAAGGAAGGACTTTCTATCGGAGCACGCCACATTACAGTTTCAACGAGCGGCATTGTACCGAAAATTAAAGAGTTCGCTGATACAGGTTTGCAGATCAACCTCGCAATCTCATTGCATGCGCCGAATAATGATCTTCGCACGCAAGTTATGAAGATTAACAGGGCGTATCCGATTGAGAAGCTTATGGATTCCGTCGATTATTACTTGGAGCGGATGAATCGCCGGATTACGTTTGAATATATTATGCTGCGTGGTGTGAATGACGGTCAGGAGCAAGCACGTGAACTTGCCCGCCTGTTACATGATAAGCGCCATTTGGCATATGTGAACCTCATCCCTTACAACTCAGTAGATGAGTCCGGATACAAGCGCAGTGAATCGGCTGATATCCAGGCATTTTATGAAACACTTAAAGGAAAAGGCATTCCTTGCGGCGTTCGCTGGGAAAACGGTGCTGATATTGATGCAGCATGCGGCCAGCTCCGCAGTAAACAAATTAAAAAACAGACAGCAAGCTGATTGCATAGTGCATCGCCTGAAAGGGCGGTGCGCTTTTTCTTTTAGACAGGAGCCCGCATATAAAATTGGCCCTCTTCATATACTGCAGGAAGGAGATGTTTCGAGCAGTCCAAAAAAGGCAATACTATATGTATCAGGCGATGCACGGGAAATAGCACGGGAAATAGAAAGGGGTAACATCATGAGTAGAATGAAAGCGAAAAAAAGAAGAATTATGACAAAGGTGAACAGGAAAAAACGTCTCCGCCAGGCGGCAGGTCATTTAAAGGAGCTGGAAATGCTCGCTTTGGATAGGGACAAGGCGCTTTCCTTGGAACACCCGTCTATTTATACGAAACACGATCGCGATGTATCGAATTATTAATTGGCAGGCTGGAGAGCTTGCCAATTTTTTATTTTGATTTATTTCCAGTTTTATCCTCATTCTTTACGGGAAGAGCAATTGAAAGCATATAAATCAGAGGAGGATTTCAATTGTCTAATAACAAAAAGAATGAACAGCTGGAGCAATTCAAAACAGATGATCATGGAAAGAAGATGACAACGAACCAGGGATTGAAAATTTCGGAGGATGAGTTTTCTTTAAAAGCTGGTACTCGGGGTCCAACTCTGATGGAAGACTTCCACTTCCGCGAAAAAATGACCCACTTTGATCATGAACGCATTCCGGAGCGGGTCGTGCATGCACGCGGTTATGCGGCACATGGTGAGTTCGAATGTTATGAATCAATGAAAGAATATACAAAGGCTGATTTCCTAAGTGAAAAAGGCAAGAAAACGCCTGTATTTGTTCGCTTTTCAACTGTACAGGGAAGCAAAGGTTCTGCTGAATTGGCTCGTGATGTGCGGGGCTTTGCGACGAAGTTCTACACAGATGAAGGGAACTATGATCTTGTCGGGAATAATATGCCTGTCTTCTTCATTCAGGATGCTATCAAGTTCCCTGATGTCGTTCATGCGGTAAAGCCGGAACCACATAATGAGATTCCGCAGGCAGCCTCAGCTCACGATACATTTTGGGACTTTGTTGCCAATAACCAGGAATCGGCACACCATGCGCTTTGGCTCCTCTCAGACCGAGCAATTCCGCGCAGCTTCCGCATGATGGAAGGGTTCGGTGTTCATACTTTCCGCTTCGTTAACACTGAAGGCAAGGGAAGCTTTGTGAAGTTCCATTGGAAGCCTAAGCTCGGTGTCCATTCTGTCGTATGGGACGAAGCACAGAAGATTAACGGTAAAAATCCGGACTTCCATCGCCAGGACTTGTACGAGGCTATTGATTCAGGCAATTATCCTGAATGGGAGCTGGGAGTGCAAATTGTTCCGGAAGAAGATGAATTTAAGTTTGATTTCGACTTGCTTGACCCGACAAAACTGATTCCAGAAGAAGATGTGCCGGTTAAAATCATTGGCAAGATGACTTTGAACCGAAACGTTGACAATGTGTTTGCAGAGACGGAACAGGTTGCGTTCCATCCGGGACATGTCGTTCCTGGTATTGACTTTACAAACGATCCTTTGCTGCAAGGACGTCTATTCTCTTACACGGACACACAGCTGATCCGCTTAGGGGGTCCAAACTTCCATGAGCTGCCGATCAACCGTCCAGTCTGCCCGTTCTTCAATAACCAGCGTGATGGCTATGGCAGGCAGACTATCAATGTCGGCCAGGTAAACTATCATAAAAACTCTCTCGCAAACAATACACCGGAACCAGCTCTTCCGACAGAGGGCGGTTTTGAGCATTACCAGGAAAAAGTTGAAGGCCGTAAAGTAAGAGCACGCAGTGATAGCTTCAAGGATCACTTCTCGCAAGCGACTTTGTTCTGGAGAAGTTTGTCCGACGTTGAAAAACAGCATGCAATTGAAGCATTAAGCTTCGAACTCGGCATGTGCAAAGAGAAGTCTGTCCGCCAGCAAGTCGTTGACATGTACGCAAACGTTCACTTGGATCTAGCACAGCCTGTAGCGCGAAATATTGGCGTAGACGTGCCTCAGGAGGGCGTTACAGGGGATGGCAAGCAATCACCTGCCCTAAGTCAGGAAAACAGCTCAAAGCTCCCTGATACACGTAAAGTGGCTGTCCTCGTCGCAGAAGGTTTTGACGCATCTGTCATAAAAGTTGTGGATGAGATGCAAAAACAAGGATTGGAGCCGGCATATGTCGGCGAAATGCTTGGGCCGATAAAAGCGGCAGATGGTACGGAGGTAGAAGTAGAAAAGACGTTCCTTACGGGGGCATCTGTACTGTTTGATGCTGTGTATGTGGCAGGTGGTGAGCAGGCGGATGAAGCTTTCAATAAGAAAGTAGAGGAATATGTGCAGGAAGCATTCGAACATTATAAACTTGTTGCGGCATTGACAGATGAGGCTGCAATTATGGACAAGTTGGATATTCGTAATGCAACTGGTGTCCTTATTGACGACAAAGTAAATAAAGGATTTGCAAAGGAATTTGCAGTGTTAGCAGCGAAGCATCGCTTCTGGGATCGTAATTTGCAAGCTGGCTAATTGGAAATGGACAGGGACCGTACTTGAAAAGTACGGTCTTTTTTTGTGTGGAAAACCAATGGTTATTCGGGAAATTCGCTCTTCTTCATGAATGAAACAGGCCTTTTCAAGCATACATCAGTACAGGTGAAGGTATAAAGAGGAGGAGATCTGGAAAATGTCTGACAAGAATGAACCGAGAAACGAAAAGGACAGACAGCTGGATCAGTATCGGGTAAATGATAGAGATAAACCAATGACAACAAATCAAGGTGTAAAAGTTTCCGAGGATGAGTTCTCATTGAAAGCAGGGGACCGCGGTCCGACATTGATGGAGGACTTTCATTTTAGAGAGAAGCTGACCCATTTTGATCATGAACGGATACCAGAGCGGGTCGTACATGCCAGAGGATATGCGGCCCATGGAGAATTTGAATGTTATGAACCAATGAAAGAATTTACAAGGGCAGGTTTTCTAAGCGAAAAGGGTAAGAAAACGCCTGTCTTTGTACGTTTTTCAACTGTGTTGGGCTCTCGCGGCTCAGCAGATACAGTACGGGATGTACGCGGCTTTGCAACGAAGTTTTATACGGAAGAAGGAAATTACGACCTTGTCGGGAACAATATGCCGGTATTTTTCATTCAGGATGCAATTAAATTCCCGGACATCATTCATGCTGGCAAGCCTGAGCCCGATACAGAGATACCGCAAGCAGCTACGGCTCATGATACATTTTGGGATTTTGTAGCTAATAATCAGGAGACGGCACATCAAGTCATGTGGCTCATGTCAGACAGAGGCATACCACGCAGTTTCCGTATGATGGAAGGTTTCGGGATCAATACGTTCCGCTTTGTAAATGAAGAGGAAGAGGCATTTTTTGTGAAGTTTCATTGGAAACCGAAGCTTGGTGTACATTCGCTCGTTTGGGAAGAGGCTCAGGAAATTAGCGGAAAAGACCCCGATTTCCATAGAAGAGACTTGTATGAGTCGATAGAGACGGAAAATTATCCGGAATATGAGCTTGGTGTACAAATTGTGCCCCAGGATGATGAATTCAGATTCCCGTTTGATGTGCTGGATGCAACGAAATTATGGCCTGAGGAGCTCGTTCCGGTCAAAATTATCGGGAAGATGACGCTGAATCGCAACGTCGATAATGTTTTTGCTGAAACAGAGCAGGTTGCATTCCACCCGGGTAATGTTGTACCTGGCATTGATTTTACAAACGACCCTTTGTTGCAGGGAAGGCTTTTCTCATATATTGATACACAGCTGATCAGACTGGGAGGCCCGAACTTTCACGAGATTCCGATTAACCGGCCAATCTGCCCGTTTTTTAACAATCAGAGGGACGGCTATCACCGACAGACGATCAATAAAGGTAAGGTCTCCTATCATAAGAACTCTTTATGGAACAATACACCGAGCCCTGTTCCACCTTCCAAAGGTGGTTATAAACACTATGAGGAGAAGGTGGAAGGGAGGAAAATACGGGCCAGAAGTGATAGTTTTAAAGACCATTTCTCACAAGCAAAGTTGTTCTGGAACAGCTTGACGCCTGTAGAGAAACAGCACACGGTGAATGGCTTCAGTTTTGAGCTTGGAAAGGTACAGAGTAAGTCACTTCGCCAGCAGAACGTTGAGATGTTCGCTCATGTGGATTATGAATTAGCCCGTCAAATTGCAGATAATGTTGGTGTGGAGCGGCCGAGGCATGTCGAATCTTCTGGTGTGGCAAATTCTAAAGCAATCAGTCAGGAAAACACAGTCAAACTGCCGAACACTAGGAGAGTAGCTGTACTGATTGCAGACGGGTTTAACAGCAATGTTGTGCTTAATGTATTGGAATCATTAGCGAAGCAGGGGATACAGGCGTATATCATTAGCGAAAAGCTTGGTCCTGTGACAGGAAACGATGGGATTCAACTGGAAGCAACAAAAACCTTCCAGACGGGGCCATCTGTGTTGTTTGATGCAGTGTATATTGTAGCAGGAGCAAGAGCTTCTAAACAATTTGCTAAAGATGCTCTGAACTATGTGAGTGAAGCATATAGGCATTTTAAACCGATCGGAGCAACGGGGGAAGGCATTAGTTGGCTTGAATTGATGAAGATTGGCAATGTACCAGGAGTTATTGTCCAAAAGAGTGATGGAAGAGAGTTTACTAATCGTTTTATTGCGGCAATTGCTCGTCATCGCTTCTGGAATCGTCCTATTTGATAACTTACTAAAGAGCAGACTGTGGTGGTAACCACGGTCTGTTTTTTTGTTTTTGAGGGTGGATAAGAAGATTTACTTGCTTGAAAGTAGATGTTTGCAATAAAGAAAACATGTATACAATAAGAAAACAAAATGTATACAAAAGTGTTTTCTTGCAAACAAAAACGTGTTAAAGCTGTTATATCAACGTTTTCTTTTTGTTTTCATGTATACATAGTTGTATGCAATATCATCTTCATTGAAATAAATCCCAACTTCCTTTATTCTATTAACTGTAAGTAATATCCGAGAGGAGCTGGATAGATTGAGTAAATCTAGAATCGCAGCTATTGATGTTGGAAACGATGCTTTGAAAGCAAACTTTGGAAAAATGGAAAATGAAATGTACATACCGAATGTGATTGCACGTGACATGACAGATCGTCCTGTAATCGGCATCGAAGAGTTGGATGAAAAAGAAGCGATTAACAACTTGCACATAAAAGTACACTCACCTGCATTGGAAGAGAATAGTGCAATCTATCGTGTGGGGAATCTTGCAACGAAAGCGAGCAACTCTGCTGAACTTGATCCAGGAAGCAGCAAATCTGAAGAAGACCAGACACTTGTCATGCTCTTTGCAGCACTTGCGCTTGATGCAGTCGAAAGCGGAGAATTCTCTGACCGCAACGGTCTTTATGAAGCGAACTACACACTTGGTACAGGTTTGCCGATACGTGAAGTTAAAGAAGGTAAAGATGTTGGCTACCGTGCTCAGCTTCTTGGTTCAGTGCACCAGGTCGAATTCCTTGTAACACCTAAGCACCAGGGTAAGAAAGTTAATATTAAATTCGATGAAGTTAAAGTTTATCCAGAAGGCTTTGCAGCATATGTGAACCTGATTATGGATAACGACTTGAAAGTTATTAACAAAGAATTGATGGACAAGCAGATCCTTATTCAGGATATTGGCGGTTTGTCCACAGATATCGCTGTTATCCGCAACCGCAATGTTGATGATGACAAAGCACAAGGGTTCAATCTTGGCGTAGCTGAAGCTTTGGAAGATATTCGTGAAGCGATTCGCACAAAACATGGTGTTGAACTTGATAGCCGCCGAGATGTTGTGGATATCATCACACGCAAGAACAATCGCCATCACATCATGGTAAAAGGTTCACGTACGAATGTACATGATATTACAGACCACATTCTTCTTGAGTTGGCGAAAAAGGAATATCGCTTCCTTAAAAATACTTGGGCGAAAAACTCCCAGTCTGAAATCTGCTATTTCGTCGGTGGCGGTTCAGCCGTATTGAAAGATTACATCAAAGCTCTAAATAACAAGCTTGATGGCTTCAACATTGAATTCTTTGAAGATGAGAACGAAAGCATCTGGATGATGGCTAATGCGTATTACAAGCTGATCACAGACTTCGTCAAGAGACAGGACAAAACGGAACAGCCGCAGCAAGCGAAGAAAGAAGCAGCTGCGCCTGTTGCAGCAACTAAAGAAAAGTAAGAAGGTGAGCCAGCATGCGTGAACGGTCTAAGGCAATTGAAAGGGGTCAGTCCATTACATTCCGTGTTCCATCAGATACGCCGGATTATTTGCTAAAACAGCTGCAGGCGCTGAAAGATACGGAACGACGCAATTTTTCAAGCAAGATTGCCGGGTTTGTCCTGAAAGGCGTCAATGAAACATTTGCGGCACAACGCGAGACGGTCACCATTCCGTTGCCAAAAGCCCTCACAAAGGAACAGAAAAGCTGGCTCAAGCACGAGCACTCGGAAGCTTTGCTCGGTACGATTCTGTACCAGCTACTGAGTGATCCTGTCCGTGCGACAACGCTTCTTGCTTCCATGAACAGTGGGTCAAGATCTATTGATGAGGCACTTTATTTGCAGGAAACACCTGTATATAGTCCTCCGCCATGGATGCAGCAAGAGGAGCCAACTCCTCAGTCTCTTGCAACCGAGGCATTCGCTCCGTCTATGAAGGAGGAACCTGTACCGCCTAAGGTCAAAGATGAACCGGCACCAAGTCGCCAAGCGGAGATTGAAGCATCGCTTGATGATCTGGATATGGATAGTCTTTTCTCAGATATTCATGAAACACCGTCTGCAGTTGCAGATCAGGATGAGGAAGATCCGCTTGGGGACTTCTTTGCTGATATGAATAAATAAAAAAACCAGTCTGGATAAAACGCCAGACTGGTTTTTTTATATGTGGATATTTTGTTGATAAAGTACTTGTTCTTTGTGATTAAGTTATCAACTATTGTTGATAAGATAGAAAAAATTGTTGATAAAATTGTGTTCTCTGTGAATAATCTCTTCTATATAATATGCTTTGTTTTTGTTAATCAGATTATTTAATCGTTACATAGCATGTTTGGTACCATTTTTGATCAACCACCAGTTCGCAGGATAGCTCGTCAGGAAGCCGAGAATCATGGCGATTTGCATCATAAACCAATAAATAGGACTTGTTGGCTCTGGAGGATTGTTGAAAAGGAAAAATTGAACAATTGCCATCCAGCCAAACATTCCGATTTCAAAGGCTATTAGTGAGACCGTATCTGCTTTAATGGATGCAATGAATGCTTTTGTTTTGCCTTGCTCTTTGTTCATCGGATAAATGGATGCAAACTGGAACAGTATTCCGAAAATATAAGCGAGGATAAATTCCACGATATAATGTGCAAAAAGAACCGATCCAGCTATTGTCATACTAGTGAGCACGATAATCGGCACACCAAGCGCATCGCCGAATGAACAGCCAGACGCACAATGGGATGTGGATACGAAAACTTTTGCAGCATTGCTTCTATTGTCTTGAAGGTTAAGGTCTTTTGTCATAATACGTCCCCACTTGAAATAGGCCAATAAGGCAAATGGTCCGAGAAACCAGCCGTTCAGAGGCCAGACAAGATTCATGATTGTCATATGTTGAGGATGACGGAAGAGATCAATGATGATAATCAGACTGCAAATAAGACCGAGGCATAGGGCTAACCAGGAAATTGCTTCGAGCATGTAAAGTCACCTCCATAATGGTTGTCCCCTATCGTTTAAGATTTGAAACGATGTTTTAAGGAGCTTTGGTTACGGATTATGGGGATTTCTTTTTTTACGCAGGAAGTAGGCTTCCAAATTAATAAAAACACCAGCATTCTCTTAAGAGACAGCTGGTGTTGGAGTCGGCTCTGCATAGCCTTCTTTATATTTTTCGTCAATGGCCTTGCGAATTTCCGCATCGGATTTGCCGTTTTGGCTTTCTGTAATGGCTTCTGCTGCAATCTCGAGGCAGACTTGGCATTTCGTTCCGTGATCATCCCAGACGACTTTGCCGTTATTTTCATTTTCATGAACGAAGCAATCATAGTTGTCTTTATGCCCGGCAGATTCACCGCACCCGCAATAACATGGCATCTGTTCAAGTAATTCTTTATGTTGTCCTGCTGCAGCATAAATATTTTGCATGTTCTCAGGCTTACTATTCAGGAATGTCGGCAGTGTTTTAATATTAGATGTTTCTTCCCTAATGTCTCCGCCATGCTGAGTGATTTTTGGCTCGTTGTCTTTTTGCTGAGGTTCAGAAGGCCCTCCAGGAGCAGAACTCTCATTTGCGCAAGCGCTGAGGAGGATCATGGTGCAAAAGCCGATGGATAGAATGGTTTTCTTCAAGCGTATCGCTCCTTTGGCATTCCTCTATTTCTCTCTATAATAGCATGCCAGGACATGGAGAAAAGCTACAAATTCGTGACAGACGAAATAGGTTGCTCATTCAGGAGGGGGAGCAGCCCCAATGACTCGTTCGGGATGTGTATAAATGTTCATTTTATTGCCCCGGGTAAACCCAATAGTGGTAATGCCAAGATCATTTGCGAGCTCTAGAGCGAGGTCTGTAGGAGCCGATTTTGAAATAATAAGTCCAATTCCCATTTTGGACACTTTCAGCAATACTTCGGATGAAATGCGACCGCTGAAAATGACGACCTTGTCTTTGACGGAAATTCGTTCTTCTAGAATTTGTCCGTAAATTTTATCTAGTGTGTTATGGCGACCAATATCTGTCTTCACTGTGAGCAATTTGTCCACCGTGGCAAGGGCCGCATTGTGGATGCCGCCTGTACGCTGAAAGTCATCTGATGCTTGTTGCATTTCTTTCATCAGCCGAATGCAAGCATCAGGTTTAATTTGAGTCCGAGTCATGATCGTTCTCGCCGTTTGGACGTCTGTCTTAAAATAAAACTGACGGCTTTTGCCGCAGCAGGAGCCGATGAATCGTTTGGAATGCATCTCTGCGACTTTTGCGAGAGGCTTATACAGTTCGACATGGGCAAAGCCTTTATCCTCATCAATGCTCATCAGCTTTATTTCAGAAAAGTTTCGAATTGCACCTTCTGCGGCGAGAAAACCGATTACCATTCCGCGCAAGTCAGTCGGTGAGCAGACAATTGTTGCGAATTCCTCGCCATTGATCATGACGGTAAGAGGGAACTCAGTTGCAATTTCTTCTTCACGGGCTGTGAATTTTCCGTCTTCAAAGTGGATTGTCGGCCAACCGTTCTGTGTTGAGTCTTCCATTTGATCACCTGCCAATTTATTGCTTTCTCTTATTATTTACCCTCTTTGGGCAAAACGGTATACGTTCATCTCTATTATCTGTTCTGTACAAAATGAATTCAATTAATCAAACTACACAAAAAAACCAGTCTGTTTTGATGACAGACTGGTTTAATATGATACTTAGATATTTCCGTGGGCTACCATTGCATCGGCTACTTTCAAGAAGCCTGCAATATCAGCGCCAGCGACAAGGTTACCTGACTTGCCGTATTTTTCAGAAGCGGCAACAGCATTTGCATAGATGGATTCCATGATTTCATGAAGCTTTGCATCGACTTCTTCAAATGACCAGGAAAGACGCATGCTATTCTGGGACATTTCAAGAGCAGATACTGCTACGCCACCTGCGTTTGCTGCTTTGGCTGGGCCAAATAGTACGCCATTTTCCTGGAATACATGAATTGCTTCTTCTGTTGAAGGCATGTTCGCACCTTCTGCAACAGCTTTGACGCCGTTTTTAACAAGTTCACGAGCAGAAGCTTCGTCGATCTCGTTCTGTGTCGCACATGGAAGGGCGATGTCACATGGAAGAGACCAGATTTTGCTGCAGTCTTCAACATATTCAGCATTCGGATGGTGTTTCACATATTCACTGATACGTGCATATTCTACTTCTTTCAGTTGCTTGACTGTATCAAGCTTGATGCCTTCTTTGTCATAGATGAAGCCTGAAGAGTCACTGCAGGCAACGACTTTTGCACCGAATTCTTGAGCTTTTTCGATTGCGTAGATTGCTACGTTACCAGAACCGGAAACAACGACAGTTTTACCTGCGAAGTCCAATTCAGCGCCTTTCAGCATTTCTTTCATGAAGTAAACAGTACCATAGCCTGTTGCTTCTTTACGTGCAAGGCTTCCACCGTAGCCGATACCTTTACCAGTAAGGACGCCAGCTGGGTAGCCGCCCTGAAGACGCTTGTAGTGACCGAATAGGTAGCCAATTTCGCGAGCCCCAACACCGATATCACCAGCTGGAACGTCTTTGTCCGGACCGATATGGTTGGAAAGCTCTGTCATGAAGCTTTGGCAGAAACGACGAATTTCATCATCTGATTTACCCTTTGGATCGAAATCGGAACCACCTTTACCGCCGCCGATTGGCAATCCTGTAAGAGAGTTTTTGAAAATCTGCTCAAAACCGAGGAATTTGATGATGCCGGCATTTACGGATGGATGGAAGCGCAGGCCGCCTTTATATGGTCCGATTGCGCTGTTGAACTGAACACGGAAGCCGCGGTTAACATGAACCTTACCATTGTCATCAACCCAAGGAACACGGAATGAGATAATGCGTTCAGGTTCTACGATCTGTTCCAAGATGCCTTTTTCCATATAAACAGGGTGCTGTTCGAAAACGGGTACAAGTGATTCGAATGTTCCTTTAACAGCTTGATGGAACTCTGTTTCACCTGGATTGCGTTCCAACACCTTGTTGTAAACTTCGTCCATATATGCACGTACAGCTTGACTATTGTTTGCAGTTTTTGTTGAAGTCATTTGAATTCCTCCCGATTGATTGGAAACCGATATATACGAACGGTTTCTTTGTCGTTTTTAACCTGACGCAATTATCGCAAAATTCCATTCATCTTAGCAATATAAATATTAGATTGAATTGATGCCGAAATGAGATGATAATATTGATACAAAGTATTTAAGAGGTGAGCGGTATGGAACTGAGACAAATTAAGTATTTCATTGAAGTGGCTAAGCGTGAACATGTGACCGAAGCAGCCAATGAATTGCATGTTGCACAATCCGCAGTGAGCCGGGCGCTGGCAAATCTGGAAGAAGAGCTTGGTGTTCAATTGTTCATTCGAGAAGGACGGAATGTGAGACTTACACCGATCGGACGGATTTTCTTGGAACGTATGCAACAGGCGATGCGTGTTATCGGGGATGCTCGGCAAATCATTGAAGAGTACACAGATCCTGAGAGAGGGACAGTAAATGTCGGGTTTCCAAGTAGCCTCGCGACATATATGCTGCCGACCGCCATTTCTGCTTTTCGTAATGAGTATCCGCATGCAAAGTTCCATTTGCACCAAGGTTCTTATCGCCAACTAATGGATGCGGTAATTCGTGGTGATATCAATATGGCTCTCCTTGGGCCGGTACCGATGGATGATACGAAATTAAAAGGGAAAATCCTGTTCACAGAGCAGGTTGTTGCGTTGCTTCCTGCCAATCATCGCCTTGCCAAAGCAAAATCGCTCGCGCTCACTGAACTGCGGGAAGAGCCGTTCGTCGTTTTTGCCAAGGGTTTCGTTTTGCGTGATTTGCTCATGGATGCTTGTCGGCAAAACGGCTTTGATCCGATTATTTCCTTTGAAGGGGAAGATATCGATGCAATCAAAGGTCTCGTTTCAGCAGGTTTGGGTGTCTCTTTAGTCCCAGAAATTACATTAATTGACAACCTGCCACGTTCTACGGTGAAAGTTCCAATCAGTGAACCGCAAGTACGGAGATCCGTCGGGATGGTTATTCCAAAAGAGCGTGATCTACTCCCGACTGAAAAAATATTTGCAGATTTTATTGAAGATTTCTTCGCTCGTCTGACCGCTTTTCAAAAATAATTTTTTAAAAGTTCTTTAAAGGGAAAAAAGCTGTCGAGATGTGTTAGAATGGGTAAGCTGATTAAAAAACAAGTGACCGGATAAAAATAAGAAGCCGAAAGAACAGTTGTCGGTTTCGTCGATTTATGTTAAGGTTGATACAACATATTGTGTCGGACGGATACAATAGAAACTATATATTGTGTTTTGTGGCAGCATACATAGGGAAGGGGTTAGCACAGATTATAAATGGCCTCTTGCCTTCCTGCTGTAGAACCTAGAAGAAAACTGTCGTTCTGGAATGAATTTGCGGGACGGCTATTTTAATGAATAAAGCGCATTATGCGTTTTTGAATATCAAGATTTTTTCAAGGAATTGAAGGAGGATTTTGTTCATGGCGACAAATGTCTTGTCAGGTCAGGTTGAGTTGTTGCAGTTGGTTGACCAACATGCGAAAGAACTCGGAATTGATGCTGCTGAATACAAAGAGAAAGGGCTGCGTGCCTTGCAGCCAGGTGTCTCCAAAGAGAAAGCACTGGAAATTTTCACTCGTCTGGCACTTGAGAATATTGATGAAGCGAATACAGCATGGACGTTCCTCGCTAGCCGTCTTTATTTGCAGGAACTTTACATCAAAGCAGCAAAAAATCGCGGCTACTCCGAAGTTCAGAAATATGGTAGCTTCCACGGTCTTCTGGAAAAGCTGTCAGAAGAAGGTGTCTATTCTTCCAACATCCTGGACAAGTACACACGTGAAGAAATCGACCAGCTTGGCACAAAGATTGCGCCTGAACGAGACCTTTTGTTCAACTACCTTGGCATCTACACTTTGGCGACACGCTATCTTGCGACGGATCATAATAAGAATACGTATGAGTTGCCGCAGGAACGCTGGATGATTATTGCGATGTATCTAATGCAGGATGAAGACAAGTCCAAGCGTCTTGAGCTTGTCGAGGAAGCATACTGGGCATTGTCCAATCTATATATGACTGTTGCGACACCGACAATGACAAACGCAGGTAAATCACATGGACAGCTGTCCAGCTGCTTCATTGACACGGTTGATGACTCACTCCAGTCAATCTATGACAGCAACACGGATATTGCTAAACTTTCCAAAAATGGCGGCGGAATTGGCGTCTATATGGGTAAAGTACGTGCCCGCGGCAGCATGATCAAAGGTTACAAAGGCATGTCTTCAGGCGTTGTTCCTTGGATCAAGCAGCTGAACAACACAGCGGTAAGCGTAGACCAGCTCGGTACGAGAAAAGGTGCGATTGCGATTTACCTTGATGTATGGCATATGGACATCGAGCCGTTCCTTGATTTGAAATTGAACAACGGTGATGACCGGATGCGTGCGCATGACATCTTCACTGGTGTATGTATTCCGGATTATTTCATGGAGCAAGTCGAAGCACGTGGCGAGTGGCATTTGTTCGATCCGCATGAAGTACGCATGGAAATGGGCTTCTCACTGGAGGACTTCCATGATGAGAAGAAAGGTGCCGGTTCATGGCGCGAGAACTATCTCGCTTGTGTTGCCAATGAGAACTTGAGCCGCCATACTGTACCAGCGATCGATATCATGAAACGCATTATGAAGTCACAGCTTGAATCTGGTACACCATTCATGTTCTACCGTGATGAAGTGAACCGCCAAAATGCGAATTCACATGCTGGCATGATCTATTGCTCGAACCTTTGCACGGAAATTACGCAAAACATGTCACCGACTGAATTCCTTGAGGAATATGTTGAAGATGACGGTACAATCGTGAAGAAATATAAAGCGGGCGATTATGTTGTCTGCAACTTGAGCTCTGTCAACCTTGGCCGTGCTGTGCCGGATAAAGTGCTTGAACGCCTATTGAAAATTCAGGTACGCATGCTCGACAATGTTATTGAAATCAATACATTGCCGATTCCGCAAACAAAGCTGACAAACCAGAAATACCGTGCAATCGGTCTTGGTACATTCGGCTGGCATCATCTGCTTGCGCTTGAAGGCATCCATTGGGAAACAGACAAGGCTGTCGAGTTTGCTGATGAGCTTTATGAAAAAATCGCATACCTTACAATTAAGAACAGCATGGAGCTTGCGAAAGAGAAAGGCACTTACAAGGCATATGAAGGAAGCAAGTGGTCTACTGGCGAATACTTCGATCAGAAAGGCTACACAAATGGAGATTGGACAAGCTTGAAAGCTGAAGTCCAGCAGAACGGAATGCGCAATGGCTATTTAATGGCTGTCGCTCCTAACTCTTCAACTTCTATGATTGCCGGATCAACTGCAAGTATCGATCCGATTTTCCAAGTGTTCTATAATGAAGAGAAGAAGGACTTCAAGATTCCGACAACAGCACCGGATCTTGACCACAACACGTATGATATTTATCGCAAGAGCGCATATATTGTCGATCAGCGCTGGAGCGTGAAGCAGAATGCTGCACGCCAGCGTCACGTTGACCAAAGCTTGTCATTCAACTTCTATGTACCGAATACAATTCGGGCATCTGTACTCCTTGGATTGCACCAGCAGGCATGGGAGGAAGGTTTGAAGACGACATACTACGTTCGTTCCACTTCGAGTGACATCGAGGAGTGCGAATGGTGTGAAAGCTAAAGCACTCATTGCTTATCTTTCCTATAGCGGCAACACAGAAGAAGTCGCGGAGATTCTGCAGGAAACTGCCGAATCCCGCGGCCTTCATATTGACATTCATCGGATTGGCATCGACCCGCCAATCGATCCTGAAGCATATCAATATATTTTTATTGGAACGTTCACCTGGGAAGAAGGCAGTACACCGGATGAAGTAAAGGACTTTGTTCTGGAAGTTGGCTGCAAACCGGACAATGTCGCTGTATTTGGAACAGGGGACACACAATTTGGCGGTGACCGGATCTTTTGTGGAGCAGCGGAAAAACTCGCTAAGTTCTATAACAGTCCCTGGCCACCGCTTAAAATTGAACAATCTCCCCGCGGCTCACAGGAAAAAATCGTAAAAGAATGGATGGAAGGAGTCCTGGAACATGGCGAATCTGCTAGATAAAGCAAAAACACTCGAACCTCGCAACCCGAATAAATCAACAGGTCTATTCGGCGGCGAATCAAGCGGTATTCTGAATTGGAATGATATTGCTTATCCGCACTGGTACAAAATGTACAAGCGCCTAGTCGGCAACTATTGGCAAGCGGATGAAGTGAATATGTCCAGTGATGTGAAGCAATTCCCACAGCTTTCACAAGAAGAGCAAGATGCATATTTGAAAATTATTGGCCTGCTTTCAACTCTTGATGCGCCACAAACGAGAACAGCGCTTCTTATCTCACTTTATGCGACAGATCCATCTGTCCAATCAATCATGGCTGTTATCGCCCAGCAAGAAGCTGTCCATAACGAAAGTTACTCCTATGTGCTTTCTTCAGTCGTTTCGCTTGGCCAGCAGAATAAATCATTCGAGCTCGGTCGCAAAGACCCTGTATTGTTGAAGCGTAATGAGAATATCATTAAGTACTATAATAAATTCGTTGAAGAACCTACAGTTGAGAATATCTTGAAGACGCTTGTCTATACTTCATTGCTTGAAGGCATGTTCTTCTATTCCGGCTTTGCATTCTTCTACAATTTGGCAAGACATAATAAAATGGTCGGCACGTCAACGATGATTTCTTACATAAATCGTGACGAACTGGAACATGGCCGTTTCATTGGAGAGTTGTTCCGTGCGACACTCGCTGAGCATCCTGAATTGAACACACCGGAATTCACACAGTGGGTATACGATCATTTCAAGGAATCGGTTGAACTTGAGACTGAGTGGTCGAGCTATGTCCTTGGCAATGTAGAAGGTATTGATCTTGATGA
Source organism: Aciduricibacillus chroicocephali (assembly GCF_030762805.1). Lineage (NCBI taxonomy): Bacteria > Bacillati > Bacillota > Bacilli > Caryophanales > Bacillaceae > Aciduricibacillus > Aciduricibacillus chroicocephali. The sequence continues at coordinate 2,314,628 of NZ_CP129113.1, read as the reverse complement.
AATGACCGGCTATATCAAATACCGTGCCAATAAAATGCTCCGCATGATGGGACTCTCTGAAGTCTATCCCGAATATGTGGAAAACCCAATGAAGTGGATTCGCGCTTATGTGGATAACTTCGACGGTACAAAAACAGACTTTTTTGAGCAGAAGTCACGACAGTATACGAAGACTAGTGATCTGAATGGATTCGATGATCTTTAATAAATAGATGAAAAGATGCTGAGACAGAAGTGTTTTAGCCTACGAAAAACCCGAACTAATGCTTAGTTCGGGTTTTTCGTTTTCTACTATAGATTCTCTCAAATGTATTTGGGTGTAAGCCGCCGCTGCGAAAAGAATCCGGCGGGGCGCAACCGGTTCCTTACCATTAAGATGAATCTGTTTTATCCATAGAGTCGACTTTTACATAATCTCTTTTGTTTGGAGCAGTTCACCGGTAACGGCATTGACAGCGTATGGGCAGTGGAGTCTGCCATGTATGTGATACTTGCCTGATTCACGGTCAAGAACGTAGACAGGCTCTGTTTCAATATGATTCTTGAGCAAATCATATGCCTGATCCGCAGTAATCTGCGGTTCGTCCGCTTCCTTGAATGTGGATAGCAACTGGAATACAAATTTGTTATCCACGATGTTGATAACTTTTCCTGATTCATCAAATACAAGCGTAATCTTACGCACAGCTGTCATGCGAGGGTCGGCTGGACGAATGACAGTAAAGAGATGTCCATGTTGGCGATACAGGCTTGTCGCTTTCCATTTTCCGCTTTCTTCAGGATATTCAAGCTGCATGACACGGGCTGCTTCCTGCAGGCACGCTTGTTCAAGCTGTTTCGAAATTGGTTTGCAATCTGCATGCTCAGCGGCAGAAAGGGCTTGCTCCAGCGTTGTTTCCGTACTAACTTCTATTTTCACCTTGTCCACAGCTCCAGTAGCTTCGCCTTGCCACTCCAGTATATGATCTTCATGAATATAAACAGGATGCTCGTTGACTGTCTGTGCAGAAAGTGCAGATTTGCCGTCATTTGTGATGAACTGTTCCTCAAAGGAGTAGACAGGAATCCATGCCATCTTCTTTTCAACAGGGATATCAACAAGTGTGAGTGAATCGCGTGCAAAGGATTCCGTGTCCTCAGAAGTTAGAGAGAAAGGTTCCCATGCCATGTCGGATTCATCAGGGAAGAGGCCGTGTACAGAGAAGAGCACGAGCTGTCCTTTATCATTGAATTTGATATCAATTTTACCAGTTGGCGCTACTGGGAGATTGTCGATGCTGGCACGAAATTCGAAGCGATTTTTGTCCTCTTTGATCAGCTGGAACTGACGTCCGTACGTCATTTCTGTCTCTTCTTCAATCCAATCGAGCAGCTGATCACGGTCGTTCCCTGGTAAAATGCCTGTTTCGATATAAGAAACATCTTTAACAAGAACTAGGCTTTTGAGGGTCTTCGTATGAAAATCAATCCCTATGACAGCAGTACCGGGCGGGTTGGAATTCGTTTTTTCTGTTTCGTCTTCATTCGGCTGCCATTCAGTTGAAAAAATGTAGCCATCTTGTGCGTTGTGGAAAATATGGTGGCTTTTCAATGTATAGGCCCCAAGTCCGCATAGTTTCTGAGTATGATCAATCAATTCTTGTATACGTTCGTCCATTCATGTAACCTCCGTAAGAAATAATTGCTTCAAGTATAACAGATTTTCGAATTGCGGCGAAAAACAGAGAAAGAACGCCACCCGTCAAAAAAGGGTGGCGTTCCAATTCTCAATCGTCTGTCTTGAATTGTCTCATGACTTGTTCAAGCTCAGCAGCAATGGTGTTCATTTTCTCGATGTTATCTGCAACATTTGTCATTTCTGTTTGCTGTTCATTTGCTGATGCACTTACTTCTTCAGCGGATGCCGCAGTCTGTTCAGAAATTGCAGTGACACTTTGCAAGGAGAGGATCGCTTCCTCTTTTGCTTCCATCATGCTTGCGAGGCTTGTAGCAACCGTTCGAATCGAGGATAGCAGTTCATCAAGCACTTTTGCATTATGGATGAATGCTGCTTCCGTCTCAGTTACAGATTTGTCGTTTGCTTCTCGCATTTTTGCATTGCGGCCAATAGATTCTACTGTAGCGTCAGATGTCTGCAAAATATCTTGGACAGTTGTTTGGATTACTTCTGTCTGTTTTCTTGATTGTTCTGCAAGTTTGCGCACTTCATCAGCGACTACTGCAAAGCCTTTTCCATGCTCACCGGCACGTGCTGCCTCAATACTTGCATTGAGTGCAAGCAAATTCGTCTGTTCAGTCAGGGATTGAATTGAAGATGTAATCACATTGATTTCACCGATTTTGGCAGAGAGTGTTTCAATCTGTTCCTGTACCGTTTCATTTACCGTATTGGACGTTTCATTCTGCTCTTTCAAGACTTTCACTTGTTCCATCCCGTTTAATGTAGACTGGCTTGCAGTATCGGATAAGGCAGTCATTTTATCGGAAAGAGCTGACAGGGTATCAATCTGTGATGCAAGACTGTTGATTTGTTCGTTCGTGTTCTCTGTATCTTCAGATTGACGGGAAGCGCCCTGAGCAATTTCATCAATCGCTGTTGCGACTTCATTGCTTGATGCAGCGACTTCTTCGAAAGTGTGCTGCATTGTGTCAGCAGCACTGTTCAGTTGCCCTGTCGATTGCTTAATTGCTTCTACAACTCTACTTTGGCGCTCGGCCATTGTATTGAAAGCTTCTGATACAGCTCCAATTTCATCCGGTTTAATTTGTTCAGAAGGTATTCTCACACTGAGATCTCCCTCGGCTGCCAATTCCATTGCATCTTTGACATTTTGCAAAGGCTTCAGCTGCTTGTAGATGAACCAAAGTGCGGCAGCTGACATGAGTATAATCATCAGGATGCCTGAGAATATCGTTATTTTAAGCAGCTGGTTGTATGTATCAAGAATGCTTGATTTCGGAGAAACGGATTGAAGTGACCATTTCTCATCGAGACCGTCAATATTAATTGGAGAAATTGAGTTAAAAGCTTTTTCTCCAAATGTTTTGGAATCTACATAGAAGTCAGCTGCTTCCCCTGTATTGATAATGTCTTTTTGAGTCTTCCAGTCGATAGCATCTGCCATATTCGTGCCGACCATTTTCGGATTCGCACTATGTGCAAGTACGGTTCCGTTATCAGAAATGAGAGCCGCATAGCCTTTGTCAGGTTTAACTTCCTTCACCATGTCCTCAGCAAAATCAAGCGGAAAATCGATTGTGAGTACTCCGATGAATTTCCCTTTTGTATCATTGAGCGGTACAGCGAACGTTGACATCTTCACCGTTTTTCCGTCAATGGGATAATCATATGGTTCAGTGAGAATTGGTCGGTTTCCACTTTTTGGTACAGCATACCAATCAGCGGCATTCTCACCTTCATAGCCTGACCCTTTGTCCACTTTGATCTCATCTTTATTTCTATAAAGGTAAGCAACGTACCTTCCTTCATCATCAAGCTGATTGGCATCTTTTTTAGGGTTTACTTTCATTGCCCCTTTTTCAAGAACGAGCCCGGCAGAGAAAATACGAGAATTTATTTCCAGATTTTTATGCAATATTGTCAGCAGGTCTGAAGCTTTTAGTGAGCCTTTTTCATTCAGCGCTTCAATATTCTGTTTTGATATTTCGAGCGTCTCCTTGTAATTGCCTAGGTCTTTTTCCAATTTGCTGGCGAACAATTTAGTATGTTCAATAGTTGAGTTTTCACCATTGGCGATATTTTTGCCGTACGAAATCCAATTCGTAATGACAGAATACGTAATGAAGAGAATGGCGAAAAGTGCAATGATGAGCAGGGAAAGCCGACGTGCGATGCTTCTCTTTTTCATGTGAAATCTCCTTTAGGATTAGGTCTTTAGAATTTGTTAAGTAAATTATACCTATACAGTCGACGGATTTCATTTATATTGTCTCTTTTTCTATTAAATTTTTAGGACTTTTCTCGTGATTAAATAATCTTTACATGTGATTTAAATGAAATTAATGGAAGGGAGCTAACATAGAGGCTGAATAGAAAAGAAAAGAGAGGTGGAGGGCAATGAAAAAACGAATTGGTAAACTGCTATTATTTTTTACTGTTGTTTTATTGGCAATCCTTGCTGGCTGTGGAAATGGGGACAGCAAGCCTGAAAATAAAAGTAAGGCATCCGCTGAGAGTAAAGGGGCACACGATGATTGGCCAGATAAGCTAACTCTTGCTGTTACAGGTGTAGAGGGGATGGAAGAATTACAGAGAAGATATGAACCTTTCCAAGCTGAGCTTCAGAAACTGCTCGGAATTGATGTCGAATTCTTCCCGGTGTCGGACAGGGTTATTTCAGCTACTGCAATGGAATATGGGCAAGTGGACCTCGTGCTTGCAGGTCCATCTGAATATGCTCAGATCAAGGCTGCTAACGGTGACGCAGAACCACTTGCCGGCATTCAACGTGATGCTTATCATACGGTCATTATGGTACCGGAGAAAAGTAAAATCAAAGAAGTGAAAGACCTGAAAGGAAAGAAAGTAGCCATGAAAGATGTCGGGTCGACAAGTGGTCACATTGGTCCAAGTGCTCTCTTGATCGATCAGGGCTTTGATTTGGACAAAGATGTGAAGATTGAGATGCTTGGTGATGCGAGAATAGAAGCTTTGCGTGGTGGGGATGTCGATGCGCTTGCTACAGGGGTACGAGATTATGATGATATGACTGAAGAAGACGGAGAAGGGTCTTATCGTATTTTGGCTGAGGGACCGCCACTTCCGGCAGATCCTTTTGTTGCAAGTAGCAAACTGCCAGAGTCATTGCGTGCAAAGTTGAAAGAAACATTCCTTGAGCACCAGGATGAGCTGCTAAAGGCAATGCTTCAATCCGAAGAGAATGATAAGTATAAAAAGGCAAAGATCATTGATGTGAAAGATTCCGATTTTGATGAAATGCGTGAGACATACAAAGTGCTCGGAATTGAATTGCAATAGGAGGGCCAATGATGATTCACACAGAAGGGATATCAAAGATTTTTCCGAATGGCAATCAAGGGTTGAAGAACGTTTCCTTTTCTATCGACAATGGCGAATGCGTCATACTAATGGGACATAATGGTTCGGGGAAGTCCACATTGTTTCGCTGTCTGTCCGGACTTGAAAAGCCATCTGAGGGAAAAATCTCAGTAGCAGGAGAGCCGATTGCGGATTTGAACAGAAAGCAGCTGCGACAATTGAGGAAGAGAATCGGCATTGTCTTTCAGCACTTCAACCTTGTCCCAACTTTGTCTGTCTTCCAAAATGTTCTGTTCGGGGCACTAGGGAGGGTGCCGGTAGCGTTCCATACATTCAATCTCTTTGCGTCAAACGATTTACGCAAAGAGGCAATGCAGTGTCTGGACCGGGTAGGACTTGCTCACTTGGCTGAGCGGCGGTCAGACGAGCTATCTGGAGGACAAAAACAGCGAGTCGCCATCGCAAGAATGCTCATGCAGAAGCCGGAAGTCATTCTTGCTGATGAACCGATTGCCAGTCTTGATCCGAAAGCCGGAAAAGAGATTATGGAACTGCTCTCAGATATAGCGAAGGAAAGGAAACTCGCTGTTGTAATCATTTTGCACCATATTGATCTGGCTTTTGAATATGGAGACAGGATATTGATGCTTAAAGAGGGGCAGCTTGTCCTCGATGCTTCAAGCAAGAAATTGGAGCGTTATGAACTGGAACGGTTCTATGATGTTGAGTCTGAATTCGCAAAAGCAAAAAGGGAGGGGGCATGATGTATGAACTGAAAGGGAAACGTCCTTCCTTGGAAGCTCCGCCACGTTTTAAGAAGCCAGGTACTCTGACGGTTCTTACATGGATTTTGTTTGCTGTCTTATTAGGATTGGGGCTCCAAGGTGCAGAGTTAAATTGGTCCCGGCTTGTAAATGGCATCATAAATATGGGGAACTTTGTGGCGACTGCCTTCCCGCCCGATCCGTCCAGGTTCACTCCAATCATGATGCGGATGTTGGAAACATTTGAAATTGCCCTTGTAGGTACGGTCATTGGAGTTCTGGCAAGTATTCCGATTGCGCTGTGCTGTTCAAGAAATACTTGTTCAAATGTACTCATAAGAACAGTGGTTAAATCTGCTGTTTCGGCCATGCGTACCATTCCAGACCTCATCTGGGCTCTTATTTTTGTTATCTCGGTAGGACTCGGACCGCTGGCAGGGATTTTGACAATAGCAGTGGATACAATCGGTTTCTGCGCTCGTTTCTTCTCAGAAAGAATTGAGGAAATGGAAAAAGGGCCGGCAGAAGCTTTGGAATCTGCTGGTGCATCACGCTTTGGAGTCATAGCGGGTGCCATTCTGCCAGCAGGATTTCCGTCATTTGTAGGCACGAGCTTGTTTTCCATAGAGAAGGCAGTACGCTCGGCGGTCATTCTCGGATTGGTCGGTGCCGGTGGTATTGGAGTCGAACTGAGCACAGCAATGTCTTTGAGAAAATTCGACGAAGCGTTGATGATCATCTTAATGATTCTAGTTGTTGTTATCACTGTAGAACAAATCTCATCCCGTATTCGTAAGCGTGTCATATAAAAATAAAAAGGTTCCCTCATCTATTATTCTGATGCGGGAACCTTTTTATTTTCACGAGAAGGGAAGAAATGCTGCCAGGCTTCGAGAATTCCGCCAGCGCAACGGGCTTTTGCACGGTAGAGTGTCTCCCGATCTTCCAATTCAGCGAGATCATCAAGACCATTTCCAACGACTACGGAACGATAGCCAAGATTCAGCATGTCAAAATCATTACCTGAATCTCCTGCAACGAGAAGACGTTCATGATCTATACCATACCGATTCAGAATGAACTCAAGCGCTGCAGCTTTGCCGCTATTCTCTGGAAGAATGTCCAGATCGCGTCCGGAACTGTAGATTAGATTATGAGGAATAGCTGCATGGATCAGGGATTGTTCAAATTCTTCCACATCGCTCAGTGAGCTGGCATAAAAGGATACACGTCGATTCTCCGGCAAACCTTGATTCTCCAGCCCAGGGCAGGCAGCAGCAATCTCTGTTATTCGCTCCGGGAACCAGCTGTCTTTCATTTGTCTCTCCCATGCCGTATCGGCAATCCATTTGCCGCTCTCGAATGTATAGATTGCTGTCCCGATATCTGTAGCGAGCACATCAGGGATTGGCAGATTCTCCTGTTTGATCAATTCTAGAGCTGATGCAAGATGACGACCGGTTATGTAGACGAGAAAAACACGGTCGGGCAATTGCTTATAATGCTTGAGCAATTCCAGAAGTGCTTCTCTATCACCGACAAATGTACCATCGAGGTCAGTTGCCAAACAATGTGATATGTTCTGCATGATTTGATCCCTCCTCATACAATGCGGCAATCTGTTCAGTAATGGACTTCCAACGGAAATGTTTTTTTGCATAAATGGCTGCGTTACGCCCCATTCTTCTTGCTAGTAACTGGTTGTCCAAGAAAGCTTCCATCGCAAGAGCAAGATCATCTGCATCTCTTGGCATTGTAAGAAGTCCTGTTTCTCCATCGACAACAATATTTGCTAGACCACCTACTTTGGATGCGATGACAGGGGAGCCGCAACTTTGCGCTTCTGCCGCGACCATTCCAAATGATTCATAGAAAGAAGGAACGACAGTAGCAAGTGCTTTGTTGAAAAGGGTAGCCAATACTTCGGGCGGCTGGGGGCCAATAAAGCGGACATCCTCCTCGATGCCAGTCACAGCCTCTTTAAGCGCTGGGACTGTTGGCAGGCCATTTTCCAAGTCTACTTGTGAAGCCTCACCACCAGCGAGAATAAGTTTTGCACGATTGCCAGGATTCTTCTTCTTCAAAATACTGAATGCTTTTAGCAGTGTATGAATCCCTTTTGTCTCTTCCAAACGTCCGGCATAGACGAAAAGGGGTTCCTGTCCGCTGGATGCTTTGCTTAATTCCGGTTCAAATACCTTGTCCACTCCGATGGAAATAACATGAACAGGTGCATGTCCCTTTGCGAACTGCTCAATCAATTCTTTCTCGCTCTTCGTTGTAGCAATAATCTGGTCGGCGTTTCTCAAAATATGACGTTCAGCCGCAAGCCTGCGCTCGTCCCGCTTGCCGGTTGCATGTGCCTTCGCGATGCCAAGTGAATGAGAGGTGTGAATAAGGGGCAAATTGTACTTTTCAGCGATCTTCAAGCCGAGCAAACCTGAAAGCCAGTAATGAGAATGGATGGCATCATAAGCGTTTAGATCAAGTGTATTTGCAATTTCATCATAAAATCTGGGGAGCATTCCGTACATATCATTTTTTGAAACAAAACCTTTATAACCAGCTTCGATGCGGATTACACGATTGACCTTGCCAAAATACTCGACTCTTTTAGTCTTAGGGTCGCTCCAATGAGTCACGACATCAACAGCATAATTCATATCAGATAATGCCAGGGCCAGTTGTCTCACATAGTTGTTCTGTCCACCTGCCTGTTTTCCGCCCAATGTCTGAAGCGGATCCCCATGGTCGGAAATAAACAAAATCCTCTTGCGCATTATCAGTCCACTCCTTTAAGTGACAATATCCGTAAAAATTCAACATAAAACCTTTTCCCTGATGTCTGAAAAAATAAACAAATTATGCATTTAGCAAGCAAGAAGTTTCAAAAGACCAGCAAGGTGGTAGCAAGAGAGACTGGACTTATTTGAGGAGGAACAAGGTTTGCGAAATAATTTATTATCTAAAAAGTGGCTTTGGCTAATTCCGTTAATTCTCGGTGTCATGGTCATTGTCATGTTGTTTAATCATTACAAGAATTTACCGGAAGGATTGTCTATGGAAGGAAGCGTTCATCATGTGGATGAAGTTGAATTTCTTCAAAACCTATCTTATAAAAAGGACAGAAAACCTGTTCACGATCAGCAAATTTTTCAAAAGGCATTCAAAATGATTGAACAGGCTCAGCATTTTGTAGTCGTTGATATGTTTCTACTTAATAGCTATACAGATGAGTCACGTGATTTTCCAAAACTGGCGGATCAGTTGACCGAGAAGCTTATAGCACAGAAAAAGAAACATCCCGATATGCAAGCAGTCCTTATTACTGATCCGATCAATGCGGGATATCATTCTTATGAAGATAAACATTTGAAAAAGCTGGAGGCTAACGGCGTGGAAGTCGTTGTCACGAATCTGGACAAGCTGCGCGACTCGAATCCGGCATATTCTGCATTTTGGCGCATATTCATGAGGCCGTTCGGACAGGCGGGAGAAGGTTGGCTTCCGAATCCACTCGCTTCCGGAGCGCCTAAGATTACAGCACGATCCTATGCTTTGCTTCTGAATGTCAAGGCGAATCACCGCAAAGTGTTCGTCACTGAAAAAGAAGCACTTGTCACATCAGGAAATGCTCATGACGCAAGCGGATACTTTTCGAACGTTGGTTTTGCCGTCAAAGGAGATATTATTCATGAAATTGTAGAAGCGGAACAAGCAGTTATTGATTATTCTGGCGGCAAGACAAAGGTGCATCATCAAGGTAAGGTGAAATCTGCTGGAAAAGGAGATATTGCTGTACAGTATCTGACAGAAGGGAAAATTGAAAAGCACGTCCTTCAGGCACTGGATCACACAAAAAAAGGCGATGAAATTGATATGGCGATGTTCTATCTCGCAGAAAGAGCGGTCGTTGACAGACTTAAAGAGGCTGAGGAAAGAGGCGTTAAAGTACGTCTCATACTCGACCCGAATAAAATCGCCTTTGGCCATGGCAAGACAGGGCTTCCGAATTTGCCGATAGCGAGAGAGTTGAAGAAGCATGGGGGTATCGGCATTCGCTGGTATGATTCGAATAAGAATCAATTCCATACGAAGATGATGTTCATTAAGCAAGGAAAGCGAGCGACGGTAATTGGCGGATCAGCGAACTTTACTGCCCGTAACTTGGGGGATCTTAATCTGGAAAGTGACTTGAAGATCGAAGCTCCACTGGATAAGCCGGTTATGAAAGATATTGATCAATACTTTGATCGGATATGGAATAATAAAGGCGGTAAAATTACGGCAGATTATAGTAAATATGAAAACGACCTGACCCCTCTTCTCGAAGCGACATACTGGGTGCAGAAAGCGACAGGCTTGACGACTTACTGATAAATGAAGAAGGCTTTCCAATTAGGGAGGCCTTCTTTAATTTTTAAAGGCAAATAAAGGGTTTACCAAATCTCCATTAGGCAATAATGCAATATTGAAAAGAATAAATTATTGGAGGGACTATACATAGTGAAAAAGCGAATATTGTGGATTGCCATGATTCTAATCGTCACTGTGCTAGCTGCTTGTGGAAATGATGATGCAACTGGCGAAAAACCGGCTAAGGAAGTTTCCAAAAATCAAGAAGCAATTGAAAATCAGGATAAGAACGAAACTGCTTCCGAAGGGAAGGAACAGCCAGAGAAAGTAGAGACAACTTTCAAGAACAGCGATGGCAAGGAAGCTGGTACGGCAACGATTATGCAGGCGGATCATGGAGTAGAGATCAAACTAGACCTCCAGAACTTGCCTCCAGGTGAGCATGGATTCCATATCCATGAGAAAGGAACTTGTACCCCGCCAGATTTCAAGTCAGCAGGGGATCACTTCAACCCAACGCATAAGAAGCATGGAATTGAAAACCCAGAAGGCCCACACGCAGGGGACTTGCCAAATTTGAAGGTTAGTGAAGACGGAACAGTAAAGGAAGATTTGAAGGCAGAGACTGTAACGCTTGAAAAGGGACTTGAGAATTCCCTTTTGAAAGAAGGCGGTACAGCACTTGTTATTCATAAAGACCCGGACGACAATAAATCACAGCCTGCAGGAAATGCGGGAGAACGTATTGCCTGTGCGGAAATCAAGTAATATCCTAATATGAAAATCGGACGGCTGCTGCCAAACGGAGCAGTCGTTTTTTGTCGCTGAGCGAGAACAATGATAATTAGATTGAACAGCGTTATACTGAAAGATAGACTATTTCTTGGAAGGGTGGCATATTGATGAACACTTCAAGAGAACGATCCCAACAGCAAAGGCCAAAAATCTGGACGCGTGACTTCGTACTGATCTGTTTGACGAATATGTTCCTGTTTATGGGCTTCCAGATGACGCTGCCGACACTGCCGCTTCTTGTTGAAGACCTTGGGGGCAGTGACCAGCTCATCGGATTCGTAATTGGGATTTTCACGCTTTCAGCTCTTGTGTTGCGCCCGATTGCCGGACATGCTTTGGAATCACGCGGCCGCGGTATCGTATACATGATTGGTTTGTTCATCTTTGTCATTTCAGTAGGGTCTTATGCTTTCATCGGGAGCATCTTCTTCTTGTTTGCAATGCGGATTGTACAAGGGGTTGGCTGGGGGATGTCGACAACTGCTTCCGGAACCATTGCAACAGACCTTATCCCGCCCTCACGAAGGGGAGAAGGAATGGGTTATTTCGGCTTGAGCGGGAACCTGGCACTCGCCTTTGGCCCTTCGCTTGGACTTTTCCTTGCTGGCACAACAACATTCAAAGTACTCTTCCTCGCATGTGGTGCGTTAGGACTCATGGCTTTTATCCTGTCCACGCAAATTCATTACAAAAAAGTCGAGAAGCAAGAAGAACGGGCGACGACAGTCGGGTTAGATATCTTTGAAAAAACGGCTTTAAAGCCAGCAATCCTCATGTTCTTCATTACAGCTACATTCGGAGGGATTGCATCATTCCTGCCCCTATATGCCCAGCAAAAACACATAGAGGGCATTGAATTCTACTTCTTCATCTATGCGCTTTTCCTCCTTATATCTCGTCTGTTTGCGGGCAAAATATATGACAAAAGAGGTCATCTGTACATTTATCTTCCAGGTGCCGCACTAATCACTGCAGCAATGATTTTACTTTCCTGGTTGCCAAGCACGACTGTCATGCTTGTTGCCGCTGCATTGTACGGATTAGGATTCGGCTCTGTACAGCCTGCACTCCAAGCATGGTCAGTTGAAAAGGCTGCCCCGAACCGCAAAGGGATGGCGAATGCAACGCTGTTCTCGTTCTTTGACCTCGGTGTTGGGGTCGGAGCAATGATCTTCGGCCAGTTGGCAGGATGGTTCGGCTATGGATCAATCTATATTGCGGCAGCAGGTTCAGTCGCATTTTCGATGATTGTTTATCTGTTCTTCTTCATGAGTGACCGGAAAGCAACTCAAAAATCTGCGTGAGTTAATTTTCCTCCTTGAGGAATTTAGGGTACAATATTCTGATAGAAATGAAAGCGGAAAGTTGGGAATCATGTTTTGAAAACAATTGATCGAGCGTTGATACCAAAAATTTTTCCTTCAAATTTATATAGACGGGGCTTGGCCTGCTATGAGAAGAATCACGTCCAGGAACTGATCTATGATCGCAACAATCAGATCTGGAATGCGCAAGTGGAAGGTTCGGAGAAGTACTTTGTGGAAGTCCGTTTTACAGAGGGGGAGAACCAGTTCACTAGCCATTGCGATTGCCCGCCTTTTGATCTGTACGGAGAGTGCAAGCATGAAGTAGCGGTGTTGCTCGCCATTGCTGAATATAACGAGGCAGAGGCGGCGGATGAGCATGCGTTCAGCAAACGTGATTATGATATCGCGGCCTATTTTATGAACTCCATCGCGGAGGCGGGGCATCAGGAGACAGTGAATGAAGCTGGCCCTGCAAAAGAGCAGATGCAAGTTGAATATATTGGCAGATGGACGTATGGACGATTGTTCTATCTGGAAATGAAAACAGGTGTCAAACGTCGATACGTTGTGCGCAACCTTGGTGAATTCCTCGACGATGTGTTTGAAGGGGAAGAACATGAATTCACAAAAAAATTCACCTATGATGGGCAGGTTCACTATTTCAGACCGGAAGATATGGAAATGCTGGAAGTGCTTCATGGAATTCAGCGCAACAGCGAGATTTATGACCAGCCATCTTTTAACTACTATCATGATGAATTGCGTGATAAACGCTACGTCGTCGTACCTCCTTATGCAATGAAGGACTTGATTGCAAAGCTTAGCAAACTGAACTTCGTTTTAATAGAAGGACAAAAAGAATATACAGAAATTGCAATTAGCGAGGACCAGCTGCCTTTCCAATTTGTTCTGGAAAGGGAGGATACAGGTAACGATCTCGTCTTCACACTGGAAGGAACAGATGGGGCTAAATTTTATCGCAATTATGATCTTGTATTTCAAGATGGAATATTTTATTTCCCTAATAAAAAACAGCTGCCGATCATTGGTGAGATGCTTCGCTTCTCACAGGGTGTCAAGAGGATGCCGGTTCAGAAGGAAAGAGCGGATCTCTTCCTCTCAGAAGTACTGCCTTCACTGAAGAACGTAGGGAAAGTGAATATTGCCGAGGAAATATCTGAAGAGATTATCGACAAACCACTCGAAGCAAAGCTCTACCTTGAGATGAAGGAGACGGTCATTGGCGGCAGGCTTGAATATCATTACGGCAAAGAAGTGATTGAACCTTTTGCAGGGAGAAAAACTGGAAATCAGCTTATTCTCCGAGATGCTGCCAAGGAACAGAAAATCATGAATTTGATCGAGCATGCGAATTTCCGTTTCAATGGCAAGGAATTATACATCGAAGCGGATGATGATACTCTATATAATTTCCTTTATGAAGTATTACCTCAGATGAGCCGACATCTTGAAGTACTTATGACGAATGAACTGCGCCAGTTCCTCGTGGATACGCCGCCTGAAGCAGCTACGAATATCCGTGTTGATGAATCAGCGAATCTTCTTGATATCGGTTTCTCCATCGAAGGGGTTAGCCAAGATGAAGTCGAAGCAGTACTTGCCGCAGTTATTGAGAAGAAACGATTCTACCGCTTGCAATCAGGGGCATTCCTTTCGCTTGGCGGAGAGGAGTTCCAGTCGGTGCAGCACTTCTTTGCGGAAATGGACCTGACAGCTGCAGATACGGTGAATGGTCGTCTCTCCTTACCGATGTTCCGCGGCATGGAAGTAGACGAACTGATAGATACGAAGAAAGTGTATGATCATGCATTCCATAAATTATTAGGACATTTGCAGTCGCCGGAGCGGCAGGACTATCCGCTGCCTGAACAACTGAATGCGGAGCTTCGATCCTACCAGGAAACGGGATATCAATGGTTCCGATCCCTGTCTGATTATCATTTCGGAGGCATTCTTGCGGATGATATGGGACTCGGTAAGACACTTCAGTCAATTGCTTATATTGCATCCATAGATAGTGACAAACCGCATCTCATAGTAGCGCCGTCTTCGGTTATTTATAATTGGAAAAACGAAGTCGAGAAATTCGCTCCGCATTTGCGTGTCGCTGTAATGACGGGAACACCTCAAGAACGTGAAGAGAAGATTCAGGAAGGCAATGAGCTGGATATCTGGATTACTTCCTATCAGACATTACGCCAGGATATTGAACTTTATCGTGAGTTACAGTTCCAGACTTTGATACTTGATGAAGCACAGTATATAAAGAATTACCAGACGAAGACGTCAAAAGCGATGCGTGAAGTGAAAGCCTCTAGGAAATTCGCTCTTTCTGGAACACCAATTGAGAACTCAATTGATGAATTATGGGCGATATTCCAAGTGATCATGCCGGGACTTATGCCGAATCATCGTAAATTCAAAGAGCTCTCCCATGAGAAAATTGCACGCATGACTCGTCCGTTCATTCTGCGCCGCCTCAAGACAGAGGTGCTAACTGAACTTCCGGAGAAAATAGAATCCGTCCAGATCTCTGAACTGACAAAGGAACAGAAGGAGCTTTATATCGGGTACTTGAATGAACTGCGTCAGGAAACTGCAAATTCACTGCGCACTGGCAGCTTCCGTGAGAACAGGATGAAAATCCTTGCAGGACTGACGAGACTGCGCCAGATTTGCTGTCACCCTTCTTTATTCCTCGAGAATTATGAAGGAACTGCAGGGAAGCTAGAACAACTGATACAGCTCATCGAAACCTTAATGGAAAGTGGCAAGAGAATGCTCATCTTCTCGCAGTTCACTAGTATGCACGAACTGATCGCGAAGATTCTTGATAAGCGTGGCATCGGTTATTTTTATCTTCATGGCCAGACAAAATCAAAGGAACGCGTTGAAATCTGTGAACGATTCAACAATGGGGAAAACAGTATTTTCCTAATCTCGTTAAAAGCGGGAGGTACCGGATTGAATCTGACTGGAGCCGATACGGTTATCTTGTACGACCTTTGGTGGAATCCGGCAATTGAGGATCAGGCGGCAGGCAGGGCGCATCGATTCGGACAGAAGAATGTTGTCCAAGTAATGCGTTTAATTGCTGAAGGAACGATTGAAGAAAAGATTTATGCACTCCAACAGAAAAAACGTGAACTTATTGATGCTGTCATCCAGCCGGGTGAAGCAGCACTGACCGGCATTACTGAAGACGATGTTCGGGAATTGCTCAGTATATGATTATTAAATTAAGCTCTCCTTGCACAAAAGCGCAAGGAGAGCTTTTTGTGCTGAGAAAAGAAAAACAGGGAAAGTTTATCCCAGGAAGTTAAAGGGAAATCAAGCGAAGAGTTTAGATTTTTAGAATGTCTGTTTTTCAATAATATGTAAGCGATTACAATATAAAGATGGACAGGCAGAGTCTTGACAAATATTGTGTAAGTGCTTACATTTACATTGGCTTTACAATTAAAAAGGGGGCAGATGGTTCATGAAAAAACTGATTGTTCTGCTATTTGCAATCGTGCTCGTTCTGGCAGGCTGTGGAAGTGCGAAAGACTCATCAGACAAAAAAGGTGGCGGCTCTTCTAATTCAGCTGGTAAAGGTGAACGTATTACGATCGGTACTGGCGGCACAAGCGGTACATACTACCCGCTCGGCGTAGCAATGGCTCAGCAGATTTTCACAAAAACTGAAGGTGTTTCCAAAGCGAATGCTGTCTCAACTGGTGCATCGGTAACGAATGTACAGGAGATGGGCTCGGGTAAATACCAATTGGCACTCGTACAAAATGATATTGCTTATTATGGGATGAAAGGTGAAACGCTTAAAGACTTTGAAGGTAAGAAAGTCGACAATATTGCAGGACTCACTTCACTTTATCCAGAAGATGTTCAGATTGTCACAACTGCTGACAGTAAAATCAAAACTTTGGATGATTTGAAAGGTAAGAAGGTTGCAGTTGGAGACCAGGGAAGCGGTGCAGAAGCGAACGCACGTCAGATTCTTGATGCAGCTGGCATTACGTATAAAGATTTTAAAGCTGAATATCTCGGTTTTGGCGATGCTTCACAAGGATTACAAAATGGAACGATTGATGCAGCATTCATCACAGCAGGAGCGCCGACTAGTGCAATCCAGGAACTTGGTGCAAGCAAGAAAGTGAATGTACTCTCTTTGGATGAAGATATTATAAAAAAACTTACAGACAAATACCCTTATTACACAGAGCGTGATATCCCTGCGAAGACTTATGGTGATTACGGACAGAAAGAAGATATTAAAACAGTGGCCGTTATGGCGATCCTCATCGTGGACAAAAATCTTCCTGAAGACGTTGTCTACAACATGACAAAGGATCTGTTCGAGAAAAAGGACAAATTGGAAAGTGCACATGCAAGAGGTGCGGACGTATCACTCGATACAGCACTTGATGGCATGTCCATCGATTTGCATCCTGGTGCGAAGAAGTACTTCGATGAGAAAGGTATCAAACAAAAATAATGACAGTGAAATCACCAGCAATGCGGAGGCGGCGAGGCCGAATTCTCGTGTTGCTGGTTCTTTTTATCTTAGCTTTGGCAAGTATGCTGCTCATCAGGGTACCAGTCATCTATGGTATTGACGAAGAAGGGGAGGTCCTTCTGAAAAAACGAGTGAGCCCTGGTGACGAGCTAATCTCGGAATATGTTCATTCAGTAGAGAAATGCCCGATGAAAGAAAGATTCAAAGTTAATCATAATTTGGACATTTTGCTGAAAGAGAGCTGGAACTGTAATTTTGGAGCAGGCATTGAATCTTCTTTACCTGAAGGAACGACAGGCAGCTTCGAAAATGGCTATTACAAAATTAAAGGAATTAATCAGCAATTCAATGAAATTCAATTTCACCCGGTAGCTATTGCAAAGCAGAGATTGATGGTTCGTAATAAGACGTGGGATTTGTATAAGGAACCGTTTGAAGGCAGAACTTTTACTTTGAAAACAGGCAGGATGAGCTTAGCGGAATATTTGCTGAAATAATAACTGAACCTTTTGAAAGGAGGGCGTTCAATGGTGGAATCAAATCTTGCGGGCAATGACTCACTCCAAGAGATGAATGACAGATTAGATGAATTGGAGGGCAGTGACCGAAAACTGTTCGGCTGGATGGCGATACTGGCGCTTATAGTAGCAGTCGCTATGTCTCTTTTCCATCTGTATACAGCAGGAGTGGGCACTTTACCGCGCATGCAGCAAAATGCCATCCATCTTGGATTTGCATTAACACTTGTATTTTTAATTTTTCCTTATAAAAAGAAATTGGGTCAGACGAAGATTCCAATCTATGATCTCATACTCTCGGCTCTAGGAGCTTCAACAGGAATTTATATTGTGGCGGTTTCAGGGGATTTGCTTGGAAAAGTAGGGAACCCGACGATCTTTGATACGGTTATGTCTTTCGTCTGTCTGCTTCTCGTTATGGAAGCGACAAGGCGTGTTGTCGGCAAGCCACTCGTAATCCTGGCATTTTTGTTTATGCTTTATGCTTATCTTGGTGATAAGTACTTGCCAGGTTTCCTAGGAGGTCGTGCAGTTTTGCCAGATACGATTAACCATTTTGGTTTTTCGTGGCGTGAGATTGCAGAATTCATGTATCTTTCGAATGAAGGGATCTTCGGAACGCCGATTACGGTATCGGCACAGTATGTATTCATTTTCATTCTGTTCGGGGCTTTTCTTGAAGTTACGGGAGCGGGCAGGATGTTCATTGACCTTGCCATGTCGATCGTCGGTTCAATGAAAGGCGGACCAGCGAAAGCCGCTGTTGTCTCATCAGGCATGATGGGCTCGATCTCGGGAAGTTCCGTTGCCAACGCGGTAACGACAGGGACGTTCACAATTCCTCTTATGAAAAGAACAGGATTCCGACCGCATGTTGCTGGAGGAGTAGAAGTAGCTGCGTCTTCCAGCGGCCAATTCCTGCCACCTGTCATGGGAGCGGCTGCCTTTATCATGGCAGATTTCACTGGTATTCCTTATTTGGAAATTGCAACTGCAGCTGCTGTTCCGGCATTACTGAGCTATACGGCGATACTGTTCATGGTCCATCTTGAGGCGAGCAAGTACAATTTGAAGGGAATTCCGCGCAAGGAGCTGCCTTCACTCTTAAAGGTATTAGCAAGCCGCGGGTTCCTTATGCTGCCGATTATTGCGATTGTCGTACTCCTCGTTATGAGGATGACACCAATTCTCGCTTCGTTCATGGCGATTGTCGGAGCAATTACAATTGCACTCTTTTCTTATAGAATGCAGAAGAGTTTGGGCCAAGGGTTCCTCGTCGCATTTGTCTTTATTGGAGCGGCTTATGTTGCCCATTTAATATTTGGCCTGAACCCATATGTAACCATTGTTGCGGCAGGAAGTCTGCTATTCGCTTTAATCTGGTACGCTTTAAAAAAGAGAATGCATGTTGAACGCTCATTGGAATTCGGCTGGAAGGAATTTTTCAAGGCGCTTGAACTTGGTGCGAAAAATGCACTTAGCGTCGTCGCGGCTTGTGCGACAGCCGGTATTCTTACAGGCGTCGTAACAATGACTGGACTTGGTCCAATCCTTTCCAGCATGATTCTTGACCTTGCGAACAACCAGGTCATTCTTGTTCTTCTGTTTACGATGATTGCCTGTATCATCATGGGTATGGGGCTACCGACAACAGCGACGTATATTGTGCTCGCGGCTGTCATGGCGCCGGCACTTATCCAGATCGGCATTCCGGTCCTCGCTGCGCATCTGTTCGTATTCTATTATGGTATTCTTGCGGATGATACGCCGCCAATCAACTTGCCGGCATATGCGACAGCAGGGATTGCCAATGCAGATCCTGTGAAGACTGGGTTCCAAGGCTTCAAGTTCGATATGGGCGCCTTGCTGTTGCCGTTTGCCTTCACGATGAATCCGATTTTAATATTACAGGACCCAGATGCAACACTCATCCAAATCATTTGGAGTATCGCTACAGCATTTGTTGGCATTATTATGTGGTCGACATTCATCCAAGGCTATCTGTTAACGAAATATGGATGGATTGAAAGGGTACTCGCTGTTGCAGCGGCTCTCGTTTTTATCAATACGAGACTCTGGACCGATTTCATCGGAATGGGGCTGTTTGCTGTAATTATCGTCTACCAGCTTTGGAAGCGGAAGCGGGATGGTGGCAGCTATATTGAACAGCCTGAGGCTGCAGGAAGTTAATAAGTAAAGTGAAAATAGACTGTTCCAAATGGAGCGGTCTATTTTTTATGCAAGTTCGTATCTTTTTGGTTATTTTTATTAGTTCCTACTTCCGACAGGAGTATGCTAGTATGGTAGGATCAAAATGTTCGGTGAAAGGGATTTGGTCCAGTTGAAAAAACGTAAACTGCGCGTCTTTCGTTCGTTAGTTTTTGCTGTATTTTTGTTTGCGGGTCTTATCGCGTTGGTGAATTGGGTTTTGGATTCTGCTTTGAACTTTAATCCAAGAGAAGAAACGCGTTCTCAGCGTGTGAGTGAACAAGTCTTGGAGTATGAGCCACTCGTAGCCCGTTATGCAAAGGAAAAAGGGGTTTCAGAGTATACAGATGTCCTTCTGGCGATTATTATGCAGGAATCTGGCGGCCGGGGAAAGGATCCAATGCAATCATCTGAAAGCAGTTGCGGTAAACGAGGCTGTATCAAGAATCCTGATCAGTCAATCAAAGCCGGGGTTGCCCATTTTGCGAACATGTTGAATGATGCGGATGGAGATCTTGAGCTTGCTGTGCAATCCTACAACTTCGGCCGCGGCTTCATCACTTATGCCAAGAAGGAGTCGGGCGGGTATACTCAGGATACGGCGATAGATTTTTCGAAAAAGATGTACGCCAAAGTAAAGGACAAGGAGAAATACCGGTGTATCAGACCGGACTCCAAGAAATTCGATGCATGTTACGGAGATATCTATTATGTGAAGTCGGTGATGGCTTACCGTCCTGCAATAGCGTCGGAAAGCTAGAGAGTAGTGCCGGTCTTCGAATATCAAGTTTCTTTCCTTTGTAGATGGAAGTCGTAAATTCAGAGGTCTTAGCCACACTTATTGGAACGACTCAATAAAAATATATTTAAAATTGATACGCAACAGATGCAAGAATCTTTGGAAAAATGGTAAGATAACATGTACAATTTGTATTTCACCGAGGAGGAATTACCAATGTTGAAAGAAATCAATACAAGCAAAGCACCAGCAGCGATCGGTCCATACTCTCAAGCAATTCAGGCAGGAGACTTCCTATATGTTTCCGGTCAGATTCCACTTGATCCGTCAACTGGAGAAGTTGTAGAAGGTATCGAGAACCAGACAAAACAAGTTCTTGAAAATCTGAAAGCAATCCTTACTGAAGCAGGCACAGATTTCTCCAAAGTAGCGAAGTTCACAATCTTCATTAAAGATATGAACGACTTTGCGACAATCAATGAAATTTATGGCAACTACCTCGAGAAGCCTTATCCGGCACGAGCGACTGTTGAAGTAGCACGTCTTCCAAAAGATGTTCTTGTTGAAATGGACGTTGTCGCTTACCTTAAATAATAAGAAAAAATCCTCCACTCAAGCCGGGTGGAGGATTTTTTATATATCATATTGTGCGAGTTCATCGCGGATCGCTTGTCTGATTTTCTCAAGAGCTTCTTCCGGCGTTTTTCCATAGATGCGCTTATTGTTCACTATGGCGTATGGACGGACGGCGCACATACCGCAAAAGGAGAGACAGTCACTCATCAGAACTGCCACTTCCGGGAATTCTCCCTCAAGAATGGATTCAAGATCAATAACGGTAATCATATTGCCATCACATATTTCAACAACGACAATCCCCATGTACATCACATTCTTTCTTAGTGGATAAGGGAATGAGGCCCATCTCTTAATTATATACTCTAACTGAAATCACGTCACTCGATTGAACTGCGTTCGGTAAAAAAGTGCACATAACATTTCTATTATTGGACAATTGCCGTTATAATAATCCGTAAGCACGAACAGAATGCAATTCACCGTCTGACATGCTTGATTTCATAGCATGTGGGAAAAAGGAGATTGATTATGAAAAGAACTATGCAACTTACATTGGTGTCGCTGCTTGCATTTTTCATGACACTTGGAACGGCATTGCCGGCATTCGCATCCGATGGCAGCAACGCGGATACAGATGTCATTAACGAGAAGCTTGGTGTGCCGATCGTCGTTTATGGCGGTTCACTGACAGCAGATCAGAAAGAGCAAGTGCGCCAACAGCTGGATATCAAAGATCCGGCGAATACAAAAGAATACACTGTAACCGGACAGGATATACAAAAATATATCAATGGTGACCCGTCTTCACGTATGTTCTCATCTGCGAAGATTACCCGCCAAGATAAAGGCAAAGGCATTAATATCAATATCGTCACACCAGATAACATTACTGAAGTAACGAGTGAAATGTATGCGAACGCGATGCTTACAGCCGGGGTGGAAGATGCGAACGTAGATGTTTCCTCACCGGTTAAAGTTACGGGCCACTCAGCACTCACAGGTATATACAAGGCGTATGATGCAGCTGGTGCTGATTTGAACAAAGACCGTATGGAATTGGCGAATGAGGAGTTGGATGTAACGACTGATCTTGCCAAAAAAGATGGCATGAACAGCGAAAAAGCGACTCAGCTCATGACAGATATTAAAAAGGAAATCGCTGACAAGAAGCCGGCAACGAGAGAAGATGTCGAACAGATTGTAAACGACCAGGTTAATAAACTGGAAATCTCACTAAGTGATAAAGACCGTCAGCTGCTCATCGATCTGTTTGATAAGATGCGTAACTTGAACATTGACTTCAGTAAAGTTAAAACGCAGTTAAACGATCTGACAGGGAAGCTGAAAGATAAAATGGATGAACTCGGCATCGATCAGGGATTCTGGGAGAAGGTTGTTGCTTTCTTCAAATCTTTCTTCCAGGCAATCGTCGACTTCTTTAAAGGTTTGTTTGGTTAAAGCATAAAAGTCTTGCGCAAAAGAGCGCAAGACTTTTTTCTATATATAGAAGAAACACGACAAAGAAAATGAGTGTTTAATAATAAAAACCCTTGTCCTTTGCGATTTATAAAAGAAAGCAAGAAAAAATTCCACGTTTAAATTCAAAGAAACACAAAAAAACGTGGGATTTGTTTGTTACAAACTTTACGCAGAGGACACAAATATTACCATGGAAACCGCTTACAAACATGCATAATAGCTTATATTTCAATAATGTTACAAGATTACATGGAAAGTAACATCAAGACGCTGAAAACGGGTTTCCTGTAACATGTTCTTAACCTTGCTGTAACTGTACTGCACCTGTCCATGTGATAGTATAGGCAATGTCAGAAATTCAAGGAGGTCATTTTCACATGAAGAAAATGGTAGCAGCAGTAGCTACAGGAATCGTTATTACTGGAACGGCGGCAACAAGCGTATCAGCCGCAGATTATCAGGTAAAAGCGGGAGACACTCTCTGGAATATAGCTCAGACTCACAATACATCGGTTGATTCAATTATTAAAAATAATGGTTTGAAGGGTACAATCATCTATCCAAACCAAACACTTTCAGTTGGTGGCGGAAGCTCCAACACTCAAGTTGCACAAAACAACGGTTCATATACAGTAAAATCCGGAGATACTCTATTCAAGATCGCCAAAGCGAATGGTGTATCTGTTGGAACATTGAAGCAGTGGAACAATCTTTCTGGTGATTTGATCGTAGTAGGTCAGAAATTGAGCCTTTCAGGTCAAGTTCAGCAGCCGGCTCAAGCACAGCCACAACAGGCTCCAGTGCAGCAATCTGCTAGCCAACAGCAAGCACCAGTTCAAAAACAACAAGCTCCTGTACAAAAACAGCAGGCACCAGCTCAAACACAACAAGCTCAGCCACAGGCTAAGCAAACTAGCAACCCACAAGGCAAGCAGATCACTGTTCAATCAACAGCGTATACTGCCGATTGTGCTGGATGCTCTGGTGTAACAGCAACAGGTGTTAACTTGAAAGCTAATCGTAACGCTAAAGTAATCGCAGTTGATCCAAGTGTTATTCCACTAGGTTCTAAAGTATACGTTCCTGGTTACGGTACTGCAATTGCAGCAGATACTGGTGGCGCAATTAAAGGTAACCGCATTGATGTTCACGTACCATCTAAGAGCCAAGCCTATAACTGGGGCCGCAAATCTGTAACAGTAACAGTTGTACAGTAAAACATTCTCGCATACTATAAGACTTTCCCAATCAATTGTGTATTAAACGTGGCCAACTCCCGTATTGAGATGGCCGGTTTAACCACAGGTTCCAGGGGCAAGGACTGCCCCCGTTTATGAACCTGGAGGAAACACACTTAACCTATCAGTAAATTTCAAACACATGAGCAGTGCATGCCATGTCTATTCAAATATGCCAAAAATCTTACATATACATATTGCTATAGGGAGAACTGCGGAGTCGAGCCGTCAGTTTTCCCTTTTTGGGTTGAGAAAGGTTCAGAGTTTGAAAGCTGTTATTGGAGTTAAATTGTTTTTGTGAGAGGATACAAGTTAAGCGTCTCCTGTAACCGTTTCTGTATGAGTTGGTTAAGATCTAAGTCTGGTGGCGTATGAGGCAAACTTGTATCCGATATAAACGATCTGGACGTCCATTTACTATATCCTAGGCTATGCATATACATAAAAAAGGTTCCGCTGCAAATGCAGCGGAACCTTTTTTTATTATTGTGCTTCAGCAACAGCGTACATGCTGCTAATCTTTTTCTGCAAGTCTTTATCACGGGCATACTCATCGTAGCTGATTTCCTTATCGATGATGCCAGTCGGTGTGATTTCGATCAAGCGGTTAGCAATACTGTTAACGAACTCATGGTCATGAGAGGAGAACAGTATGGAACCTTTGAAAGTGATCAGACCGTTGTTAAGTGATGTGATGGACTCCAGGTCAAGGTGGTTTGTCGGCTCATCCATGACAAGTACATTGGCATTGCTGAGCATCATTTTAGCAAGCATGCAGCGTACTTTTTCTCCACCGGAAAGGACGTTGGACTTCTTGAGTGCCTGCTCGCCTGAGAAGAGCATTCTGCCAAGGAATCCGCGCAGGAATGTTTCTGTTTCATCTTCAGGGGAATATTGACGTAACCAGTCAACGAGCGGCTTCGGTTCTTCTTCAAAGTACTCGGAATTATCCTTAGGGAAGTATGACTGTGACGTCGTTACGCCCCATTTGAACGTTCCCTCATCAGGTTCCAACTCACCCATTAGAATGCGGAAAAGTGTTGTCTTAGCGATATCATCACGACCAAGGAACGCAACTTTATCATCCTTATTAATTGTAAAGCTTACATTGTTAAGCACTTTCTTGCCGTTGATTGTTTTACTTAGCCCTTCTACACGAAGGAGGTCGTTACCAATCTCACGCTCTGGTGTAAAAGCAATGTAAGGGTACTTGCGGGAAGAAGGCTTGATATCATCAAGTGTGATGTTGTCGAGCATCTTCTTACGGGAAGTCGCCTGTTTGGATTTGGATGCATTGGCGCTAAAACGAGCAACGAATGCTTGCAATTCCTTGATTTTTTCTTCTTTCTTCTTGTTCTGTTCTTGAGCCATGCGCTGTGCAAGCTGACTGGACTCATACCAGAAATCATAGTTACCGATGTAGATTTGGATTTTGCCAAAGTCAACATCAGCAATATGTGTACAAACTTTATTTAGGAAATAACGGTCGTGGGAAACAACGATGACCGTGTTTTCAAAGTTGATCAGGAATTCTTCAAGCCATTGGATTGCCTGGATGTCGAGACCGTTTGTCGGCTCATCCAGTAGAAGGATATCAGGGTTGCCGAACAGAGCCTGTGCAAGAAGTACTTTTACTTTATCATCTTCTGCAAGCTGCTCCATCTTCAAATCATGTTTGGACTCATCTACACCGAGACCCTTTAAAAGGATGGCTGCATCTGATTCCGCTTCCCAACCGTTCAACTCGGCGAATTCGCCTTCAAGTTCGGCAGCACGCATGCCATCTTCTTCAGTGAAGTCGGCCTTCATATAAATTGCATCTTTTTCCTGTTTCACTTTATATAGCTTTTCATGTCCAATGAGAACAGTTTCCAAGACTTGAACATCTTCATAAGCAAAGTGATCCTGCTTAAGGAATGTAAGACGTTCACCTGGTGAAAGTGAGACATTGCCGCTATTCGGCTCGATTTCTCCAGAAAGGACCTTCAGGAATGTTGATTTACCGGCACCATTTGCACCGATTACTCCGTAGCAGTTGCCTGGAGTGAACTTGAGATTCACATCTTCGAACAGTTTCTTGTCACCATATCGTAAACTTACATTGTTAACGGTAATCATGTAAATTATGAACCTCCAATATATCTTTAAATTGCAAATCTACATGTCCAAAACAGCATGGCATGAAGACGGCATGATTATACACTTTAGGGTTAAGCTTACGGGATTTAAGCGGTTTCGTCAATATGCATGGGCTGGGCTGGGAGAGAATTGTTCAATTTGTAGAAAAATGTATCTTAAACTCTACTTAATGTTTGATAATAGTCCTTTTACACTATATCATGTAGGGATATAGGATGGTAATTAGGAGTGATTGATATGGTGCAAAGTAACCAGCGTCGATTGTTATTACTAAGGAAACTGATTGATGAAGAAACAGACTATGAAAATAAGATCAGCATTCAGGAAATCATCGAAAGACTTAAAGCCTCGCTACCGCAAATGAAGATGGATGCAAGAACAATCCGAGCAGACCTTCAGGCGCTTGATGCAACTGCCTTTAGTATTTACAGTGAAAAAGGCAAGTTCGGAAAATTGCTCTATAGCAGAGGAGAAAGACTATTCAGTAATACTGAGCTTCGCATTCTTCTCGATACTGTATTTGCGGCAAATTTCCTTCCACAAAAGGAAAAGCAGCGAATAGTGGGCAAGCTGAAAACCCTTGTCAGCAGGCCAATGGCAAGAACCTTGCCGGATGTCCTTCTTGACAAAAATGGGCCGAGTTGGCTGTTCGACAGAGTGCAGCTTCAAGTTCAAACACTGCAAAATGCTATGAACGGAAATAGACAAATCCAATTCGTATATCGGAAACTTGAAGAAAAGGAAAATGTAAAAAGCTTTGCCCCGTATGTTCTCACTTGGCAAGATGATTTTTGCTATCTTGTCGGCAAATGTATAGATACGGGAACGCTTCAGCATTTTCGAGTTGATTGCTTGACCAGTATCGAAATTCTTGAAGAGACATTCGAAAAGGATAAATTCAATTTACAGCTTTATACGGAACAACATTTTTTACGCTTTTCAAGGGAAGGAACAGAAGTCGAGATTCGCTTTGCGGCACATCTTTATCCGAAGCTAATTGATGAATTTGGACCATCTGTTTCAATTGAAAGAGAGAAGGATGGAGAAATAATCGTTCGTTTGCACACATTAAGGCAAGATCTGCTGAAAAGCTGGATTCTGGAATGGGGCGGGGAAGCAGAAGTTCTTAAGCCTGAATCCCTTCGTAATGCTATAAAAAAAGAGATTGCCGACATGCAGGCAATATATAAAGACTGAACTGGAATAAGATTCACCCCAGTTCAGTCTTTATTTTTATCATGCTATCTTGAAAGGTTTCTCAGTCAAGCCCGATTGTATCGTATGGAACGGAAATTTTGAAAGCTATATTGTTTTCTGGCAAATCGATATGGGCAGCTTGCACACGGAAGTTACTCTTGATATCCATCTTTGTAAGTGCCACATAGATTTCTTCGCCTCTAGGGTTCACTTTGACCCATTCAGGCATTGGAAGGTGGTCGCGTATATACTCCATGATGTTCTTGTTTGGCAACTCTAGCATTCCTACTGAAATGGTCTTCACCTTCAGTATGGCGTCTCCATTTTCCTGTACGATTGGATCCAGGTGAACGGAGAGCGGGACTGATGATGAGAAGACAGGGAGTTCACCCCGAAGATGGACATCTTCCTCCAGCCTTACCTTAAAGTTGTACTTGTTGTCCTGGGAGACATTGGCGAGATAAGCCGCAATCATCTCATTAATGTTCTTCTTCGTTGTTCTAACAATGAATTGAGAGCTGTTTGATTCCTTTTGTTGTTCATATTCAGGGTAAGTCTCCTCTTTCACTGGCCAGAAGATAAGTACGGCCAGAGTCAAAATAGCAACGATGTTGATTGCTGCAAGGATGATAAAGAGGGTCTTCCATTTGATGCGTTTGCTTCTGTCCTGTCGGGGCACGAGCCGTTCACCTCTTTTCAGTCTATTATATTATTTGAAATTGACGTATTTCAGCACACGGTCGGCCATCATCTGATAACCTTTATCGTTCGGGTGGAAATTATCTTCATAGAAAACATTTCCTCTTGATTTATCAAAGAGATCCTTTGTCGGGATGTAATGAATATTTTCATTCTCTTCTGTTACCATCTCACTTGTTTTGTTCCACATTTTGACGATATCGTTCAGCTCCGGTATATCGTGGAAGTATTTCAGGAATGGGTTATAGAACCCGAGAAGGTAGATCTTTGCATCAGGATTGATTTTCTGAAGCTCATTGAAGACACGCTGAAGCCTTTCTTCATATTGTCCACGTTCTTCAGTGAAGTCATCATAATTGAGGTTCGTAATGTTGCTCTTTACTATTTTCATAATATCATTGGCCCCAATTGTAATCAGCACGATGTCACTGTCGGCAATCGCGGTTGAAACTTTCGGGTCTTGTATCTTCCTATATAACTGGTCAGTACGGTCACCAGCATGACCGAAGTTGTCAAAGCGGACTTTTTTCCGATCTCCATTCACTTTACGATCGAGAATGCCGATATATCCGCCTGATTTCGTACTGTCACCTACACCCTGTGTCAAGGAATCCCCAAGTGCTACAACTCTTGTACTTTTTCTTGATAAAAATCCCTTCCTGCCGACCACTGCCTTTGCTTCGGGTCCTGATTGTTCAGGGTCTCTCGGCTTCGCCATTGCTTGTTGCCTGGCGCTGTTCTGTTGGATTTGGGTCGGGTCAGGCTTTACATTTCTAGAGTCATCACCTGGTTTGAGAACTGCATAGAGTCCAATGCCGGCAATGAACAAAATCGCTAAACTTATTCCGATTAGGAATCTTCGTTTCATGGATAATCACCTTGCTGTTCCGTATTTTCGCATTCAGGATGCGAACAGTTTTTATTAGTACATCATACTATATTTCCCGGAATAACTGTAAATGAATCAATTCCATGTAATGAAAATGTTAGAAGGGAAAGAAGAACCGTCCCTGCGGCAGAGACGGTTCTTCACTGTTGCTTAATTAGCTGCGATCATTGCGCAGTGCTTTGGCTAATTCAAATGGTGTTTTGTTCTGGATGACTGTATAACCTGCATTGCGATAGCTGTCGGCTGCTTCGCCTGTGCCAAAAATAACTTTGACTTGCTTATCGCCAATCTTGTTGACAGCGCATCCTGCGATTTCTTTGTTAGCGAACCAGATGGCATCTGTCTGTTCGTCAACCTTGGAAGCGAGCTCGACTTCCTGGATTCCGAAGCCAAGTGCTTTAAGACCTTCCACTTCTTCACGTACATCATCTGCACCGATTACGGCGATGGACTTTTGGCGAAGGCCGCCGTCAGCACGATCAAACGGGGAAGTAAGGAGCCATTTGGATACAGATTCCTCATTATGTGGCAGCTGCGGTTCTGTTCCTGTAGCTTTGGCAATCGCCTGGTCCAGATCACGCAATGTATCTTCTGTTGATTCGAGACCAACCGCAAGACGGACAAGCTCTTCTGTTACGCCGCTTTTCTTGAGACCTTCCTCATTCAACTGCTGATGTGTTGTAGAAGCAGGGTGGATGATAAGAGATTTTGCATCACCAACGTTTGCAACATGGGACCACAATTCAATGTTGTCTATTAGCTTGCGTCCTGCTTCGCGTCCGCCTTTAATACCGAAAGTAATGACAGAACCGAAGCCGGATTTAAAGTATTTCTTCGCAGCGGCATGTGAAGGATGATTCTCAAGTCCAGGGAAGTTCACCCATTCAACGCTCGGATGGCCATTCAAATATTCAGCGACTTTAATTGCATTGTCGTTATGGCGCTCAATGCGCAAATGCAATGTTTCCAAGCCTTGTAGAAGGAGGAAAGCGTTCTGCGGGCTGATGCAAGCACCGATATCGCGAAGCAGTTGGACGCGTACTTTGATTGCATAGGCAACAGGTCCAAGGTCTGCATATTTCAATCCGTGATAGCTTTCGTCTGCTTCAGTGAATTCAGGGAAACGTCCGCTTGCTGCCCAGTCGAAACGTCCACTGTCTACGACTACGCCGCCGATTGCTGTACCATGTCCGCCCATCCATTTCGTTGCAGAGTGAACGATGATATCTGCACCCCATTGGGCTGGCTTGCATACATAAGGCGTTGCAAATGTGTTATCAATAATAAGTGGTACACCGTGCTTGTGAGCAACTTGTGCGACACCTTCAATATTGAATACGTTCAGACTGGGATTCGTAATGACTTCTCCGAAAATTGCCTTCGTCTTATCTGTAATTGCGTTTTCAATCGCTTCAAGATCTCCACCATCGACGAACTTTACGTTAATGCCGTATTTCGGCAATGTATGTACGAAAAGATTGTATGTACCGCCGTAAAGGTTGCTGTCAGCGATAATTTCATCTCCTGCACCCGCAATATTCATAATGGCCATTGAGATTGCAGCCATTCCGGAAGAGAAAGCGACAGCAGCAGAACCGTCTTCAAGAAGCGCAACACGCTGTTCGAAGGCATCAACTGTCGGGTTGCCGATTCGAGTGTAAATGTTACCTGGTTCGGCAAGTGCGAATAGGTTCTGGGCATGCTCTGTATCTTTGAAAACGTAGGAAGTAGTCTGATAGATCGGCACCGCACGTGAACCGGTAGTCGGGTCAGCGATCTGACCGCCGTGGAGAAGCTGTGTCTCCGGATGTTGGAAATTGAATGAACTCATGAAATGATCCTCCTTTGAATTGTTTTGAGGGAATTGGACCGATTTATGAAAAAAGCGCACCTGTCTTCACGTGGAAGAGGGGATGCGCTTTTAAGTCCGTCCGCCTCTTATCTGTCAGTTGTGCATGCACATCTGTAGGATTTGGCACCATGAAAAATGAGATGTCTCCCGATTCCAGGTTGCCGGGCTTCACAGGGCCTAATCCCTCCACCACTCTTAATAAGAGATATATGATTTTGAATTTAAAAACAATTTTAACAGTCAGAATTTAATAAGTCAATTCTAATTTTGCTTGCGCCTTTTCCTTCCGCGCATCAATGAACTCATATAAAGGAAGAGAGCTGCCCAAATCAAAGCGAAGGCAACTGCATGTGCTCTTGTAAATGGTTCATGATACAGGAATACGCCGAGCAGAAGCATCAATGTCGGTGCCACATACTGGATGAAACCGATCAGTGCGAGCGGGATATGTTTGGCACCGGTAGCGAACAATAGCAGAGGTACTGCTGTAGCAATGCCTGTCCCAATTAAGAGCAGGTCGCGTTCAGTCAGTTCGGTAAATGTAAAACCGCTGCTAGTAGGCGCTAACCATAAGTAAATGAGCGCAATTGGGGTGACGACGAGTGTTTCAATAGTGAGACCTGTCATCGCGCTTAAGTTGACTGTTTTCTTCAGAAGGCCATAAATGCCGAAGCTGAAGGCAAGGACGAGGGAAATCCATGGGAACTTTCCGAAGTCAAAAGCCATGTAGAGTACGCCCACGACAGCAAGAATGACCGCTGCGGTCTGCCTGCGTGTCAATGATTCCTTCAAAATGACAATACCGAGAAGGATGCTGACGAGCGGATTGATGTAGTAACCGAGGCTTGCCTGGATAACATGCTCTGTGTTCACTGCCCATATATATGTGAGCCAGTTCAGAGTGATGACAAAAGCAGCAATGACGATTTTCGCCAAGTTTCGTTTGTCATGCAATAGCATTCTCGCTTCAGTAGTGAACTTCTTCCAGCCGCCACTTACTGTAAGTGCGATAAGCATGAAGACAAATGACCAGACGATTCTTGCCGCAAGGATCTGATCAGGAGATACGTCACCGAGCAGCTTCCAATAAAGTGGCAGAAGCCCCCATATGATATAAGAGATAAATGTGATGAGAATGCCATAATTCATATTCGTGTTTCGCTCCATGATGCGAGCCTCCTTGCATAAATAAGTTTTACAATAGAAGCGAAAACAGTTTTTCCATTTGGAAATATGGACAATAGAGCAATTTTACAGATAGAGAAGAGGAATGGCAACCGTCTCATAGGGGAAATATAATATGCAAGCAATCCATTCCCTGCCTTTCTTTATATGAATATGCTATATTGGAATGAGCAAATAGTTCGGGTAGGAAGGGGGACATCCAGTTCATGCAGCTGCACATACACATCATGCCTTACATACTTACAGCGATTATGGTTTTCAACCTGGTTCTAGCGTTCACAATCATTTTCCTGGAACGCAAAGATGCAAGCTCGACATGGGCCTGGCTCATGGTTCTGTTCTTCATACCGATCGCCGGTTTCATCCTCTACCTGATTTTTGGGAAAAGCTTGCGTCACAAGAAAATCTTCACCTGGGACTTGAAGAATCGTCTTGGCGTTAAGAAGGCTGTCAATTTCCAAAGAAGGACCATCGAAAATGATCTTTTCATATATAAGAAAGATTTCCTTTCTGATTACAAAGACCTTGTCTACTTGCATTTACGCAATAATGATGCGCTCTTTACACAGGATAATAAGGTTGAAGTGTATACGGATGGCGAGAAAAAATTTAATGCTCTTATAGAGGACTTGAGTCAAGCGAAAGACCATATCCACTTGCTTTACTATATTATTCGTAATGATGAGCTTGGCAAGCGGCTTGCGGATGTGCTTGTAAAAAAGGCGCAGGAAGGTGTCGAAGTGCGTGTCCTTTATGATGATATGGGCTCGCGCACGCTAAGCAGGAAGTTCATTCAAAGACTACGTGATGCAGGGGCGAAGGTGGAGGCGTTTTTCCCTCCAGTCATTCCGAAGATCAACTTCAAGATCAATTTCCGCAATCATAGAAAACTCGCGATTATTGATGGAGCGACAGGTTATATCGGAGGATTCAATATCGGAGATGAATACCTTGGGAAGGATCCGAAGTTCGGCTATTGGCGTGATACACATCTGCGGATTAGCGGTGATGCTGTTCGCCATATGCAGACGCGCTTCATTCTTGACTGGAACCAGGCTTCAAGGAATGAGATGCTTCACGAGGAACGCTATTATGCTTCGGTTCCATCAGGCGATACAGGTGTCCAAATTGTATCGAGCGGTCCCGATTCAGACTGGGAACAGATCAAATATGGCTATCTGAAAATGATTTTGTCAGCGAAAGAAAGTATTTATATCCAGACTCCTTACTTCATTCCGGACGAGAGCTTGAGTGATGCTGTCAGGATTGCTGCGCTATCAGGAGTTGATGTAAAAATCATGATTCCGAACAAGCCAGATCATCCTTTTGTCTATTGGGCTACATTGTCCTATATAGGGGACATGCTCAATGCGGGAGCGGAGATTTATATTTATCAGAACGGTTTTCTCCATGCGAAGACAATTGTCATTGATGGTAAGGTCGCTTCAGTCGGAACTGCGAATATTGATGTGCGAAGCTTCCGCCTGAACTTTGAAGTAAATGCCTTCCTATATGATGATCATCTGGCGCAGAAGCTCTGCACGGCTTTTCATGAAGATGTGAAGCTGTCGACTCAGATGACGAAGAAGCTTTATGCAAAACGTTCCATCGGAATCAAGTTTAAAGAGTCTGTATCGCGGCTGTTATCACCAATATTATAAAAACAGAGCGCCTCTTCCGACAGGAGGGGCGCTTTTTTGAAAGAAAAAAAGCAAGATATGTCATTACATTTCTTGCTTCAGCTCGAATATTCATGTTCCTCGGTTTGTACCCATTCTTCGGCCCACTTTTCAAGTTCCCCGATGACAGGCTGGATAGCATGTCCTTTTTCAGTAAGTGAATATTCTATTCGGACGGGGTATTCCGTATACACGGAACGATTCACCATTTCCTCGCGTTCAAGCATTTTCAAACGTTCGGAGAGCAGCCTTCCGCTGATCGGAAGATTTGCTTCCATTTCAGAGAATCGCCTAGGGCCTTTGCACAGCTCAAAGAGTATGAGGCCGACCCAGCGCTTACTGATAAGATGCATGGCGCTTTCGAGTTTCTTACAGAGATGTTCTTGCACCAGAAATCCCCCCTCTTATGGAATAATTGCTTTAAAACATTAAGAATAATTAGACTATTTAATTGATAAAGCATACCACATTTTTTGGGATATGAAAATCCCAATAGAACATTTTTTTCGAATAGAAGTATTGGTGAAAAAGGAATAGGCAGCCTTGTAAGGGCTGCTTATTTTAAGGTGAAGCCGAAATTATCCGAAACCGTCACATAGAAATCCAGTTTTTTCTCATCATATTTAATGATTTCCCTGGAATTCATTCTGACGGGCAGCTTCATATAATTACGGTATTTGATATAAACGGAATAGCTGGCTGAGCCGATTTTACTAATATGTTCATAAGGTATGGAAGTTTCATAGAGATTGTCCCCGACGAATTTGATTGGGAATTCTAGCTCATTCAAATCGTTATGTCGCTGTCTGAACACAAGTGTCTGGATTTCGTCCTTAAAATCTCCGTAAATTCTGTATTGAAGAAGCAGCCTGTCTGATTCTGTGATTGTTGCATGGTGAAGTGCGAGCATATTGATCCGAGCCGATTTGATTTTATTCAGAGGCAAATGATAATAAGGCAAGCTGTTTTCAATATAGAAATCCTTCGTACTGACATTCCGGTTCCATTCAATCAATTTTACAAGGTCATCATAGGCATCCATTCTGAACAGCTCGATGAGTCTCTTGTGCCAAGGCTCGTAGAAGCTATCCAAAAATTCATAACGGAGATCTTTTGTAGTGTCGAGAACTTCCTGGAATTTCTCATAGTATTTTTCCTTCTCGGTCGAACGGAGGAAATGACCTCTGTCGAATAGACGCGTAATACAGTCAAATTCATACAATCTATTCAGTACCATCTTTTCCAATTGAACAGGGAGGTTCTTGCGTTTTACATAATTGATTAGAGATATATTTGTATCGGTTTTCTCGAAAATAGTCGTTGTTGTTGTCAGACTCATATTATCGCTGTAGCGGTTGGCATAATAGATGATTTCTTTTGAAGTCGAGATCGTTTTGCACTGTGTAATAACGTCTATGAAAAACTGCTTATCTTCGGCGAATTTCATGTTAGGGAATTGAATGTTTCTCTCTTGAAGAAAAGCGGTGTTCATCATTCTGGCTGTCGGACCCAAATGGTGGAATATCCGGTCGATGGAATACGGGTCGATGGACTCTCTGTCTGCCCAGTTGTTGTATTCACCGATGATGTATTCGCCTTTGTCATCTACTTTGATTGTCTTGCCTACAGCATACTGGTCGTTTGTCTTTTCGAGCAAATTGTATAGCACTTCTATTCCAGCTCCGTGGAACCAGTCATCTGAGTCAATGAATGTAATATATTTTCCCGTTGCAAGCTGTATGCCGAGATTCCTGGGAGTTGCCGGAGAGCCGGAATTCTCCTTAAGGAAGACAGGGAAGATGTTGGGATAGTCTTTGCTGTAATCCAGGATGATTTCTCTTGAAGAGTCTGTAGATAGGTCATCTATTATAAGTAGCTGAATGTTCTCGAATCCGATTGTCTGGGCAATGATGGAATCAATTGTCCTTGCGATTGTTTGTTCAGCGTTATAAACGGGCATGACGACCGTAACCTTATAATCTCCTCTAATTTTGTAGTGTATATAATAGCCTTCATTGTTGTACTTGATGCGTTTTAAGAATTTCTCTTTATCCATGAACATATAATTCAATTTGTTGCTCAGCAAAGCCATTATTTCTCCTCCGAATCTAAAAAACAGCAATTTTACGTCATAGTAGTTAATAACCTGCCCCCGAGAAAATCATTCCTCGATATAAAATGGCTTTTATGAAAAGTTATTATTGGACTGTTATAGTTTACCAAACGGAGTAAATATAAACAATTTAGCCACTTTAAAATGTTTGTTAAGAATATGAGCATCCTCTTTCATTAGAAATGCCTTTTTGTGGGATAATATAGATGAGAAGATTTATTTTGGGAGGGTATCAAATATGCCAAGTAAAGAAATTCTGGAAAAGTATGCAGAGTTGGCGCTTGTAAAAGGTGTCAATTTGCAAAAGGACCAGGCATTGATGATCAATGCGCCAATCGAAGGGGCTGATTTTGCCCGCATCGTTGTGAGAAAGGCGTATGAACTTGGTGCAAAAGATGTCCTCGTGAACTGGGCAGATGATGAATTAACATTACTTAAATATGAGAATGCACCGGAAGAAGTTTTGAAGAATGTACCGGAGTGGCGTGTGAAACTTCATGACTGGATTACGGAGGAGCGGGGAGCAGTCCTTTCTATCAGGGGAACGAATCCGGACCTGCTCGGCGGCGTAGATCCTGAACGTGTTGCCATGGCTTCAAAGGCGGCAGGAGAAGCGATGAAGAACTTCCGCCAATATACGATGAATGACCGTATCACATGGTCCATCGTCGCCATTCCAACAGGGGACTGGGCACAAAAGATTTTCCCTGGTCAGTCTAAGGAAGAAGCAGTTGACAACCTTTGGGAAGCCATCTTTAAAATTGTTCGTGTTGACCAGGATGATCCGATTGAAGCGTGGAATAAGCATAATGCGAAGCTGGAGAAAGCTCGCGGTATCCTGAACGAGAAAGCTTATAAAAAGCTAATCTTCAAGGCACCTGGCACAGACCTTGAACTTGAACTACCTGAAGGACATATTTGGAAAGGTGGCTCTGCCATTTCTGAAAAGGGTATTGAGTTCAATCCGAACATCCCGACTGAAGAAGTGTTCTCCATGCCGCATAAATATGGTGTCAATGGCACCGTTGCAAGCACTAAGCCGCTCAACTACGGCGGCAGCCTGATCGACAACTTCAGCCTGACATTCAAAGATGGCAAGGTAGTTGATTTCAAAGCTGAACAAGGAGAAAAGGTGCTTGAGCATTTGCTGAACACAGATGAAGGATCACGCCGTCTTGGTGAAGTGGCACTCGTACCGCACGAGTCTCCAGTCTCTCAGTCTGGCTTAATTTTCTACAATACATTGTTCGATGAGAACGCATCATGCCATATCGCACTTGGCAAAGCCTACCCGACAAACATCGAAGGCGGCTCATCCATGAATGAAGAAGAACTCGACAAGCACGGCGTCAACGATAGCCTTAACCACGTCGACTTCATGATCGGTTCCGAAAAGCTCGATATCGACGGCGTTAAACCCGACGGAACAACCGAAGCCGTATTCCGAAACGGAACTTGGGCAATTACAATCTAAATTCGCGACGTCCTGTCGCAACGATTGCACTAGTACTTCCTGTACGTCGGAAGTGTGAAGATGGCTTGATCAGAAGTGCAGCTCATAAGTAGAATTGCGTAAGGCTAAAGCTTTTCCAAGCCTGTAGCAAGGCTACTTATGACGCAAACTTCTAGCCATCTGAACCGGACAGACGAAGTGTGAAAACAACTCGTCCAGAAACGCAGCTCATAAGTACGCCGGGCTTGTCTGCTTTTTCAGACATGCTGAATAATCGGGAAAGTTGTTGGAATCCCGGCAAAAAGTGTTGGAATAAAGCGTGTGAAGCATTGAATCTGGGTGGAAAGCAGTAGAATACACACAAAAATTAAACACAATAGAATATGCCCAAATAAAAAACCCTCTGTACCGAGCTTGGCACAGAGGGTTTTCTTTATGCTTCCATTAATTTATTTTTCACAAGGACACCTTTGATTGCAGTATAGCTGCATTCCTCAGGGAGGGCGTCGCGCAATTCTTTCAGCTTCGGGGGTTCATCAAATTGTTCGCGTGCGGCGAGTACCATTTTTTCCTCCTTATCTGTAAAGAACAGATTCCAGCTAATTGGATAGCCCATTGAGGCTGTCTTGAAAATATGGCTTTCAATTGTCTGTGGAGACATGTCGCGCATGGCGGCGATTTCTGTAATGGACTTGCCACTCTGGAACAAGTCATAGCTGATCCGGTGACTAGACCGCTCATCTGATGACTTCGCTGTGCGTTCCCGCTTTGTCATAGAGGATCCGGAGGAAATCCGGGTTGCCGGTTTGACATCAGGATGTTCCGCACTCCACTTGCTAACGACTTCAAGGAAGACTTCGCCATAGTCTTGATATTTTTTACGGCCGACCCCTTTGATTCCGAGCATTTCTTCTTCAGAGTCGGGCAAGTAGCGGCTCATATCTTTTAAAGTCGCGTCGGAGAAAAGGACATATGGCGGCAGATTTTTTTCGTCAGCGATTTTCTTACGCAGCTGGCGAAGTAGATCGAATAGCTCTGCATGTTCGCCGAGTTCCTCTGTCTGTGGAACAGTTACGACATGCATGAAAACTTGTTCTTGTCCTTTCAGCACATCAACAGATTTGCTGTTCAGTTTCAGGAGTGGGAACTTGCCATCTTCCATGGAAAGAAGCTGCTCCGCGACAAGAAACTGGATGAATTCGGTCAACTCTTTTTCGGTGTAGGCATTCATGATGCCGTATGTGCTCAGTTTGTGCAGACCGAAGTCGAGAATTTTCTTGTCTTTGGAACCGCGAAGAACTTTGGCTGTCATGCCGACACCGAATCGTTCGCCCATACGTTTTACACAGGAAAGGATCATCTGCGCTTCTTCTGTCATGTCGACTTTTTCTTTTCCGCGCAAGCAGTTACTGCAATGTCCGCAGCGCTCGGCCTTTTCCGTATCATCGAAATAATCAAGTATGAAAGCACTTAGGCAGTTCTGCGTATGACAGTAGTTCGTCATGGCGCGGAGCTTGGCGTACTCATGCTGTTTGGCCTCTTCATCCATTTCTGATTGTTCGATGAAAAACTTCTGCAGCTGAATATCTTGTGGAGAAAATAGAAGAATACAGTCGCTCGGTTCGCCATCACGACCAGCTCTCCCAGCCTCCTGATAATAGGATTCGATGTTCATCGGCATCGCATCATGAATGACAAAGCGGACGTTGGATTTATCAATTCCCATTCCAAATGCATTCGTCGCAATCATAATTGGAATTTCATCGCGAATAAAAGCATCCTGTGCATCTTGTCGCTCTATCTCAGACAGTCCAGCATGATATTTGCTAACGGGGAAACCACGGCTTTCCAAATAATTGTGCAATGCATCGACCCGTTTGCGCGTTGCCGTATAAATGATGCCCGATTGATCTGAGTTTTTCTTCAGGAAATCCCGGATATAGTCGTCCTTGTTCTTTCCTTTAACAAGGAAGAATGATAGATTATCACGGGCAAATCCGGTTTTCACGACATTCGCCGTTTCAATATGAAGCAAGTCACAAATATCTTGTATAACCGTTTCTGTTGCTGTAGCAGTCAGGGCCATGACGAACGGCACATTTGTCAGCGTCTTGAGATTGGGGATGATGGAGCGGTAGCTCGGACGGAAATCGTGTCCCCATTGGGAGATACAATGCGCTTCATCGAATGCAATAAGAGATATCCGGATTGAACGCAAGATATTCATGAACATTTCCGATTCGAATCGTTCTGGTGCAACATAGACAAATTTATAACGGCCGCGATTTATGTCGGATAGACGCTGTCGAAGTTCACTGGATGAGACAGAGCTGTTGATGCATGTTGCGGGTATCCCTAATGCGAGAAGTGAATCGACCTGGTCTTTCATGAGGGAAATCAGCGGAGAGATGATAATGGCGGTTCCATCAAGTGCCAGACCGGGAATTTGATAGCAGATTGATTTGCCTCCACCAGTTGGCATGACGGCGAGAGTATTAAGATGGCCCACAGCTTTCTGGATGACATCCTCTTGTCCGGGGCGAAAAGAATCATAGCCGTAATATTGCTGCAGCAGTTTTGTTTCCGTTGTTAACAAATAGGACACCTCGTTTCGACTTTTATCTTAACATAAATTTTAGAAGGAAACCGACTTGCGCTTGGTAAAATAAGAGTTGCGACCGAGAATACGGCGCTCGCAAATGGCGCCAGGTAAACGCACGAAAAAACGTCTTACTCGCACGTCAGCACAGAGTAAGACGCACGATTTTGGCCCCGCTGGCTATCGTTTTACTTTTCTGGATGTGCCATATAGAATGTCCGTAACTATCGAAAAGTTGGTAAAGAAAGGGGTTTGCAGCATGCCATCCATTCTGTTTGAATTCATGCTGATCGGTGTTCTGGGGATCGGCTCGCAGTGGCTTGCCTGGCGCTTTAAGTTTCCGGCAATTGTGGCGATGGCCGCGATGGGATTGCTGATTGGTCCAGTGCTCGGTCTAATGAACCCTCAAGAGGACTTCGGAGAACTTTATAAGCCAATCACTTCTGCAGCTGTTGCGATCATCTTATTCGCAGGAAGTGTGAATTTGAGTTTCAAAGAGCTTGGCGAATTGGAGAAACCGGTTTTCAGAATTTCAACGCTCGGTGCGCTTATTGCCTGGCTCCTTGGTTCTCTTACAGCTCACTATATAGCTGGGCTCTCCTGGGCGGTTGCATTTACAATCGGGGCTTTATTCATCGTGACAGGCCCGACAGTTATCCTTCCGCTCCTTCGCCAGTCAAAATTGAAACCTCGACCTGCCAAAATCCTGAAGTGGGAAAGTATCGTTGTAGATCCGCTCGGTGCGCTACTAGCAGTATTCGCATTCGAAATTATCGCCTTCTTCTCGGCTGAAGATCCCAGCTTAAGAAAACTACTCACGTTTTTCGCGGCTTCCATATTTGCGGCTTTCTTCGGCTGGATCTGCGGTAGGCTTGTCGGATGGTTGTTCGAAACGGGTAGAATGCCGGAATATCTGAAATCCCCGGTTGTATTCGTGGCTGTTATTTTCTGCTTTGCTGTACCCGATGCAATCGTTTTGCAGACAGGATTGCTCTCAGTTACGGCGATGGGTATTACACTCGCCAATATGCAGATCAGTTCATTAGCCGATATGCGTCATTTCAAAGAAAATATATCAATTTTGCTTATTTCGGCGATTTTTATCATGCTTGCCGCATCATTGGATATGGAAACGATCCAACAAGTATTTACACCCCGTGTCATTGGCTATGTTGTATTAATGATGATTGTTGTGCGTCCGCTATCAATATTCCTTTCGACCATCGGCACGAATTTGACATTGAGAGAAAAGACGCTTGTCGGCTGGATTGCTCCACGGGGGATTGTGGCACTTACAGTTTCAGGTTATTTCGCCAATGTATTCGTTGAGGCGGGATATGAAGATGCACATATTCTGACGACACTGACATTTGGTCTTGTCATTTTCACAGTTATCATTCATGGTTTCTCGATGGGGTGGCTGGCGCGGAAACTGGATTTGTCCATGGTCGGTAATCCCGGTGTGCTGTTCATAGGAAGCAGCAGATTTTCAGCCGGCTTCGCATCCGCTCTTGCTCGAGAGAAGATACCAGTACTCATAGTAGATTCGTCATGGGAAAGGCTTAAGCATGCACGTGACCTTGGAATCCCTTTTTATCACGGCGAGATGCTTTCGGAGCAAACAGAATACCAATTGGACACAATGCCATATGACTATTTAATT
This sequence comes from Aciduricibacillus chroicocephali, assembly GCF_030762805.1. Classification (NCBI taxonomy): domain Bacteria; kingdom Bacillati; phylum Bacillota; class Bacilli; order Caryophanales; family Bacillaceae; genus Aciduricibacillus; species Aciduricibacillus chroicocephali. Next base: position 2,273,620 of record NZ_CP129113.1, on the reverse strand, counting down.
GCAGCAACCGACTTTGACTCGTATAATGCTCTTATAGGGACTACTTTTGTTCCTGAGTATGGCAGGCGTAATATGTTCCGAATCGTCCCATATGAAAAGAATGATCAGAATAGGAATGACCTTGCTGTTAATGTGGGCGGCAGACACTTGTTCGGTGCAGACATTACGATGACTGAATTGAATGAACGGCTCAAAGAAGGCTTTAAATTTAGTGAGACCGCCATAACCAGACAATATGACTACGAACAATATGTGAATGACAAACATGAAGATACTGTCTACTTGTGCATCTTGAAGCCATCCGGTCAGATTCTTTTTTATGCCAGTGATTCAGAAATAACAGCTGAACCGGGTGATCGTGTGTTCAGCCTAACTTCACCGGAAAAAGAACAAATTAAGATCCAAGAGCGTTTGGAGCAGAAGCAGGATTGAAAATAAAAAATAATGCGGCTTGCCCGCAAAAGCCAGGAGGCGGATATTAGTGAGGAAGACGTTGGAAGGCAAACTGGCCGAAGCGAAGTCAGATTATGTGAGAATCCAGGGAGATATGGATAAGCTGGAGTATGTCAAAGGCCGTGTTTCAGCGGCTGAAGAGCAGCTTATTCGTCTTGAAAAGGAAATCGCAGAAATTAATAAAAGGCTTGAAGAGCTCGCTGACTAAAAAAGGTTGACAGTCATGGAGAAATCCGTTTTAATTAAAAATAACATCATATGCTTCTTCTAAAGGGGAGTAGCTGTACAGCTCGAGTCGTCATTACGGGAATCTTGAATTCCCCGGCTCGGTTGGCAACGAACGGCGTTGTTAGCGAGACCTTTACCACTTTGCGGGTAAGGTCTCTTTTCTTTTGGTCCTGCTCGTATTTTCGGGCAGGACCTTTTCTATGTCCGGGGTGGACAAGATGCAGATGATGACGGGAAAGCGGCTGTAGCAGTTTACCCGGATAATACTTTGGATAAGCTTGTAAAAAGCTCGTTCAAAACAAAAGGAGCATGTTTATGGATTTAAACCTGATATTGGAGTATGGATGGGTCTTGCTCATACTGGTCGCCCTGGAAGGATTGCTGGCCGCGGATAATGCACTCGTACTTGCGCTTATGGTTAAGCACCTGCCAGAAAAAGAACGAAAGAAAGCACTCTTTTATGGATTAGTTGGGGCATTCGTCCTTCGTTTCGGTTCGTTGTTCGTCATTTCTCTACTCGTCGACTTCTGGTGGATTCAAGGTTTGGGAGCGGCGTACTTACTGCTTATGTCCATCAAGCATCTTTATGATAAAACACGGCAGCCAAAGCCGGGAGATCTGGAAAAGGCAAAAAAGGCCGGAAGCGGCTTCTGGATGACTGTTGTGAAAGTAGAATTTGCGGACCTGGCGTTCGCGATTGACTCGATTCTTGCGGCTATTGCTCTTGCCGTGGCTTTGCCGAAAACGAGCTTCCCGAATATCGGAAGTCTTGATGGTGCCCAGTTCTTCGTCGTTTTCGCCGGTGGTATGATCGGACTGATCATCATGCGATTCGCTGCAAATATTTTCGTTGAAATTCTTCACAAACGCCCTGGGCTTGAAATCGCTGCATTCCTGATCGTCGGTTGGGTTGGGGTGAAGCTTGGAATTATGACACTTGCTCATCCTGCAGTCGGCTGGATTCCGGAACACTTCCCGCATTCAGCCATCTGGAAAGTGACGTTCTATGTTGTCCTTGTCGGAATTGCCGTCATTGGCTGGTTTGCGTCCGGAAGAGGATTGAAAGAAGAGAAGTCAGAACAAGCTTAATTCTTTCGTGATAGGGGTATCGGTCTCTGAAGATATTTGATCAAGGAGAAATGTACGATGCCGGTTTCTGTTAAACGCATATATGAGGAGAAATCTGCTGAAGACGGCGTGCGCATTCTCGTCGACAGAGTTTGGCCCCGGGGTGTATCGAAGGAAGCTGCAGCTCTCGACATATGGGCAAAGGACGTGGCACCGTCTGTGGAGCTTCGCAAATGGTTCAATCATGAGGCGGATCAATTTCCGGAGTTCAAAAGAAGATATAAGGAAGAACTCAAGCAGGGAGACCAGCGAAAGGAGCTGGAAGAACTGAAGGAAGTTGTGAAACAGCATAATAAGGAAGTAACACTTCTCTATGCAGCTAAGAATGAGAAACATAATCAGGCACAGGTCCTGAAGGAGATTCTCGATCGGCAGCATACGGAAGATTGACAGAATGAACAGCCTTGGCACATTGCCACGGCTGTTTTTTGTTTCTAATCGCAATGGCTAAAGTCAGACAGGTTGACTGGTTAAGTTTTATAGCGTATAAATGCGAAAGAGAATTATGGGGCTCAAGCCGAATTGATACAGTCGGAAAATTTGAAGGAAGAGGGGTAGAATGTCTTTAACAAAAAAGAAATGGGTTATAGCTTTATATATTATAGTGGCAGCGATTGCTATTGGATTAAATTCGGCTTTGGTCGTTGACTGGCTGAACAAAAGCATGTTCATAGATTACACAATAGTAAACAAATCTGAGATTAATGAGTCTTTTAATCATGGTGCCTCACTAATTTTCCTAATTACTATTTTAATTTATGCAATTCTTGGGAGCACTGCCATGAGTATAGTTGTGACAGATGGGCTTATGGTAGGTTTGGTCATCGCAAATCATATAAAAGTTGAGCAGCGGAATGAATTTATCACTTATTCGGACTTGCGGACAGTTGCTACACCAGGGGAACTATTGTCATTCATAAATATATCGTTCCGAACTGCCGCATTGTTTATTATTGCTGCTTTTATGTTATTCGTCCTTTTACAATGGCTGGCGAGAAAACTCTTGAAACGACTGGATCTGTGGCCTAATGGAAAATCGAGAATCACTTTGTTCCTCATCTCTCTTTTATGTCTTTCCGCGATATGCGTTAAACCGAATGCTTATAACGCGTATATTTTGAAATACAAAGAGCCGCATCTTCATAATTGGGACCCGATGTACCGGGCGCATAGAGATGGCTTTGTACCGAGTTTTATCCATACGATGAAACCGAATTATATGGATAAACCATCCAGTTATAAAAAGGAAAATTTATTGGAGATTTCCCGTAAATACAAAGATGTTGCAAAAGATAAGAATGAGAAACGCAATAAGTCACTTAATGATTCGCAGACGATACTCTATTTAAGCGAGTCACTAATGGACCCTAAACAGCTTCCTGATTTGCTGTTAAATGAAACGCCGATTCCTTATATCTCAAAAATGGCGAGAGAACATATTGGAGGTACAATGTACAGCCCGTACATTGGGGGAGGTACGGCAAACGTGGAGTGGTCGATTTTGACTTCTTTCAGTCTGGAGGACTTTCGGGAGCCGCTTATAGTCACACCATATGCAGATTTCTTCGCCGGTTCGAGAAATCATAATACCGTGCTTAGTTACTACGACCGTCAGAAGGTAGCCATCCACCCTTATACGGCAGAGCTATATAATAGGAAGACAGTTTACAATGTTATGGGTTTTGATGAGTTTCTTTATTTGAATCATGGAATCAAGTATACGAAGAAGCTCGGGACACACCATCGTATATCTGATGAATCATTGACTGAAGAAGTGCTTGAAATGGTAGCAGAAAAGAATCCCGGGCTTATTCATGTGTTGTCCATGCAGAATCATGTTCCATACGATGGGACTATTCCGGAAATGGGTTATCAGCCAAAAATCAATCTAAATGTCTATCCTAAGGAAAAGAGAAAAGAACTCATAAACTATCTGCAGGGAATTCACGCATCAGACAAAGCGATTGAAACGATGATAAAGAAATTGAAGGCGTCTCGCCAAGAAGTGAATATCGTCTTCTATGGAGACCATCTACCTGGAGTGTTTACCGGTATGGAAGATAGATTCGGTACGGATAAACTGCATGAAACACCATGGTTTATCTACATGAATCATGTGAGGAGTCAAGGGGGACAGCATCTTGAAGGGTTATCGCCAGCCTTCATCGTTCCAGCTCTTCTCCAAGAAGGCAACTATCGTTTATCTGCATTCCATAGTCTAATGGACGAACTTTTGAGTAAAGGGGTTAAACGAATAGGGATGGATTACGTTGTTACGGAGAAAGGAAAAGTTCCCAATTATGAACTCCCTAATGATTTGCGAGAAATGATTCATGACTATCATCTCATAGAGTATGATGCATTGTTTGGTAATCATTGGCTTGGCGATACCTTCTTTTCGGAAATCAAATCTTAGGGATTGCAGAGCACTGAAATATATGAATATCACCAAATAATAGAGCAGTCCCGGCAAATGCACGGGGCTGCTTTACTATTTTGATCTGATTAATAATCTATCAAAAGTCTGTACTATACTATCTACTGAATTTTCTTAAACAGGAAAAGTCTCTTAGGAGCGGATTTTTGTCGGATTTCCAAGACTTGTGTACTGCTTAGTAAAATGAAAATTAATTAATTTGATATATAACATGGAATTTACTGGAGTATATTAGTTAATTTATAATAGGGATTTGTATCTAATTACTAATAATGTAATTTTATGGTTGAAAGTTCTCTGCTTTATTGCTATGGTAGATACTGAGCAGGGTCTATCTTTTTGGAAATTCCCTTCTTTCAAAGCAAAATCATTAAGAGGAGATGATCACATGTCAGGCCAAATTATGATGACGCCGGAAGAGCTGAAGTCGAGAGCAAGAACATATGGACAGAGTTCACAGGAAATCGAAGGAATTCTATCACGTTTGAAGAGTCTTCAATCACAATTGAGTGCAGAGTGGAAAGGTCGCGCTTTCGAACAGTTTGATGTTCAGTTCACTCAGTTGGAACCAAAAGTACGTGATTTCGCTCATTTGATGCAGGAAATCAATGAACAATTGAACAAGACAGCTGAAGCAGTTGCACAGCAGGATGAAGCGCTATCACGCAACTTCGGTCTTTCCTGATCAACTAGCCTTAATACATAGCCACGCGACTTCTTGTTGTGTGGCTTCTCTTCTTTCAAAAACCCCTTATTTCTCCCGTAATAATTGCGGGATACGTAATTTAGGAGATGATCACCATGAATAAAACATATGGCCGCATAGCAATCTTCCTTGCACTCATTCTAGTATTTGTGTCCGGCCTCTCATATCTTGCTTTTAATGATAAAACAAAAGATAGAAAAGCACCGCGTCAGGGCAAGGTTATGTCTGTAGCCCTTGTTAATGAAGATTATGGAACTGGATTTAATAATGAACATATTGGGTTTGGCGATGCTTTCGTCAAAAGCATTGAGAGAGATAATACGCATGACTGGCATGTTGTCAGCCGCAGTATCGCAGAGAACGGGTTGAAGAACAATACATATAATCTGATGGTCGTCATACCGAGTGATTTCTCTCAAAAAGCACTCGCCATCAATGAAAAAAGACCAGATGCTGTCTCTCTTCCATATAAAATCAACGCCACTGGCAGCACAAGTGCCAAGGCGGAGGCTGAAGAAGCGGCAAGCCGCATTCTCAATGATATTAACAAGCGTGTCATTGATGTCTATTTTGCAAGCATAGTCGGCAATCTGCAGCAGGCACAGGACAATGTAGGACAAATTGTCAACAAAAGCGAGAAGTATACAAATGCTTATAACCAATCTGTGAGAAGCCCGCTTGCAGGCTACACTGGTCAATTCAAACTTGTAAGAGACTATACGAAGCAGTCAAAGCAGAGCTTCGGGGACTTCCGAAAGGGTCTTTTATCATTTAATGACCAGCTCGCAGCAGATTCGGAAGCGAAAAGAAATCAGCTTCCAAAGCTAATGGATGCACTAAACAGTCAAAAGAATAATGAGCTATTATACGTAGATTATTTCCAGCAACAAAATGCGATGAATGAACAGTTGCAGTCAGATCCGGGTGGCGTAATGGCGCAAGCGAAGCTGCAAAATGAATGGATGCTATCCAAACTTCAAGGAACACCTGAAAACCCGGAAGCGGGCATCCAGGCGAATGTTGATACGATCAGAGGCTATTTGCAAGAGCGATTCAGCGCTGTTCAGAAGTTGAACACCCATCTCGAATCGACTTTGCATGATGGAATCGAGAAGCAGGTGAAGGAACAGCTCGCGGACAGCTTTGATGAAGCGTTTGCTGATAAGGGGATGAATCTTTCTGTCCTCTTTGAAGATCCTGATAAGAAATCAAGGCAACTGATTGAGAAGCATATTCGCAAACTGCCGACGCTTTCCCCTGATGCAATTGAGGCTTCAGGACTGTCGGATGAAACAGAGCGCAGAATCCTCAACACGATTGCTGTGACCAAGAGCTATAAAGAGGATTTTGGTGAAGTTTCAAATGGCGGAAATGGAGATGTAACACTGCTTCCGGAACAGGTGGAAAAGATAAAGGATCGTCTCGTTGCGGATGGAATCGATGTTACGGATACAGTTCGTATCGATAAAAATGAGAATGGCGGACAGAAATTTGTCCTCATCGTACCGAAGGGGTTCTCTGTTACGCAGCTTAATGTATCGCTTCCAGGCGGATCCTCAATTAATTCATCAAGCAGTGTGCTTACATTGCCGGCGAGTGAAGCTGGCCAGATGAGTGTTCGTGCGACTTTCAAACTGGATGATCGCAATATGGACCTCGATGTGCTGAAGCCGCTCGAGTGGGGCTGGACATTGGAACAGAAGGATACAGGAGATGCAGGTTCTGAGGAATCCGGAACAGCTGAACAGGTCAATGCGCCAGGAGGCAAGATTGTCTTCACCCGTTTGAACAACGGGGTTGAAGAAACAACAACAGAAGATCCTGCAACGACTGAGCCGAAGGAAGAAGAAAATCAGTCAGCAGATCCTGCCTCTGAACAAGATAAGTCCGAAACAACTGAGAAAGACAAAGAAGAAACACCTGCCAAGCAAGAGCAAGAGAAAGAATCAGATCAGAAGGACAAAGAAGACAAACAGCAAAAAGAGGAAGAAAAAGTACCTTCAAAAGAAGAGCCTTCCGAACCTCAAAAGGAAATTAACAACAATACAATCCGTCACAAAGTACAAATACCGATCTTCGACGGGTCAGCAGAAGATGTTGTTGAAGAAGCAGTGGATAGTCTTAATTCATATGAGCAGCTGGCTTCCCTATATGAAAGCTACTTCGGTCTTAATATGAATGCAGGCAATTTGCAAAGCGAGCTTAAAGACAGCAACTTGAAAAGTCTTGCAACAGAGAACTCTCTATATTATCTATTCAACAACAAAGATATCGGCGGTATGTTCAAGCAGTATGCGATTGCGCAGATCGCAGATAATCTCGCAGGCAAATTGGAAGAGCCTTTGCAAGAACTTACAGGAGAAATCAACGCTTACAATGATCTTGTGAACAAAACGGACGAGCAGGCGGATCAGCTTGCAGATAAAGTCAGAAGTGCGACTGAGGAAGCACTGTCAGTGAGCAAAGCCCTTGATGAACAGATGGCTGCTGCTGAAGCCTGGAGAGAAGAAAGCCTGAAGCTGCTTGACGAAAAGAAAAAACTCCAGGATGCAAATGGACAGACAGCGACAATGAATTTCGATGGCGGGTTCAATGATCTGCTTACTGCAAGTGAATCTGTAGCGAGCCGCTCGAACTTCCAGCTTGCTTCAGCAGAATCTGTCTATGGAACATTCGAACAGATTGATAGCCAGGCTTCCGCTATCCAGAAGTCGGGAACGGATCTCGTAGACGAGGCGAACAACCTTTCCAAGAACATGACGGACAAAGTGCTGAAAGATAAGCAGTTCGCTCATAATTTCAAAGATGTACTCGCCAATAGCCGTGTCGGTGACAAGTTGAATGAGAATCTGTTCAACTTCCTATCCAATCCAGTACAAACGAAGAATAGTGGAACGATATTCAATGATCCTAAGGAATTGGCTAAGGAATCTGTACCGCAGTATCTTATTTTGATTGGCTTCATCGTATCCTTGTTCACTGCTTATGCAATCTCAACATTGAAAGCAGGACGCAAAGCGATCGACAAATTTGAATCTGGAGAAGTGCCGTTGTATCGTGCCAACCTTCCATTTGCCGTGATTGCGGCAGGAGCGGCACTCGTCGAAGGGCTGCTAATGGGCATTCTATCAGCCTACTATTTGGAGGCGGAACAGACAGAGGCAATCTGGTGGACACTTGCAGTGATGTTAATGATGCTTGCGATGGTTCTTGTCTCGACATATTTGTTGAGACAACTGAAGATGATCGGCATGTTCATCCTGCTTGGCGTATTCAGTCTCTATCTGCTCACAGCAAACGGTGGAAGTGGAATCGGACTAGGCAGCAATATGCAGGCGTACTCGCCACTTAACTACCTTGAAAACTATGCAGGTCTGCTAGCCTCAGCTTCAGAAGGGACATGGAAAATCACAACGGTTCTTGTAGTGCTTGCGCTGGCAGGAGCTGTGCTGAATCTCTTTGTTCGTCATCGCCAACAGCCTGAGATGGAGGAAGAAGATGCGCACGAAGCTATTTAGCCTTCTGCTTCTTCTTCTCATCCTCACTCCCTATGCTGTAAATGCGGAAGCTGAAGATGAAGGGAAACTGAAAATCCAGATTGACCGTATCGGTGAAGGAGAGAAAGGAAGCAACTCTGTTGAGACAGAACTGGACAAACGCTTCCCTGAATTATTCAAGCCGGAGACGGAAAAGACGATAAAGCGTCATCAGAAACAGAAGGAGTCGGATATACGTTCGCTTCAGGACAAACTGTTCGAAGAGAGCGGACGATTTGATAACAATCAAGACAAGCTGACTGAGCAATTATTTTCAGCAGATTACACAGCACCAGAGAGAAAATCGGAAGAAGAAACAGATAGAGAAGGTCCATTCAGCATTTTGATCATTGCGGCACTAGGAGTTTTTGGCGCTGCAATGATCGCTCTTCTCTTCTGGACATTCCGCAAGATTGCATAGGAGGCAGTCGCAATGGCTGGAAAATCACATATAGACATAACGTTGGATTTGCATATGCATGGGGGCAGAAAGCTGGATCTCAGGATTCCTGTGCATCAGACGGTCACACAGCTGCTTGCCAATCTGGCAGAAACGCTAAACCTTGACGAAGCGATCATTTCCCAGGCTATAAAGATAGCTACAAAGGAGCTGGTCCTCACTGGTGATGACAGACTGACAGATTATCCGGTGACGGACGGGGACGTGCTTGTCGTCCTCGCACCTGTCCGGGCTGGAGCAGATTTGTCTCTTGAAGAAAGGAACGAGACAAGATGAAAGAAAAGAAGATTGAAATGGACGGACTACAGCTTGAATTCCAAATGGATCAGAACGAATGGCAGACGCAGATTCGTAAAGCCGATACACGCGTCAAGGATATCCGCCAATTCGGCATTTTGAACGAGACAGCGGACCGCTTCGTTCCAGTACGTGTTACTGAGACGGGAGACCATTATTCTTTCCACTTCATCGTACAGGAAGATTGGAAAACATGGGCTCAAGTGAAAAAGCGCACCCGCGCTGAGAAGCTGCGCCTACTCGGAAATATCTCCGCCTACTTTCATGGATTACCGGCGCGCATTACATATTTTCTCCATCCGGACAATCTACTATTCAATGAAAATCTGATGCCACTCTCCGTATATAGGGGAATACGCGATTTGATGCCACCGATGGAGATGGATGAGGAGCATTTGCTGAAACAGTACAAGTGCCTTGCCATCGCATTATTTGCAAAAGAGCTTACGTTCGACCAGCTCTACAACGGTTCACTCGCAAATGCGACAGAGACGGAATTCGAACGAAAAGTAAATGAGATGAATAGTATTGGCGAATTGGCTGCTTTTCTGAAGGAGAGCTATCGGGAGGAACAGGACAAATCGGACAAGATGATGCAACTCGTTCCTGCTTCACGTTTTAAGTTATTTAAATGGCTTGCGTTCTCCATGATTGCTCTTGCCGTACTTCTCGCTGTACCACTCGGCTACTTCCTGATTGTCAAACAACCATTTGAGCAGCATTTGCTGGAGGCTCACCGGAATAATCTTGCCTCTGACTATGATGGGGTCATCACATCATTGCAAAAAGCAAATCCCGAAAAACTGCCTGACCCGGCAAAGTACATATTGGCAAATGCCTATGTGAGGACAGCTGATCTGAAGCCGGCGGAAAGAGAAGTCATTCTGAAGAACATCAGTTTGAAAAGTGACAAGGATTACTTGCTTTATTGGATATATAGCGGACGGGGAGATTTTGAAAAGTCAATCGACCTGGCGAAATTGCTTGATGATCCGCGTCTGATCATTTATGGACTGATCAATAAAATCGAACAAGATAAAAACAATCCGGAACTAAAAGGTGAAGAACGTGATGAACGTGTTCGCAAAGCAGAGGACGAACTGCGCCGCTACCGTGAGGAATACGGTTTGGAAGAAGATAGCGAAGCAGCCGAAGGGCAGCAAGCTGAAAGCGCCGATCAGAATTCAGTAAAAGAACAGCAGCAAGAAGAAAAGAAACAGCAAGAACAGAAAAAATCCGAAGAGAAAAAGAAAGCCGAAGAGAAGAAGAAATAGAAGGTCCGAGGCATCAGGAATAAGGAGGAATAAAGATGGCAGATCCCTTGCTTATGATCAGCTGTGATGAAGAACTGCATAAATGCCGCCTGCCAAAGGGGGAAGAAAAGAGATTTACAATCGGATCTCAGCGGACAGATACGGTCAGAACCCTTGATATGACAGAGCGACTGGAGGGAAGTTGGGATGGAATGTCGCTTCATATTGCTGACACAGACATTCCAACTGGTCAATCCAGACGCTTATCAATTGGTGAGAAAACTGTACAGCTCCATGTCCTCGAGCAAGTGACAGAGATGGAATATGACACTTCTGCGGGAACAAGTCTCTCATTCGGAACAGCGGAATATCATGACATCGTCTTGAAAGACTCGGACGCGGACTTTCTTCTGCAGCCAATTCCAGACGGCTATGAAGTCGAAGTATTTGCAGGAGAACTATATCACAACTATGCCCGTGTCCATGGGCAGGCTAAGCTGGCTGCGGGGGACCATCTTTTCTTTGATGGCATCCTGATTGTTGCCCGAAAGGATAAGATTGAAATCCAATCAGCACCCGATCAGTTCACTGCAAAGCGCCCTGAGCTGATCGGCCTTGGCTCTCCATATCGGAATGAATATCCGGATTACCACCGTTCACCGAGAATTATCCACCGTGAACCTGTGGAGAAGAAAATTATCGCCAAGCCTTCGAATAAGCCTTCGAAGCCGAGCGAACAACTGGCACGCACGATTGTGCCGCCTCTCGTGATGATTGCAGCCCTTGTGATCATCTCGATCTTCCAGCCGCGGGGCATCTACATCATCGCCATGCTTTCTGTGACCATTGTGACAATCATTTTCTCCGTCACATCTTACATCAAGAGTGTTAAACAGTACCGGATTGATACGAAGGAGCGGGAAGAGAGCTACAAGGCCTATCTGCTTGATAAAGCCGCCGAACTTCATCATGCACGGGAAGAACAGCGTCATGCCTTACTCTTTCATTATCCAGATGCTTCAAAAATCCGTCACATGGCAAAAAGCGTAGATGCGCGCATCTATGAAAAAGCAATGCACCACCATGATTTCCTCAATATTAGAGCGGGCCTCGGCACAGAACCGACAAGTTTTGAAATAGATTTCAACGAAGAAGAATTCACCCAGGACAAGGATGAATTGGTCCTGGCCGCAAGGAAACTAAGAAATGAATTCAGCGAACTGGAGCAAGTGCCAATCGTTACTTCCCTTATGAAAGGGCCAGTCGGCTATATCGGCAAGCGATCTCTCGTTGTCGAACAGCTGCAGCAGCTTGCTATGCAGATCGCACTTTTCCACAGCTATCATGATGTGAGATTCATCTCTGTTTTTCCGGAAGAAGAGAAGCGTGAATGGGAATGGATGCGATGGCTGCCACATGCCAGTCTGCCAGGCGTGAATGTGCGTGGTTTTGTCTATCATGAGCGCTCACGCGACCAAGTACTGTCTTCACTCTACCAAGTGCTGAAAGAACGCAAGCTCGTTCTGGATGAGAAACAGAACAAGAATGAAAAGACATATTTCACGCCTCATTTCGTCGTTTTTCTTACAGATGAAAAAATCATGCTCGACCATTCGATCATGGAATTCTTCAATGAAGATCCGCAAGAGCTGGGCGTATCGCTTGTTTTCGTACAGGACGTACTTGAATCATTGCCAGAGCATGTGACGACAGTAGTCGATATCCGGGACGCACAGACAGGTAATATCCTTCTGGAGGAAGGAGAACTTGTGAATCGGAGGTTCGACCTCGATCACTTCCCGGGAGGCTTTAATAAAGAAGATGTTTCTCGTGCGCTTGCACCACTTAATCATCTGCAATCTTTGAAGAACTCCATTCCCGAAGCAGTGACGTTCTTGGAAATGTATGGGGCTGAACAGGTGGAAGAATTGCAGATCGCTGAACGCTGGCAACAGAATGAGACATATAAGAGCCTTGCCGTTCCCCTCGGTATGAGAGGAAAAGATGACATCGTCCAGCTGAACCTTCATGAAAAAGCACATGGACCTCACGGGCTTGTCGCCGGTACGACAGGATCTGGTAAATCGGAAATCATCCAGTCTTATATACTGTCACTGGCCGTCAATTTCCACCCTTATGAAGTCGGCTTCCTTCTTATTGACTACAAAGGTGGGGGCATGGCGAATCTTTTCAAAAATCTCCCTCATCTGATGGGGACGATCACGAACTTGGATGGAGCTCAGTCAATGCGCGCGCTCGCTTCGATCAAAGCAGAATTGCAAAAGCGCCAGCGACTCTTCGGAGAGCATGATGTGAACCACATCAACCAGTATCAGAAGCTATATAAAGAAGGGAAAGCCGAGGAAGCGATGCCGCATCTATTCCTCATCTCAGATGAATTCGCCGAGCTAAAAGCAGAACAGCCGGACTTCATGAAAGAGCTCGTCTCGACTGCCCGGATTGGACGCTCACTTGGGATTCATCTCATCCTAGCAACACAGAAGCCGAGCGGTGTTGTCGACGATCAAATCTGGTCCAACTCGAAATTCAAGCTCGCCTTGAAAGTGCAGAACGCGAGTGATTCGAACGAAATCCTTAAGACACCGGACGCTGCAGAGATTACATTGCCGGGCCGAGCGTACTTGCAAGTCGGCAACAACGAAATTTATGAACTGTTCCAGAGTGCATGGAGCGGAGCGGACTATGTGAAGGACAAAGATGACTCAAGCTATCTCGACACGACAATCTACGCAATTAATGATCTCGGTCAGTATGACATTTTGACAGAAGACCTGAGTGGGTTGGATAGGCAAGAAAAGGTACAGAAGACCGAAACAGAGTTGGAAGCAGTCATTGGTCATATTCATGACTTTGCGGAAGAAAGAAAGATTGAGAGATTACCGAGGCCTTGGTTGCCGCCGTTGGAAAGAGAGATTTTCCTTTCCAATTTGTCCCCTGTGGATTACAAGTCACTTTGGCATGTGAAAAAGCAACCGTTAATCGCAACAATCGGTATGGTCGATATTCCTGAGATGCAAAAACAGGAGCCGTTGGATATTAATCTTACAAAAGATGGCCATATGGTGATAATCGCCAGTCCTGGTTATGGAAAATCAACGATGCTTCAGACTATCGCAATGGACCTCGCGAGAAAGCACAGCCCGGAAAAACTGCATCTCTACTTGCTGGATTTGGGGACGAACGGTCTGCTTCCATTGAGAAATCTCCCTCATACAGCCGATGCAATCCGTGTTGATGAAGAAGCGAAAATGGAGAAGCTGTTCCGACGCTTGAGCAAAGAGCTGAAAGAACGGAAACAAAAGCTGAGTGATTATGGGGTCGCCTCTATGGAGATGTATGAACGGGCGAGCGGTGAAGAAGTACCGCATATTATCGTCATGATAGATACATTTGATTCGGCAGCAGATACGAGTTATAAGGAAAGCTTCGATGCCATTGCTGTCCAGATTGCAAGGGAAGGTGCAAGCGTCGGAATGCATCTCGTTATCACGGCCGGCAGACAGAACGCGATGAGAGCTCAGCTTCTAGCTAACATCAAGACGCAGATTTCCCTCTACCAGATTGATGACACAGAAGTACGCTCTGTCGTTGGCAGAACAGCTTTGCCTATCGACGAAATCCCGGGTCGCGGGCTTATCAAGCTGGATGACCCCGTATCATTCCAGACAGCCCTCCCGGCGAGCGGATCTGACACATTGGAAATCGTCGAAGCAATCAAAGCTGAAGCAGAGGAAATGGCACATTCGTGGACAGGAAGCACACCTCGACCAATCCCAATGGTTCCGGAGAAAATTACATTCAAGGAACTGCTTGGGAAAGATCAGACAGCGGCCATTTTGAAAGATGGCGGTATCCCGTTTGCAGTTGATTTTGAAGAGGTTGAGCCTGTTGAGTTGGATTATAGAAACGACCAGAATCTTCTAGTCATCGGTGAGGATGCCGAGATAATTGAGAATGCCTTTATGACCATTCTTGAAACAAAAATGCATAATGACCAGATTGACATCGCATTGATGGACAATGCTACGTCCGGATTTGCTTCTCGGAAGGAGAAAGCAGACCTGTATGCTAATGACGGAGCCACATTGGAAGAGATGTTGGAAAGATTGCAAGCATTATTTGAAGCGAGAGAAGACGCCTTCAGAGAAGTCCAGTCAAATACTGATGGCAGAGCGACTTTGGCAGACTTCATGAAAGGAATCCGCCCGCTTCTTATCATTCTTACAGACGCCGGTTTCACAATTGAGAGTTTATCAATGACAGCACAGGAAAAGCTGGCAAAACTCATTGATGCAGGTTCACGTATGGGTATGCATTTTGTCATTGGTGCCATGAATGGCGCAATTGACAGAAACTATGACGAGGTAGCAAATGCGATCAAGAAATTCAAATCAGGCATAATTATCGGCAGAATTGCTGATCAGAATATGCTCGACGTTTTGCAGCCTCCTTATAAAGAGAAGAGCCTGCAGCGTTATGAGGCCTATTATGTCAAACGCGGTAAGTACGAAAAAATTAAAATTGCAACTCCATACTAGGGAAGGACGTGGTCTGGAATGTGGTTATTTGGTGGAACAGAGGCGGAGCGGAAAAGGGATGAGTATAAGAGGCTTCATGGTAAATTGGAGGATGCCCTAACCGATCACAATAAATATATAAAAGATATACAGGCTGCAATCAACGGATATCAGGCCGCAATTCCTGCACTGTCGTCAGATAAGATACCTTCTGATGATTTTGAGCCAAAACGTGAAGAAAAAACGGCTCTGCTAAATAAATATTTTGAATATGAAAAAAGCAAAACGTCCGATTTAACAAATGCTAAAAATACAGCTTATGAGAAATATTTGCATTATAAACGAATTGCAGAAGAGGAAGCGAGAGCACGTCATAAAGCGATGATGGATAAGATCGAAAGCTTTATTGGAGGGATAACAGGTGGCAGATAAAGTTGAAATTAATGAAAGTGAATTAAACGGAATCAGAGCTGCTGCCAAAGGTATCCAAGATTGCCTTTCCAGAACACATACACAGTGCAAAACGCTGCAATCTTATGTAGCCTCGGCTGAATGGAGCGGCAAGAACCGTGATGCGTTTTATACTTATCTCAATATCCTTGAGCAATTCCATGGTTCATTGCATGACATTTCCAAGAAACAAGTTGAAGCTTTGAATAATCTTCTTGATTATTTTGATGATTACCATGCGAATGGAGAGGTAAGGAAGGTGAGAAATCTGTGAGTCAGCAAACGATTGAACAGACTACTGATTTCTTTAACGTTCCAGAGCTGTACTTGCTGGCCGAAGCTTTTGATGGAAAGATTCTTTTCGGATTGCCTGATAAGGAAATATATCAGCTGCAAGGAGATGAGGTGTTCGAGGGCGCATATGAGAGGCTGATCGAGAAGAATATTTTGACCGATGAGGGTAAGCTGACAAAGGGCGGAGCAATTATAATTAAAACTTTGCAAGCATATCACCAAAGTAATAAATATGTCCGAATTAATAATATGATGTTCGCTTTTATGCCGGATGAACAGGATGAACTAATCCTCCTTGTAGAAGTAGAAAGACAAAAAAAGTATAAATTATTTGTAGTATCTAAGGCTAAGGCATTCGATCTGCTTGCATCTTTCTTTCCTGTTGTATTAAGAGAACCAGAAGAGAAGGAAAGAACTTTTCTCAAAACTCTTCTTACACACCAAGAACGTCATCATATAAATGAATTCGAGCCAGAAAAGATTATGAACTTGGAAGTCTTTTGTTCTGGAAAAGGAGCTTTGGAGTCGCGCAACGATAAAGCATATATGCAGTGGCTTGTATTTGAACAAGAACAACGTTTAATCATGATTAATCCAGTAGAAAAGAAATATTATCATGCAAGTCAGCACGGGTTTCTTAAAGTGTTGTTTGATCATTTGGAATTTCCTTATCAGGGGGCGAAGTAAATGGTTGAAATGGCGAGTTTTGGCGGAGGTAGCGCAGGAAGCACATCTGAAAAGATTCATGTTAAAGCAGATGAACTGACCGAAGTTTATAACCAACTTAATACAATGTTTGAAGACCTGAATTTGCATCTGAATTTCTATATTAATAAAATTAAAGACAATACATTTTATACGGCTGGTGAAGCGAAGAAAACGGTAGATACACTTGGTGAAGCTAATGAGAAATTCCTGGAATTGGTAGACCATTATAACAGAGCTTCCACACTTATCACTTTTTCATTAAATGAAATGATGGAAAATGATGAAGCGGTTGCCGAAAGAATTATTGGGAACTTGAAGGTGTAATCTATGGATGTCAAATACCTGAAATCAGACTGGGATAAAATGAAGGACGGAATTGGTGAACTGATTGGAAAAGGGGTTTGGGGAAAAGGAGCCATAGATGACCTGAAAGACGCAACAAAGAACCTTGAAGATGCAGAAGCAGATATTAAAGATCTGGACAGTGATCATGCCATCAGCTTTTCACATGTGGACCATGAAGGAAAATATAACAAACTCTTTGAGCAGTTCGAGGTATTGTTTGATTTCACGGGAAAAGTAGGAGATATTGTTAAAGACACAATAGACGAACCATTCCATAAGGATATTGATGGTTTTGTAGAAGCCATTCGTGATGAAAGAATAGAAGGATACACTACAGATAACCTACTGGGAACAACCAAGGTTGAAACCCTTGTACATGGAATGTATGATGTGGAGCAGAAGACGGTTAAAAAGGATTCTGTTTCGCTCGACGACCTGCTTGCTGGTGAGAACTTCTATGGTAATCAGATTAAAACTGAATTTGAAGCTTTGCAGGCAAAAGGTCACCAGGATTTCACTGAAGCGGAATACCGCCAAGCGGCGATGAATACAAGAGCCTTTGAGTACGATTCCATTAAAGATCAGCAGTTGCAGAAAGAATTCTGGGTCGATATCGCAGCGCTTGTTGTTGTAGTGGGAGCGACTCTAATCTGCCCACCTGCAGGTCTCGCTCTCGGAGGAATCTATGGCGCGTCACAGCTTGGCTCTGCCATAGCAGGTAAAGATCTTGTTTCAGGCCGTGAGCTGGATACGCAGGAAAGATGGGTACGAGGCGCCCTAGCCCCGCTTGATATTATTCCCGGTGCAAAAGGCGTGAAGAGCTTCGGCAAGGCATTATCCGCGGGAGATAAGCTGATCGACGTAAGCCATATCCGCAACCTGTCTTCCAAGGCGAAACAACATTTGGACACAGGAATCCGCCAGACTGAAACCCTGGTGAAAGAAGCAGCAAGCCAATCCGCTGCCCGTATGCGAGATGCCAAGCACGCATTTGAGGATGGAACGAGGGTGCTGAAGGAAAAAGCTGCACATGGCGCAGTAGCAGCCAGCAAAGTGATCGACCAGGGCATAACCAATATCCGGAATCTCAGTCCAAATCTCATGCCCTCAACTCCTGAAGGCGTAGTGTTAAAAGAGACTGTTGAGAATGAGCGGATTGTGGAGAACAAGGTTCAGGATATACTTAGCAAGTTTGATGTGAATTTGGGTAATAAGGGTACGGGTAATTATAGTAAGGCTCTTGATGATATAGTTAAAGATGGTAGTCACTTTTTAGATGAATTTAAATTGAAACCTAATGTAAAATATGAAACGAATGGATATCTATATCAAACAGATGAAATGGGAAGAATTGAGAGAGCTTCTGGAGAATTAACGTTAGAAATGGGAGAACGTAATAGTAAGCATCAGTTAGCTGCTGGAGGGGAAGACCGAGTTAAAGCTCCTAGTACTCAAGGAGATCATGGTGGACATTTAATTGGTACACAATTTAATGGATCTCCGCTTATTGATAATATAGTTGCAATGAATGGTAATGTTAATGTAAGTGCTTATAAAAAGTTGGAATCTGCTTGGGCAAAAGCTTTAAGAGATAAGCGGGAAGTTATAGTGGATATTAGACCTGTATATGAAGGGAATTCTGTAAGACCCGTTAGCTTTAAAATAAAATATACAGTTGATGGAGAAAAATTTAAAGCTAGCTTGAAAAATGTATATGGAGGAAAGTAAATGAATACAGGGAACTTGGAAAATATTTATCAAAAAATAGCTATTCATTTAAACAGTATTATTCCAGAGCCATGGGAAAAAATAATGGTATATTCAGAAGTTGATGAATATAGTGATTCGACGGTATTTTTCTACTATCCCAAAAATAAGCAGGAACCGATATACAGTTTAGATATTGAAGATATGGAAGGTGTCGATGAAGACAAGACAGATCGTCAATTAAATATTCTCGATAGTATCTTTAGAGAATTATGGGAAGAATTCAAAAGAAATAAGCAGGAACCTTGGACTAATTTAACATTTGAGTTATATTCTACTGGTAAGTTTGACGTTGAATTTGATTATACTTTATTGGAGGAAGAAAATAATTATAATCATTATGAGAGATTAATTATATGGAAGTATAAAAAATTAGGGATTTCTCCTAATGAAAAGAGAAAAAGTGATGTGGAACTAATTAGAGAATATATTAATACACAAAAATAATATCTACTAGAGTTATAGATAAAGGTGTTTGAATATACACATCCATGATGGTTTCCCATTATATAGTGCTAGGTTCAATGATAGAAGAGAATACGTAGCAGGCGAGATGACTTACGGGGCGACGAACACAAACATATGGATTGTATATTCACTAACGGACTCGTAAGCTTGAATATAGTAGTTGTTATACTGTTATTATAAACTTGCAAATTTAATGCTAATTGGAAACCATTAACCTGAAGCACTTGATTGTCAATTAAAGGCAACAAGTGCTTTTTTGTACTTTAGCATAGAAAATTAGTTGGTAAAACATAATTTTATAAGTGAATACAGTATGAAGCTTCTCAGGCAGTCTTGCTCCATTGCAAAGGGCGTAAAAAGTTTCAGCAAGATATTATCTGCTGAGGATAAGCTGGCTGACGTAAGCAAGCTTCGAAACCTTTCGTCCAAGGCTGGCAGCAGATAGACACAGGAATCCGCCAGACTGAAACCCTGGTAAAAGAATCAGCAAGCCAATCCGCTGCCCGTATGCGAAATGCCAAGCACGCATTTGAGGATGGAACGAGGGTACTTAAGGAAAAAGCTGCACATGGTGCAGTAGCAGCCAGCAAAGTGATCGACCAGGGCATAACCAATATCCGGAATCTCAGTCCAAATCTCATGCCCTCAACTCCTGAAGGCGTAGTGTTAAAAGAGACTGTTGAGAATGAGCGGATTGTGGAGAACAAGGTTCAGGATATACTTAGCAAGTTTGATGTGAATTTGGGGACTAAGGGTACGGTTAGTAATTCTTCAAGTAAGGATGTTTATGGACCTTATTATGATGAGGCAAAAAAATTACACGAAACTAACCCGGATTGGTATCCTAACCCTGATGAATCTACAATAGTAAAGGACAAAGAACTGAAAGAAGCACGAGCAGACTATCAAGCGTTGGTTAGAAGAGGGGAACTTGAAAAAGGTCACCATGTACAAGGCTTATCTTTTGGAGGAGAGAATACAAGTTCCAATATAAAGAATACAGGAGAATCAACTATTCGGCGAGAACAAATTGATGATATGGATTTAGAATTTTATCATGAAATGGGTTATGGTAAAGAAAATGCTAAAGTACTAAAAATACATGAGAATGAAAAGGGGATTATTGTATTTGGTAATAATCCAAAACATACTGAGGTTACTGTTTTTCAGAATAAAGTTCTGAAATGGCAACGAGAAAGTGGAAAGAGATAGTTAAATGAAAGTAGGTGCACTTGTGGGGGAAACAGGAAATCTTATGAATAGTATATGGTTTGGAGAAAAAACAAATTTAGCGAAGTCAGAAATAAAAGAAAAGATTTTAAAGTCTTTAACAGAAACTGAAGTTTTATTTAATGTAATAGAACTATTTAAAGCGGGAGATTTTTCTCAAAAAACATTATTAGTTCAATTAATGAATCAGACTAAAGATGAAGCAGTCCTGAATTTATGTATTAGGGTATTTTTATCTATCGCAACACATGAAGACTTAAGGGATTCAAATAATCTCCGTTTTCTTAGTGAGGGAACTGAAGAAATAGTAGACACCTTTGCATCAGCAGCTATCACCTCGCTTTCGCTTGAGGTAATTCCATATTTATTGGCTTTACTTGAAGAGTGGGAGGAAGTTAGTGATACAGCTACTATTATAAGAGACTCTATTGATTCTTTTATTAATTTTGAAGAAGAAATCGGGGAAGATGCTACTATAGATGAAATTGGAGAATTTTATCTTAAGTTTTGTAAGGAAAACGATACAAATAGTTATTATTTTCAACAGAACTTAGCTTTTCCTGGAGACTTAGCCAAAAAGTTGATACAGCGTGTTATGCTTGCTGCAAATAAAGAGGAGCCATTAAAAATGGAATTAATACCATCTTTATTATCAATTTGGACTGGTGAAGAAGTACCTGCTGACTACAACACTATTATTAGTCCAAGTAATTATAAAGATTTTATTAACTATATAAACAAGCTTTCAACTGAAAACTGGGAGAAGGGACAAAAATACTTTTACGGATGTAAGCTTTAACTATAACATATGAAAAATAAAGCATATATGAAGTGGTTAGGAAGAAGGTTGTTTGAAAATACATACTTCATGAGGGTTGAACCATCAGGAAGTATTATACAATGCTAGAATAGAAAATAAAGTACGAGCTTAGACAATATAACATCTTACTCGGCGGTAAAGATAATTACATGACATATATATTTAACCAAAGCACTTATTTGTCTATTATGGCAACAAGTGCTTTTTTTACTTTTAGCGAGGAATTAGCAAAAAGTATGACATCAGAACAACTGAAAAATACTTATTTGAATATAAAATTAACACATTAGTGGGAGGAGTTTAAATGGAAAAATGCTTAACAGATTTCAAATTGTATAATAAAGTACCGAGTGAAATCATTGAAAAATATAGGCAGCTGGTACCAAATGAAATTATAGATTTATGGTGTAACTATGGATTTGGTACGTTTATGCAAGGGTATTTTAAAAGTGTAAATCCAGAGGATTTTAAAGAGATTTTGGGAATGAGTAGTCAAAGATACAAGGATTCAGTTGTGTTGTTTGCTACAGGTATGGGTGATCTGGTTATTTGTTCAGATGGATATGTTAGACTACTTAATTACAGGTATGGTGTGGTAAAGACAATTATGTTTACATTTGAATTTTTCTTTCAAAATATTAACGATTTGGAATTCAAAGATGAAGATTTGTCTTGGCAACCATATCCCGAAGCCCTTAAACAATATAGTGAGTTGGATTATGATGAGTGTTTTGGCTATACACCTCTATTAGGTTTAGGTGGAGCAGAAAAAGTAGAGAATCTAAAAAAAGTTAAACTGAAGGAACATATTCTTCTTATTACTGAATTTATGGGACCCGTTGAATAAGATTGATTTTCAAATAAATTGATTGCATCACATGATCAGGTAATTCCTTGTATGTAATAGCTTGCGTGAAATAGAGACCTCATGATGTTACATCCATCATGGGGTCTTTTTAATACATCATCTCTTTTGAATAGTACGGTTAACAAGACTTGGGTACTTAAGGAGAAGTTGCAAATAGTGCAGTTGCAGCCAGCAAAGTAATCGACCAGGGCATAACCAATATCCGAAATCTCAGTCCAAGTCTCATGCCCTCAACTCCTGAAGGCGTAGTGTTAAAAGAGACTGTAGAGAATCAGCGGATTGTGGAGAACAAGGTTCAGGATATCCTTAGCAAGTTTGATGTGAATTTGGGGACTAAGGGTACGGGTGAAACGGTTAAGAATATAGGTGATATTAATGATCCTATTAGAACATATCGTGGTGCTGATTTAGGTAAGCTAGAGGCTAAGTATACTGCGGATCCTCGGTTAACTGTTGAGATGCCCTATGTTGGTAAAGGGCAAAAAAACAGCTACATCCAGGTTTAGGAGGGATTCATAATGCTGAGAAAAGCGCAGGAGTTTGGGGAAATGACAAAAAATATGCTGAACTATTAGAAAAATTCTTAGAAAAGTAAGGGTGATTATTTTGGTAATGAAGGATGCCATGAGCAAATATTTTAATTTAAGAAAAGAATATTTTGATAAAGGGTTAGATTTTTTATTTAAAACGCCATATAACGAAGAAGTTGATGCATTCATATATCAAGGTGAAATGGATGATGAAGAAGAAATTTCATGGAAACCTATTGAAAAAAATAATAAGAATGATTTAACGAAGATTGAGAAAAGATTTGAGATTAAACTGCACACTTCAATTGTTGATTATATTAATTCTTATTGGTTTGCTGATTTAGATGGATTTATAGGTAATCATTATATTAGGCTAGAACCTGTATTACCAAATATTGAATTGGAATCCTTCGAAAGTAATTTAGAAGGGTATAAAAACAATCATAATAAGGTTGATAAGACTCCAATAGGCGTAGAGGGGAACGGTTTGATAGTTGTTTTAGATAATATAAGTGGTAAGGTTGAATTGGAGGATTTTGAATGAGGTTCGTTTGAAGAGATTTCGGATAGTTTAGATGAGTTAATTGCTAATTTAAAGTTACAAAAATAATATACTAAGAACATTTATATGAAAAAATACCTGATATAAAGTGTAGCCGAGTAGATACAATGGGACTGCTGTTTTTTATAGAAAGATTTAATATGAAATCAAGTTAAGACCTACAAAATTTATGCTACTAAAAAACATATGAACTTAAAGCACTTGATTGTCAACTAAAGGCAACAAGTGCTTTATCGCGTTTTAACTATTTCAAGTAGATAAAGAGAAAAAAAATTTACCACCATATTATTTTATGATAAAGATAGACTCCTTAAAGGTATAAATACCTTTTGCATTTGGCCCCGCAGGAAATTAGTATGCTTTGACTATAAAGGGCATGAAGACAATTTAATTGTCGTTTTGGGGAGCATGAAAACGTTTGGGAAAAAGAAGCATTAATACAAGATGAGGGATTAACAGAGGAAGAGGCTGAAGAGCGAGAGAAAATGTATTCTACATTGTGGATAATTTTACCGTATTCCTTGATATGTTACATAATTGATTTTGCTTTTTGACTTGATTAAGTATAGTAATTATAAAAAAGCATTTGACAGTCCTGCTTGAATTTTTAAAACAGGATTTTTTATTGGGTTCGGACAGAAGACGGTTAAAAAGGATTCTGTTTCGCTCGACGACCTGCTTGCTGGTGAGAACTTCTATGGTAATCAGATTAAAACTGAATTTGAAGCTTTGCAGGCAGCGGATTTTTCAAGCAATGGTTACACTGTCAGATAAGGGGGAACCGGGGGAAAGGAAGAAGAAGGTAAAGGCATAAAGTAGCAATTGAAAGAAAAAACAGATGAGTATTGAAATACGTTCACTCATTTTTGATGATGTCATCACTTATGAAACGACATAGCTTCGAGAAGATGGAGGTGTAAAGATGCTGGAAAAAGATTACGAAGTTCTGAGAGGCCCCTTTCTTTCAGGGCGCCAACGTCCAGATGGGTTGGCTGGAACCATGTTGTTGGCGATTCCGCTACAGGTATTAATGCTGTTCTGTGTTTATGTTGTTGCCGCAGACGAGACAATATATCCCTATAAAGACGCACTATTTAAGTTGCATTTTATCATTACAGCTGCAATTATGGGAATGTCTGTCTTGATGGTTTTTTCAAAAGTTCATCTCAAGTTTCAAAAAATACAATATGCGCTGAGTATAGCTGTTACACAAAATTTATTTTGCATCACGCCATACTTAATCTTTTTGTTTTTGGTTGGGGGAATGGGAATTTCCATAGAAGAACTGAGATGGATCATGTGGTTATCGATCGGGATAGGGCTTATGATATTTGTTGCTGTATGTATCCGTTTCTACTTTCTATTGAAGGCAGGGAAGTATAGAAAAGGAAGCGATAGAGATTATGTCAGAAGCCGTTTAGAAGGGACATCGTTCAAGGGAATTGCCATTGTTGGCGGAACGGAGATCGTTTTTATAATGCAATATGTTTTGCGGAATTCTTCAAGTGATTTGAACAGCTTGATGATTGCATCGCTGGCAATTGTCATTGCTTATGTAACTGTGTTCATATTACCCGAACAACTCGTCATCCTCTATTGCAAATCTCGTTTTTCCAGTTTTAGCTTCGACCGGAGAGGCGAGTTGTATCCGATCGGTTTTGACGAGAAATATGGGAAAAGGAAGAAGAAGGTAAAAGTATAAAATAGCAAAGTTAAAGCAAGAGAGCAGATGAATATGAAGAAGAAAGAGTACTTACATTAAAAAAATGAATATTTACTTGAAAAAATGAGTGAGCAAGGGATTTTCAGTGTATTTGACATAGATAGGATAAATGTCGGGGTACTCTTTCCCCCTTACAATAATCTTTTCAAATACCATTTAGTTTTTAAGGTACAGGTGAGAGAATGAGAGAAGAAGATTTTGAAGCTTTAAGAGGACCTTTACTGACAGGACGCCAATCGCCAGGTGCTTTAACGTTAGTGTTATTACTGGGGATTTTTATAGAAGCTCTATTGTTTTTCCT
The DNA here is from genome assembly GCF_030762805.1 of Aciduricibacillus chroicocephali. NCBI lineage: Bacteria > Bacillati > Bacillota > Bacilli > Caryophanales > Bacillaceae > Aciduricibacillus > Aciduricibacillus chroicocephali. The sequence continues at coordinate 2,248,518 of NZ_CP129113.1, read as the reverse complement.
TGTCCATATTGTGATTGCATATGACTCGTATTATCCTTATCAAGACATGATCTTCAAGGTACATTTGGTTTATTCAATCGCAATTATAATCATAAGCATTCCATTTATGATACCAAATATTTTCATGAGGTTTTAAAAAACACAATATTTATTATCTATTATAACTTGATTGAAGGACTGGATATAAGGCTCAATGCTGATTTTAAAGAATACTTAAAAGAGCTGTATCTCCTGGGCTGAAGAACTGATATTCATCGAAATTCGCAGTCTTTGGCTAAGCACATCTATAAAGTCTAGGAGGTGCACTATAGATGGAAGTATTGATTGTTCTTCAAAAAACTAGGCAATCCTGCAATTCACTTAGCAGGATTGCCTTTACTCATTTCCCGTCCAAATTATTTGCTCTTTCTCCAATACATGTTCAATCTTCCATTAAAAAGGTCTATTATGCTATACAGCTAATTGTGAAAACAGTGAAAAAGCAGTTGTTTTGGCTGGGTTTGATTCTATTGTCTTATAAAGGTTGGGTGGCTTTTGAAGCATTGCAATTTTGCTTGTGGCGTTTAAAATTATAATAGGGAAATAATGTAGTTTGTGGACTGGAATAGCAATTTTTAGGCTTATTTTGAAAATGAATATTTTGGTTGGATCTTATAATTTTAAGTTAATGAAAATCATTGGAAAGGATTGAAGGCATATGGGTAGGAGCGCAAAACTTGCCAGCAAGTTATCAAAGATTGCTGGGATTCTGTATATCGTGTTCGGCGGAATGATACTGCTAATTAGCATGTTCACTCCGATAGAAGTGACGTTGAATGACTATACAACGAGAGGACGCCTATGGGAGCTTGCAGCGGAGCCGGGGGCTTTCATATTCTTGCTGATTGTTCTTTTGCTGCCAATTGCTTTCGGGATAATTGGTTTGTATATAAGCAAGAAAGTAAGGGTTCATCCTTCTACGTTTCAAGGTGTGTTTATGATTGTTGTCGGATTCTTTACGGTGATTTTTTTAGTCGGTATTCTGTTCATCGTTGCAGGCATACAAACTTTGCTGGCGAAGAAGGAAAAGGAACTATTGGCAGAGTAGTCGGCGATCATGATAGACCTGATATTGCCATGAAATATATGCGGTCGGTCACGCCACAATCGGGAAGTGGCGGCCGTTCTCTGTTTAGTAGTTTTTGAATATTCAGTATAAATTGATTAACGCGGTTCTCGTGTTTGATAAGGGGCGTTATGGATGAAAGCATTGCAGGCGAATGGCTTGAACATTTGGTTAAATGATGTGGAATTGTCCAATCGGACTTATGTATCGCTCGCCATCGGTGGCGGATTTGCGTCGGAATGGATGGGGAAGGGGGAGGAGCGGATTAGAATCGGTTCCGCCTCATCCAAGTTGTATGCCGATTGCGTGAAGCGGTTATTAAAGGAATCTGGATTCCCCGATGTGGAAGTGTTGGCATCTGTTCACTGCACGAGCCTCGTATGGCAAACGACAGGAGATGCATGTGCTTCTGAAGTTCAGCAAGTTCTTGATCTGCTTTTCCAAGGTGTTCCGGACAGGGATTTCTTTGAAGCGGAAAAGTGGGAGAGCATGAAACGGTTCAAGAATTGTTATAAGGATCTTGCGTTCAGAGGTCACTTCAGAATGATGGAGTTCGCCCATCAGAATACATTGTACCGTTATGAATCGCTTGTCCGTGACTTGCAGGGAGCGGATTTTGACCAAATGTGCACATATCGGGATCATGTCATCCATCCTGCTAATATGTTTCTCTTCGTCCACGGGAAAGTTGAACAGGGTGCTTTGCAAGAGCTGAAGCTGCCAGAGCTGGAGAAGGGATATGCAGAGCAGCTATTCAATACGCGAGAGGTCCGTTTTGCCGATGATGAAGTATATGAAGAGACTTCCAAGGGGAACTGGCAATGCGGCTGTATCCGGTTCGAACGGAAGGCTAGCCTTGAGGACTTGACGAAGGAGTACGCGGTTCTTGCATTGCTCGGTGAAATTCAATTTAACGGGCATGCTCAAGTCAATGTCGATTTGGCTGATGCGAGTATCACTTATAAAAAAGGCTTGAAAAAATATAAATATGAAATAATGGAATCATTGACGGAAGAATCATTTGAAGAGGCTAAAAAGCGTCTGTTGAATAACTTTGAGACCCAAGTTCGTTTCAAGACGATGAACTTTGTCACTTGGGCTGGACAGTGCTACATGCAGCATATTCATGTCTATGAATGGTTGGAGCAATTGAATGGAATGGATTATGAAAGGTTTAAGGATTGGATAGAAAAAAGCAATTACCAGGTACGTGAAGGCTATCTGGCATATCGGAAGGAGGCGGCGGCAGTTGGCAAATGAGATATTTCTTAATCCAGATGGCTTTGAAGCCGAAGTGAAATCACTGAAGACTGCGGTAGAAGGTGTGGAAAAAGTGAAATTCGAAGGGGTCTCCGATCTTGGCAATAAGACAATCCTCGATTCCATGTCAGCAATGATTGCCGCAATCAAGCTCTTCGAGGAAATGAGAGAATCCTATACTTCCTTTTCAAAGAAAGACGTGAAGAATCTTGAAGCGATGAAGGAAGCTTGGGTTACAAAAGACCTTGCACTGGCAGAAAGCATGAAGGGGGATTAAGATGGCGAGATTGGTCAATGAAGAAATGGAAGACCTGGTCAAAAAGCTGGAGAAATACCAGTCAAGCCTTAAAGATGCGGTGTATGAACAGTACAAATCCTCAACAGTGCTAAGTCGCTCAATCAACCTGAAGGGAAAGACCGGTAATTCCATGAAGGAATACATGGAAATTGTTCATATCAATCTTGCTCAGAAAATCATCAATGTCTCTTCGGAGCTGCTGGAAGCGGCGCGTAAAGTGAAGGATGATTTTAGAAGTTATGAGAGTGATGCCAAGGGAATTGTTGGGTCAGGCACCCTTGATAAGGAAAAGGAGAACTTGGGTGACAGCCGTACAACATTTGAGGAGCTTGATTCCAAAGGGCAGAAGCTCGTGCTGCGGGCTGATGAATTCATAAGTACGGTCAAACTTCCTGGAGAAACGGTTCTGCATACATATCAAACGGCGGATTCCAATATTAAGAAGACGAAAGAGGAATTATTGTCGTCGGATTCAACGTGCACGAAGAATATGAGTCCGGTAACGGAGCGGATCAATGAACTGATTACCGAAATGAATGAGTTGAGTACGCATTTCAAGAACGAGAATGGTGTTCTCACTGATAAGGTATCAAGCATCAAAGAGCAACCATGGTACACGCTTGAGAACAAGGGTGCTTTCAAAGCATTGTCTGAGGATGATCCTTTTTCCTATGAAGCAGGTGAAGCCTCTGTTCTTGAGGGACAATGGGTGATGGGTACGAGCGATAAGAACTATATCACGCAGACGGGCTCTGTCTTGAGTGCCCGCGGTGAAAAGACTAACGACAAAGGCGCCTATAAAGTGAGTGGTGAAGTGAGTGGAGCCAAGCTGTATACGAAGGCCGAAACGGCAGGTGGCTGGCTCAAGTATGACGGGACACAGTCTTTGCTATCTGGTTCTGGAAATGCTGAGTTTGACGGATTCACGAGAATGGCTGCTTCTGGAGATGCAAGTGTTGTAAAGTCAGAATCGACTGCCATGCTGGGGACGGATAAATTTAATGGCCATGTCAGTCTCAAGGCAAGTGCCCTTTCTGCAAATGGTCAGGCTGCTTTCAAATTGCCAAAGAATGCCGATGATACGACCCATATTGCTCTTGGAGGCAGAGCGGAAGCAGCGACTGTCAAGGCTTCTGCGGGTATCACGTTGTTCGGGATGGAAAGCATGGGCGGCGAGCATGAGAAAAATGGAGTCAAAACAACTGCCAAGAAAGACTTCGGGATGAATGTCGAAGCAAGCGCAGGATGGCAGGCTGGAGTCGGGGTAGAGTACAAAGATGAACCTGTATGGAAAAGTGACTATTTAAATATCAATGCGACAAGTCTTAATGCCGATCTAAAGCTTCTGCTCGGTGTTAAGTTGGATGTCACAATCCCAACTATCCAAGCGAAGTGGCCTTGGTAAAGGAGGAGCCCATATGAGTGAGCGGGTTGAATTACATGCGAATCTGAGCGCCAAGCAGGGTGAACTGAATGCTTGTGTCAGTGCGGTTGCTTCATTGGAAGCGAAAATACAGAGGATCAAAGAATTGATTGCAGACTTTGAAGCGCTTAAAGCCGATTTGAAGTCGCTAAAGAAGGATCTGGACAAAGATGCGAAGGCGACTCATACATACTGGGTTGGAAAGCGGCTTGAAAAGTATCAAAATATATTGGGAGACGATTTGTCTGACAGTGCGCTGAAGTCGTATATAGACAACGTTGATGATAATCTTGATGAACTGAACAATGCGCTCATGCGTTTGGAGAATGAGTTGTATAATATGGAAGGCCTGATCGGTAACATCAAGTCGGCAATTAACTGGATCTCTACGAAAATAGAGAACTTGATAAATTAGAGGGTGAAGCGATTGAGTAAGATAAAGGTTGTCATGGCTAAAGCTCATGAGGGACAAAGAGAAGACCCGGATATTCAAAGGGAAATCCAGGATGTGCAGAAGTTTTTTGATCAGAATGATTTTGCATTTGAAAAAGAAACATTGTACTTCGTCATTCTCCGTGGATTGAATCTGCAGATTGAAAGGAAGCTTCGACTTGCGGGAGCATTTGTGAATAAGACAGGTCTGCCAATTGAAGGCTTTCGGGCAGATATGAAACTGAATGTAAAAAGTGATGTACAAGCACAATTTGCCGAAGTTCATCTTGAGATTGACGATAATTTCTTAGGTCGTCTTGAGCCGGACGAAGCGATTGTTCTTCATATTGATATCCCTGCTGAAGGACTGGATCCTGCCAAACAGATTTATGGAGCGACTGAACTTGCCGGAGCACTTGAAAATCTGGAATTGCTGGTGAAGAACTAGGAAATCGGACAACACGCTGAATACATAAGGAGATGACGAGTATGAAACGGATTATGATTTTCTTAGTGCTTGCTGTTGCGCTTCTGCTTGCGGGCTGCGGCAATAAAGCAGATACGGAATCGAAGAACAAGGATAAAAATGATACGGAACAGGCGACAACGAAGCAGTCAGATACAGAATCAAAAGCTAAGGATGGAGATCCGGATGGCCCTTTGAAACTGCATGTATTGAAAGCGGATCAGGAGGCTGGAGCTACGGTTGAGAATCATCCGATATACAGTGGAATGCAGAAGTTTGTAAATAAATACCCTGATGAAGGCACAAAAGGCGATTACTCTGTGACGGTCGTGGATGCTACCAATCCAAAGGATGGAAAGGCAGACCTTATTTTGCTTGGCATCAATCGTCTCCCTGCAGCTATCAAGGATGTGTCGTTCAACATCACTGTGGGAGATAAATCAGGGCATTATGTAGTGAAAGATCATAAAGTAGAGATTCCCGCAGAGGCAATGGGTGTGCTGAAACCGGGATACGGACACCCGATCTTGGTCCCGATTACAGATGAAGAGCTTGAAAATCTAACAAAATTGGATGCCCAAACACGTTTTGTCGACCTTAAGGATACAAAGGTAAGCAAGGCGGAATAAAGGATTCGATGAGTAAATACTTGATGCCAGTTGTGTAGATAAAGACAAGGGGGATTGATGAAATGAGTATACAAATAAAGAGAGAAACCGGACTTATGGGAGCTGCTTCTGCAATCGCATTGAAGGTGAATAGCAATCTTGAAAAAAAGCTGAAAAACAAAGAAACATTCAAAATTGATGCGGGAGCCGAACCGGTCAAAATCCGCGTGAATCAATGGTTTTTTGGCAGTGTTGAGAAGGAAGTAGAAGATGGCAGTACCGTTGCGATTAAAACGAATGGCTTGGCTATTTTTATCTTTTTCGCCTCTCTCTTTATGTCTGTAATAGGAAAAAACATTAGTCCAATTCTGACTTTAATAGGATTTATCGGCATGGTTTTCACTATAATCTACGCCACAAAACAGTGGTTTATCCTCGAAGTAGAAAAGTAAATACATAATATAAGCAAATTCATCTAGAAATAGCCTCTTCAGTTTAGCAGGAGGCTATTTATGTGTGTGTTACTAAATTGGAGTTCAGTTGGATGATTAGCCTCAATACTTGAATAAATATAAATAAGTAGAAAAAGCCACTTTATATTGAAAGCCCTTTCAAAACAGATTAGAGCACATATTATTATGGGGTTTTTCGGTTAATAGGCTTATTCAAAGAAGGGAGCAATACAAATGAAAAAGCTATATTTTATTCTATTTATCATTTGCCTAACGACTTTTGGTCTTGTGGGCTGTAGTTCAGGCGACAAAGCCAAAGGAAGTGAGAAAGAGGAAACAAAGGCGAAGAGTGAGAAGAAGGAAGAGTCTTTCAAAGATGCCAAGGAGTATAGAAAACTGAATGAATATATGGCAGAGCATACAGGCGGCAAGGTTAAGGTGCTCCATGAGGATGGGAAGACGAGAGAACATGATCTCGATCAGTTGAAGGTAAAGCTCGAATCATACGAAGTAGTGAGTCTGAAGGACGTTGGGGAAGAGTTTGCTAGAGTTTTTGATAGTGAAATCGGTGGAAGGCTCGTTGTTGCTCGATTTACGATCCATAATGCAGGTAAAAAAGATATCTATTTTATACCTGCGTTTAGTCTGAAGAATAGGCAGGTTGATTATAGCAAAAGAAATGAAGACATGTTTCTGCCAACAGCCAAACAGATTGCTGCGAAATTCGATCGGGATAACGCATATGTAGTGAAGGCGGGAGAAACTGTGACAGGTTATGAGGCTTACCCGCTTACAGAGGAAGTATTTAGTGAGTCAACTGCAATACTGGATGTGCCCTTAGCGATGAAAAAGAAAGATGATTATAAATCAATATTTGGTACGCAAGGGAAGTTTCATATCAGCTTAAATGAAAAAGGTGCCAAGAAGCTTGCGCATAATTCAGCTTTCTATGAAGATAGAGTAATTGCAGAGGATATGGGCGATAAGAAGATGCTCAAGGAGAAAAAGGGGATCAACGAGAAAGCAAAGCTGGAAGATATAGAGGTAACGTTGAATGGCTATCAGTTTACAAAGTTCAGACCAAATAGGGAAACGGGAAAGAGATTCAACGAATTCAAGCATGGCATGGTTCTCCTGACGGCTGAGTTTACTATTAAGAATGGTGGAAAGCGTCCGGTCAGGTACTTCAATTCTACTTTGCATATGAATAATAAGACTCAGACAGCCCGAAATGAAATAATCCTTGATAACAATTTGTCAAATGAGCCTTTTAAAAGCGGTGAATCGAGAAAGATGCTCCAAGTCTATACACTTGATGAAGAAATGTATGAAAAGATACTGAAGGAAAAAGAATTCGAAATCGAATTCGGTCCACTTTACTATGATGGAAAAGGGAATATTTTGGGTAAAGACACAGTGAAATTCCCGTTACCTAAATAAAGAGGCGGCATGGGGCTTTCACTAAGTCAAGCGAGACAGCAGTCGCTATAAGAGAATGTCACTGTCCGTAAATCGGATTAAAATACCGAGCAAACAAATGGCTTGAGGTCATTGGTTTGCTCGGCTTTTTTTGCTCATTAATTAATTTTTATCAAAATTAGATAATTATTTATTGATTATCGATAAATTTCAGGTTAAAATCAAAACGAATATAAATGGTGAGGTGCTTCTGAATGAAAATACTCTTCTTGAGAGTAGCTATTATTGCAATTGGGGTTCCAATTCTGGCCTTATGCATTTTCCTATTGCCTAAAATCGCAATAGAAGCCATTGGGCAGCTAACAACAAGTGGAGCGAATATGGCTTATGTGGTACTCGGTATTTTATTAATTATGTACATATCTGCAATTCCATTTTATCTTGCATTGTATCAGGGGTTAAAATTACTGAATTACATCGATAGGAACGAAGCTTTCTCGGAGCTTTCTGTGAAGGCTCTGAGGAAAGTCAGGAACTTCTCCGCAGTAATCAGCGGTTTGTATATTTTGGCGCTGCCATTGATTTATATTGTTGCTGATTGGGACGATGCACCAGGACTATTATTGATTGGAATGGTCATTATCGGATCCTCAATGGTTATCGCAGTCTTTTCCGCTGTCCTCAAAAAACTGCTGCAAGAGGCAATTCGCATTAAAACAGAAAATGATTTAACAGTCTGAGGTGAAGCAATGGCGATTATAGTGAATATCGATGTAATGCTCGCTAAGCGGAAAATGAGTGTAACAGAACTGTCGACAAAGGTTGGAATTACGATGGCAAACCTTTCAATTCTAAAAAATGGCAAGGCGAAAGCAATTCGTTTCTCGACATTGGAAGCAATCTGCGAGGCACTGGATTGCCAGCCGGGAGATATTCTAGAGTATGAGAAGGATGAGGATAACTCGGAAAGCGAGATCGAGATAAGCTGAACATACAGTATTTATTTTTAAAGTGAAGATAGACCGTTATAAAAGCTGGAAGATTGCGAGGGATCACAATGTCAATGAAAATACCTTTTTTTAAAAGTAAACAGCCGGAGAAATTTAATCAAGCATCAGATGAAAAGGTTCCGGATCATATAGCGATTATTATGGATGGGAATGGGCGCTGGGCACAGAAACGAGGCATGCCGAGATTTCTAGGTCATAAAGAGGGAGTCACTGCCGTCATGAAAATCGTCAAGGCTGCCTCTCAGCTTAAAGTTAAAACACTCACCCTCTATACATTTTCCACGGAGAACTGGAAACGTCCGAAGGCTGAAGTAGATTTCATATTAAAGCTTCCGAAGCAGTTTTTGCATATGTATTTGCCAGATCTTGTTTATAATAATGTCCGTATTGGTACAATTGGTGATATGGAAAAACTACCTGACCATGTATGTGAACCTTTACAATATGCGGTTGATCGGACTAAAGACAATGATGGCCTGCAGTTGAACTTTGCACTTAATTATGGTGGTCGGGATGAAATTCTGCATGCCATGAAGTCAATGTTTCAAGATATGAATGATAAGAGCTTATCAATGGATGAATTGGATGAGCAGCAGTTCGCGAAGCATTTGTATACAGCTGGCATACCAGAACCGGATTTGCTTATTCGTACTGGTGGAGAGAAACGTCTCAGCAATTTCCTTCTTTGGCAGCTGGCATATGCTGAGCTTGTGTTCACTGATGTGTTATGGCCGGATTTCTCGGAGGATGAGTTCCTGCTAGCAATAAAGGAGTATCAGCAGCGTCAGAGAAGGTATGGGGGAATATAGTAGCCGCTCAAGAATGCGTGATGCTGTGTATTGTAAATACTTCTAACAGATAAGACGGGGCTGAGACATAGCTAAAAATGCCTGTATAAAAGACGAAAAGTGGATAAAATGATAATAGTTAAGAGTAAGCCACCGCTACGAAAAGAATGCTCGCTTTCCTGTGGGCAAGCACTGAGCCACTGTGGCGCAAGCGCCTCACAGTCTCAGTACGCTTGTTCTTCCCACGGGAGTCTCGCATCTTTCCTCCGCTATGTCTGGTGTTCTATCCAGATTGCAGTGGAGGGCGACGACTCCAACGGGAATAGCATGAGTTGAAGATAATATTCCAAGGCGTTCTTTGCCTGGAATTTAGCTGAAGCCATGCCCGTGGAAAGCGTTCGCCTGCAACGAAAATCCGGCGGGTTACAACCGGTGAAATTCTATACTCGAAATGAATAACCCGAACTAAGGCAAAATTTTCTTTGCATTAGTTCGGGTTCTCTGTAGGCTAAGATACTTCTGTTCCCAGCCCTGTTATTCTTACAAGACAAAAGGTACCACACCGATTACGCTAGTAATAATACCGAAAAAGAGGAAGATGGAAATGAGAAGGTAGTATGGCCATCCGGCTTTGACCTGGTGTTTCTCAGGTTTGTCCATATGATAATATATTTTGACTTGCTCACCTTCCTTGAAACGAGGAGGGTTGCTGCCCATTTTGGAGCGGTGGATGATCGTTTCGCCTTCCTTGGTTGTATATTCAAGGACTGGGTTGTACATTTTTTCTGAATAGACTGGTCGGATGTTTTCAATAATCGTTGCAGTTGTTTCGGCAACTCGTATATTTTCACGGAATTGTCTGCGCCGTAAGATGATGATAAGTGGTACTGTAAGCATAATCATACCGCTTATTATGCTGATTAATCCTAGAAGATGTGACGTTTCCAATGTATTACCACCTCTTGTTCTGTTTGAGTGGATTTTAGCATTTTTACTGCAATGTGGTAAGAGGCGAAAGAGGGATTGGTCATATTTCTTTACGAATAATAACTTTTTATATAAGAAAACAGGGGCCTTGTTTGAACTCAAGACCCCTGTTTTTTAATTTTTATAAGCTTGCTTATACTGCTCAAACTCTCTCTCTGAGCAGAGAACAAAATGATCAGGCGCCACTTCGCGCATTTTCACTTCTTCGCCTTCTTCATAGGCGTGCATCTTCGGATCATAGGCTTTACGCTTGCGAGTCCGCTCGTAATTCGGATCCGGGAGCGGAATTGCTGATAGCAATGACTGCGTGTACGGGTGCATCGGATTCCGGTAAAGATCTTCGGAGCTGGCGAGTTCGACCATCTTGCCAAAGTACATGACGCCGATGCGGTCACTGATGTACTTGACCATGGACAAGTCGTGAGCGATGAAGAGGTAAGTGAGCTGTTTTTCCTTTTGCAGCTTCTTCATCAAGTTGACGACCTGTGCCTGGATTGATACGTCCAATGCGGAGATTGGTTCATCGGCGATGATGAATTCCGGATTCACCGCAAGAGCACGAGCAATTCCAATTCTTTGGCGCTGGCCGCCAGAGAATTCATGCGGGTAGCGGTTCGCATGGTCTCGATTCAAGCCGACTGTTTCCAATAGCTCGATGACTTTATCAGCACGCTCTTTCTTGGATGACGCAAGGCCGTGGATATCAATGCCTTCAGCGACGATATCATTGACCTTCATGCGTGGATTCAATGAAGCGTACGGATCTTGGAAAATCATTTGCATATTCTGATGGAGACTTTTCAGTTCTGCTTTTGATTTCTTCGCATGAACGTCTTTTCCTTCATATAATACTTGGCCGCCTGTCGCATCATAAAGTCCGATTATCGTTCTGCCAGTAGTGGACTTGCCACATCCGGATTCTCCAACGATCCCCAATGTTTCTCCTCTGTAGATATCAAATGAAATATCATCTACTGCACGAACTTCATTGGAACTTCCTACGTTGAAGTATTGTTTAAGATTTTTAATTTCGAGCAGCTTTTCTTTTTCAGCCATTTAAAACCCACCTTTTTCAAACTCAGCCATTCTGTCTTTAATCTTCTGCGGAGGCTCATATGCAGGAGCATCGGGATGGAGAAGCCAAGTTGCCGCATAATGTGTATCTGAGACTTTGAACATCGGCGGCTGCTCTTCCAGGTCAATCTTCATAGCATAAGGATTTCTCGGTGCAAAAGCATCGCCTTTTGGCGGATTCAACAGATCAGGCGGTGTTCCTGGAATGACATAAAGCTCATCTTCTTGTTCGTCGAGTGAAGGCATGGAACTGATGAGTCCCCAAGTATAAGGGTGCTTTGGATTGTAGAAAATTTCATCGACTGTGCCAACTTCAACGATTTTACCTCCATACATAACGGCGACACGATCAGCGACATTCGCAACAACGCCGAGATCATGGGTAATGAAGATGATTGACGTTTCAATCTGCTTCTGCAAATCCTTCATTAAATCAAGCATCTGAGCTTGGATCGTTACATCAAGAGCAGTCGTCGGCTCATCGGCAATGAGTACTTTTGGTGCGCAAGCAAGAGCGATTGCGATAACTACACGCTGTCTCATACCACCTGAGAACTGATGCGGATATTGCTTCATACGGGCTTCTGCATTTGGGATGCCAACCATTTTCAACAATTCAAGTGCACGGCTTCTTGCATCATGTCTGCTCATGTTCTGATGTTTAAGCAACGGTTCCATAATCTGTTTGCCGACTTGCATTGTTGGGTTTAGAGAGGTCATTGGATCCTGGAAGATCATAGAGATGTCTTTACCGCGGATCTTTTGCATTTCTCTTTCAGAAGCAGTCACGATATCTTTGCCGTCAAAGAGAATCTGCCCTGACTTGACCTCAGAACTACTCGTAGGCAGCAGGCGCATGATAGATTTCGTCGTTACGGATTTACCCGAACCCGACTCACCAACGATAGCGAGCGTTTCTCCTTCGTACAGGTCAAAATTCACACCGCGAATTGCTTGTACTTCACCAGCAAAAGTGTGAAAGGATATATTCAAATCTTTGACTTCCAATATTTTTTTTCTCAATAGTTTCACCCCGTCTATTAATCCCGCATTTTCGGGTCGAATGCGTCTCTGAGTCCGTCACCAATCAAGTTCGTTGTAATCAAGATAATACAGATTACGATACTCGGTATGATCATTAGGTGAGGCAGGAACTGGAACGTCTTGTATCCATCTTCAATCAATGTACCGAGTGAGGCTTTTGGTGCCTGTAAGCCAATTCCGATGAAGCTAAGGAATGCTTCGAAAAAGATTGCACTTGGAATGGTGAACATCGTGTTGATGATGATGACACCAGTAAGGTTCGGCAAAAGGTGTTTGAAGAGCAGTCTGTTGTTCTTCGCTCCTAGTGTGCGTGAAGCAAGGATGTATTCCTGATTCTTCAGTTTCAATACTTGTCCGCGCACGACCCTTGCCATACCGATCCAGCCGGTTATGACCATTGCAATCGTAATTGAAATGATGCCGGGATTCAGGATCAGGAGCATGAGAATAACAACGATAAGGTTTGGAATGCCTGAGATGACTTCCAGTATACGTTGCATCACGTTATCGACTCTGCCGCCTCTGAATCCTGAGACGAGTCCGTAAATGACACCGATCAGCATATCGATTACAGCTGCCAAAAGAGCAATATATAGTGAGACTCTAGTTCCAACCCATACACGGGAGAACAGGTCACGTCCGAGACTGTCTGTACCGAACCAGTAATTTTCCTTTACATTGTTCTGTGCATAGACATCTGTCTCTACACCGCCGACATCCATCTTTCCATCGAATATGCCCAATTTCTCAAGCCCTGGAATTTTTGGCGGGAGATTGGCTTTCGTTACATCTTGATGGTACGCATCATAATGGGAAAGATGTGGTCCAATGAACGCCATGAGGACAACGAGCAAAAGCAGAACGGCACTGACAAGAGCTGCTTTGTTCTTCCGTACACGAAGCCAAGCGTCTTTCATGAAGGAAAGCTGTGGCTTGGCAATGACCTCATTGTCACCAGTGGAATGTGGGGCCAGTTCGAACATGTCTTTAGATATAGGATCGTTTGTGTTTCTCATTTCTTAGCCCCTCCTGCCAATCTGATTCTAGGGTCAATGATTCCATATAAGATGTCGACAATCAGAACGATGACTGTGAGCAGTACAGCGAAGAAGATTGTCGTACCCATAATGATCGGGAAGTCATTCGTTGTAATTGATTTAACAAATTGTTCACCAATACCAGGTATTGCGAAAATCTGCTCAACAACCATGGAACCTGTCATCAAACTTACAGCCATCGGTCCCAATACTGTAATGAGTGGGATGAGTGCATTGCGGATAGCGTGTTTGATGGCGACTTCCATACGTGAGTTACCTTTTGCTTTGGCGAGTGTAATGTAATCGGAGCTCAGCACTTCAATCAATTCCGTTCGCATGAAACGCGCCGCAGTCGCAACAGGGAAAATGGCTAACGCGATAGTCGGCAAGATTGAAGAGGCGAATCCGTCCCAGGAGGCTACAGGCAGCCATCCGAGTTTAACACCGATATAGTATTGCAGAAGTGCTGCGAATACGAAGGAGGGGATGGATTTGCCTAGCACTGCTAGGAATGTGCTGCCGTAATCAATCCATGTGTTCTGGAACATTGCGGCAAGGACACCGAGTGCGATACCGACAATTGTACCGACAATCATCGCCTGGAAGCCCAATTGCAGGGAAGGTCCGATGCGACTTTTCAGAAGGTCTGTAACGGGCTGATTGTCAAACTGGAATGAATTACCGAGATCACCTGTCGCGACATTTTTCATGTAATTCACATATTGAACGGGAACAGGCTTGTTCAGGCCATATTTTTCATTCAGAATTTCTCTCTGTTCAACGGATAGTTTCTCTTCATTCTGAAAAGGTGTACCCGGCAGGAACTTCATAAGAAAGAAAGTGAATGAAGTGATCACAAATAGGGTGATGATCAAGTAGACGACACGCTGGGCAAGGTACTTCACCATAATTCTTTATCCTCCTTATCCAAATGGAAAAGTTTAAATTTTCAAAACAAGAGGGTGTAAAACAGGGGAAAGAGAGTATTTTTGCAAATACTCTCTTTCGCCAACGAACTGTTATGTGACTTAATTATTATTTTTCGATCTTTACGTTTTTAAGAGTGTAATCTGGTCCAAAGAGGTGTTCCTCGAAATTCTTGACAGATGGCTTGATTAGAACCAAGTGACCTCTTTGGTAAATCGGTGCGATTGCTGTATCTTCTTGGATAAGAAGTTTCTCAGCTTCAAGCAATTTTTCCCAACGCTTCTCAGAATCGTTCGCATACTTGACTTTGGCGTCTTCGATTAGTTGGTCATACTTTTTGTTAGAGTAGCTTGCCTGGTTGTTTCCGCCGTCTGTGACATATAGATCAAGGTATGTCATTGGATCAAGATAATCGGCACCCCAGCCAGCCATTGAAATGTCATAGTCCTGCTTCTGAGTTTTATCAATGCGGACTTTGAAAGGTACGTTAGAAAGCTTAAGCTTCAAACCTTTAAGATTAGTTTCTAGCTGATTCTGGAAGAATTCGCCTGTCTTCTTAGCTGTTTCTGTATCGTCACTCAAGTAATCAAGTGTCAATTCTTTCACGCCAAGTTCTTTCAGACCTTTCTTCCAATATTCTTGAGCTTGTTTCACATCATAGGACATCAAGTTTCCGCTTTCTTCACGGAAGTCTTTGCCTGATTTAGGACCATTCGCAAGGCCGCGCGGCACAAGACCGTCACTTGTAATAGAACCATTTGAAAGAACTGTGTCTACATATGCTTTCTTATCAAATGCCATCGCAAGAGCTTTACGGATATTTTTGTTTGCAAGAGGTGTTTCTTTACCATCACGCTTCATATTGAACTTGAGGTACCAAGAGCTGCTTTCTTCAAATGTAGAAGCTTCTTTATTATTCTGATATTGCTTAGCGTACTCTGCTGATAGAGCGGCTGTACGATCAGCCTTTCCAGTGTTGTACAAGTTGACTGCTGTATTCGGAGTCTTTGCAACTTGGACGTTAACCTTATTAAGGTTTACCTTGTCTTTATCATAGTACTTGTCATTCTTTACATAGCTCCATGTAAGACCAGAACCGTTCCAGTCTTTAAGAACGAATGGACCGTTTGCAATCATATTGTCGCTGTTTGTACCGTATTTGCCTTTTGTCTGTTCAAAGAACTTCTGATTCATTGGCAAGTATGTACCGAATGCTAGCAATGAATCAAGATAAGGTACTGGGTGTTCCAATGTTACTTTCAAAGTGTTGTCATCAGTTGCTTCAACACCGAGCTCTTCCGGTTTAGCTTTGCTGTTCATGATTTTGTCTGCGTTTTTAACTACATCAGAGAACATATATGCATATTCCGCACCTGTAGCAGGATCGACAGCTCTTCTCCAAGCGAAGACAAAATCTTTTGCTGTTACCGGATCACCATTGGACCACTTGGCGTCTTTCTTGATTTTGAAAGTATATTCTTTACCATCCTTGCTTACCTTTGGTTTACCGTCAGATAGAGCAGGGACTGGCTTGTCATTTTTGTCCAAAGCATATAGGCCTTCCATAGTCTGACCTAAAACGATGAAGCTGGCTGCGTCAGTAGCGAGTGCAGGGTCACCTGTAGGAATCTCAGCAACTTCAATCATATTGAATTCCTTCTTGTCCTTAGATCCTTCCCCTTTTTTATCACTGCTGTCCTTCGAACCTGAGGAACAAGCAGAAACGATTAATGCCAAAGCAATCAAAAGAGTCATAAAAACTAATTTTTTCGACTTTTCCATTTGTACACCCCTTTTTAATTGTTACTAACTTACTGAAAATAATTATACTATATTTTAATAGTATGTAAATAAAAATAATTTGTCATATTTCCAATAGATAACTAACATCGACAAATTTCTTGTAATTATGTCGAATAGAACTGTATGCGCTTTCAAATTATGGACATTGAATGTCAGTCAGTATATACCACTTATTGGACATTTATAAGCCTGCTTGCCAGCAAAATTTCTTTTATTATATAGTGGGGAAAAATGCACTATAATGAATGGTAGTTAATAAAGAGGCAGGAGGAGCTTCGTTTGTCATTGAAGAAACTAGTCTTATGGATTGCTATTTCGCAAGCAGCAGTTCTAGCTGCTTGCTTCATCTTTTATAAAGGGTTGACCCTTTTGGTATATACAGATGTGTCATTTATGGCAGGAATCCTGCTTGTGCTCATTTCTCTATTCGGATTTGTAATTAGAGGGGGATTCTTTGATATCGTGTTTCATAGTTTTCAAAGTTTTTTTGGGAAGATGGAAGGGGAGGAACGAAGAAGGCTCTCTGAATTGATGCCACAAAGTTATTTGTACCCGTTTATAACGGGATTGGTCATGCTGTTTGCAATGGCTGTTGCACTTTACTTCTATTATTAAAGAGAAAAATAGAAAAGCCCCGGCCTATAAAAGGTCGGGGCTTTTGTCTATTACCGTATATTCGCGATAATGCCTTGCACATCATCGAGTTCAAGCCGGATTGCTGCAGAGGAAGGATCCTCATCAAGCGTTTCATCAATCCAGAATCGGATTGCCTGGATCATCTGATGATGGGAAAGGCTCATCTTGCCGCGTTCATAATAAGCTTCAGCTGAGAAACCGAGCTGGTCGTCATAGGCAAGTTCAACTTCCACATGTCGGGGCTCGATATGCTTCTCATCAGCGACATAAAGACAAATCGCATTTGTTACGTCTTGCTCATCCATCGTTAGTTTCTCCAATGATTCGCATCCTCTCTGTGTCGCTTCTTCATTCTCATTGCTGCGAAAATGCTACGCACGATGTTAATGATGAACACAATTGCAATAATATTGATTAGCAATCCGAGGAATGAGCCGAATGCGCCCATGTTGCCAAGGAATCCACCGAAGAGCATACCAGCTAGGCCACCGATGAAGAGACCTTTGGCGAAACCACCGGAGAAGAATCCGCGTCTTTGGTTTGTTGCAGTTGATGTAGATTTATTGTTATTCGTTGACTTATTGTAATTGGAATTGTTTTGTTTCGGTTGCTGGTTGTATCGCTTTGGAGTCGGACTGTAACTGCGTCTAACAGATTTATAACCTCTTGCTTCTACTTTTTGTACGTGATCTTGGACAAAGATGGTGCCAACCGGTGAAATCGGCGACAAGATGAATGTCAGCGCAATCAAGCAAGATAAGATTTTTTTCAAAATGTTTTCCCTCCATTTAAATGGCACTTAAAATAGTGGCCTATTAATATTATAAAACAAAACGCTTACAAAAGATAATGAATTGCTGTAAAAGTCGCTGGAAAATGGGTTGGAATATTGGCTATTCCTGCTTTGAAATAACGCTAAAAAAAGTGGATTGCCAAAAATTATGAAAACTTTTGTTGAATTGGAAGAAAACCCTTGTAAACTATGTTTAATCAGTTATGATAGGAAAAAGTTGTATTTTTCAAAAACAGTATATGTATATGGAGGAGAAGCTTTGGATAGAACAGGCCGTATTCAATTATTATCAATTACAATGGTACTCAGCCTTATTTTGGGCCTTATGCTTCCTTTTGCACCTAGTAAAGTCGCAAAAGCTGAAGAAAATGATTCTGAACTCATCAATCAGGCTGCTGAAGTCAAGAGTGGAGATTCTATTGAAGCTACATTTGATAAGCCGGGCATACGCTGGTATGTCTTCAAACCGAATCTTAATGATATTAAGAAATTCACTCATGTAGAACTGAATTTGAAAAGCAAGGACCTATTGAATATATCAATCTATTCAAGCAAAAAAAATGCTCTTGAAGAGAAGACATTCGGTCAGTATAGAGCGGGTACAGACTATTCAATGAAACCTGCAGAGGTTGCTTTCCCTTATGCATGGGACGGGCCTTATTATATTAAAGTCGAGTATTTCGGTAAAGCCGAAATTGAAGAAATAAAGTCACCTGAAACTACACCTGATTCTAATGCAGAGTCAGAGACTAACAAGGATACAGTAACAACTGAGCAAGAAGAGGTAACGTCCGACACTGAAGAAGAACTGGACCTTTCAACAACTTATACACTTTCAGTGAAAGATGTGAAGAAACAGCCTGCAAAAGAGGATGAACTCTCAAGTTGTCCTGTGGAAATGAGTGCTGCGGCGAAGAAAAGCGGCGGCAAAGCATTGCTGCAGTCAATCCGTCAGTTCCGTGATGGTACTTTAGCCAAATCACAAGCAGGCCGTGAAATGTCTGCTCTTTATTACAAGGCAGCACCATTTGTTATGGTGAAGGTCGCAAAGGATTCAAATGCAAGAGATCGTGTATACAAAAACCTTATGACATTACAGCCACTTATTAAGGATCTGAACAATAATGGCTTGGACAGCAGCTATGTTATTAGCAAGAGCGAACAGGCTGCAATCGAAGAACTATATAATTTTGTTGCAGACGCATCTCCTGGAATCTTGAATAAAGAAATGCAAAAGCTTGCGAATAAAGCTGGAATCAAGAGCTTGGCCGGTGACCAGGCTGCGTCGACGATGACGAAGATGGGAGTTAAGCTTTCTGGTGGATCAGGAACAGGCGGTAAGCTCCTCATTAAGATGAAACCGGGTAAATCTGTGGACAGCATATCTGCAGCACGTTCTGTAAAAAGCTATAACGTTTCCAAAGCAGAGCCGGTAGATGAAGATGATACGATGCTGAAGGACCTGTATGTATTCGATTTGGAAGAACAGCTGCCAAAGGGAATGAGTGCAAAAGCTGTTTCTGCAACTGCTACATCAGCTGCAAAGCAGATAGAAGCGCTGCCGGAAGTTGAGTATGTTGAAAAAGCACAGAAGTATCAAGTTCATTCTGAGGACATTCAGTATTCTTATCAGTGGTCACTCTCGAACAGAGGACAAAATGGTGGCACAAATGGCGCAGATATTCGGAATGCAGCCTTGCAGAACCTAGTTAATAAACGCAATCTGAAACAAACGGTCATCGCTGTTGTCGATACGGGTGTTGACAATTCGCTGACTGATTTGAAGAACTCTGTTGATATGTCTATCGGCAAGAACTTCGTAGATCCAAATGAACCTGCTACAGATGATTACGGACATGGAACACATGTGGCTGGTATCATCGCAGCTGCTGCTAATAATGATTACTCAATGGCTGGTATCAACCAAAAAGCCCGCATCATGCCTGTAAAGGTCTTGAATGCAGCAGGATTTGGTGATACAGAAGAGATTGCTTATGGTATCAAATATGCGGCAGATCATGGCGCTAAAGTAATCAACTTGAGCCTTGGCGGTGAATACAGCCGAACGCTGGAATATGTATTGAAATATGCCTATTCAAAAGGTATTATCATCGTCGCGGCGAGCGGTAATGAAAACGTACCTGAACTGAGCTACCCAGCTGCTTCCAAGTATACAATTTCTGTTGGTGGTACGAACTCACTTGACGTCGTATCAGACTTCTCCAACTATGGAAATGCTTTAGATCTTGTGGCGCCTGGCTCTAATATTCCAAGCCTTGTACCGAATGGAAATGTCACATATATGAGCGGAACGTCCATGGCGGCTCCTCATGTTTCAGCGACAGTCGGCCTCATGCTTTCACGCAATCCGAAGCTGAAGTTTGCTGATGTTCGTACAGCACTGAAAGAGACAGCGAAAAAGAATACGTTCGTTCCTTCAGAAGAGCCGGAAGAATTCTCTGGGGAATACGAAGTGGACAAAGATGGCAATCTAGTGGAAGTTAAGCCGGATGTTCCGGCGGGTTCGGATATGCATGCAGGCTTCGGCAGATTGAATGCATATAATGCTTTCAGTGCAGTCGACCTTAATGTGAAGTTGAAACCAGTGCTTGATAATCGAAGAATCATAACTGGAACAGCAGTCAAAGGTGCCAAGGTCGAAGTGAAAAAAGGTAAAACAGTCTTGGCAAAGGGCACTGTAAATACTAAAGGGGCCTTCTCGATGAAGATTCCGGCTCAGACGAACAAGACAGAGCTTTATGTAACAGTATCTGCTGGAGATGTGAAGACGACAGTTCGAACTTACGTCGCAAAAGGAAAAGCACCTGCCTCTCCGAAAGTGAACAAAGTGACGAATAAGTCGAGCTATGCAACAGGAACAGCTCCACTTGATACAAAAGTCGTACTGACGAACAAGTCGAAAAAGGTTATTGCTCAAGGTGCGGTGAATTCCAAAGGTCAGTTTAAATTGAAAATGGCTAAACAAAAAGCGGGCACAGTCCTTTATGCGAAGAGTGTAGATCCTGCAAAACGTAATAGCAAGCAAGTGAAAGTGACAGTAGCCAAAGCGAAGTAATGATTTGCGTCTTCCTCTATGAATAATAGGGGGAGGCGTTTTTTGTTGTTCGGAGTGAAGGGGTCAGCGCTATATTTTACTTTCATGCACTGCATAAAAGAACACCCTGATTGGCTTAATGCCAGTCGGGGTGTTCTATACGTTCGCAAGCTTGGTCACCTTCTCGGAAATGATTTTTCCACTATCTAAGTAATAGATCCGATTGGCGAGATTTAGCGCTTCATCATGCTGGTGGGTCACGAGCACGATCGGAATTTGCCATTCTTTATGGATACGCAACAGTTTTTCATAAGCACGCTCGCGTGTTTTTTCATCCAATGCGGAAAATGGTTCATCGAGAAGGAGGAGATCGGGTTCTGTAGCGAGTGCACGGGCAAGTGCGACACGTTGCTTTTCACCGCCGGATATTGCCTTTGGATATTGTTTTGCAAGATGGGTAATATTCAATTGCTCCATCAGTGTCTTTGCAAATTCCTCGTTTTTCATGCCATAGATGATGTTTTTCCATACGGTCATATGTGGGAATAGTGCATAGTCCTGAAAGAGATAGCCGACGCGGCGCTGCTGGACAGGAAGGTTCGTTTTTCCTTGCTGGAACATGGTTCGGTCTTTCAATGTAATATGACCAGCATCTGGTTTTACAAGGCCTGCCAGACAATTTAGGATAGTCGTTTTGCCAGAACCAGATGGGCCGAACAGAGAGATGATATCGGCGGATGTCCGAATGGCAACATCGAGTGTGAAATGAGAGAGTTTCTTTTTGATCGCTATGTCGAGCATAAGGCATCCTCCTATCTAGTATGCTTCTGCATATTACGCCGGCTCCACCAGTTCAGCCAGAGTATGGCAGAGAATCCGAGTGCAACGATGACGAGTACCCAAAGTTTAGCAGCGTCCATGTTTCCGGATTCGACGGAGAAATAAATAGCAAGCGGAATCGTGTCTGTGACGCCTTTAATATAGCCGGCGACCATGAGTGTGGCGCCGAATTCGCCGAGCGCGCGAGCAAAGGTGAGGACGAGCCCAGATAAAAGTCCAGGCCATGCGAGCGGGAAGCTGATTGTCCAGAAAATCCGCCAGCCGGAAGCGCCCATTGTGCGAGCGGCGTTTTCCAAGTTCGGGTCGTACTGTTGGAAGGCAGCTGAAGCACTTTGGTACATTAAAGGAAACGCGACAACGATTGCTGCAATCAGTACACCCCACCAGGAGAAAACAATCTGGAAATCGAAATACTTGATGAGGGGCTTGCCAATGAAGCCATTTTTACCGAATATATAAAGCAGACCAAAGCCGACAACGGTTGGCGGCAGGACGAGTGGCAGCAGGATGACCGCTTCTAAGACGCTTTTGCCGAAAAACTGGCGCCGGCTGATGAGCCGCGCCAAGAATGTGCCAGCGACGAAAACGAATAAGGTCGCAATTGCCGCCGTTTTAATTGAAAGCCAAAATGGTGAGAAGTCCATTTGTTCCATTAGAATACCTGCTTACTTCTCGAATCCGTATTTTTTAAGAATTTCCTGTCCTTTGCTCGATTTCATATAGTCGAGGAATTCCTTTGCTGGTATTTCATATTTTGAATCTGTTGTAACAGCTCCAGGATAGATGATCGGTTCGTGCCATGATTTGTCCGCTGTATCGATGATTTTAACTTTATTAGAAGTTGCAGCATCACTTGCGTATACGAATCCAAGGTCGGCATTTCCCGTTTCTGTATAAGTGAGTACTTGGCGTACGTCCTTTGCCATGATGAAGTGGTTCTTCAGCTTGTCCCATTTTTTCAAATGCTTAAGCGTGTCTTCCGTGTATGCTCCAGCAGGAACACTTTCAGGATTGCCGATTGCAATCTGTCCGGCATTTTTTGCTGTAAGGTCTTTGATTTTCTTTACCTTTGATTCCCCGTCTTTTTTAGTAATAAGAACGATCCTGTTCCCTGTAACATCAGACCGTGTACCTTTCTTTATGTCGCCACTCAGCTCCAGCTTGTCCATCCAATCTTGGTTGGCAGAAATAAAGACATCGGCAGGTGCGCCTTGCTGGATTTGCTGGGCGAGTGTTCCCGAGCTGCCAAGATTGAATTTCACTTTGACGTCATGAACTTTCTCGAAGTCTTTTTTCATTTCTTCCAGTGCATCTGTCAGGCTCACGGCAGCTGAAATAGTCAGTTCCGGCTTTGAATTGTTTTTGTTTGATGATTTATCCTCTTTCTTGCTGTCATTTGTAGTTCCACAAGCTGCGAGCATTACTGTCAGCAATAGGGAAATAACTAGAAGGGAGCTTTTTTTCATAAAGCATAACACCTTTCTTTTAAAATGAATTATATCTAATTATAATAGATTATAACTAAATATATCCTATCAATACAAATGAAAACCGGATATGAAAATGGAGTGTTTCTTTTGCTAGAAGAAGAAATCTATACCGTTGAGGAAGTGGCGCGTCTTCTCAAAGTGTCTAAGCTGACAGTTTATGACCTTATTAAAAAGGATGAACTTGAGGCATATCGTGTTGGCCGGCAGATGCGGATTGAGCGGACGGCGCTTGAAGCATATAAACAGCGAGGAAGAGGAAGTAATCTCAAGCCGGTCGAAGTTATTGAAAATGAAGTGTCTGCGACTGCCGGTAGGATTATTATTAGCGGTCAGGATCCGTGCATGGATTTGCTTGCACGGGAGCTTGAAGGAAAAGGGGCAGGTCAGCCGCTCCGTTCTCAAAGCGGCAGCCTTGACGGTCTCGTCTCCATGTACCGCGGTGAAGCAGATATTGTGAGCACGCATCTGTTTGACGGCGATACAAAGACGTATAATATACCGTATATTCGGAAACTGCTCGTCAGCCAATCTTTTGTCGTGCTGCATTTCATCAAGCGGGAAGCTGGGATCTATGTTCAGAAAGGAAATCCGGAAAATATAAGTGAATGGCCGGACCTTGCGAAGCCTGGCATTACGATTGCAAATCGTGAGCCGGGAGCGGGTGCGCGAGTGTTGCTTGATGAACAACTTAGGCTGAACGGGATTGGCAAGGACTCTGTTGCGGGTTATGATTCAATCTATACGAGTCATCTTGCAGTTGCAGGTGCTGTGGCAGCAGGACGTGCTAATGCGGGCGTCGGGATTTCACGTGTTGCTGGAAGTGCGAATGTTGATTTTGTCCCAATGATTACGGAGCAATATGATATCGTACTTTTAAAAAATCAGCATACTGAGAAACTCATACAGCATGTGAAAGATTTGCTTCGTTCGGTTGACTTGCAGGAAGAGCTTGCTTCAGTTGGCTATGATACTACAGGAATGGGTGAAGTCCTGTACGAGCAATAATTTTTAGGGGGAATTGGAATGGCAGAACATCATTTTCATTTGAAAGCAGAATGGCCAGGGGGACGAAACAGCGAAGGCTTCATCAGTGTAGGCAATCTGCAGACAAAAGTGTCCATCCCGCCGGAAATGAATGGTCCTGGAATCGGGACGAATCCGGATGAAATGCTTCTAGGTGCTGCGGCAACTTGTTACATCATTACTCTGGCAGCGATGATTGAAAGGGCAAATCTTCCGCTCGAACGGATGTCTATGGAATCTGAAGCGATTGTTGAGGAAGAAAGAGGTGTGCTCACTTACCGAAAAATCACTCATAAGCCATATGTCGCTCTGAAAGCGGAGGCGAGTGATAAAGACCGCAGCCTGTTAAAACGGCTTACTGAAAAAGCGGAAACGAGCTGCATGATTTCCCGCGCCATTCAAGGGAATGTGGAGATTGGGTTGGAAGCAACATTGGAATAGAAGGAAGGAAAGTGTGCTGTGTTTACAGTGCGCTTTTTTTGTTGGAGTTAAGGAAGACATTTGGTATGGGAAGAGTAACACTTTTGCGAACGTTGAAATTGTGTGCAACAGTTAGAATCACGCGCAAACCCCTTTTCCATCATTCCCCGAGTGCAATTTACCGCATTTGCCTTCCCTTTCCAACAATCTTACGGGCTTTTTTCAGCTATATCACAATCTGATTACGTTTCGTATATTGCGTGCTTATCCTGTGTGAATTCGGGTATGTTTGCTATATAATACGGGCTTTGAGTCTGACTTCAGAATGAATAAAAAGGGTGACCTGCTTTGTCTATGGGACGGAATGCTTTCTTTGATAACGCGAAACTTTTGTTGATTTTCCTTGTCGTGTTCGGCCATCTGATCCAGCCATCGACAAAGGATTCGAGTGTCTTGCATACAATGTACATATGGATCTATACGTTTCACATGCCGGCGTTTATTTTCCTCTCCGGTTTTTTTGCAAAAGGAGCAGGGAATAAGTCATATATATACAACCTGGCTAAAAAATTGCTGCTTCCGTATCTTGTTTTTCAGGCGCTGTATACGGTGTTTTATTTCTTAATTGGAAAAGAGAACTGGATGAACAGTGTGTTTGATCCGCAATGGGCGCTCTGGTTCCTGTTCAGTCTATTCAGCTGGCATCTCATGCTAATTTTGTTCAAGAAAATTGGTCCAAGATATGGACTGGCGCTTGCAGTATTGATTGGTCTTGCGATCGGTTATGTTCCTGAAGTCGGCTCGCTGTTCAGCCTGTCTAGAACGTTTGTATTTTTCCCGTTCTTCCTAGCAGGATTCTGGGTGCGGACTGAGCAATTACAACAGCTGAAGAAGCCTATTATTAAAGGCGCTGGTCTTGTCATCATGATAGCTGTAGCATTGTTTATTCATTGGATGCCAGATTTGGATAGCGGTTGGCTGCTCGCATCGAAGCCATATTCCATGCTGGAATCTCCGTTCATGGGCGTAATCACACGCGGTCTTGTTTATGTGACAGCTGTTGTGATGGCCTCGAGTGTGCTTGCATGGATTCCGTCACGCCACTTCAAACTTACAGTGCTTGGGGCAAGGACGTTGTACGTTTATCTGCTTCACGGCTTCTTTATTCAGACATTCCGCAAGCAAGATTTGTTCTCTATTGACAATATCATTGATGCAACGGAACTTGCCATTGTGGCAGCGGTGATTGTACTTGTGCTTTCCAGCAAGCCTGTGCTTAAGCTTTGGCAGCCATTCATCGAAGGGCGCTGGAATTCGTTCTGGAGTTTCATAAGAGGAAATACGGGCAAACGCTCGCAAGTATCCTGATCAGATTGAAATTAGCCAGGTTTCCATCATAGGAAGGCAGGTGCTTAGTAAAATGAAGGCTGTTGTTTTTGGCTCTGGAGGTTATGTTGGTGCATCAATATATGAAGCTCTTCGAAAAGAAGAGAAGCTGCAAGTAATCGGTGTGGACTTGAATGAGGAAACGAAAGAGAACATGGTTAAGCTTGATGTGAATGATCCGGAGAACTTCTCTCAGGTTTATAAGGAAATCCAGCCCAATGTCATTATTTGGGCGCTGATGGCTGGAGCTGAAGAACAACGGTTGAGCGATGAAGGTTTGCTTCATTTGATCAGTCACATGACACCGTCAACGAAACTCGTCTACCTTTCTTCGGATTATGTGTTTGCCCGGGGGAGAGGACCTTATTCAGAAACCGATGTGCTTCAGACTATGGCAGATGATCATGGTATGAGCAAATATGCCAACGCAAAAATCAAGTCCGAGCGTTTTATAGAAAAGGAACTGACTAACTTTGTCATTCTGCGTTCCGGACCTGTTTATGGAAAAAATGCGCGCGACAAGCTGGATGCCCATACGGAAAATCTGGAACAGACCGTAGCGCAAGGAATGCCCGCTCATTACCGGGATGATCTGATTCGGACCTTTGTTCATATTGAAGACCTGTCTAAGATTGTTGCTGAAATGGCGCTGAACGATCGGACTGGCGTTTATCATGTCGGTCCTGCTAAACAGGAAAGTTTCTATGAATTTATGAGGAAGCAGGCGAAACAGGCAGGATATGATGAAGCGCTTGTCAAAAAAGAAGAGCGCAAACTGCAAATGAACTTGCCGCAAAACACAGCCTTGCTGACAGATCGGCTCCGCATGATTACGAGTCAGCAGATGCGCTGAGGGATTCTTGCGGTCTAGAGATTCTATTGTTTTATGCGGTTATTCTGCTCTATGGCATCTCGTTACTACTGCTTTTCCGCGGAATTCAGCATGTTACTCAAATCAGGCGATCAATAAAAAACCTTCCACGCTGCGGTGAGCAGAATGGAAGGTTTTTTCGGCGTCATATTAGAAGAGCAAATGTGCAACTCCGACGATGACGAGCAATGTAATTACTGTTCTGATCAGGAAAATCAGGACAAGGTCTTTGAAGTTGACTGGAATCTTCGAGCCGAGCAAGAGTCCGCCTACTTCTGACATGTAAATAAGCTGTGTAACTGAAAGGGCAGCGACTACGAAGCGAGTCATTTCTGAATGAATCGATTCTGCAAGTACAGACGGCAAGAACATATCGGCAAATCCGATAATGATCGTTTGTGAAGCATGTGCCGCTTCTGGAATCTGCAGCAGTTCAAGCAATGGGATGAAAGGCATGCCGACCCATTTGAAGAAAGGTGTGTACGTAGCAATAACCAAAGCGATTGTACCGAATGCCATAACGACTGTAGAAACACCCATCCACATATCGAGGACATTTTCGCCACCAGACTTCAGGAATTGGTAGATGCTCTTTTCTTTACGGCTTCTGGCGATTGCCATGTCGTAGCCGTGTTTAATAATGTGAGTGCCTTCTGGAGCTGACTCATCAAGTTGTTCATCGGAACCATTTACATATGTTTTCGCCTTAAGTGAAAGCGGCGGTATGCGGGGCATGATGAGTGCAGCGATAACGCCTGCGAGCAGAACAGTCAGATAGAAAGGAACGAACATATTGCCAAGGTGGACTGTCTTTAGCACAACGAGTGTGAACGTAATGGAAACGACAGAGAATGTCGTACCGATGACAGCTGCTTCCTGTTTCGTATAATAGCCATCTTCATATTGCTTGCTTGTAAGCAGGACACCGATCGTACCGTCGCCGATCCAAGAAGCGAGGCAGTCGATGGAAGAACGCCCAGGCAGTTTGAAGAGAGGGCGCATCACTTTTGACATAAGTGTACCGAACATTTCCATGAGTCCGAAGTTCATGAGCAATGGAAGGAAGAGGCCGGCGAATAGGAATACAGTGAACAGTGTATGAAGCAGCGAACCGAGCAGGACTTGCCCTGTATCTTCACCCCAGACAGCTTCAGGTCCGACTTTGAAATAAGTCATGACAGCAAAAATTGCTGCAAGCAGACGGGTAATCGTCCAAAACGGTGTTACTCCGAAAAGATTTTTGAAAAACGGTGTCTTGTCGTATATTTCCCGGCCAAAAATCATTGCAATCAATGTGAACAGAGCTGTTATACAGATGATGAGCATCATGATCAGCGAAAGATAATTGGTAAGCAGATTACCAAGCCAATTGGAAAGGATGGCGATCGGTATTGTAAATTCGCCTCCAACTTTAATCGGAATCATAAATAGGAAAACACCGATAATCGATGGAATGATGAATTTAAGATGATCGGTAATTGTGTATGAGTTCTTCATAGGATTGCCTCCTGACTATTTGTAACTTCATTATTATACATTGGACTGAATGAATATGCATCCCTTTTTTGAAAAGAATTTGCCCTCTTGCAGTAATTCCCAGTATCCAAAACACCGACCGCAAGTTTAGACATAGAGTGAGACGGAAACTAGTTATTAGGAATCTGTTTTAAAGGGAGGTTTTCAAGTGAAAAAGTGGATAATTGCAGTCTTTTTTATTTTTCTGACTGGCTGCAGCCACATCAGAGTATTGAATCCGCAGAGTGATACGGGCAAGGACCAGGCTTTCCTCATTTGGCTGTCTCTCGCAATCATGCTTTTTGTGCTGGTCATTGTATTCATTCTCTGGGGACGCTTCGTTTGGAAATATCGGGAGTCGAAGCAAAAGAACAACCCGAATTTGCCAACGGATATTACAGAGAACAAGCTGTATGAAACGATCTGGACAGTGGGACCGATTCTGCTGCTTGTGGCGCTTGCCATTCCGACGATTTCAATTACATATGGCCAATCACCGGTGACAAGTGCAGATAAAACGAAGTCGCATGTCGATCCGCACAGTAAAGGGACTCATATTAAAGTGACTGGTGAAAGATTCATATGGACGTTCGAGCATAAAGGCGGCAAGAAAGAGACAGGGGTTCTCGTCATGCCTGCCAATACGAAAGTCTATTTTCATCTGCATTCAAAAGATGTCATCCATTCTTTCTGGATTCCCGAAATTGCCGGTAAGAGCGATGTCATGCCGCATACAAAGCTTATATATGAAGTTAAAAATGCAAAACCAGGTGAGTACGAGGGTAAATGTGCTGAATTTTGTGGAGTCGAACATGCGAAAATGCGTTTTACGGTAAAAGTCATCCCAAAGAAAGAGTATGAAAAATATATAAAAGAGAAGTAGAAGGGGAGGTTTTTAACGGATGAAATTGCCAATCGTCGGCTTTATGCCGTCAGATGTCATTGCTGCTTGGATTTTTACTTTTGTCGTTGGTGCCATCATTACAATATATGTGCTTAAACGAAGAAAACTCCCTTTAATTTGGGATTACATGAGAACGACGAATCATCGGAAAATCGGTACGCTCTATTTGCTGTTCGGTTTTGTTTTTTTCCTGCGTGCGGGGATTGATGCTTTGCTCATGCGCTCGCAGCTTGCTTTGCCAAATAATCATTTCTGGCTCATTCAGGGAGAGAAATACAATGAAGTGTTCACGACCCATGGAACGATCATGATCTTCTTCGCGGCGATGCCGATGCTGCTTGGATTGATGAACGTTGCTGTACCTCTGCAAATTGGTGCTCGTGATTTGGCATTTCCATATTTGAATGCGATCGGTTTCTGGCTTTTCTTCGCTGGGGGCGTGTTCTTCAATCTGTCATTCTTCTTCAACCAGGCACCGTCTGTCGGTTGGACAGGCTATGCACCGCTATCAACAGAATATACGCCAGGACCGAATACAAATTTCTATGTGTTCGGCGTCCAAGTATCCGGGCTCGGTACGATTCTTACTGCTATTAATTTAATTGTAACGATATTACGCCATCGGGCTCCGGGCATGAAATTGACGCGGATGCCCCTTTTTCCTTGGGCGGCACTATTTACTTCCTGGCTCATTCTGATCGCTTTCACGGTGCTTGCAATTGCTCTCTATCTCATGATGTTCGAGCGGCAGTTCGGGGCGGCGTTCTTCTCGGGAGATGAGGGAGATCCGGTTTACTGGCAGCATCTATTCTGGATATTTGGCCATCCGGAAGTGTATATATTGGCACTTCCAGCGTTCGGGATTTTCTCAGATATTATTACGACATTTTCCAAGAAACGTATCTTTGGTTATCCGGCAATGGTTGTTTCGCTCGCTTTAATTGGCTTCCTTGGCCTTATGGTTTGGGCACATCATATGTTCACAGTCGGTCTTGGGGCGATGGCGAATACATTCTTTGCAATAACGACAATGATGATTGCCATTCCGACAGGGGTTAAAGTGTTTAATTGGCTATTCACGATGCGAGGTGGCATTATCCGTTTCACGACACCGATGCTGTTCGCGCTCGGTTTCATACCGTCCTTCGTTATGGGCGGTGTGACAGGTGTCATGCTTTCCGTATCTGCAGCGGATTTCCAGTATCATGATACGCATTTTGTTGTGGCGCATTTCCACTATGTCATTATCAGCTCTACGATTCTCGGGATTTTTGCAGGAATTTATTATTGGTTCCCGAAAATTACAGGCTATCTGCTTGATGAAAAACTAGGGAAATGGCATTTTTGGCTTTTCCTTTTCGGTTTCCATATGACATTCCTGCCGATGCATTTGACAGGATTGAACGGAATGCAGCGACGTGCTTACGTTTATTATGCAGGTGAAGGATTAACTGCTCTCAACTTCACGAGTACGGTCGGTGCCTTTCTTATGGGCATCAGCATGCTGTTCTTCTTCTGGAATCTGTACAAGACGTTCCGTTTCAAACCTATTGCCGGCAACGATCCATGGGACGGAAGGACTTTGGAATGGACGCAAGCGTCGCCGTCACCTGAAAATACATTCGAACCGATGCCTGTTGTGCATACGTCGGACCCTTATTGGTTCGCTAAGAAATCCGGCCACGCAATGATTACGACTGATGATGTGCGGCCGATGCCACCGTCACCGCAGACGATTCTGCCATTCCTGACAGGTATCCTGATGATCAGCCTAAGCTTCGGAATGGTGTATCACTGGTTCTGGCTCGCTGTTCTAAGTGGTGCGGGTGTGTTTGCGATCATGTTCATCCGTAATGTGTCAGATGAAAGAATCAAGATGGAGAAAGGAGAAAAAATCCATGAGTGAGTATGAAGGCGCATTGCTTAAGGATAAAAAGATTGGCTTCGGCATGTACCTCGGTGTTGAGGCAATCATGTTCGCTACACTGTTCACAAACTATATTATTTTCACCCCATCACCACATGGACCGCAGCCGGGTGAGCTGTTTGAAGCGAAAAGTCTGATCCTATCTTCATTCTTTCTCCTTTCTTCCAGCTTCACACTTATTGGCGCCGAGCGTTTTCTGAGTAAGGGGAAAAAGCTCGGATTTCTCATCGGTCTTGGCATAACGTTCCTGTTTGCCGCAATTTTTCTCGGTCTCGAAGTCAAAGAGTTCTATAAATATGTTTCTGAAGGAAACGGCGTGAGTGCGAACAATTTCATGGCTTCATATTTTGTGCTCGTCGGTCTCCATGCAGCCCATGTCGCTTTTGGCCTTGGCTGGATGGCGGCGCTCTTCACTAACTGGATGCGTAATATCCAGAAACATCTCTATCATGAGAAATTGAAGATCTTCAGTTATTACTGGCATTTCGTTGATGTAATGTGGGTAGTTATCATTCTCGTTGTCTACCTGCGTTTTTTAATCTGACAGGAGGGGTTTGATGGAACTTGGATTGACAATTGTGCTCGTTGTCTTCGGGATTATTATAATTGGGATACCATTGGCTGTTTTGTTTAGAATCTATTTCCATGATCGCAAACAGGAACAGCATACAATTCTCCGAAATTATCCAGTGCTTGGAAAGGCTCGTTATATTGTCGAAAAGATGGGTCCTGAGCTTAGGCAATATTTGTTCAACAATGATAATGAAGGTAAGCCGTTCAGCCGGCGCCAATTCGAATTCGTATATAAAGCTGCGAAATATAATAACCGGATGATCGGCTACGGTTCGGAGCGGGATTTCGAACAAGGTGGTTATTATCTTGTTAACAGCATGTTCCCGTCACAGCGTGAAGAAGTGCGCATCGAGCAGGAACCAAAGGTGAAGACGAAGTTATACCGTATTGAGGATGAAGGACTATTTAGTAGAAAAGAGAAGCGTCATGATACGGAACTTGATCCGTTTCTGTATCCAGATGAGGATGCAATTATTCTAGGAAAAGACACGGTTCGGCAGCCATTCAAGGTAAAAGGAATGATTGGACAGTCTGCGATGAGCTTTGGTTCTCTTGGTGACCATGCGGTTACAGCGCTTTCCAAAGGGCTTGGAATGGCAGGGGGAACATGGATGAATACAGGTGAGGGAAGTTTGTCACCGTATCATCAGAAAGGCGAAGTTGATATTATCATGCAGATCAGTTCCGGTCTGTTCGGTGTCCGCACCGAAGACGGAAAAATGGACTGGGATGCTTTTGTTAAAAAAAGCCGCATTGAGCAGGTGAAGGCGTTTGAGCTGAAGCTTGCCCAGGGAGCGAAGCAACGCGGCGGACATGTTGATGGCAGCAAAGTAACGAAGGAAATTGCTGAAATCCGCAATATTAAAGTAGGGCAAACTGTTGACAGTCCGAACCGTTTCCATGAATTTTCCGATATTGAAGGTTTGCTTCATTTCGTTGAAAAGATGCGTGAGCTCGGCGGAAAGCCGGTCGGTACAAAGATTGTCATCGGTGATGAAAAACAAGCTGAACAATATGTCGCTAAGATGAAGGAAATGAACATTGTACCTGATTTTATTACGATAGATGGCGGTGAAGGCGGCTCCGGGGCAACTTATTATGAGTTGGCGGAATCAGTCGGGTTGCCGGCTTTCTCAGCATTGCCTTTGCTGGATGATCTGCTGAAGAAGTACGGTCTTCGGGAGCGGACTCACATTATTGCGTCAGGCAAGCTGCTTACCCCGGATCGGGCAGCGATGGCGCTTGCTCTTGGGGCGGACATGATTAACATCGCCCGGGGCTTCATGTTGAGTGTTGGCTGCATTATGGCTGAAGTTTGCCATACGAACCGCTGTCCAACTGGTGTCACGACAACCGATCCGAAGCTGCAGCAGGCGCTGGCGATTGAAGAGAAAAAGTACCGCGTGGCTAATTATGTCGTGGCGATGCGGGAAGGTATCTTTGAACTGGCAGCAGTTGCAGGGCTGAAGTCACCTCGGGAATTTTCCCGTGAACATATCGTTTATAAGCAACATTTCAAAGATGTTGTTCAGCACCGGTAGGAAGGGCACGAAAAGTGCACTTCCTTTTAATTGTAAAAATTCCGTTAAACAGTTGCATTTGTAATTGAAAGCGATTACAATAGGAAAAAAGTTACTTTTATATGACAGGTGCGGGGGCATGGAGGAGTGGGACAAAGCCAAATGGAAATTTTTTTCAGTGAAACGAAGCATCAGCTAGGGAGAGAACTTGCTGAATGTGAAGTCAATTTCTTACAATGGATGTACGAACGCCACGAACTCGAGAAGACAGAGCGTCTTACTGACAAAACGGATTGAACAAGTGAATATGCTTTGTACATACATGCGCCCGGAAAACGGTTTCCGGGTTTTTTGCAGTTCTCAATTCTTTTTAAGACAAGTTGTAAACATGGTATACTCTGATTCTAAGGAGTGAGCTGTAATGAGCGTTTCGACAGATAAAATCCTGGATAAAATGATACAAGAAATTACAGAGGCCCGCAAAGCGGGAAAGCCGGAGGATATTCAGAAGCACGCCAGCCGGATCCAATTGCTATGTGAACTGTTGCTTGATGATCAAGGTGACCAGAAGCAAGTGGAGGCTGAGATGCATAACATTCAACGATCTGAACCGAGTGGTATTATGCCTTCTAAAGATACTGGCGGTTCGCTTTTGGATTTCTGAGAGGATGGAGATATAAGATGAAATTATTTTTGCTACTTGGCATTATTAATGGGTTTCTTGCTGTAGCCCTCGGTGCATTTGGTGCACACGGACTTGAAGGCAAGATCAGTGAAAAAATGATTAAAATTTGGGAAAAAGCCGTTACATATGAAATGTTCCATGCAACGGCACTGCTTGCAACAGGCCTTCTTATGATGAAATATCAGTTTGCGAGCATGACTGCAGCAGGATGGGCTTTTCTTATTGGAATCATTCTGTTTTCTGGAAGTCTATATGTATATGCTGTGACTTCTGTTAAATTCTTTGCAATCATCACACCGTTCGGAGGCGTTTCCTTCCTTATCGGCTGGGTGCTGCTAGCGATTGCAGTTATGAAGATCTAGTGAATGAGTGACATTATCGGCTAATTAGCATCAATATGGAAAGCAAAAGCAATATTCCGCTGCAGACCCAGTTTTTGAGTGCGTCCTGCTTTCTTCCTGTGTGGGCGGCGCATAGACCTTCAATGAGGATACTTGCCGCAACGAGCCAA
This sequence comes from Aciduricibacillus chroicocephali, assembly GCF_030762805.1. Taxonomy (NCBI): domain Bacteria; kingdom Bacillati; phylum Bacillota; class Bacilli; order Caryophanales; family Bacillaceae; genus Aciduricibacillus; species Aciduricibacillus chroicocephali. Next base: position 2,214,236 of record NZ_CP129113.1, on the reverse strand, counting down.
ATAGTGAATGTCCCGAACAGGAAGGATTTTTTCAAGAAAGCAACGAGGAGCAGGAAAGCAGCGGCAGCGAGGGTGATCAATTCCATTCTTTTTAGTTTGGCGAATTGATGCATCAAATAGAATCACAACCCTTATAAAAAATGGGCATGGTCAGAAAATTCGACCATGCCTTTTTCTGTCGTCTATCGAGTTGGAGCAGTACCGGATGCGCGTGGCGCAGTTGTAGATAACAGACCGGCAGTCTGCGCGCCAAAAGGATACTCGTAGTTGACACGTTCAGGGAAAATTACATAATCGAGATAAACCATGAGAAGCAAATAGCGTTCGTTCGTTTCTGGGTTTTTCAAAATAAGATGATCACGGCCCGCAGCTTCAATCGTTCCTTGGAACACTTGCTGATTCGGACTGTTCTCGAATGTCATGTACGCTTTGACTAGCTTGTCGCGATTCAGGCGCAGAATGTTCTCCACATAGGACTGTTCAATTGGAAGCATTCCAGGTACATTGCTTCCCGGCTGAGACTGCATTCCAGGTCCAGGCGACATTTGGAAAGGTGAAGCTGTTGGCTGTTGATATGTGTAAGGATATCCGCCCGGCATTTGCTGCTGGAACTGAGGAGATCCGGCTCCAGGCTGCTGTCCTGGAACACCTTGAGAATAAAAAGGCGGTACGAAGGACGGACTCTGTTGCCGTGTTTGATTATTATTATAGTTGCTCATAATTTCTAAAAACCTCCTGATGAGTTCGAATTTTCAACTGTTCCCCAAAAGCCTATGCTGGGCGTACGCTCCATATGATTAGAAAACGTTCGGGCATTCAGTTTGAGTTGGATTAAAGAAGCAATGTGCTTTGTATTTTCCGGAATTCCACTGACCGTACCACTGAGCAGGACAGTTTGGTGCATCCGGGCGGAAATACCAAAGTGAATTCGTTGCTGGATGGAAACGGGCACCATTCGCAACCCTTCTCGCTAGCTTTTTCTCACTTTCACGAGCTCTTTGATAAAAGTAGCCCTTCTGTGTAGCCTCGAACCCGCCCGGACTTTGGAATACCATCTGGTCAATCGTGCGCAAGCCTTTGAAGTCGAGACAGTTGGACAAAATCCGGTTTACTCCAACATTACCGACCATCAGCATTCCGAGATTACCTTCACCCTCAGCCTCAGCACGGAGCAGCCGGGCGAGCGTAGAAATGCCTTTATCCGTATATTTGATGACCGCCATCAAAACCCCTCGTTTCTTCTGAAAATATCAGTCTCCAAACAGCCTATGCTGGTGAAAGTAAGGATGGAACAGTAAAGTGGGGAGTTGGTGCGAGTTGGTGGCAGGGGGACGAGCTGGTTGGTTTATTGTACGGTTTTATGTGCGAGTCCGCGAACACAACTTAAGGGTGAGCTGGTTTCCACCCTTAAAACATAAAAAACCCCGCCGCAAGATAGCGACAGGGTGCAAAAGAGTCTTATACTTCAAGATAAGATGTGACTGATTCTTTATCAAGAATGTTACCGACGAGGAATTCACCAAATTCTGCATAGTGAGCGCTCGCTTCGTCAAAACGCATTTCGTATACGATTTTCTTCAAGTTGATGACATCGTGAGCGAAGAGTGTAACGCCCCATTCCCAGTCATCGAAGCCGAAGGAACCAGAGATAATCTGAGATACTTTACCTGAGTATTTGCGGCCTGTTTTGCTATGTTCATAAAGCAGTCCGGCACGCTTTTTGAAGTCTGTATCATACCAGTTATGCTGGTCGCCGCGACGTTTGTCCATTGGATAGAAGCACATATGCTCCCATTTTGGCAGGATTGGCTGAAGGCGGGCTTTCACATGAGGGTTCTCCTCAGGATGCTCTTCCTCGTACGCGCGGTATTTCGAAAGTTCGACAACAGACACATATGAGTAAGCCGGCAGCAAGTAGTCGCCGATCTTGGATTTTGCAAGTTCTGTTTCGAAGTTGCCGAGTTCATTCATAGTCGGACGCAAAAGCATGAACATGATGTCTGCTTTCTGACCTACGATTTGATAGAACGCGTGGCTGCCTTCCTTCTTCTCCTCAACAGCTTCCCATTTGGCAAGCAATTCCTTCAGTTCACCAATTGCTTCGGCGCGCTCTTCAGGTGCGGCCTGTTTCCATGCGGGCCAGTCAATGTTGCGGAAATCATGCAGGCAATACCAGCCATCCATTGTTTCTACTGCTTGTTCAGCCATCTTGATCTCTCCTTTAATCATCACGTAGTCTTCTCAAGTGGAATTATATCATACAGCATGTCCCAGGGCATGTATCCGAGCCGGTTGACCTGCTTTTACCATAGGTTAATTGTCGGATTTGTGACATCTGATCGGTTCATTCCGCTTTTTCATTTGTTGTAATCGTGTTTGGAAGTCTGCAAGTTCTTTAACAGTGAAATCACTAAAAGAACATCCCGCAGAAAGCGAATCGAGACTTAAAATGGCACGTCTTCCGAGGTCATTAGCACTTATGGAAATCCCAAGCAATTCTGATAGGGAGGCCATCGTTTCCGGCCGAATGTCAGGAGGCGGATTTTTAACCGTTTCCCCGCCTAAGCCAATATTATAAAAATCTTTTACAAGCTCAGCGCGCTTTCTGCTGTCTCCGGCTGCGTCCAAATAAATCTGAACAGCGACACCGTCTTTCACCCGTCTTTGAGAGATGCCGGCGAATTTTCTCCCACCGATGCTCAAGTCATAATCCCCCGGGCAGTAGGAGCCGACAATTTCATATGCCTCAATCTTGTCTGTCAGATCGCGCAGCATGTAACGGACGAAAGCGACCATTAAATCATAGCCTTCATGAATGCCGAGATGTTTGGACCCTGGCAGAATAAGGGATATGTTCAGCACATCATGATCAAGCACGACAGCAAGTCCACCTGAATTGCGAATGATGACATCATGTCCTTGCACTGCAGCATAGTCGAGCGCTTCAGGCAGATGCGGCAGTCTCGAATCCGGGATGCCGAGTACGATAGATGGATTATGCACCCATAGCCGCATCGCTGGTAGGGTGGTTTCAGACACGGAAAGTGCCAATGCGTCGTCGATTGCGAAGGACATTTCAGCTGTCATACGCTCGCCGGCAAAGGTCTCGGTTTTTGATTGATCGAATATGCGAAATGCTGTTTTTTCAAAAGTCTCCTGCCAATTTTCCACATTATCACCCGGGTTTCGAACTATTTTTTAATTATCCTTTTTATGTTTGCTCAATTACTATATACTATAACGAAAAGCATCGAAAAGAAACGGGTTGGAAATCGTATGGCGTATAAAAATGAGAAACTTCATGAGGAGAAGGTGTTCAAAGATCCGGTGCATCGCTATGTCCATGTAAGGGACCGCGTCATCTGGGATCTCATTGCGACATCTGAGTTCCAGCGTCTGCGCAGGATCCGCCAGCTTGGAACGACCTATCTTACTTTCCACGGGGCAGAACACAGCCGCTTCAACCATTCTCTTGGCGTCTATGAAATTGTGAGACGGATTCTTTTCAATTTCCAGGATAGACCACATTGGGATGAGTCGGACAGGCTGCTTTCACTATGCGCTGCGCTGCTTCATGATCTCGGACATGGACCGTTTTCGCATTCATTCGAGAAAATTTTCAACTTGGATCATGAAGTGTTTACGCAGCGCATTCTGACTGGAAATACGGAAATCAACAAGGTGCTTGAGCGTGTTGAACCGGGTTTCAGCCAGAAAGTCGCTGATGTCATAGCAAAAACATCTGAGAAGAAACTTGTCGTCAGCCTCATTTCGAGTCAGATTGACGCGGACCGAATGGATTATTTGCAGCGTGATGCGTATTACACAGGTGTCAGCTACGGACATTTCGACATGGAGCGGATTTTGCGCGTCATGAGGCCGATGGATGACCAGGTTGCGATCAAGCAGTCCGGGATGCATGCGGTGGAGGACTATATCATGAGTCGCTATCAGATGTACTGGCAAGTGTACTTCCACCCTGTCACCCGCAGTGCGGAGGTCATTTTGACAAAAATCCTGCACCGGGCGAAGGAGCTTTATGGAAAGGGCTATTCATTCAAACTGAAGCCGCTCCATTTCATTTCCTTCTTCAAGGAAGATGTTTCTTTGGAAGACTATCTGAAGCTTGACGAATCGATTGTCTATTATTACTTCCAGCTATGGCAGGAAGAGTCTGACGAAATTCTCGCAGACTTATGCGAGAGATTCATGAATCGCCGCCTATTCAAATATGTCGAGTTCAATCCGCATTTGCAAATTCGCGAGTGGATGGAGCTTCACAAACTGTTCCAGCAGGCTGGCATTGAACCGAACTATTATTTGGAAGTAGATTCCTCAAGTGACCTGCCGTATGATTTCTATCGTCCGGGCGAAGAGGAAGAACGGCTGCCAATCAATCTGATCATGCCCGGCGGCGAACTGAAAGAACTGTCCCGCAACTCGGATATCGTTGAAGCGATCTCGGGCAAGAAACGAACAGATCACAAACTCTACTACCCGGATGACTTGCTTGAAGCTTGTACGGACAAAGAGCTTAAGAAACGCATATATGAAATTTTGCATGGACAAGGAGGACATGTGCGTGCTGAATAATCATGCCAAATTGGTGCATTTCTTCTCGGTGGCGAACCGCGTTGGAGGCCGTAAAAAACTGCAGAAGATGATTTATATTTTACAAAAGAACCGCATTCCGTTTGCGGAGAAATTCCAGTTCCACTTCTATGGACCGTATTCCGAGGAACTCACTTTGCGCGTTGAAGAGCTGTGCAATTTGAATCTCCTAAAGGAAGAGCGTGAGGATAAGGGGAACTACTTCCGCTACAATTATGAGATCACGCCAGAAGGAAAAGACTTTGTCGAACAGTTTGAGTTGGACATGCCTGACTTCTCTGAGCAAGTGGAGCTGTTGCAATCGAAGAGCTCTCGTTTCTTGGAGCTTGTCTCGACAATCTGCTATTTCGAGGAATTCGAAAGAGCCGAAGCAGAAGCGAAAGTCCACATCGTCAAACCGAAACAGAAATATACGGATGAAGAAATGGCAGAAGCTTGGCAGTTCATTGAAGAATTGCAAAGCAGCATGAATGTGCACTGATTTGTTCCATGCATGGATGAGGGGGAGCGTCTGAGAGGCGCTTCCTTTTTGTTTTTAGGCAACCAAAAAAGAAAAAGGTTCTTCCGAATAGGAGAACCCTCAATCAATTATTTATTCTCTGCGAAATCTTGTTTAATCTTTTTCAATAATTCAGGATCAGTTAGTGTCGTCAAGATAAAGAAGCCGATAATTTTAGCTCCGATTTCAATAACATCCCTAATATGGTCTGTTTTCATTGCTGCTGCAAATTCTGGTGTATGGTGGGCAAAGTACTTATCTGATACAGCGAGCATCGGGTGAAATGCAGGGCAAATGTGGCTAACGTTGCCGATATCGGAACTTGCTAGCATGGATCCATCGTCTTCTTCGAAAGGAACGTCCAGCTCTCTCATCACGTCACGGATTGTATCAATCCCCGGCTCATTTAGCTTCATATCAGCGAAATCTGCGTTTATGTTATGGTACTCCACTTCTGTTTCCGTGGCCATTGCAGCCCCATCAGCACACTTCTTCACTTTTTTTTCTACTTTGTCCAAATAAGCGCGATCGCTACTCCTAAGGGCAGTCTGAATTTGAGCCTTTGCAGGAATAACATTTGTAGATTCGCCGCCTTTTGTAATGATACTGGAAATACGGGTATCCGATTTTACATGCTGACGGAGCATGTCCATCCCGTGTAGTGCAAGCATCGCGCCGTTCAGAGCGTTTTTCCCTTCCCATGGCGAAGCGGAAGCATGGGCGGGCATACCTGTAAAGTTTATTTCTAAATCTGAAAGGGCGAGAAATTTAACAGCTGGCCATGTTACATTCGAATTCATATGAATCATAATGACGTAATTATAATTATCAAAATAGCCTTGTTTGCCAAGGTCGATTTTTCGACCGGCCACTTCTTCATCAGGTGTTCCGATTAAATCGATATTGCCTTCCAGATTCTCGGTCATTTTTGAAAGTGCCAATGCTGCGAGCATACTTAGGCTGCCGCTGGCACTATGGCCGCATGCATGTCCTACTTCTGGAAGGGCGTCGAATTCCATTAAGATGCCAATTCTTACATCGGAATTCACATCTTCTTTAACTGTAGCTTTGAATGCAGTTGGCAATCCACCCAACTCTTTTTCAATCTTCAAATTGTTATCTTCTAAAATAGAATAGATCTTTTTTACAGTCTCAAACTCATGGCCGGAAATCTCAGGATGTTCAGCCAAGTCATAATTGTAATTAAAAGCGACTTCCTTTAATTTTGAGAGTTCTTGTAGAAATTGTCCTTTTAATTCAGCTAGTGGTTTCATGATGCAACTCCCTAATTATTATGATGTAATTAACGTAACCATCGTCAAAAATGCACAAACGATGACAAATACAATTGCTAAAAACTTTGCGATAAATTTGAACCAGGTCCCTAATGAAATTCCTGTCATTCCGAGGACCGCCATAACAAGTGCTGATGTTGGGCTGAACAGGTTAACTGTACCGTTGCCAGCTTGAAATGCCATAATGATAATATGTTTCGGCACGCCTACAAAATCTCCCAAGCCACTCATAACTCCCATTGTCGCGGAAGCAAGGCCGGAAGTGGAGTAAATCAGGAAACTCATCGGGATATAGAAAAGGTAAGTGATGATACTGAATAGGACTGGCGGCAGATTGCTTAAGTATACTTCTCCATAATGCAGGAGTGTTGCTGTCATATAGCCATCATTCATCACTACTTGAATCCCTCTGGCAATCCCTACGATGAAGGCGACTTTCACCATGTCTTTCGCACCGTTCACAAAAGTCTCTACAATCTCTTCTTCATCCATCTTCGCAGCCAACCCAATGACAATAGACATTACCATAAAGAGGAGGGTAATCTCGGTGAAGTACCAATCCCCGGGAGGTGTGATATCTTTTCCAATTAAGCTTCCTAAGATTGGGATATGTGTGATCCAGTTCGTCAATTTCGAGAAGAATGTCCAATTTTGATTTATACTGCTCCATGGGATTAATCCTATAATCATGAGAGAAAACGTTAAGATAAAGAGCCATAATACTCTTTTCTGTGTTTGCGTGATACTGTGGTCCGTGCTTTCCAGCTTGAACCTGCGGATGTTCTTCTCACGGTCAGCGTAAACGTATGATTTCTCGGGATTCTTTTCTATTTTTGACGCATAACGATAAACGTAAAGAATCGCAATTGCAATTAAAATAACGTAAAGTGCGATTCGCCAAATTAACCCTTCACCTGGAGAAATACCTGCAGCCTGAGCAGCTACCCCTGTTGCGAAAGGGTTTACCGTTGAAGCCAGGCTGCCTACTGTAGTTGCTACTAAGATTGTGGCGACCGCTGTAATCGTATCAAGTCCGATGCTGACCATAATGGCAATCAGAAGTGGGTAAAAGGCTAATGTTTCTTCAGCCATTCCATAAATCGTCCCGCCTAGTGAGAATAAGGTCATTAGAATGATAATTAATTTCTTCTCACGACCTCGATACTTCTTCAATATCGATTCAATCCCATTATCAAGAGCTTTCGTTTTGTTGACGATTCCAAGGAACCCGCCAATAATAAGAATGAATAAGGATACCGGAATAGCCCCAGGTGTTTTGTCATTGCCAAGCATGCCGACGATGGGAGCTTTTGCTACATCCCAAAAACCTTGAGGATGAGACTCCATTATCTTATATGTACCAGGAATGAGATTCCCATTTTTGTCTGTGTCATATTGGCCAGCCGGAACAATCCAGGTTAGCACAGCAATGAGGAAAATAATTGCAAAGAGGATGGTGTAAGTTGTCGGCATTTTAAATTTATGTTTCTCTTCGTTCAATTTCATTCCTCCTGAAAAGGTTTAGGATTTCAAACAGTCTTCTTCTTACCGATAAAGCAAAAAAATGGAGTTGAATAGAATAATGGTGTCTGTCTCAGCATCTGAGTGAACCGCTTTTTTAGGAAATAATCAAGGCGAGATTGTATAAATGATTTCTATTTAAAAGTATCCCCCACAACAAAGAAAAGATACGACATACGGTTGTGGTTCTTTGGACGAGTCTATTTGTATTTCGTTCAAAGTGATTCACGAACCATTCGCATGAACGGGGGCATTTTTTGTGCTAATATGGGATTACATTGATATTGGAATAGATGGGAAGGAGAGTTGAACAATGAGTGAAGAAAAGGGCAAAAAGAAATCAAATGCTTTTACGATTATTAAAGATGATTCGACTGATGGACACGGCGGCTACGGTGTCGGTGCGATCAGTCTTGAAAATATGTCACCGGTCATTATCGACCCGGAAGAGGGCAAGGCTTTCATTGACATGGGTGCCATGCATGCCCGAAGTGAAATTGAACGCCGTGTGAAAATGCTGCCGAACAGGGAAGATGTTCCGAATGCGAAGCTGTACTGGATTTGCTGGGTTGTCGTCGAACGCGGACCGGAGGGGCCTTATTATCATGGCGCCGCTGCGAGCGAAATCCGTGTTGATAAAGAGGCGAAGCGCGGCTACAAGCGTTTGCCGGAACATGTGAAGCATATGGAGCAGTCGCTGAAAGGGAAATACGTACTCGATCATATCGATGACAAGTCAAAGCATCTGCTGCGTGACTTCCTGATCGACTTTGATAAGGATATGTGGGAGCGTGCACCAAAGGAATTGAAGGACGCGCTGTCGGATTAAGCTTTGAGGACAAAAGTGTGGAGGCTTCCTGATTCAGAGGAGATTCCGCACTTTTTTTGTTTTTCTGCAATCAAATTAAGGAATGTATTAGGTTATGGAGGTGAATGGAGTTTGAAAAAGTATTATGGATTGATGCTAATTGCCTTGCTGCTATTCCTTTGTCCGGCATGGGAAGTCTCCGCTTCCGCAGGGCAATTGAATTATGTAGCGCTTGGTGACTCTCTTGCTGCCGGCATGACCCCACAAGGCGGTCTTAACAGGAGTTATGCTGATATGCTGGCCAGTCAGATGAAAAAAGAATATCCTTTAATGTCTTTTGACAAAGGGTTCTCCATACCGGGTTACACTACTAAGGATGTATTGAAAGATATTAGGCAGAATGTGAATAGGAACATAAAGGGATTTGGGTATAAGACAAACACAATATCAATTCAGGATGCAATACAACATGCTGATTTGATCACAATTACAGCTGGGGCCAATGATATGTTCGAACATGTCAAAGTGAATAAAAAGACGAGAGGCCTAGATTATGATGAAAGGGAAGTTGCTCTAAGTCTGCAAGAGACAAAACAGAATTTGCAAAAGATCGAGTCGTTAATCAAGTCTCTGAATCCGGATGCTAAGATTTTTGTAATGGGATATTATAATCCTTTTCCTTACCTTGCTAAAGAACAGCAACCAAGAATTAATCAAGTTCTGAAACTGCTGAATAAGGAAATTGCTGCAAGCACCGAGCAATCCAATGTTGTCTTTGTTCGTACAGGAGCGGCAATTGCCAAGGACTATGAAACGTATATTCCGAACCCGAGAAATATTCATCTCAGCCTGGCAGGTTACAGCAAGGTTGCAGATCTTTTCTGGGAAAAGATGCGGCCATATGCCCTGATGCCAAATGGGCGTGCCGGCATAATACAGAGACAGTCAGATAAGGTTGGCAGATCTTCTAAGTTGTCCAGCCAGTTGACGAATTTGCAAATTGCTTCATTGCTTGGCCATTCATTGACTCAAGAATACTAATACTAGAGTTGCTTTAATAATAGTGCCAGAAACAATTTTCTGGTTCTAGACCTAATTACATTTATAAAACAGTATCTGAACAGTATAAGAAAATATATAAAAGACAGCCGCTCTCCAAAAGGGGTGCAGCTGTCTTTTTTGCGGTCACTCAATAATGGCTTTCCACTTATCAACCATTTCTTTGCGCCGCTTTTTCTCTTCTTTTTGTTTCTTTTTCTCTAGATTCGGATCAATTGGTGGTTTGTCCTCTGATTCGAACCAGTCTTTCGCCAGATCCTCGCCATGCATGTGGATCGTACACGTTTCCTTTGGAGCAGACTTCTTCTCGAAATACATGACGCGGCTGTTATTGCAATAAGGGGTTGCGCGCAGGCCGGTCTCGGGATCAACCTTTACTGGAACAACGCCTGCAGGGACGAGGAAAGGTAATTTTCTCTCAGGGTCATGTGCCTGCTCCATGAACCCGGCCCAAATATTTTTCGCATAGCCCATTTCGTCTGCATTTTCTATTTTCTTGTTGTCATCATAGCCAGTCCAGACTCCGACTGCGAGCTCCGGGCTATAACCAATCATCCAGCTGTCACTGTCTGTTGAGCCAGTCTTTCCCGCGTATTCGCGCGTGAGCTGTTTTGAGATTGACGCGCCGGTTACTTGCATATAGCCATTTAGTTTTTCATCAAAAATGCCGGTCATAAGATGGGTGAGAATGAATGCTTTAGAGCGGTCCAGCACTTGTTGACCTGTCTTTGTATCGTTTTCATACAACGTATCGCCGCTTGCATCTTCAATCTTCCGGACTGTATGCAGGTCCACCTTTTGTCCGCCGTTTGCGATCATGCTGTAGGCAGAAACCATTTCCTTTACGGACACTTCATAGCTGCCAAGTGCCAGGGAAGGGACAGGAGCGAGCTTGCTTTTGATGCCGAAGATTCTGGCAGTACGGACAAGTGTCTCTGGCTTCAGGAACATGTTCGTCTTCACGGCATAAATATTATCGGAAAGTGCGAGTGCCTGAGCCATCGTAATCGGTTTGTTCGCATAATAGCCATTGTAGTTATTTGGTTCGTATACTTTGCCGTCTTCCAGCTCGAATGAGGTCGGTGAGCTCATGAGCGGTGTGCTTGCTGTATATCCTTTTTCGAGTGCTGCGTAATAGAGGAGCGGCTTGAATGTCGAGCCGGGCATCCGGACAGCGGAGACAGCACGGTTGTAAGTGCTCTTCTCATAATCTCTACCGCCTGCAATTGCCCGAAGTTCTCCTGTGTGCGGATCCATGGCAATGGCACCGACTTCCATCTTCGTCTCCGGCTTCATGTCCTTCTCAATTTGTTCATCGAGCTTTTCCTGCATGGAAACATCCAACGTGGTGTAGATTTTATAGCCGCCGGATCTCAACGATTCAATATCTTTATCGAGCAGTTTGGCAGCTTCACGGTCAACCATATCTTGAAAGTAGGGGCCGACTTCATCCTTGCTTCGCTCCCCAGGTTCGTTGTAAACGAGCTGTTCCGAAACGGCCTGTTCATATTCCGCACTTGTGATGTACTGTTCCTTTTGCATCACTTTCAGAATGAGCTGCTGTCTCGCTGTGGCTCTTTCTTTATCATTGAAAGGAGAATAGTATGTCGGGCCTTTCGGGATACCGGCGAGCATGGCCGATTCTGCAATCGTCAGATCACTAGCATGTTTGTTGAAATAATAGCGGCTCGCTGCTTCCACTCCATAGGCACCGTGGCCGTAATAGACGCGGTTCAGATAGCCTTCGAGAATTTCTTGTTTTGAGTAGTACATTTCGAGTCTTGTTGTATAGTAGGCTTCCTTCGCTTTTCGAGTCCATGTCTTTTCATGCGAAAGGTATAAATTCCGCGCATACTGCTGGGTTAGTGTGCTGGCGCCTTCTTTTAAAGAGAGGGTCCGGATGTCCGCCAAAATAGATCCGCCGATTCTCTTGAAGTCAAAGCCGTGATGGTTGTAAAAGTTACGATCCTCGATAGCAATTGTTGCATTGACGAGGCTTGGTGTGATTTCACTGAGAGGGACATAGTTCTGGCTATTGCCGGAAGTCTTGTCAATCCGTTCATCATCCTTGCTGTAGTAGACAGTCTTCTCTACAGATCCGATTGGCGGTGGGCCAGCAATGTAGCTTGCCGCGTACATGCCACCGATGACCATGACTGGGAGCATGATGCAGATCAGGATGAACCATTTCAAAATCCGTCTTCTCTTTCTTCGTTGCATGCGGCGCGATGTTCTCATTCTCTCACCTCTGGTTCAGTAATCCTTCTGTTAGTCGCTATTATGGGAAGAAATGGACAATAATAAACACATAGAGCTGAAGAAAGCAGTTATCTGACATCTCGAGGCGAGAGATTCCTATTGCCTAAGCGGGTTGGAGAGGGCTATAATAGAAAATTATATTGTTCATCTCAGGTTCAGGAGCGATTGGAATGAAATCTGACAAAATACCCGTATTGATCAGACTGGAGACTGTGATCTCCGATGACAATGGGGAAGAGAGAAACAGCTCAAGCCACACTGGGATGCTGAGACGTGTGGAACATGCCGATGTCATTACGTATGAAGAGGAATACGAAGGAAGCATGATCCGCAATCTCGTGACAGTGAAGTCCGCTTCCGCAAGCATTAAACGGTCGGGCGCTGTTGGCATGCACCAATCTTTTAAGCCGGACGGCATTACAGAGAATGTCTACCAGCATCCGCACGGTTCTCTTCATATGGAGACGCGGACAGAGCGTTTCTTTCATGGGAAAGGGCCTGAGGGCGGCAAGCTAGAGATTGCCTATACAGTCAGGCTCAATGGACAGGAAGAACGGAATCATCAACTAATGTTCGAATATGAGAAGGAGGCGGACGGCGAATGAACGTCTTGTCACAAACAGAAGATCAGCTGAAACAGGCCATTGCAGATGCAGTCCTCAAGGCCGAGCTTGCAACGGCTGCAGAAATGCCCGATATCATCTTGGAAAAACCGAAAGACAAACAGCATGGCGACTTTGCGGCGAATATTGCGATGCAGCTCGCACGCATTGCGAAGAAAGCACCTCGCCAGATCGCTGAAGACATCGTGAACACCCTTGATAAATCTAAGGCTTCCGTTGATGAAATTGAGATTGCCGGACCTGGTTTCATCAATTTCTTCATGAAAGAAGATTATCTTGGAGACCTTGTCAAACTCATTCTTGATGAAAAAGCCGACTATGGTAAAACTGGTGCTGGTAATGGGCAACGCATCCAAGTTGAATTCGTATCTGTAAACCCGACAGGCGACTTGCACCTTGGACATGCCCGTGGCGCTGCATTTGGCGATGTACTTTGCAATGTGCTTGCAGCAGCTGGCTATGACGTCGACCGTGAATACTATATCAATGATGCAGGAAGCCAGATTGATAATCTTGCGAAGTCTGTGGATGCTCGTTATTTCCAAGAGCTTGGTGAAGACCGTGAAATGCCGGAAGACGGCTACCATGGTGAAGATGTCATCGGCATTGCCAAAGCCCTTGTCATGGAATACAAAGAGAGCTGGACGGAGAAGTCAGAAGAAGAGCGTCTTGATTTCTTCAAGGAATATGGATTGAAGTACGAGCTGAACAAGCTTCGTGTCGACTTGGACCGCTTCGGTGTCTTCTTTGACAATTGGTTCTCAGAAAGAAGTCTTTACAAGGACGGCAAAATTGACGATGCTTTGAGAAAGCTCGCCGAGGGTGAGTATACGTATCAGAAAGAGGGCGCGCTCTGGTTCCGCTCCACAGACTTCGGTGATGACAAAGACCGTGTTCTTATTAAAAATGATGGCAACTATACGTATTTGACTCCGGATATCGCTTACCATAAGGACAAGCTTGATCGTGGTTATGACAAGATCATCAACGTTTGGGGTGCAGACCACCACGGATATATTCCGCGCATGCGCGCAGCAATCCAGGCGCTTGGCTATCCAGCAGACAAAATGGATGTGAAAATCATCCAGATGGTGAACCTGTTCGAAGGCGGCGAAAAGATGAAAATGTCGAAGCGGGCAGGGAAGCTCGTTGCATTGCGTGACCTGGTTGATGAAGTAGGTGTTGACGCAGTCCGCTACTACTTCCTGACACGTTCGAATGACTCTCAGCTCGACTTCGATGTGGAACTCGCAAGATCCCAGTCCAACGACAACCCGGTCTTCTACGTTCAGTACGCACATGCCCGCATTTGCACAATGCTGAAGCAGGCTGAGAGCAAAGGCTTTAACGTTGATGGCGATTTTGACGCGAGCTTGCTTACTTCTGAAAAGGAACTCGACCTGTTGAAACAGCTCGGGGCATTCCCACAAGCAGTAGCAGATGCCGCTGAGAAATTCGCGCCGCATAAAATGACGCAATACGTTTTCGAACTCGCTTCTGCACTACACAGCTTCTACAATGCAGAAAAAGTACTCGATCCGGAAAACAAAGAATTGACGCAATCCCGCATTGCACTCATGAGAGCAGTCCGCATTACATTGCAGAACAGCTTGAAGCTGCTCGGCGTTAAAGCACCTGAACAAATGTAACGGAAAAAGTTTTCATTACAGCTGGCATAAGCCACCCATTTTCGGGTATAATGGGTGGTATTGTTTTTTGAACGTTAACTCACAGGACGTGCTAATGCAGGCGTTGCGACCTGGCAGGCAGCAATCCTGGCTTTTCTAAAACCCGGACTGTTTTGCAGAACACCCGACAATGAGAATGAAGAGGAGTGTGTGGAAGTGAATCACAGCCAAGAAGAATTGAAGAATGTGGCCATGATTGACCTGGCGAACATGCTTATGAAAGATGAGAAAAAAGCTCTCGATTTCCACGAAGCTTTTGATAGAATTGCCAAAATCAAAGGATTTTCAGAAGGTGAAAAGGATGAACAGCTTGTCCAGTTCTACACAGATTTGAATGTGGACGGCAGATTCATGACAATCGGTTCGAACGTATGGGGTCTGAAGCGCTGGTATCCGGTCGACCAGATTGATGAGGAAGTTGCAGCTGCGCCTACGAAAAAGCGCAAGAAAGCTGTTAAGGATGAAGATGAGGACTTCGACGAAGATTATGTATTCGAAGAAGAGGAAGAACTTGAGCTTGAAGCTGGTTTCGACGGTGACGAGGAAGAAGAGGAAGAAGGCCTTGAAGCAGATCGAATCAAGAACAAGGACTTTGACGACGACGAAGATGATGAAGATGACGAAGCGAACGTATTCGCGGAAGGCTTCGATATCATTGATACAGATGAGGAAGACGAAGAGTAAAGCGGAAAACGCTTCTTGACTTTTAATAGTGAGATGAGTACAATTTTTCTTGGGCTCTCAATATTTAAAATCAAGCGTTTCCCCTGTTTTTCGGGGGAACGCTTTTCTTGTTTGCCACCTGAATGAAATTTCAATCGGCAGTTCGCTGCCTGAACCTAATATATACACTGCATGTAGAAAGAGGGATGAGTTTTGACTAAATACATTTTTGTCACTGGTGGCGTTGTATCTTCACTTGGCAAGGGCATTACAGCGGCTTCCCTGGGCCGTTTGCTGAAAAATCGCGGATTGAAGGTAACACTTCAGAAGTTCGATCCATACATCAACGTAGACCCGGGAACAATGAGCCCGTACCAGCACGGTGAAGTATTCGTAACAGAAGATGGGGCTGAAACAGACCTTGACCTTGGTCACTACGAACGTTTCATCGATATCAACTTGAACAAGTATTCCAACATTACGACTGGTAAAGTATATTCCAGTGTCATTGCCAAAGAACGCCGCGGTGATTATCTTGGTGCTACAGTTCAGGTCATCCCGCATATTACGAATGAAATCAAAGAACAAGTATTGCGCGCCGGCCAGGAAACGAAGGCAGACGTCGTTATTACTGAAATCGGCGGTACTGTTGGTGATATCGAATCTCTTCCATTCCTTGAAGCGATTCGCCAAATCAAAAATGATATCGGACGTAACCACGTCATGTATGTTCATTGCACACTCGTACCATTCATCAAGGCTGCCGGTGAAATCAAGACTAAACCGACACAGCATAGCGTTAAGGAATTGCGTTCACTCGGTATCCAGCCTGATATGATCGTGCTTCGTACAGAGTATCCGATCAGCCAGGACATCAAGGATAAGATTGCTTTGTTCTGCGATACGAATAAAGAAGCAGTTGTTGAAATGCGCGATGCTGATACATTGTACCAAGTACCACTTGCTCTTCAAGAGCAGCATGCGGATGATCTTGTCTGCAAACATTTCGGTCTGGATTGTGCACCAGCTGATATGGAAGAGTGGAAGCAGCTTGTTGATAAAGTACGCGGTTTGTCGAAAAAAGTTCACATCGGCCTTGTCGGTAAATATGTGGAACTTCCAGATGCATACCTTTCTGTAGCTGAATCTCTTAAGCACGCAGGTTATGCATATGATACAGATATCGAAATCCATTGGATCAATGCTGAAGAATTGGATAGCGAATCAATCCGTGAAGAATTGTCTCACGTTGATGGTATTCTTGTTCCAGGCGGCTTCGGTGATCGCGGTATTGAAGGCAAGATTGAAGCGATCCGCTATGCACGCGAGAACAAGATTCCGTTCTTCGGTATTTGCCTTGGTATGCAGTTGGCAACTGTTGAATTTGCCCGTAATGTAGCCGGTCTTGAAGATGCACACTCAGCTGAATTCCAGCCACAGGCGAAGCATCCAATCATCGACTTGCTTCCTGAACAGAAAGGTATTTCCGATCTTGGAGGCACATTGCGTCTTGGGGCTTACCCTTGCAAACTTGTTGATGGTACGAAGACAAAAGAAGCTTATGGCAACGTTGATATGGTCGATGAGCGCCATCGCCACCGTTATGAGTTCAATAACGACTATCGCGAGCAGCTTGAAGGCAAAGGACTTGTCTTCTCTGGTACGAGCCCAGACGGACGTCTTGTTGAAACAATCGAGCTTCCGGATCACCCTTGGTTCGTCGCTTGCCAGTTCCATCCTGAGTTCAAGTCTCGTCCAACACGCCCACAAGAACTCTTTGCAGGTTTCGTAGGAGCAGCTGTAAAGCACCAAGGTTAATATCCAAGAGATTTCCTAAAACAATTCAATAGAGGAATGTATCTTAATTCCGGCAAGTAACATCTCCGTCAGACAGGACGGAGATGTTTTTTGTTCAATATGTCTGTTAATGCAGATGTCAAGCAGGAATTGTACATCCCTAGGTCGAATTAAGCCGAGAATAGAGAAAAGCAGGGAAAAGCCGAGAGAGCTAGAGAGAGAGCTTTTCAGCAAGAATTCTTTTGCTGAATGACAATTCATCTAATAACATACATATATTGGACGAAGAACAGGGGATGATAGTCTATGGCGGAGATTCTGGTGGTGGATGACCACACGGGTATTCGCTTGCTTTTGCAAGAAACATTTACGCATGAAGGGTATGAAGTACATACGGCTTCAACGGGGCAGGATGCACTGAATATGCTGCAGAAACATACTTATAAACTTTTGATGCTTGATAATCAGCTTCCGATCTACTCAGGAATTGAGGTGATCGAGCAGATGCAGATACTCGGAATATATGTGCCGACTGTTTTTATGACGGGCATGCGTGACGGGATTGCCTGCGAAGATTGGCTCGGTCAAGTGACAGAAGCGGTGATTGAAAAACCATTCAATTTACAGGATGTTTGCAGCCTGGCACGTTACATAATTGAAGGCGGAACAAGTTAATACAGTCAAATGTTGCGCCATGCAGAGCGAGTTGGTATTCTTAATAAGTGAGTGGGAGAAACTGACTGCGACCCTGATTGGTAAATGGGAATTGCAGATTGACTGGTGTAGGGATGGGGTGCATCCCTTGTCAGCTGCAGAACTATTGCAATTCAGCAATCCAGGATCTGTCACAACCTGAGAAGTTGTGGCAAGAACATATGGCACAGTCCATGCAACAAAAGGAGCGACTAATATGAAATTTTTCATTGATACAGCCAATATCGACGAAATCAGAAAGGCCAATGAGCTTGGTATTCTGGCAGGTGTTACAACGAATCCAAGTCTTGTGGCAAAAGAAGGCGTCTCTTTCCATGACCGTCTCCGTGAGATTACAAAAGAGGTTGCCGGTTCAGTAAGCGCTGAAGTTATTGCTGAAGATGCTGAAGGCATGATTAAGGAAGGTAAGGAACTGGCTGCCATTGCACCGAACATTACGGTGAAAGTTCCGATGACATTGGAAGGCTTGAAGGCGGTTAAAGCATTCAGCGATCTTGGGATCAAAACGAATGTAACGCTTATTTTCAATGCGAACCAGGCTTTGCTCGCAGCGCGTGCAGGAGCGACATATGTTTCTCCATTCCTTGGACGTCTTGATGATATTGGACAAAACGGAGTCGAGCTGATTGCTCAGATTTCTGATATTTTTGATATACATGATATTCCGACTCAGATCATTGCAGCATCAATCCGCCATCCGCAGCATGTTACGGAAGCGGCTCTTAATGGAGCGGATATCGCTACAATTCCATTCAAAGTATTGAGCACACTTGCAGCTCATCCACTAACTGATAAGGGAATTGAGATCTTCATGAAAGACTGGAACAACCGCAAGTAATTAAGTTCGTGATGAGTTGACCGCAGCTTTGTATTTTGGAACAATAGATTGAAAAGAGGTCGAGTCATGCAAAAAATGTTAATCGAAGGTGGCCGCACACTGTCGGGTACAGTGAAAATCGGGGGCGCGAAAAACAGCGCTGTCGCGTTGCTGCCTGCCGCTATTTTGGCTGATTCCGAAGTGACAATAGAGGGTTTGCCTCAAATTTCGGATATGAATGCGCTAAGTGAACTGTTGCAGGAAATCGGCGGTGAAGTGAGATGGGATGGGTCAACTGTCCATATCGATCCGTCAAAGATGATTTCCATGCCGTTGCCGAATGGACATGTGAAGCAATTACGCGCTTCTTATTACTTCATGGGTGCTATGCTCGGACGATTTAAACAAGCAGTAATCGGACTGCCTGGGGGCTGTTATCTCGGTCCGCGTCCGATTGACCAGCATATTAAAGGATTCGAAGCACTTGGTGCTAAAGTGACGAATGAACAGGGAGCAATCTACCTGCGTGCCGAGGAATTGCGCGGTACGACAATTTATCTGGATATTGTTAGTGTTGGCGCCACGATCAACATCATGCTTGCTGCCGTTCTCGCAAAAGGGAAGACGGTTATTGAGAATGCTGCAAAGGAACCTGAAATCATCGATGTCGCAACATTGCTTACGAATATGGGAGCGAAGATTAAGGGTGCAGGCACTGATGTGATCCGCATTGAAGGGGTAGAATCTTTGCATGGTACGAAGCATACGATTATCCCGGATCGGATCGAAGCCGGTACTTATGCAATCGCTGCTGCAGCTGTCGGCGGTGAAGTGCTCATTGATAATGTCATTCCCCAGCATCTTGAGTCACTCTTGGCAAAATTGCGTGAAATGGGCGTCCGCATTGAGGAAAAGGATGATCAACTTCTCGTCATTGGCGGCGGGAAGCTGAAAGGCGTGGACATCAAGACACTTGTCTACCCGGGATTCCCTACAGATTTGCAGCAGCCTTTCACAAGCCTTCTGACCAAAGCTGAAGGTGTCGGCATCGTGACGGATACAGTTTATACTGCACGACTGAAACATATCGATGAGTTGCGCCGGATGAATGCGCCGATCAAAGTCGAGAGCGGATCTGCGATTGTATCAGGTCCTGCGAAGCTTGAAGGCGCTAGAGTAAGGGCATCGGACCTTCGTGCTGGAGCTGCTCTTGTCATTGCCGGGCTCATGGCGAGCGGTGTGACTGAAGTAACAGGACTTGAGCATATCGACCGTGGTTATGAAGATTTGACAGGCAAACTGACATCTCTTGGAGCCAGTATATGGCGTGATGAAATGACGGTTGACGAAGAGGAACAGACGAAGAATTCCTAAAAGATTGGTACACCAGCCAAAACATGAAAGTGGCGAGAACGCACTAAAGGAGAGATCATCAATGGAACGTAGTCTAACAATGGAAATTGTACGCGTAACGGAAGCAGCAGCACTTTCAGCAGCACGCTGGATGGGTAAAGGTCAGAAAAACGAAGCGGATGGTGCAGCAACTGAAGCTATGCGTAAAGTGCTTGGCACAATTCCGATGAACGGAAAAGTCGTTATCGGCGAGGGAGAAATGGACGAGGCTCCAATGCTGTATATCGGCGAAGAACTTGGTACTGGTTCCGGACCTGATGTAGATATTGCAGTAGACCCAGTGGAAGGCACGAGCATCGTGGCAAACGGTTCATGGAACGCACTTGCTGTTATTGCAATTGCGGACAGAGGCCACTTGCTTCATGCGCCGGACATGTATATGAAGAAAATTGCAGTAGGCCCGGAAGCGGTAGGTAAGATCGATATTAACGCATCTGTTACTGATAACTTGAAAGCAGTTGCTAAAGCGAAGAACAAGGACATTGAAGAAGTTGTCGCAACTATTCTTGATCGTCCGCGCCACAAGGAAATCATTGATGAAATCCGCCAAGCAGGCGCTCGCATCAAACTGATTGAAGCAGGAGATGTTGCAGCTGCAATTAACACTGCTTTTGATTCAACTGGTGTTGACATCCTATTCGGTACTGGTGGTGCTCCTGAAGGTGTAATCTCGGCTGTAGCCTTGAAATGCCTTGGTGGTGAAATGCAGGGAATCCTAATGCCGGAAGACGATGAACAGCGCGAGCGCTGCAAGAAGATGGGCATTGAGGATATTAACAAAGTATTCTATATGGACGACTTCTGTGGCGGAGATGATGCAATCTTTGCAGGAACAGGCGTCACAGATGGCGAATTGCTTAAAGGCGTTCAGTTTAAAGGCGGCAAAGCGAAGACACAGACAATGGTTATGCGTGCGAAGAGCGGTACAGTTCGTTTTATTGAAGGTGAACACAGACTCGATCTTAAACCGAACCTTGTCATTGAATAATTAAGAACCAGCTGCGGCGGCTCATCCGCTGCAGCTGCTTTTTCATGAAAGTTGCCGCATTATCTGTCGGCATTTTTCTGATTTTTTTATTGAATTAGCGGTTCCTGTTACACCGGCAAATGCAAGATTGCAAACTTCTATCATATAGCTTCTACAATTGCCTTCAACCGATCAATCTGTTACAGCTTCTGCTGCCAGTTTGATCCTCCAATTGGAAATCGAATCTCACTTTTTTAAATAACTCATAAGAATAGGCGTGATAATAGAATGAGCGGATTGACAATATCAAAACTGGAAACTTTGACTTTGAAAGAAATCTATAATCTGGCACGCGAGTACAAAGTCTCGTATTATGCCAAACTGACAAAACGTGAACTCATTTTCGCTATTTTGAAAGCGCAGGCGGAAAAAGACGGGTTCTTCTTCATGGATGGTATTCTTGAAATCATCCCTTCGGAAGGATTCGGATTTTTGCGTCCGATCAACTATGCGCCAAGTGCAGAGGACATTTACATTTCTGCATCTCAAATTCGCCGATTTGATTTACGTAATGGGGATAAAGTTTCCGGAAAAGTGCGTCCGCCTAAAGAAAATGAGCGCTACTTCGGTCTGTTGCATGTAGATGCAGTCAATGGCCAGAATCCTGATTCAGCGAAGGAACGTGTTCACTTCCCGGCACTTACTGCCCTCTATCCGGATCGTCTTATGAAGATGGAAACGGAACAAAACCAATTGTCGACGCGAATTATGGATATGATGGCTCCAGTCGGCTTCGGGCAGCGCGGTCTTATTGTTGCTGCACCAAAGGCGGGTAAGACAATTTTGCTTAAGCAAATTGCCCACAGCATATCAACAAATCACCCGGATACGAAGCTGATCATCCTTCTCGTTGACGAACGTCCTGAGGAAGTAACAGACATTGAGCGCTCCGTTCATCCGAATGTTGATGTTGTCAGCTCGACTTTCGATGAAGTACCGGAAAGCCATATCCGAGTTTCTGAGCTTGTGCTGGAGCGGGCGATGCGTCTTGTAGAGCATAAGCGCGATGTCGTTATTCTTATGGATAGCATTACTAGACTCGCCCGTGCGTACAACTTGGCGATTCCACCAAGCGGACGGACACTTTCTGGTGGTATTGACCCGGCAGCATTCCACCGTCCGAAACGATTCTTCGGAGCAGCACGCAACATTGAAGAAGGCGGAAGTCTGACAATCCTTGCTACAGCGCTTGTTGATACAGGTTCACGCATGGATGACGTTATTTATGAGGAATTCAAAGGAACAGGCAATATGGAACTCCATCTCGATCGCCAGCTCGCTGAACGCCGCATCTTCCCGGCAATCGATATTTTGCGTTCCGGGACACGAAAAGAAGAACTACTTCTGCCAAAAGAAGATCTCGAGAAAGCTTGGGCCATGCGCAAATCAATGCAGGACTCCCATGAATTCCTCGAACGCTTCCTGAAAAAACTCCGCAACACAAAAAGCAACGAAGACTTCCTAGCGCAGGTAGAGGAAGAAATGAAGAGGAAAAAATAGTGTGAAACTGGCTCTTCCAGAAACGCAGCTCATAAGCATTTCACCGGAAAAGTCCTGATTTTGGACTTTGTAGGAGAAAGACTTATGACGCAAGTTTCTAGCCAGTTGAACCGGATTAAAAAATAGAGCTTACCGGGCTCGTTAAGGAGCGCCGCTCATAGACAAGCGGTGCAGAGGATGCGGTTCTTAGCATCCGGCGCAGCGATTGACTATGACGCCAGCTCCTAGCCCGGAGAGCCGGATTAAATAAAATAGAGCTTACCGGGCTTATCTCAAACAAGCGCACGGGATAGATACCAGGTTTCTAACAGCAACCCGTGCATATCACTCCAGAACTTGGACGCAATTCAATTTCAGCTGTTTTTCTTTTTCTGACATGTCTTGCAAAGGTTGAGTTGCGCTGTTATAATGTAGAAATGTGAGTTGAACGTGGACCTAATGTCTCCTAAGACTCTCAAAACAACTCTGTTTCCAAAGGATTCAGGGCATAAGGAGCGTATTATAATGAAACAGGATATCCATCCGGAATACCGCAAAGTTGTATTTCTTGATTCTAGCTCAGACTTCAAATTCTTGAGCGGTTCTACTAAATCTTCTGACGAAACAATCGAGTGGGAAGATGGCAACACTTACCCTGTAATCCGTGTTGAAATCAGCTCTGACACACATCCGTTCTACACTGGTAAGCAGAAAGCTGACAAAGTCGGCGGACGTGTTGATCGTTTCAAAAAGAAATACAATCTCTAATAATTACGGAATATGCGGCTTGCCGCAAGTTTCCGATAAACCGCGTGAACATCTCTGTTCCGCGGTTTTTTCTTTTGTTTGGAAAATGCAAGCAGGGGTCCGGAATTTTTTCCAAAACATACGGTAAAAATCTGTCCAATCAGAGGAGATGTTCCTTCTTCAAGCTCTCCAAATATGCTAATGTAGATGAATCGGAATCTAACTGTCAGGAGATGAAGAAGAGATGCAGGAATATATGAAACAGGACGGCTGGATTGAAGTGATTGCCGGCAGCATGTTCTCTGGTAAATCCGAGGAGCTGATCCGTCGGGTGAAGCGAGCGACTTATGCACATCTGGATATCCGGGTTTTTAAGCCGAGAATTGACGATCGTTATGCAAAAAGTGACGTCGTTTCCCACAATGGGACAAAAACATTGGCGCGTCCTGTGGATAATACGGAAGAGCTTCTAAAGGAATTGGCAGCTGAGCGAAAGAAAATTGACATTGTCGCAATAGATGAAGTCCAATTTTTCGACAGTGCGATCGTCGGTGCGGTGCAGCAGCTTGCTGATGAAGGTATCCGGGTCATCGTAGCAGGACTCGATACAGATTTTCGAGGAGAGCCATTTGGACCAATGCCAGAGCTGTTTGCGATTGCTGAATTTGTGACCAAGCTTTCGGCCATTTGCCCGATTTGCGGTGGTCCGGCAACACGGACGCAGCGACTTATTGATGGAGCGCCGGCTTCTTATGAAGATCCTATTATTCTCGTTGGAGCATCGGAAAGCTATGAACCGAGATGTCGCCACCATCATGATGTGCCGGGACACCCGCTTAGCAAAAGCCAGCTTTGTACATTGCAAGAAAAGCAATAAGACAGAACAGAAAGGAGTGGTGATCTTGCCACTCCTTTTTTACTTGGAAATTCATTTTTCTAGATAACGGTATAAAGTCGATTTGCTGATGCCTGTTTCTTGTTTAATTTCCTCAAGGGTGTATTTCTTGCTTTCATACATTGTGATTGCGCGTTTTACATTCTCGTCCGGTTTGCGGGGACGACCGGCAGAAGTGCCTTTTTGCTTCGCTTCATACAGCCCTTTTTTCGTGCTTTCACTAATCATATCGCTTTGGAAATTCGCCAAATGATGAACGATTTCGCTAAATGGATAATCTGTTTGATCGCTCGTATCGATCTTTTCCCAAATGGAATGGAGGAAAGCGGATTTACTTTCTATTTCATCAATCATTTCTTTTAGATGTTTTGTTGAATCCCCAAGTGTGAAGAGCCGTTCGAACACAATCTTATCCCCAGGGGATAACTTTGACAGCAGCGACTGCAGCTCCACTCTTCTCTTTGCTGAAGCGTGGGTTTCCACGAAAAATTCATCACAACCGTGTTTCTTTAGCAATGTCAATTGTTTCTCACAGTTCTCATCTTCGGAATTCGGCCGCATATATCCAATGATCATAAAATCCTCCAGATAATTAATAGCATAGCTTTCTACTGATTTTCCCGAAATGGTTCCTTTATGGGAAAATAGGTGATAAACTGTTTGAGGGAAATATCAATTTATACTTTCATAGTATTTTACTGAATAGATAGGAGAACACATCATGGTTGAAAAAATAAAACAGGAATGGTTTTCAAATGTCCGGGCAGATATTCTGTCTGGAATTGTCGTTGCATTGGCCCTTATACCGGAAGCACTCGCGTTCTCAATCATTGCGGGAGTCGATCCGATGGTTGGGCTTTATGCATCTTTCTGTATTGCGATTATTATTTCCTTCGCGGGCGGCAGACCTGCAATGATCTCGGCTGCGACAGGGGCGATGGCACTCGTCATGGCTCCGCTCGTAAAGGAATTTGGGCTTCAATATTTGCTTGCTGCGACGATTTTGACAGGAGTGCTTCAGTTCATCTTCGGTGCCTGTAAAATTGCAAGGCTGATGAAATTCATACCGCGCGCAGTCATGATTGGATTTGTCAATGCTTTGGCCATTATGATCTTCATGGCTCAGGTGCCGCATTTCTTCAATATCTCGAATATGACTTATATTTTCGTAGCGGTCACTCTATTGATTGTATACATCGTACCGAGGTTCTTCAAGGCAATTCCGGCACCGCTCATCGCGATCGTCGTTTTGACAGCGATTGCGGTATACGGCCATCTGGATTTACGAACAGTAGGAGACCTTGGAGAAATTACAAAGTCTTTGCCTAGTTTCCTTATTCCGGACGTTCCATTTACATGGGAGACGTTCAAAATCATCTTCCCGTATTCTATTTCTCTAGCTATAGTCGGGCTAGTTGAGACATTACTCACATCATCCATTGTCGATGACATGACAGATACAGGGAGTAATAAGAATAGAGAAGCACGCGGTCAGGGGATTGCGAACTTTATCAATGGCTTCTTCGGAGGCATGGCCGGTTGTGCAATGATTGGTCAGTCTGTCATCAATGTAAAATCGGGCGGGAGAAAGAGACTTTCCACATTTGTTGCTGGGGCTTTCCTAATATTCCTCATTCTCGTTCTTGGTGACCTCGTTGTAAAAATTCCGATGCCGGTACTTGCAGGAATCATGATTATGGTATGTATCGGCACATTTGACTGGGGTTCTTTTGCTTATTTGAAGAAAGCTCCTAAGTCTGATGCGGTGGTTATGGTTGTTACAGTCGTTATTGTCCTAATGACACATGATCTGTCCAAAGGAGTCATTGCCGGAGTCATCCTCAGCGCGATTACATTTGTTGCGAAAATCTCAAAAATCAAAGTTACCGAACAACTGCAGAACAGCAAGATTATCTATAAAATAAAAGGTCAATTGTTCTTCGCTTCAGTCGAATCATTCGTTGATGCATTTGATATGGATCTGACTAATAAAGAAATCATTATCGACTTCACAGAAGCGCATATTTGGGATGATTCCGGAGTAGGCGCAGTCGATAAAGTGATTATGAAGTATAAGGAAAAAGAGAATGAGGTTACTGTATTGGGAGTGAATGAATCGAGTCGTAAATTGTTGAACAGGCTCGCTATACACGAAACAAAAACGAACCATTCTTAATAACAGGCTTCATTTTTAATAAACAGACAGCGAAAGCAAGGCATGCAGTTCAAAGCGATTCTGCATGCCTTAATTTTTTAAAAGAGAAAGTGCTATTCAAACATTACTTTGACCCTTGTACAGCGGGTATACTATAATAGGACTGTTAATGAGAGAGGTGGACAATTGTGCTTGATCAATTGCAATCATTGGAAGACCGTTATGATAAATTGAATGAAATGCTGAGTGATCCTGAGATCATCAGTGATACGAACAAGTTGCGTGAATACTCCAAGGAGCAGTCTGGCCTGGAGGATGTCGTAGTAGCATATCGCGAATATAAAGATGTGACGACTGGACTGAAAGATGCGAAAGAGATGCTTGAAGAAGAGTCGGATTCTGAAATGATCGAGCTCGCCAAAGCGGAGATCGATGAGCTTGAACAGCGTAAGGAAGCACTTGAAGATGAGATGAAAATTCTCCTCTTGCCCAAGGATCCGAACGATGAGAAGAACGTTATTATGGAAGTACGTGGAGCGGCTGGCGGAGACGAGGCGGCATTGTTCGCAGGAGACCTTTACCGCATGTATTCCCGTTATGCCGAGGCAAATGGCTGGAAGACGGAAGTTATTGATGCGAATACGACAGGTGTCGGTGGATATAAGGAAATCATTTTCATCGTGAACGGAAAAGGTGCATACTCACGTCTGAAGTTCGAAAACGGAGCGCATCGCGTACAGCGTGTGCCGGAAACAGAATCAGGCGGCCGCATTCATACATCAACAGCGACAGTTGTCGTTATGCCGGAAGCGGAAGAAGTCGAAGTCGACATTCATGAAAAAGATATCCGAGTTGATACATTTGCATCAAGCGGCCCGGGTGGACAGAGTGTTAACACGACGATGTCTGCAGTCCGTTTGACACACGTTCCGACTGGCATTGTTGTATCATGCCAGGACGAGAAGTCTCAGATCAAGAACAAGGAAAAGGCGATGAAAGTTCTTCGCGCCCGTATCTATGATAAGTTCCAGCAAGAGGCGCAAGCTGAGTATGATGATGCTCGTAAATCGGCTGTCGGTACAGGGGATCGTTCTGAGCGTATCCGTACGTACAACTTCCCTCAGAACCGCGTGACGGATCACCGCATCGGCTTGACAATTCAGAAGCTTGACCAGATTCTTGAAGGCAAGCTGGATGAAATCGTCGACGCACTCGTCATGGAAGACCAGACGAAGCGCCTGTCCCAGATCGGAGAATAAGAATGGAAACAAAATTGTATGAAGTCCTGAAACGGGCTTCTCTTTTTTTGGAAAAGAACGGAGCGGAACCACGTGTTGCAGAAATTCTTCTGCAGCATCATTTAGGTCTTTCACGCAATGATTTTTTCATGAAAATGCGTGAAACGGTTGATGAGGAAAAGCTCGCTCACTTTCACAATGATGTGGAAAACCATGCTCAGACCGGAGTTCCAGTCCAGCATCTGATCGGCATGGAGGAATTCTATGGTCGCATGTTAAAAGTGAACCGCGACGTGCTTATTCCAAGACCTGAGACAGAAGAAGTTGTTGCAGAAGCCATACGGATAGCGAAGACAATGAATAACGATTTTTTCCGCATTGTCGATGTCGGGACAGGGAGCGGCATTATCGGCATTACATTGGCGCTTGAACTGCCTGGAGCCGAGGTAATGGCTATTGATTTGTCCGAAAAAGCACTTCATGTAGCCAGGGAAAATGCTGCTGAACTTGGAGCGGATGTGAGATTCATGCACGGAAGTTTCCTGGAGCCGTTAATAGAAGCGGGTGAAAAAGTCGATCTCATCGTTTCGAACCCGCCGTACATTCCCTATAATGAAAAACCAAATCTCTCACGGACAGTAACTGAATACGACCCGGAGATGGCTTTGTTTGCAGAGAACGATGGGCTTGCTGCGTATGAAGCAATTGTGCAGCAATCAAGCGCAGTCTTGAATCCAGAAGGTGGTATCGTGTTCGAAATCGGCCATGATCAGGGAGAAACGGTGCCGACGATTATCCGAAACAAATTCCCAGAGGCTCACATACAGACCTTAAAAGACATCAATGGCAAAGACCGAATCGTAACAATGCAAAAGAAAGATTAATAGATTTTTTAATTTGTGAGTTTAATATTTTGCCAGCGTGCCCATACTGACTCTTACAAAGGTTCAGGGGGTACTGGCAAATGAAAAAACTAATTACTTACTCAATCGCAATTATTGTTATTTATTTTATAATCGTGAACGTACTTTCTCTTATAAATACAGATAAAGCAAATGCAGAAGATTATCAGGTCATCCCGGATGAAGCAATTCGTTTGCGCATTCTCGCTAACAGTGACAATGATGCAGACCAGAGATTAAAGCGTAAAGTCCGCGATCGCATTAGTGAAGAGATCGCAGTATGGGTTGAAGATATTGATGACATTGAAGAAGCACGCAAGCTGATTGCTTCTAAAACAGATACAATTCAGCAAATGGCAGCCGAAGTACTAGCAGAAGAGAAGAGCAGTCAGACGGTCAAGGTAGAGTATGGAAAGAACATTCAGTTCCCGGTTAAAATGTACGGAAACTATGTATATCCTGCAGGTGAATATGAGGCAGTACTCATTACACTTGGCAAAGGCGAAGGTGCCAACTGGTGGTGTGTTCTCTTCCCGCCGCTCTGCTTCCTAGACTTCTCATTCGGTACGACAACTGCTTCTGAAGACGGCCTGCCGAAACAACCGAAACAGGAAGTTAAAGTGAAGTTTTTCCTATTGGAATGGCTCGGTTTGTCATGAACAGATAGATTGCCGCATACAATCTAGCAAATGACAAACTTATAGAAGAGGTGGAAATCGTGGAATTGATCCAAGCCAATGAGGCGATTTTTGAAGAGCTGCAATCTTTTGTAACGAAGAACCGGTCAATTGATGTACGTACGCTTGCGAACGAAGGATATGTTATTAGAATTCCGGGCAAGATTATCGGCTGCTTTGTTCTGGAAAAGCAGAGCTTCGAAGACCGATGGCTCAAGCAACTATTCATTGAAAGAGAAGAAGCTGCAAGATTGCCATACATTCTTGAAGCGATTCTTCTTCTGGCAAGAGAGCAGCAAACGAGGCAAGTACATGTCCACAGTCATCAGCCGGCACTGGATATCTTGTTGGAAGCTTTGCAATTCAGTCCACAAGAATCCCCAGCAAGCTCTGGACAAACAGGTGAAAAGATTGGCAATTGGTGGATTTATCAAGTTTGCTAAGTGGACAGTTTTCATGAATAAGATTGAATTCAGAAAACTATGCACAGTATCCACATAGCCATGTGAATAAGTTGTGTAAAAATTCGACAAAATGTGTATAATTACTTTTTGATAAAATAATATCCGATAAAATCAGCGTTCTTAAAAAACTGCCTGTGTATAAAATGCATGGGCAGTTTTGTTTTTAGCTGTTTTTCTGTGGATAATGTGAATAAGTTGGGAATTGGATTTAGAGCTGGATGCTTTTTTGCACAAACAAAGTCAATCCGCTAAAATGTAAGAAGGAAAAGAGGTAGCGGATATGATGAAAACAGAACATTTAAAGATAACGGATATTCATATAGATGAAGAAAAAATAAAAAAAGCAGCTGCCCTGTTGGCGAAAGGGGAACTTGTTGCATTCCCGACTGAGACGGTTTATGGGCTTGGAGCGGATGCGGCGAATGAAGTGGCAGTGAGTGGAATATTTGCTGCGAAAGGCCGACCTCAGGATAATCCTCTTATTGTCCATGTTGCATCTGTGGAACATTGTCGGGAACTCGTACAGGAAATTCCTGATTATGCAGAGAAGCTGATGGACCGCTTTTCACCTGGGCCAATCACATATGTTCTTCCGCATAGAGGTGGCCTTGCCGATAACGTAACAGCAGGGCTTGCGACAGTCGGCATCCGAATTCCTGACCATCCGCTCGCGCTCGCCCTGATCCGGGAGAGTGGTTGTCCAATTGCGGCACCGAGCGCGAATACATCAGGCAAGCCAAGTCCGACGACAGCCTTTCATGTCGCTGAAGATCTTGATGGCAAAATTGCCTGCATTGTCGATGGTGGAGCGACTGGAATTGGTGTGGAATCAACTGTCATTGATTGTACTGGTAAGCTGCCTGTTGTGCTTAGACCTGGCGGCATTACGCAGGAAATGATTGAAGAGGCGATCGGGGAGAAACTTGCATCAACGAACGGAATCCCTGAATCGGACAAGCCGAAAGCACCTGGAATGAAGTATCGTCATTATGCTCCTGTTCTTCCGCTTATACTTGTCCAAGGCGATGCTTCTAAAATTAAGGAGTTTGTGCGAAAAGTAGAATCAGAAGGCAAACGTGTTGCTGTGCTCGCGAGCAAATCGACTGCGGATCATTTGGATCTTCCTCATGTCAAAGTGCTTGGCACAGAGCCCAATGAAATTGCGGCTAACCTTTATGCAGCACTGCGCCATTATACTGAAAAAGATGCCGATCTTCTAATTTGCGAAGCTTTCTCTCGTTCAGGTATTGGTGAAGCGATTATGAACCGGCTTGCAAAAGCTGCTGAAAAGCATATGATCCTATAGTAATCGACTTTGAGAGTTGAAGTCCTTCCGTCATTGGGAGGGCTTTTTTTCATGCTCATAACCTCTGACGGACAGGCATAGAATGAACAAGCATATATGGTCAGGGGAGAGTGTGTCGGATGGATTCTAATGATTTGAGGGAAATGGTTTCATTGCTTCTACTTGCCGGGGCACTTGGCATGGACGCTTTCAGTGTAAGCCTTGGACTTGGCATGCAGAAGCTGCGTCTGAAACGAATTGCAATTATCGGTTTCGTAATCGGTTTATTTCATATGGCCATGCCATACATAGGGATTCTGCTTGGACAGGTTATCTCAGGCAGGTTCGGCGAATGGGCGGAGTTACTTGGAGGTTTGCTTTTGCTTGGCATTGGTGCTCAAATGTTCTTCTCAGCATTTCGCGAACAGGAAGAGATGCTGTTCCAGCCGGCCGGTTTTGGCTTGCTGCTGTTTGCTTTCACAGTGAGCATCGACAGCTTCTCGGCAGGATTAAGTCTTGGACTATCGCAATCAAAGACCTTATTTGTCATCGCGGCCTTTGGAGTTATGAGTATTTTGCTAACGTGGCTCGGTCTTTTGATCGGCAGAAAAGTACGCGGGTTCTTTGGAAGATATAGTGAATTGCTCGGGGGCAGCATTTTGGCTGGTTTCGGTCTGTTTACGATGTTTGGATAGATATCTTGTATATGGCGAGCGGCTCTTATTTGGGGCTGCTTGTTTTTTCTTGTAGGGGATGCTGCTGTATGTGCGAGTTGTAAGTAAACATATGAGTATACAAAAACACTTTGGACATTGGGGGTTCCAAAGTGTTTTTGTGTTAAACAGTTTTAAGTAATAGAGCAGGAAAGCAGCCATTTTTGCGGAGACTTATTTTCATTGAGAGAAAAAACATATAAAGTAATAGTGGGAAAGGAGATGACAAAATGGAAGCAATGATACATGGAGTCATTCTCGCATTTGGACTCATATTGCCGCTTGGCGTCCAAAATGTTTTTGTATTTACACAAGGAGCTACACAGCCAAAGCTGCTGAGTGCATTTCCTGCAACGATTACAGCCGCCATTTGTGACACATTCCTCATCCTTGTCGCTGTGTTCGGGTTATCGGTAATCGTTTTGCAGTTCGAGTGGCTGCGTCTTGGGTTGATGAGCGCAGGCATACTATTTTTAATGTATATGGGTTATTCAATTTGGCGATCCAGTCCTTCTACTTCAACAGTGGGGAAGGCGCTGCCAATTAACAAACAGATCGTCTTCGCCCTGTCTGTATCCTTGCTGAATCCTCACGCCATCATCGATATAGTTGGTGTGATTGGTACGAGCGCATTGAAATACGCCGGTACAGATCAAATCCTCTTCACAATTACGTGCATCGCCGTATCATGGGTCTGGTTCTTCGCATTGACATTGGCGGGCAACTCAATGAAGCGGCTCGAAAGATCAGGGAATTTGATGACTATTTTCAATAAATGCTCCGCTCTTTTCATTTGGGGAACGGCTGTTTATCTTCTAATTGGGCTTGTCGGTTGACTGAAACGTCAAAAGGGACAAGGCCTCCGGTTATATTAAATATAGACTATTTGAAACAGTGTTATTTTTAGTTGACAACTTACCTTTAGGAAGCTATAGTTATTTTAAATTGATAATTCTAAATATTCTTATCCAGAGAGGTGGAGGGACTGGCCCTTTGAAGCCTCGGCAGCGGACTTGTTCAAGTACTGTGCCAATTCCAGAAAATCATGCGGAAGATAAGAAGAGCTGGTCATGCGTTAATCACATTCGCCCCCTCTTCTAACTAAGAAGAGGGGGCTGTTTTAAACCTTGCTGGTTCGCATTAAGAGAGTTATCAGATAAGACGAGGGGGAGTACTTCAATGACAAACACAGCAGCGAAAGCGCCATTCAGAGCAGATCATGTAGGGAGCTTGCTTCGTCCGGAGCGAATCCATAAGGCAAGAAAGGATTTCCAGGAAGGCAGCATTACTTCCGAGGAATTGTATCTGATAGAAACAGAAGAAATTAAGAAGATTGTTGATAAGCAAATTGAAGTCGGACTGCAGGCCGTTACAGATGGTGAATTCCGCCGCAGATTCTGGCATACAGATTTCCTTGAGCATTTGAACGGCGTAGAAGGCTATGTGCCTGAACATGGCTTCAAATTCAAAGGAGAAGAAACGGAACGCTACGATATTCGAGTAAATGGAAGAATCTCATTCAACGCAGATCATCCGCATATTAAGGAATTTGTTGAGTTCAAGGAAATCGTTGGGGACCGTGCTGTTGCCAAACAGACCATTCCAAGCCCGAACCAGTTGTTCAACGCGGGCATTCGCAACAAAGATATTTATCCGGATATTGAAGAATACGCAGAGGATATCATCAAGACGTACCGCGATGCAATCAAGGCTTTTTATGATGCGGGCTGCCGCTATTTGCAGCTTGATGACGTATATATCGCTGGCCTGAACGCACCGGAAATTCCCTTCAATGACAGTGCCTATACTCGTGAACAGCTTATTCAATTGGCATTGCGCGTTGCGAACGGTGTACTTGAAGGCAAGCCGGAAGATCTCACGATTACAACACATCTCTGCCGTGGTAACTACCGCTCCAACTGGGCGTTCGAAGGCAGCTACGCGAAAATCGCGCCAACTTTGTTCGCTAAGGAAAAAGTGGACGGGTTCTTCCTTGAGTACGATGATGACCGCTCCGGTGATTTCACTCCGCTGGAACACATTCCAAATGGCGGTCCTCGTGTCGTCCTCGGCGTATTCACTTCAAAGCACGGCAAATTGGAAGATAAAGAAAACATCAAAGCCCGTGTGGAAGAAGCGACACAATACGTGCCATTGAAACAATTGTGCATCAGCCCGCAATGCGGTTTCGCTTCCACTCACCACGGAAACATTTTGACTGAAGAGGAACAGTGGGCGAAGTTGAAATATGTTGTAGATATTGCGAAAGAGATTTGGGGATAAGTTTCTGATAAACTTTGTTTAGAAATAAATGCGTGTCTGATCCGAGTATTTGGGTTGGGTACGCATTTTTTGAGTGAGCAGGGCGAGTGGGAAGTTCCAGTTACTTGCATGCAAAAGGAGGGATAAAAATTGCTGCGTGGAGTAAATGTTAGCTTGTCAGAGAGTGATGGTGTTTCAATCAGAAAGTTGCTTGAGCCTATGAACTTCTCAGCATATTGCTGGAAGATAGACCGTGATGAATCTTATGGTGAAAATGATCAGTCTTTGTTCCCGCTGGAAGATACAATTAATGGAGAAGAAGTGAACCACTCAATTAAACATGGAGACTCCTATACTATTTATTTTTTAGACATGAAGGCTTTTCCAAGTGAAGCTGATATGTTGGAAATTGAGACTTATCATGACTTTCTGGAAAGTGCTTGCGAAATCATTATCCTTGTTGCTGATGGCGCCTACATAGAAATCTATGCCAAAGATTTTGTTTTATTGAAAGATATATATGAAAATGCATTGAAAAATAGTATAGAAAAAGTCGAATATATAACAGAAGAAAATGATGGGAGAACAAGGATGACAGTTTGGTAGATGATGGATATAAAGGCACTTTGAGCAGAAAATAAAAAGCACGCCACTCAGGGCGTGCTTTTGTAATTAATTGGACAAATCACAGTCTTTCAAATGAAGCATTTTTGTCTTCTTCGTAAATTTGTAGCCAAGCCATAATGCTAAGAATAGCGGAATCCCGATATAGGAAACGATGACACCATACCAGTCGACATGGTCACCCATAAAGGCTGAATAGTTCTGTCCGAGTACGACAAAAGCACAAACCGCAAACGCGAATAGTGGACCGAACGGGAACAGCTTTGCCTTGTATGGCAGAACATCCAGGCTCTTACCTTGAGCAGCGAAAGCCCGACGGAATCGGTAGTGGCAGATTGCGATGCCAAGCCACGCGATGAATCCGGACATTCCTGATGCATTCAGGAGCCAAACATAAACGGTACCATCACCAAACAGTGAAGCAAGGAAGGCAAGTGTTCCGACCAAGGATGTTATGATCAGGGCGTTGACAGGTACGCCACGTTTATCGAGTTTACCAAGAAATGCAGGTGCCTTTCCTTCACGGGCTAGATTCCAGAGCATGCGTGTTGAAGCATACATTCCGGAATTCCCTGCAGATAGGACAGCTGTCAGGATGACTGCATTCATGACAGAAGCAGCGAAGGCAATTCCTGCTTTTTGGAAGACAATTGTGAACGGACTTACTGTTACATCGTCACTAGCAAGGTTCCCGTTTGTATAAGGGATGATCAAGCCGATGGCAAGAATCGCAAGTACATAGAATAACAGAATGCGCCAGAACACAGTCTTTACAGCTTTTGGAATGGATTTGCCAGGATCTTCTGTTTCACCAGCTGCAACACCAAGCAACTCTGTACCTTGGAATGAGAAACCGGCTGCCATGAAGATTCCGAGCATCGCCATGAATCCGCCATGGAACGGTGCATCTCCGATTGTAAAGTTCTTGACGCCGATCGTCTCGCCGCCGAGAATTCCGAAGATCATCAATGCTCCGAAGATGAGGAAGATGATTACGGTAATTACTTTAATCAAGGCGAACCAATATTCAGCTTCCCCGAATCCTCTTACTGACAAATAGTTCAATAAGAACATGATCACGAGAAATAGAGCACTCCAAATAATGGAGGGGGTGTGAGGGAACCAGAATTTCATGATCATTGTAACGGCTGATAATTCTGCAGCAATCGTAATTGCCCAGTTATACCAATAGTTCCAGCCAAGGGCAAACCCGAATGAAGGGTCGACAAACTTGGTGGCATATGTGCTGAAGCTTCCGGCAACAGGCATGTAAGCGCCCATTTCCGCAAGACTCGTCATTAAGAAATAGACCATGATCCCGATTACGAGATAGGAGACGATTGCTCCACCGGGACCGGCAGTATGGATCGCGCCGCCACTTGCAAGGAAGAGTCCTGTTCCGATTGTTCCACCGAGGGAAATCATCGTTAAGTGACGTGCTTTTAAATTACGCTTAAGGTCATTCGTTTCTTTCTGGACAGGAACCGTACCAGCAGCGGAATGATTGTTACTTTCTTCTGTTGAATGCATAGATGATACTCCTTTTCTAGCTGGATTGAGCTGAAAGCCCATTTAGCTATTCAAATCTGGAAGGAGCCTGCAATAAAAAATGCCACCGAAGCAGATTCAGGTGACATGATTGACAGCCCGCATCCTACCTTCCTGAAGATAGCTCAACACGAACGGCTGGTGACCAATCGTGACAGTTCTGTTCCTATTCGGAGACAGCCCCAGCGTGCTCATTCAGAGATAAAAGCACACTTCGGCAGTTTTTCCTTTCAAGCGGAGTCAGTCAATGTCTCTGCATCTCGTCCGCCTTACTCATAAAAACCGCAACCTCTACCCCATCGGTTTGATGAGGGTTTTTATTATGCAATTGATGTAACTATTATAAATTCTATTTTAAATTAGTCAATATCTAGTGGGAAAAGGGAGATAGTTTCCAGATTGTTTTTCTAAGATCTACATCTAGAGGAATGAGCTCTTAGCTTTTGAGAGAAGATGAGACCAGCCCGGTAAAATGGGAGTTTAGTTTAAGGATTTTCAAGAATAAATGAGAATAGGAAGGCCTCAATAATTTAGAAAAATATTCACTAAAGAAACTGACTCTAGCAGATAGAGGGTCAGTTTCTTTTTAATAAAAATTCATGCAAGACGCCCCCTCTAACCAATTCGTTTCGATTCATGGTAGTAGGAGGTGCATTTCAAATGCATATAAATTATTTCAAGATGTCACGTCATATTTTTGAATCTGACTTGTGGCATGATGTGTCGACATTTCGCTTGTTCATGCTACTAATTGGAAAGGCAACCCATCAGGATGGGACAAGAACGGCTGGGATTCGCTTGCAGAAGGGGCAATATGTAAGGTCGTATGAAAAATTGGCTGAGGATCTTGCTTATAAAGTTGGACGTGGCCATAAGGCATATTCAAAACAAACTATATACACCTGTGTTCAGAAATTGGTGAAAGCTAAGCGGATTTCTATAAAAGAAGTGAGTCATGGAACGCTTTTTACAGTATTGAACTATGAAAAATATCAGGAACCTCATAAACAGCCAAAAAAATTTGCGGAAATTAGACTGAACGAATCTCAAATTGATGGCGAACTTAGCCAGAAGTATAACAATAAGGCTATACAGGCTAATAAGGCTAAAGATCAAGATCAAAAGATTATTCGTCGCAAACGCGTTTACGACGTTTCTTCTATGCATTATAAGCTTGCCCAGCATTTCTACGAACAGATCAAACGCAACAATCCGGAACATTTGGAACCGGATCTACAAAAATGGGCTGATGATATTCGCAAGATGATGGAGCTTGATAAGCGGACGGAGGAGCAGATCAGATACTTGATTGATTGGGCACAGCAGGATGACTTCGAGATGTCTGTCGTGCTGTCCCCGGCAAAGCTTCGTAAGCGTTTTGATGCGCTAGTCATCAAGGTGAGACAGCAGAAGCGTCAGCCAGCGCCAGTGGAGACGATAGCGGCAACCAAGTACGAATACGATTACGGTTTCTAGGGGGATATGGTCATGTTGCATATTCGGGACAAGATTGGGAGCGGGCTTGCAGGTGATTTGCTTGAAGAGTTTACTTGCGGCGGATGTGGCAGAGAGGTGCAACGCAAGGAACTGACAATTCCGTTCGGGCCGCGAAAAGGAGAAAGGATTGTTGCGAATCTTGGCTGTAAATGTGAAAATATCCGTCTTGCGAAACAGGCTGTTGTTCAGGCAAGCCGTTTGAAGATGCGGAGAATGGAAAAGGCCTTCGGACAACAATCCTTGCTGAATGAGGCGCTTCGCCGAGCAACGTTTGAGAGTTACACGGCGCCGACGCAAGAGCTACAGCGGGTGAAGGAGCGGCTGGTCAACTATGCGGAGAGCTTTGATGTGAACAAATCTGGAAATTTGCTTCTGTATGGGGATTATGGCGTGGGAAAGAGCCATCTGTCAGCGGCAATTTCCAAAGTGCTTATCGAGAAAGGACACAGTGCCTTGTTTTTATCTTTGCCAAAACTGCTTACGCAAATTAAAGATGCATTTCGGGAGAGTAGCAATTTTAGTGAAGCTAAGTTGTTTCAGGTCATCGGTGAGGTCGAGCTTTTTGTACTTGATGATCTGGGGGCAGAGTATATGAATCCGAAGCAGGAAGGCGATAGTTGGGTGCAGACGAAGCTATTTGAAGTGCTTGACGCGCGTGCTGGCAAACCGACAATATATACGACGAATTTGAATGGTGCGGGTCTGAAGCAGAGATTGAATGACCGCAACTTGTCCCGTGTGCTGGAGCGGACTGAGATTATTCATATGTCTGGACCTGATTACAGGCGAAGGGGATTTTCATAGATGGTTAGTGAATCAGCAGGAAAGTGCAAAAACTGCGGAGGAAGAAACGGAATGACAATTGTGCATTCGTTCGGAGTGAACTTCTATCCGTGCAAAAATCCGGAGTGCGTGAAGAATAGTAGAGAACGGGCAATACAGGAACTAGATGAGTTGGTGGAGAGATTGGTTGAAAGGACCTTATGATTATTATCCATAAACGCTCTGACGTCATTGGAAGATTCATTCAAAGGTAAAACAGCAGAATCGATCTTTTCATTTTATAGATTATGTCATGAGATGTTTTTAACCTATATGCTGGAGTTCTTAAGCGAATACAGCAAAGTACTTAGTGAGATAAAGGAAGCCATTCATTCCTATGGACCGCATGTGAAGGGATACATAAACGAGAAATTCATTGAACAGGACGTCGCAAAAGCACTGGATAAGCTTGAAGACCAGACTGAAAATCTAGCAGATGAAGCGAATAACATCATGACAAGCGTGTCAGATATCGTAGCTCTGGAACAGCTGAAAACCTGGGAATTCAATACTTCCGTGCGTCATGAGAAGGAGAAGGGCAAGAAAACAGTTGAACAGCTGCTTGATCTCGATCACTATAAAGCAATGAGATTGTAGGCACCTGAGGAAAAGTTCACGGTCATGAAAGACTATCTTTCCCAAATACAGAGCTCAATGCCGAATCCAGCATGGTCAATTGAACCTGGATCAATGGTGGAGCTCCCGAGTAGTATGCATAAAGAATATGATAAAATATTGCATGGTTTAGTGGAGAATAGAGGGAGCTTTAGAAGTGATCCTGTTTTAAAAAAGAATATGAAAACTTTAGATCGAAATATTGGAGATGGAGAGCTAAACAAATAGATAAAGGTGAATTGTAAAAGGAGTAATTCTGAATGAATAAAGAGGAATTAACAAATTTTA
Source organism: Aciduricibacillus chroicocephali (assembly GCF_030762805.1). Taxonomy (NCBI): domain Bacteria; kingdom Bacillati; phylum Bacillota; class Bacilli; order Caryophanales; family Bacillaceae; genus Aciduricibacillus; species Aciduricibacillus chroicocephali. The sequence continues at coordinate 2,175,231 of NZ_CP129113.1, read as the reverse complement.
TTAAAGAAAATATGGAACCCGATGATTTTACCGGGGGAGTAGATGGAAAACAGATTGATTATGTTCAAGATACCCTAAAGTTAAAATTGCCAGAAAGTTATAGTTGGTTTTTAAAAAATTATGGGTCTGGTGGTTTATATGGTATAGATATTTTAGGAGTGGCTAAGTCTAATATTGCTACTGTTGTTATTGAAACGGAGAGTTATAGAGATTTAGGAATGAGTGAGAATTTAATAGTTATTGAAGATATAGATGAATATGCTTATTGTTTAGATACAAGCAATATGGAGAATAATGAGTGCCCAGTAATAGCGTGGAATAAGCAAGGAGGACTTGATGACTATAATACGGCAGGAAATTTTTATGAGTTTTTATCACAAAGGTTATTGGATGCAAAAGAAGCTTGGGAAGAAGATTGCTAAGATAGATAAATAGAAAGAAATTATAAATGAGATTAAAGAAAATCAAAAACTCTTGATGGCGGTACCATTAAGAGTTTTTATAATGATATTTTGTTTATAAAAGATTGCAATATAATTATGCGAGATGTCGTTTTAATCTAAGAAGTATTTTATATAGCTAACTTAAAAAGCACTTGATTGCCTAGGTAACAGGTGTTTTTCGATTTGCGGTGATTGCGCCTGTTTTCTTGGCTCTGATGGGAAAGGTAAGGAACAAAAAAACAGGGAAATCGGGCGCTGCATGCTTTATTAGCAATAATAGATACTTCTAGCGACTATATTACATTTGTTAGAGGACTTAATAATTGGGCTAATTATAGATTAGAGGGTGGAGTTTCATCTTTACTACAAGGTCTAAGATTAAAGTAGGAGGCTACTATAATGGAAAAACAAGGATGGGTTTCAATTTGGTTAGGGAATATTAACGATGAGGACTCAATAGGAGAGTATGTTGATTTAACGTATGATGAGGATGGCGAGTCTATTCCATCCCAATTCTTTATCGATTTTAATATTGGTATGGCTGAAACAGATGAGGACACTATAGAAAAAGCGGTCTATACGAGTAGTAGTAGAGATATTTCAGCATTATTAGAAGGGTGTTCGTATGAAGAAATTGTCATCCCAAAAGTCCAGAAAAGTATAAACCTAAAAAAACATATAATGCAATAATTTTATTATATAATTTTCAATATAAAAATGAGATTAGTTCAACGGGGGCTTTTGATTTTATTGTTGCTACAAAATATGAGTAAGATAAATCTTAAAGGTATGGAGAATTGATTTAGTTAATGGTTAACTCAGAAATTCTTATCTGGTAGGTTTGCTTTATAATATCAAGAGACTTAAATGCTATTCAAGATATTTTGTATATATTTGAAAGTGTACTCAGCAATAGAAAAGCATGGGCTTTGTATCTACCAAAAAGCCTTAGAAGGATTTATATCATCCTTCTAAGGCGGGCCCATTACTTCTCCAATTTGAATTCAGGTCCATCATAATCTACTTTAACTTTTATTTCTCCACTTTCTATTTTCTTCTTTAAATTATCGATTTTGTCCTTTACAGATTTAGGGACATCAGGAGACAGGCTGAGTCTGACTGCTTTACTGTTCTCCAAGCCAATTTGTTCATTTACATTTGGCTTATATGTGCCGTTTTTAAGCTTTTCTGCAGCTATAAAGCCTGCCATTCCTGAATCCGCTACGGCTGATGCTATGAATACTTGAGGATCCTCTTTAACATAGTCTTTCACATTACCGATATGCTTTAATTTTTTAGCTTTTAGTACTTCCGTTACGCCTTCTCTACCGGAATTTAACATTGTAAATATAATATCGGCACCTTTTTCAACTTGAGCTTCGGCATATTTTTTGGATAAAGCATTATCATCTTGATCACCAATGAAGCTTGTAAGAAGTTTTGCTTCGGGGTTCGTTTGTTTCAAACCATCTGCAAATGCTGCTCTGCCTTTAAGTCCTGGAACTACCCTGATCCCTGACATATGGCCGACTGTTTCACTTTTTGTAAGTAGACCTGCGGCTGCACCAGCCAAGTATGCTGATTCTTCTTGTAATACCTCAAAGCTAGATAAATTCGAGCCTTTTACGTGACCTTGTGTTACGACAAATTGAATATCCGGATATTTTTTAGCGACACTTTCTGTCGCTTCAGAGCCTTGTCCACCATGCATAATAATCATGTCTGGCTGTTTTTTAGCTAATTGTTCCAAAGCATTGGTCATTGATTGCTTTTCGGGTTTTATTTTGTCTATATAATCAACTTTAGCCCCTAAATCATTTTTAATCTTCATCAAACCATTGTAACCAGATTCCATAAATCCTTTGTCTTTAATGTTACCGGGGATCACCATACTGATCTTTAAAGCTTCCTGCTTTTGTTTGTTTGGATTTTTCTCTTTACTGGATTTCTTATCAGCTGCTTCATCTGAGCTGCATGCTGTAAGCAATAATAGCCCCAAAATAATCGGTACCATAAAAAATCTTTTCTTCATAAAAAAACTCCTTTCAAAACAGTGATTTTGATTAATGTAAGCGTTTTCTATGAGGTTTTCAGAATAGGTTCTTCGATACCCTTGTTTATATTTAATAAACATTGAAAGGTGACGCTTTATTATGTATCTCACTAAAACGCTTATACATTAGGGTGCTTTTAGATGTGTATTATTAATAATTAAAAAATTGGTGAATCCGCACAGGGCGATAATCTACACATATCCTATATCGAGAGTACAAACGAATAGGAGTGTATGAATTGGTAAAAAAAGAGGTTGAGCAGCTCATTAATAATCTGATCCAAATTGAACACGTATCGAGCACGTTATATTTGGCGATGTCAGCTTATATGGATCGTAAAAATTACACGGGAATGGCAAAGTGGCTAAGGATTCAGTCTGAAGAGGAGCGCAGGCATATGTTGACGCTGATCGATTATTTAGCTGGAAAAGATGGTGTCGTGAAGTTAGACGCTGTTCCTGCACAACCGAGTGACTTTGGAACACCTCTTGAGACATTCCAAAAGGTTTTGGATCATGAACGCTACGTTACGAATGCGTATCGCCAAGCTTATGACTACATTAGACCAATCGATCCACAGACAGCAGTCATTGTTCAAGATTTCCTAAGAGAACAGATTGATGAGGAAGCACAATCCCTGACCATAGTGGAACGTTTGAGATTGGCAGGAAACAATACTTCGGCACTTTTGCTTCTTGATCAGGAACTTGGCCAAAGAAAAGGTGGTGCAGCTGCCGGACCTGCTCCGGCTCCGGCTGGTTAAATACTACGGTTGGTTGGCCGATCTAAAGACATCCCACAGTCAGCATTGGTGGGGTGTCTTTTCCTACGCTAACTTCATTTCTGGAAATCTTATTGAAGGCAATTAGTGAGCTTCAAGATTTTTTACATTTGTTAAATCAGACATTCCAATTATGGTACAATATGGATTGTGGACAAAGGGAAGGGCAGGTGCTTTTTTTGAAAGCGTTTCTTGGAATCGCTCTAATACTGTGGGGAATTTTCATTCTCTTCTCTGTGCTGTTTAAAATGAAAAATCCGGACTATAAAGATGACGGCACAATTGGTACAAGCGGCTTCATTGAATTGGAGCTTGTATCAAAAACGTTCAACAGGCTACCTGCAGGACTGGCGAAGGGAATTGTTATCGTTACCGGGATATCCTTTGTAGTACTTGGAATTGTTATGATTTGAGGCACGCTTTACATAGGTGAAGACTAAGGTTAAAAAAGTATATTGAGATAAAGGTGAAAAAGATGAAGATAATTAAGCGGATTTCATTAGTGATCGTACTTTTGGTTTTGATTTTTGTAAGTTACAAATATGTTATATTTAAAAAATATTCGGTAGAAAATGGGGATACTGAAAAAGAAATAACGAAGGTTTTAACAAAAAATGAATCCCCTATTTATTTAAAGGATGCATTTTCTTTTGAATGGACGGACGCTTATGTCTTTCAAGCATATACGCCTAGTGAGTCTATAGAAAAGAAAGTTAAAGTAAAGTGGATACCTCAAAAGTCTTTTTTGGGATATCTTTTTGATATAACTGATTTCTCGCTTCAAGATGATGGAAGAATGGAAATGATTTTTGTTAACGAGGACAAAGTAGTGAAGGATATTGTATTTTATTCACGTGAATTCAATATTAAACAAGAGCACCTAAAACGTAATGATACATTAATTTTAAAAGATAAAGAGGATCATATATATTCAATTGCAAAAGATTCAAAAGACTGACCCTTCTAGCGGTTGATACATTGAAGTCCAATCAGCTCGAGTGTATAATGAATACGATAGGGAAGAGAATAAAAATAAGACCGCAAGTGCTGATACACTTGCGGCCAGATACAATAGCTGCTGCTTCAAGAGCGGCTGGCTCGGATCTAAAGAGATATAGACCAATCCCCCAAAGTTTCCAGGCTCAAGGGAGGTCTATTTCTTTTTGTCTAAAATCACGACGATTGTAACGATTAAGGTTAGGGCGCTGATTAGTACGATGCTAAACTGCGCAAGAATACTTAATGTTTCGTATGTCGTAATAGGCCTCACCCCCTTTGTAAGAGGATGAGCCAGACCACCCTTGAGCGAGCCGTTCTATTGTACAAACGTCATTATAGCATAGAGTTCTAAATGCAAACTGAACATAAGTGACCTGGAATCCATATGAAATGAGGTAGGACTGAAATGGCAAAATTTGAATTGTCCCAAGAAGAACGTGAAACCTTGCTCGACACATTAAAAGCCCGTTTTGAAGAAAATATGAATCGACATGAAGGGCTTGAGTGGACTGAAGTTGAAAAGAAATTGACGGCCAGCACGGACAAGCTCTGGTCGCTTAATGAAATGGAAAGTACAGAAGGTGAGCCGGATATTGTCGGATTTGATGAAGAGTCGGGGGAATATATTTTCTTTGATTGCTCGAAGGAAAGTCCAAAGGGCCGCCGGAGTTATTGTTATGATCGTGAAGCGCTTGATGCAAGGAAGAAAAATAAGCCAGGGAACAGTGTGAAAGACGTCGCAGCTGCCATGGGCGTTGAATTGCTGACAGAAGCACAATACCGGGAGCTGCAGAAGCTTGGTGAGTTTGACTTGAAAACATCGAGCTGGATTGAGACACCTGAAGATATTAGAAAAGCAGGCGGGGCTATTTTTTGCGACAGGCGTTATGGGCATGTTTTTGTCTATCATAACGGAGTGGATTCGTACTATGCAGCAAGAGGGTTCCGTGGATCGTTAAGAGTTTGAAAAAAGGCGAGCACCGGAATGTCTTTAGGACGTTCCGGTGCTCGCTTTATATATTGCGGTATATTTTTGAGGACGTGGTTAAAAAATTACTCATCCAACGGCAGGTAAACCGTTCCTTCGCTCGTAATACGTACTGTTGTTGAAATGGAATAGCTGCTACCGGACTCTACATGGATTGTGCCGCCGGGTTGCTGGACGCTGAATGTGCTTTCCTCTAATTGACTGGACAAATAAGCGCCAAGAGCCAGGGTACCGGAACCACAAGCGCGTTCAAAAAATGTGCTCCCTGTGTCAGTTACATGGACATAGGGGCGGATTTCGTAGTCTGTTCCGTCGATGTGCTTGAATGGAATGATGCCAATTGCTTTATCTTGGATTACTTCCTTGATTGCTTCAAGAAGAGCAGGGAATTCTTCTTCTTCCAGCCAGCAATCTGTAACGAAATGCGTAATGCCTTCCATACGGACGACAGAGCCGGAGATGGTTTCGCCGGTGTATGTAATAGAGATTTCTTCAATTGAGAGCGGCTTCGGCATCTCTGCTTTAGACTCGAATAGAACAGGGGAAAGGATTTTAACTTCACAGGCGAGCGGCGAGGCGGCACCGGATGCTTCCATTAAAAAGCTGTTGTCTGTGCACCAGCCTTTATACTTGCCATAGGCAGCTGCGGAGAGAACGGCATTCCCACAAAACTCGCCACCGGACATCTCAAGACGGAGAATCGCATTTTTGTCTTTCGGATCAATAAGGAAACCGGCCTGTTCAGCATTGACGTATTCATAGTCCATCATCATACTGGCGATTTTTGCATAATCGGCAGGATTAGCCTTACTTGTTATAAGTGCTGTCATATTTTGTGAAGGGCTGATTTTGACGTAATCGAGTTTCATAAAATTCCTCTCCTACTTAGTGTTGTGTGTTTGTTCTGTTAGGTTCGCGAAAGTAAGCAATGATGGTGCGACGTAAACCAGTTTTTTGAATAGTATAGCTTGTATTGTGGAGGAGCTGTATTTATTTTTTAAGAAAAGTACGGGATGAAGCATAATGAGGAACGCTGCGTTCTGCATCTGCACGTTCCTATGTTATCATTAACAGCAACTACTGGAACGGGGGAATGCCAGATGAATATTTTGTTCGTATGTACGGGAAATACTTGCCGCAGTCCGATGGCGGCAGCACTTATGAAAGAAAAATATGGAGAGGCTGATGTTCTTTCTGCGGGTATATTTGCCTATAATGGGAGTGGGGCAGCTCCTCAGGCAATTGCCGCGCTGGAGGAGGTTGGTATTGCCGCGCCACACCAGTCACAGAACGTTACGCCGGAACTTCTGGAGTGGGCAGATCTTGTCCTGACAATGACGACGGGGCATAAGCAATCGCTCATTATGCAGTATCCAGGCTATCAGAATAAGTATTTTACCCTAAAGGAATACACTGCCGAGACCGATAAAGAAGTATGGACTCATTTAAAGAAACTTCAAACTGAACTGGAGACAGAACAGGCGACGCTCTCTGCTGAAAGGAAAGCGGAGCTGCTCGCAGAGATTGGCAAATTGGAAAGTAAGCTCATTAATTACGATATTAGTGACCCATTCGGAGGGCCTATTGAACTATATCGGGAAACTTTGAAGGAGCTTGATCGGCATCTGGGACTGCTCTCCGACAAATTGAAGCGTCAGTAGGGGGATTATGGATGGAAAGAAGGTTTTCTTTCAGTTTGCGTCTCAAGCTTGTGCTCTTGACGACGGTGCTCGCCATTATCACGTATTCATGCAGTGCGTTTTTCCTGTACGTCATTTATGATTTTGTCAAACCTTTCTGGGATATTTCCAAGAATACGTTCACGATTTTGACTTTGCTTGCGGGGATTTTCTGGTCCGGTCTGCTTGCTTATTTTGCAGCGAGTTTCATTGTAAGACCGCTCCAACGGCTTGAACATGCGGCAACGAGAGCTGCGGAAGGTTACTTGAATGAACGAGTCGAGATTCCGCATTCAGATGATGAAATTCGAGCGCTTGCGGTCTCATTCCAGAAGATGCTCGATAATCTCACTGGCATGGTACATCAGATTGACGATCACTTTACGCTTACGAATGATTCTGTCGTGCAGATGAAGAACATGACAGACAATGCGGCGGAGCGGGCGCAGATGATTGAAGCAGCGATTTCTGATATATCCAAAGGGGCGGAAAACGCCTCAGCTTCTATGCAGGATACGGCCAGCGCTGTCGAGGCAGCGACGGAGCTTGCTGAACAGGTTGAGGAGAAGGCGCAGCAGTCACGTGGAAAGTCGGAATTTATGCTGGAAACATTGCAGCGCAGTGAGAAGTCAGTGGCAGAGCTTTCCCAAGGAATCGAATGGCTCGCCGATGAGCAGAAACGTTCGCTTCATGATGTGAACAACTTGCAGCGCAACGCCGAACAGGTCGCTTCAATTATCACAATGGTCGGAAGCATTGCTGAGCAGACGAATTTGCTTGCACTCAATGCCTCAATTGAAGCTGCGCGTGCTGGTGAACAAGGTAAGGGCTTCGCGGTTGTTGCCGAGGAAGTACGCAAGCTGGCAGATGAAAGTGCTGATGCAGCGAAACGGATTTCAGAGTTAATTAAGACGATCCAGCAAGATGTTCGCCAAGTTGTTGAGAAGATTGAAGTGCATGTTGAACGTGCTGCTCAGGAAGCGGGCAATAGCCGTGAAACGAACAAGGCAATTGGTGAAATGTCCGAATCCGTTACAGAAGTCGCTTCGGAGATCGAATTGATTGGGGAGCTAGTGAAGAAGCAGTTGGATTCAATCCAAAGTACAGTGCGCCAGTCACAGGAAGTTGCCGCGATTGCGGAACAGACTTCAGCGGCATCTGAAGAAGCGAATGCAAATGTTGATGAACAAACAAGCATTATTAAGGACGTCAATGAATTGTCGCTTAGTCTTCAGGAGCAGGCGGAGAACTTATCCGGGAAAATCAAACAATTCCATATTTAGTTTAGTATCCGCAATTTTGAATAAGGGAAACCTTACTCAGATTTGCGGATTTTTTTATCTACTGTTGCTGGAAGCGTGTACGGTAAATGTAGTAGAATGAGGATAGAACATATTTTCTTTATAAAGGAGCTAGACATCCATGAAGGTCATTTTGACTGCTGATCATGCGGGCATGGCAATCCGCAATGAGGTTATTTCATTGCTTGAAGAATTGAATTTCGAATACGAAGATACAGGTTGCGACTGCAAAAGCTCTGTAGATTATCCGGACTACGCCCTTCCTGCTGCAAAGCGTGTGGCAAGCGGCGAATTTGATCGTGGCATTTTTATCTGCGGGACAGGCATTGGCATGTCGATCGCAGCGAATAAAGTAAAAGGCATCCGCTGTGCACTCGTACATGACTGCTTCACGGCAAAAGCGACACGCCAGCACAATGACTCCAACATCCTTGCGATGGGCGAGCGCGTCATCGGACCAGGTCTTGCTCGTGAAATCGCAAAAATCTGGCTCGAAACAGAATTCGATGGCGGACGTCACGAAAACCGCATCGGCAAAATTTCCAAGTATGAAGACGAAATGTGATAAAGGCTCGTTCGGAGGCAAACGCATAAGCAGAATTGCGGAAGGCTGGTGTCCTTTCCAGCCTGTAGTAAGGCGGCTTATGTCGGCAGCCTTCAGCCTTTAGAACTTGACAGAGCGAAATGTAAAGACGGCTCGTTCAGGAGCGCCGCTCATAGGCAGGCGATGCAAAGGGTGCGGGTCTTAGCAACCGTCGCAGCGACTGGCAGTGACGCAAGCTCCTAGTCGTCTGAACTAGACAGAAAAAAATTCCTAACTACAGTTTCGGCATATGTCCTGCTTTTCCATGAAAAGTCTGGCAGATGCCGATTTTTTACAAGGTGAAACGGGAATAGTAATATGCATGTCAAAATGTACGGGAGGCTTGATGAGATGGATTTGAAAGAAAGAGTACGTGAAGACCTCGGGAAAATGATCGATGAGTGGGTGGGTTCCGGATTTCTCCATAAAGGGGAACTTTTCGTGCTTGGCTGTTCAACGAGTGAAGTAGCCGGCAAGCATATTGGCACGAGCGGGAGTGAAGAAATCGCTGCGGAAATATTCAGCGCGATGAAGGATTTGCAGAAGCGTACGGGCGTCCGTCTTGCTTTCCAGTGCTGTGAGCATCTAAATCGTGCTATCGTCGTCGAGCGTGAAACTATGCAGACCGAGCGTTATGAGGAAGTGTCGGCCATCCCGGTTCCGACAGCAGGCGGTTCCATGGCGGCCTATGCTTATAAAAATATGGATGATCCGGTTGTCGTCGAGCATATTAAGGCAGTTGCGGGCATGGATATTGGAGAAACGATGATCGGCATGCAGCTGAAGCACGTTGCCGTACCGCTTCGTTTCCAGCAAAAGTCGATTGGTGATGCCCATGTATCAGGTGCACGTACACGTCCGAAACTGATTGGCGGCAAACGCGCTAATTACGAGAATACAAGAATGAACAACCGCTGCACATGATGCAGTGGTTGTTTTGATTTTAATCGAGAGGGTACCGCTGAAGGGCGAGCCACTGCGAGCCGTCTTCACTAATGTACGAGTTTCTTATAGTCGGAGTCAGCCTCTTTTTACAGTCTGCTCGACACGTTTCAAATAAGAATTTTGTCAAAGTTTTTCCGTGAATTGTATTAAATATTAGAAAAACTTGCAATTTAGGGAGAAGTTTTAGTAAGATAGATATGCTTCAGTTGCATTTATATCTATTATTTTAGTAGAATATGAGAACATGCAGCAAAAAATATAATGATACATACATAGGAGGTCTTTTAAAATGGCATTGGATCACTTGAAGAAGTCCGACCCGTCTTTGGTTACGGCAATCGAGAACGAAAAGAAACGCCAGCAGAACAACATTGAGCTAATCGCATCTGAGAACTTTGTTTCCGAGGCAGTAATGGAAGCACAAGGCTCAGTTTTGACAAATAAATACGCTGAAGGTTACCCAGGAAAGCGTTACTACGGTGGATGTGAACACGTAGACGTTGTTGAGGATCTTGCACGCGACCGCGCGAAAGAACTATTCGGCGCTGAGCATGTTAACGTTCAGACACACTCTGGAGCACAGGCTAACATGGCTGTATACTTCACAATCCTACAGCCTGGCGATACTGTACTTGGTATGAACCTTAGCCACGGTGGTCACTTGACTCACGGTAGCCCAGTTAACTTCTCTGGTATCCTTTACAACTTCGTAGACTACGGTGTTGACAAGGAAACTGAATTGCTTGATTACGATGTAGTTCGTGAAAAAGCTCTTGAAGTTAAGCCTAAGCTTATCGTAGCTGGTGCTTCTGCTTACTCACGTCCAATCGATTTCAAGAAATTCCGCGAAATCGCTGACGAAGTAGGAGCTTACTTGCTAGTAGACATGGCTCACATCGCTGGTCTTGTAGCTGCAGGTCTTCACCAGAACCCTGTTGAGCATGCTCATTTCGTTACAACAACTACACACAAAACACTTCGCGGCCCACGTGGCGGTATGGTTATGTGTAAAGAAGAATTCGCTAAGAAAATCGACAAAGTTGTCTTCCCTGGTATGCAGGGTGGTCCTTTGATGCACGTTGTTGCTGCTAAAGCTGCTGCTTTCGGCGAAGCACTTACTCCTGAGTTCAAGAAGTACGCTCAGCAAGTAATCGACAATGCGAAAGCTCTTTCTGCTACACTTCAGGAAGAAGGCATCCGCATCGTATCTGGTGGTACAGACAACCACATCGTGTTGCTTGATGTGTCTGGTCTTGGAATCACTGGTAAAGTAGCTGAAGAAGCTCTTGACGCTGTTGGTCTTACTACAAACAAAAACACAATTCCTTACGATCAAGAATCTCCATTCGTTACAAGCGGTATCCGTACTGGTACAGCTGCTGCGACTTCACGCGGTTTCGGCGAAGAAGAGTTCAAAGAAGTCGGCAAAATCATCGCTTCTGTTCTTAAGAACCTCGATGACGAAGCTGTACAAAAAGAGGCTGCTAAGCGCGTAACTGCACTTACTGACAGATTCCCTCTTTACGCTTAATTTATAGAAAAAGCACATTCCTGGAAACAGGAGTGTGCTTTTTTGTGTGGTCAGATATCTGTACGGTTCATAACCCGAGTTTAGGCAGGTCAAAGAATTGCTTGAAAACATATAGAAAGCAGGCAGCGAAATAAGGCATATCCTCTAGGTGAAGAAGATGAGTAGTTATTATTATCTTCCAGTATAGTGCACGAACATACTTGAGAGCGGGAGGAGACCAATTGACTAAGATAAATTTGCAAGAGTCAGAGATCCAAGCGGCTTTAAATGATCTGAATTCTCAGGCAGACGGATTCAGCGCCGGATTCGGAAAGACAATGGACGGCGACAACCAAATGGACATGGCTGACAAGATTGAAGAAATTAACAGCCTTTACGAAAGTATTAAGCAAAGTTATAAGGACATCCTTCTCAGTCATATTCAATCGACAAAAAAGGCGGTTCATACAATGAAGGAAAAGGATGAGGAAATTAGCAGGGCAACAAGATTGGTGGAATAAGCATTCACAGGCCATTAGCCTGGCGAAGCAGTTACTTAGATGGGGTGATCAATTTGAAAGTATTGGATGCCTTGCATTTGCGTAAGGGAATTCAATCGACTATAAATGATATTGAAGAGACACATGGTGAAATTACAGCAATTCAGAAAGGTGTCGCCGGCATGACAGAGCTTGGTGATGCACTTGAAGGTAAGATGGGGAGTGCGATCCGCAATTTTTACAATGTGTGCCACCAGCCTTATCTCGTCAACATGTATCAGACACTTACTGAATACAAAAATACATTAAAAAAAGCAGGAGATGCGATTACAAGCTTCGATCCTGTTGAAACTGCTTATGTGAAAGAAGCCTTTCTTGATCAGGACGTGCCTTCTGATTTGAAAAACATAGAGAAAACAGCTTCCGGTTTGACAGACGAGGCGAATGACGTCGTCTCCAGCGTATCTGACATTGTATCTTTGCCTAAATTAGATGATGGCCCTTTGCTTGAAGGAATCCAGACGGGTAAGAAGAAAGCTAAGTCTACTCTTGAGGACCTGCACAGTCTTGATCAATCCCAGACAGCTGCACTTGATAAAGTGCTTGCCGAGTTCAAAACGCTGGAAAGCTATTTGAGCGAGCTGAAGAGCAAAGTAAACGACGGCGGTATCTCCATTTCGAATTTCAAAGTTGAATCAGTCAGCGGTCTCCCGACACACGCTAAAATTATGGAACAAGTATCTCGGCAAGCGCCGAAAGGGTCGGAGCGGCTTGAAAATAAAGGGGACGAAGCCAAGAAGACCAAGGATGGCAATTTTGGTGTTGACCCTTCTGCCTTTATATATGATTGGGAAAAAGATCAATGGATACCATCGGGTGTAGTGGGTGCTGGTATGGGGGTTAAAGATTTTGAGGATATGAGAAGGAAGGTAAAACAGGGGGCGAAAATCGAAAGAATTGAGAATAAATCAAGAGAAGTCAGATTTAAGGCTCATAAACCGGAATTGCTTGGGCTTGGTGAACAAAAGAAGAAGGGTAGAAACACCAAAATTTTCCATGAAAGCCACATGGATTCTAAGGGCGGAAAGAAACTAGAGTTTAGAAAATATGTAAAAATAGGGAGCGGTGCAGTTTCAGGACTTGCAAGTAAAGCAGGCTGGGTCGGCAATGTCGTCGGTGCTGCAGGAAATGCCGTGCGCGATTACAGAAATGGAACATCATTAACAGATTTAGCAGGGAACGCGAGTGTAGATATGGGAATTGGTGCTGTTTCGATGGCAACGGGTGCGGTGGTTTCTGCTGCAGCAGTTGGTATTTTCGGGGCACCCTTATTAGTCGGTGCAGGCTTAGCGCTCGGTGCTTCGATAGGAGTATCCATGTTTGCGGACGGTTTCAAGATAGGTAATAAGAGTATTTCCAATCACCTGAAAAGTGGCGTCAAAGCTGGTGTCGGTGCAACTAAAAAAGGTCTAAAAACTGTCGCTGGATGGTTTAAGAAAAAGAAATGATTTCGAATGAATTGTGGTGATTCAATGCTAAAAATAGATGAACGAATAAAATGGAAGGAATTACCTAGATATATATCAGAGCAATTAAGCTTTGTGGACATCTTCAATATAAAAGCTGGCATAGCAATCGCTGTATTCGTGATGGTTGATCTATTTATGATAATTCCGTTGTTAATCCCACTTGTGCCCATATATTTGTATATATTGCTGCCACCCCTAATTATCATCAATATATGGGGTGTTTGGATTATTGTGCGCAATCCATATTCCGTCCAATATGAGACGATTCTGATACTGGCTGCAATGGGGATTTTTGCATCACCCACCTATCTAATTCTCGCGCATAAAATGGCCTATTACCATGCAGGTATCCATAGTTGGAGCTACTATGTCATCGTAACACTAGTATATGTGATAACAACTCTATGGATCTTGCAATACCGTTTAAACCGTTTTAAAGATTTGAGCTATGAAACGCTGGTAAAATGGAAGAAAGAAGAGGGGGAGCAATTCAGAGGAAAAGGGGCGAGGAACCGAAAGTTTGATGGAAACAAATATATGGCTATTATTCTTTATGTTCCAGCTATCGGCTATCTGATTGCCCAGGGTATTAAACATAATGAGGCAGGTGTCGCAATTACTCTAATCTTAAGCTTCCTAGGCCTTGCGTCTTTCTTTTCATATGCAGGGATCAAATTCACCCACCGTCTCTTCATGATGAAAGCGAATCCGCAACTGGTTGTATTGCGTACTCCAAGCAAATCAAAATATAGAAATGGCATTGTGAAGAGGGACCAGAAGATAAAGTGAGAAAGACGATGGATGTTCTTAATGAAGAAACTGGATAGGCGACTGAGCAAATAACGTTAAAGTAGAAGCGCGGTGATCCAATGCTGAAAATAGATAACAACTAAGAAGGAAGGAACTGCCTAACTATATATTAGATCAATTGGATTTTGTAGATGTTTTCAATATTAGATCGAGTATCGCAATCTTCATATTTTTAATGATCGATCTCTTCATGGCCATTCCGCTGTTTTTCCCGCTTATCCCTATATATTTGTATGTTTTGCTTCCGCCCCTTGTCTTCATTAACTTGTGGGGTATCTGGATTATCGTACGCGACCCATATTCCGTTCAGCGCGAAGAAAACCAGACAGGAAAAAGAATAAAAAGAATGGATGGCTTGATGTAAACAAGTAAATGGCGATTATTCTCTATGTTACGGCAATCGGTTATCTAATTGCCCAGAGTATGAAACATAGCGAGACAGGTGCGGCATCTGTTTTGATTATCTGCTTCTTAACCATATTTTCATATGCAGGCATCAAATTTACCGTCTCCTTGTAATGAAGGCTAACCCGCAGTTTGTTTATCTGGAAACACCACCAAAGTCAGTCTATATAAAAGAGTATGTGCAAGGGGAAACGAAAGCTTAAATGAGAAATGCGAATGTTAGCTTTTGTGCTGAAACCAGGATAATCAGCTAAGGCTGAAAAATTCCTGATATACGACAAGTATGGAAGTGCATGACGCCCCTATATTGTGCGTGATTTGTCCTAATTCATGTAAATTTTAAAAAAGGAGAGGCTCCCATGACAACTTTATTTCCGAATGGCACGATTGTATCGCTGGAAGGCGGCAACAAGAAACTCATGATTTATGGCAGGAAGCAGCTCGTTACCGAAAATGAAGGTGAAGAGTCAGGAAAGCAGTATGATTATATCGGCGTTCCTTATCCTGAAGGCTATATCAGTCCAGAGTATACATATGTGTTCAATCATTCCGATGTTGTTGAAGTCATTTTCCGAGGATTTGAAAATGAAGAGGAAGAGAATTTCCAGGAAGTGCTAGAACAGTCCTGACATGCGAATTCGCACGTGTTCAATTTCCGAGAAAAAGGCGCATTCCCTTTATGGGTGTGCGTTTTTTGATTTGCTAAGCTGTTTCAAAAAACTAAAAAATTAGAAAAGAATAGGAGAGTTTTAATATATACTGCATGGCTCATCGCCATCTTCTTTTAGTTCTTACGGTATGAATTCACCTCTTAAAGGGAAAGAGAAAATGAGCTGTATACGCATTCTCATTATTGCGACAACACAATCCAACTTGAAACGACACATTATTTCAGCTACAATTTTCGTTAGGTTTAATTTTAACTTTAGGGAGTGACCGACATTGGGAAAAGTGGTCGTATTGGATCATCCGCTGATTCAGCATAAATTGACATACATTCGAGACAAAAATACAGGTACGAAGGAATTGCGTGAATTGGTTGATGAAGTCGCCATGCTTATGGCTTTCGAAATTACGCGCGACCTTCCGCTTACAGACATTACAGTTGAGACGCCGATCCAGCAAGCAAAAACAAAAGTTCTTGCCGGAAAGAAGATCGGTCTTATCCCAATTTTGCGTGCGGGCCTTGGAATGGTTGATGGTATGCTTAATCTCATTCCAGCTGCAAAAGTCGGTCATGTCGGACTTTACCGTGATCCGGAAACATTGAAGCCTGTTGAATATTATATTAAGCTTCCTTCTGATATTTCTGAACGTGAATTGATCGTTATTGATCCGATGCTTGCGACTGGCGGCTCGGCAAATGATGCGATTGAATCATTGAAGAAGCGCGGCGCGAAGAAAATTCGCCTTATGTGCCTCGTTGCAGCACCTGAAGGAGTCGAATTGATCGAGAAAAATCACCCGGATGTTGATATTTATCTTGGTGCACTTGATGAAGGTTTGAACGATCATGGTTATATCGTGCCAGGTATCGGTGATGCAGGAGATAGACTGTTCGGAACTAAGTAAGGTTTTGCTCTTTAAAAAGGGAAACGGGAGTGAACGTTATGGGGAAACGGGTCAAAGTGATGTCGATTTTTGGAACGAGGCCGGAAGCGATCAAGATGGCTCCGCTCGTTCTGGAGCTTCAGAAACGCAATGCGGAATTTGAATCCATTGTTACAGTTACCGCCCAGCATAGAGAGATGCTTGATCAGGTGCTTGATATCTTCCAGATTAAGCCGGATCATGATCTTGACATCATGAAGAAACAGCAGACCCTTGCGCAAGTGACAACACGTGCGCTTGAAGGACTTGAGCAGGTCATGCGTGAAGAGAAACCGGATATTGTCCTCGTCCATGGAGATACGACGACGACATTTTCAGCTTCACTAGCTGCGTTCTACAATCAGATTGCTGTAGGACATGTTGAGGCGGGATTGCGTACGTGGAACAAATACTCTCCGTATCCGGAAGAGATGAATCGTCAGCTGACTGGGGTCATGGCGGATTTGCACTTTGCTCCGACCGAACAGGCGCAGGACAATCTGCTTGCAGAGAACAAACCGGCAGATCGTATTTTCGTAACTGGGAACACGGCGATTGATGCTTTGAAGACAACGGTTGACCGGGAAAACTACAAGCATCCTCTTTTGGAACAGCTCGGTGACCGGCGTCTTGTCCTTATGACGGCACATCGTCGCGAGAATCTTGGTGAGAATATGCGTCAAATGTTCCGCGCTGTGAAGCGTCTTGTCGAAAAGCATGATGATATTGAGGTCATTTACCCGGTGCATCTGAATCCGCTTGTTCAGCAAGTCGCTGATGAGATTCTTGCTGGTGATGAACGAATCAAGCTCATTGACCCGCTTAACGTCATTGATTTCCATAACTTCGCTGCCCGTTCTCATCTCATTTTGACCGATTCGGGTGGTGTTCAGGAAGAGGCGCCTTCACTCGGTGTGCCGGTTCTTGTCTTACGTGATACGACTGAACGCCCTGAAGGTGTCGCAGCAGGAACATTGAAGCTTGTTGGAACAGATGAGGAAACAATTTTCCGCACTTCTGATGAGCTGCTATCCGATTCTGCGAAGCATGAGGCAATGGCAAAGGCCGCGAATCCGTATGGTGATGGTGAAGCTTCCCGCAGAATTTGCGATCATATCGCTGCTTATTTTAATAAATGAACATCAGAGAGACACCGATTCCTAAGGAACGGTGTCTTTTTCCATGTATGTTTTGCTGTTCGCAAAGCCACTCTAAGCAAAAAAGGAGTTTTGACATGCGGCGAATCGGCATCATGATGATCATGGCATGCATGTTGGCATTATACTCTTTACCCGAAAGCAAGGCAGCTGTGGAAAGTGAAGAGAAAAATGCGGATATATCACTTATTGTGGAAGTGGAAGGCGACCCGAACGTCCATAAAGAATACTTTGAAAGGCATTATCCGGGAATCCGTGTCGTAGCGGTTTATGAAAAGCTCTTCAAAGGATTGGCGATTAAAGGGCATAGGTCACAAATGGGCAGAGTTCGCTCCCTTGATTTCATCGCGGCTGTGCACCCGGTGCAAACGTACAAAACAACTTCCATACAGACTTCTCCAATGTTTCAGAAAAGGTCTTTGGCCAGACAGCTAAATGCGATGAAGACGCAGCCTTTTGTTTTTCCTAATGAGCTCAATGATACGAAGTTCACTGGTAAAGGTGTCAAAGTCGGTGTCGTTGATACGGGAATTGATTATACGCATCCTGATCTTGCTCGTAATTTTAAAGGCGGTTTTGACGCCGTTGACCTTGATCGTGATCCAATGGAAACAAAGCCGGACCAAGGCATTCCGACACTGCATGGCTCTCATGTTGCGGGCATTATCGGGGCGAATGGCAATCTAAAGGGAGTTGCGCCGGATGCCGAAATATATGGTTACAGGGCACTCGGACCAGGCGGTAGTGGGACATCTGTACAAGTAATCGCGGCGATGGAAGAAGCGGTAAAAGACGGGGTTGATATTATGAACCTGTCTCTGGGCAACACAGTAAATGGACCGGACTATCCGACGAGCCTTGCGGTGAACCGAGCCCGCGAACTTGGTGTTCTCGTCGTCGTTGCGAATGGAAATGACGGTCCAAGTGATTGGACGGTCGGATCACCAGCGACAGCGAACTTTTCATTAAGTGTAGGAGCCGCAAGCCATGAGGAAACAGTACCGGTTCTTGAGGAAACATTGTACAACAGGAAGTTTCCGATTAATCTGCTCTCAGGTTCCCCGCCTTGGTCGTTGAACCGGGGTTTGTATGCAGTTAATGGGGACGACCCTGGAGCAGATCTCACCGGGAAAATTGCACTGATGCGCCGCGGCAACAAGATTCCTTTTGCTGATAAGGCAATACAAGCCCAGGAAAGAGGGGCAGCAGCGGTGCTTATTTACAACAATGAGGATGGAGATTTCCAAGGATCGGTTGATGGGATGGAGGAAGTGCTTCTCATACCTGTCGCTTCGTTATCTGCTGAGTCCGGAGAATGGCTTTCCAGTCAAATTAGCAGGAAGCACCAACTGTATCTGAATTTGCATGAAGAGAAAATAAAAGCCGGAACAGCTGCTTTCAGTTCAAGAGGTCCGGTTGCGATGAATTGGAGAATTAAGCCTGATCTCATTGCGCCAGGGACGAATATAGTCAGCACAGTCCCGAATGGCTATGAAGCGCTCCAAGGGACAAGTATGGCAACACCACATATTGCAGGTGTAGCGGCGCTTATGAAAGAGGCGCACCCTGACTGGTCCAATGAAAAAATCGTCAGCGCAATGAAATCGACAGCGGAACAATTGAAAGGTGACGGGGTACCATTAGCGCCAAACGTTCAAGGAATGGGGAAAGTCCGTCCATCGGCTGCAATCAATGCTGAAGTAATCATAGACGAATCGCTCCTTTCTTTCGGTAAAGCGGAAAAACCGATCGAAAAGCGCCGTGCTTCCATTAAAATCGAAAACCTTACAAAAGAGGCACGGACAATTCAACTGCGTGTTCCTAACAAGAAGCAAGGTCTCATTTGGCATTTGCCGCAAACTTTCACCATTCCCGCAGGTGGCAAGAAAAAAGTGGAGATCGGTCTTGATTTACGCACGAATGAAATCGAGGAAGGTATAAATGAAGGCTGGATTGAGCTAAGTCATGGCAACGGCAAAACGATCCAGTTGCCGTACATGTTCATCAACAAGACAGCTGATGACCCGAAGGCATCCGGGCTGGAATTCAGCCTTAAGCCATTTGAAAATGATATGTATACGTATCAGCTCAACCTCGGTGCAGGCGTTAAGCGGGCTGAGGTCAGTCTGTACAATCCTGATTCACTCGTCCGCGTACAGGATTTACTTGTAATCGACAAGCCGATCGAAGGGATGAATGAAGGAGAGATTCCGCAGAAGGAAGCACCTGCAGAAGGTATCTATTTCGCACTGATCACAGTAGAGATGGAAGACGGCAGCTTCCAGTCGAGTGAGAGTTGGATTGAAGTTAAATAGTTGTTCAGAGGCGTTCCGAAGTGAAATCGGAACGTCTTTTTTCGTTCACATTTTCAACAGTATTCTACTTAACTTTTCCAAAAAACAACCGATAATGATTACATAGGACTTTTGAGGGACAGGTGAAAAATATGGATATAACATCTTTAGTTGGTATAATACTCGGTCTGATTGCAGTTTTTGTCGGGATGGTGTTGAAAGGTGTCAGCTTGACTGCTTTGATCAACCCGGCAGCAATTCTCATCATCATTCTCGGAACGATTTCCGTTATTCTGATTGCTTTTCCACTTTCAGAAGTAAAAAAGGTACCGAAGCTGCTTGGCATCATCATGAAGAATCAGAAGACGATGGAGATGGGCGAGTTGATCGGCTTTTTCTCAGAATTGGCTCAGCTTGCAAGACAGGAAGGGCTGCTTGCTCTTGATGCCAAAATTGCAGAGATTGAAGACCCGTTCTTGAGACGCGGTCTGCGCTTCGCTGTTGACGGACAGAGTGCGGAGTACATCCGTGACATCTTGGGCGAAGAGATTTCAGCAATGGAAGCACGCCATGCCGGGAATTCATCCATCTTCTCGCAGGCGGGCACATATGCACCGACACTTGGGGTACTTGGAGCGGTAGTCGGTCTTATTGCGGCGCTTGGTAACTTGGACAACCCTGATGAACTTGGTCACGCGATTGCAGCTGCATTCGTAGCGACAATGCTCGGTATTTTCACTGGTTATGTGTTCTGGCACCCGTTCGCTAATAAGCTGAAACGCAAATCATTGGCTGAAGTACAGACAAAGGAAATTATGATCGAAGGTATCCTTTCTATACTTGAAGGGGAACCGCCGCGTGTCATTGAGGAGAAGCTCGCTTCGTATCTTCCAGTGAGCGAACGCCAAGCTGCTCTTGCAGGATCGGAGGATGAAAGCGATGGCGAAGAGGAATAAGAAGAAGCATGATGATCATATTGATGAGTCCTGGCTCCTTCCTTATGCGGATATTCTGACGTTGTTGCTGGCGCTCTTTATCGTTCTATTCGCGATGAGTTCAGTTGATGCCCAGAAATTCCAGCAGCTGTCCCAAGTCTTCAACACGGTCTTTGTCGGAGAGAAGGGAATACTTGAGCAAGGTGAACTGCCTCCGGGCGAGGCGCCGAGCACTGAGATCCCGACGAAAAAGGAAGATGAACAGAACAAGGACAAGAAGGATCAGCAATTTGACTATTCTTTACAGGAGCAGGAAGAACTGACGAAGGTCAAGGAACGAGTGGACAAGTACATCGACAATAATAAGCTGGCGGATGAATTTGACACAAAATTGACAAACGAAGGTCTTTTGATCACAATCGGCGACAATGCTCTCTTCGGTTCGGGAAGTGCCGATGTCCGTAATTCCGATAAGAAGACTGCCAAGAAATTGGCTAATTTGCTCTTCATGGATCCGCAGCGTGAGGTCGTCATCAGCGGTCATACGGATAACATCCCGATTAAGAACTCCGAATATGATTCGAACTGGGATCTTAGTGTGAGCAGGGCGGTCAATTTCATGAAACTGATTCTTGAGAATAAGAAGCTGGATCCACGAAGCTTCAGCGCGAAAGGTTCTGGTGAGTACCAGCCGATCGCCTCCAACAAAACTAAAGAGGGAAGAGAGAAGAACAGAAGAGTTGAGATTCTAGTACTTCCAATCACACAAAAGGCAGAATGATCGCATTCTGCCTTTTTTGGCATTTAAAGGGGCATTTTACAAGGAGATTGTCTCAATTTTCTGATGTAACTAAATTAAATTGACATTGAAATGGTGCTGTTGTATCGTGAAAATTAAGACCGTTGTAATTATTTTTGCAAGGTCTGTTGCCGAATTTCTTTTTCTTCCAATAAGACGGATGATTTTGAATTCGGACAAAAACATTCCTGCCAGCATATATTTTTTGCTCTAGGGAATGAATCAGGAGAAGGGACGCCATGTCACATTTTGATACGATGGCCGCTCGACAGCGGAAATGGATGTTCTATCTTCTGGCCTTGTTCGTTCTGGGTGCAGGTTTTACCCCTTACCACCGAATATTCCTCGGGCTTCTTCTTGGTACTGTTTTCAGCTTCTACAATATGTGGCTTTTGCAGCGCAGGGTGAAGTATTTAGGTGATGCCGTCGAACGGAACGAAAGGCCAAAAGGGCTCGGTACAGCAGCGAGATTCGCTTCAGCAGTTGCGGCAATAGCGATTGCAGGCAAGTATGTTATGCATTTGGATGTGCTATCTGTCATCCTTGGTCTGCTCACGTCATATATTGTCATCGTCGCGGACTATCTTCTGTTTGAGCTGCACAAATCCAAAATAAAAGAAGGTGAATCAAATGGAACATGAAGCACCGATAGTGGAAAATGCGTTCGGCATTCCGTGGCTCTCATTCGACTTGTCCAATGTCCTCATGATCATTGTGACAACGGTGATTGTGCTCGTGCTGATCATTCTCGGTGCACGTAGTTTGCAAATGCGGCCAAAAGGTGTCCAGAACGTCATGGAATGGATCCTTGAGTTCGTCAGAGGGCTCATTAGCGACTCGATGGATTGGAAGATGGCAAAAGTCTTTCTGCCACTTGGATTGGCGCTCATCACATACATACTGACCGCCAACCTGCTTGGAGTTGTCACAATGGTTTCTATAGGTGACAAACTATGGTGGAAATCGCCGACATCCGATCCGGGCATCACGTTGTCTCTAGCTGTTTTTGTAATACTTCTATCCCATTACTACGGGGTCAAGGTGAGAGGCACGAAGAATTATCTGAAAAGCTATTTCCAGCCATACCCGGTGTTTCTGCCGATCAACATCATTGAAGAATTTGCGAACACGCTTACACTTGGTCTGCGACTGTTCGGTAACATCTATGCCGGGGAAGTACTCCTTACCCTGCTAGCCGGCCTGATGACGACGAATATATTCGGACTCATCGGAGGAGCCATTCCAATGCTCGCCTGGCAAGGATTCAGCATATTCATTGGTGGAATCCAAGCTTATATTTTCACAATGTTGACGATGGTTTATATTTCGCACAAGATTTCAAGCGAACATTAAACCGTTTTCATACAAATATTGAAACAAATCGCTTTAAGATAAAAAGGGAGGATTTTATATTATGGAACTTTTAGCAGCTGCAATCGCAATCGGCCTCGCAGCGGTCGGTGCCGGTATCGGTAACGGTCTAATCGTAGGTCGTACAATTGAAGGGATCGCCCGTCAGCCAGAATTGAAGAGCCAATTGCAAGGTACAATGTTCCTCGGTATCGGTCTTGTTGAAGCATTGCCGATCATCGCCGTCGTTGTTGCCCTTCTTGACATGTTCGTATTCAGATAAGCCGGCGTGATGCAATGGCCCTCCCATGGACCATTGCCTTCAGCCGTTTTTTGGAAATATTGTAACAAGAGAAGGGAGCGACACCCATGTCCGCAACGATTGGAACGCCGTACATATTCGCAAGTCTTGGTGGCCTGCATATCGGCGATATTCTCGTTCAGCTCATCTGTTTCCTCATTCTTCTTGTAATCGGAAGAAAGTTCGCCTGGGGCCCAATCATGAATATGATGAAAAAGCGCGAGGACTATGTCATTTCCGAAATTGAAGCGGCTGAAAAAAGTCGCAAGGAAGCGGCCGAACTTGCCGTGAAATCGGAAGAGCGTCTGAAGGAAGCGAAACAGGATGCGCAGAGAATTATCGATGATGCACGCACGATTGCAAGCAAGCAGGAGCAGGAAATCATTGAACAGGCGCGTCTGGAATCGGAACGTTTGAAGAAAGCGGCCCAAGCCGATATCCGCAACGAAAAGGAAAAGGCCATCCAGGCATTGCAGGATCAAGTTGCATCACTTTCTGTACTCATTGCAACAAAAGTCATCGAAAAAGAGCTGTCCGACCAAGATCAGGCACGTCTCATCGACGATTATGTGAAGCAGCTGGGTGAGACAAATGAGTGATGTTACAGTTGCGAACCGCTATGCTGAAGCCATTTTCCAACTTGGTAAAGAACGCGGCACGCTTGAAACATTTCACGAAGAGCTGAATGTTCTGCGTGACGTTTTTCTAAAGAATAAAGAGCTCGTCCAAGTTTTCGGGAATCCGAGCTTATCACAAGCAAGGAAGAAAGCGTTTGCCCGTGAAATCTTTGCAGGCTTGAACGAAGATTTGCTTCACACTGTTTATTTGCTTATTGAGCGCCATCGCATTGACAATCTACCATTGATTGCAGAGCAGTTCGAGGAACGCGTCTTGGAAGAAAGCGGGATTGCAAGACTTGAAGTCTATTCTGCAAAGCCAGTGGATGATCGCAATAAAGATGAGCTTGTCCAGGCTTTTAAAAAGCGACTGGGAAAACAGCATATACAAATTGAGAACAAAATAGACCCGTCGCTTATCGGCGGTTTGAAAGTAAGAGTAGGCAATACAATCTATGACGGATCGGTACGAGGCAAGCTCGACCGTCTCAGTCAATTGATTCGCACGCGCAAAATCTAAGCGAGGTGACATTATGGCGATCAAAGCCGAAGAGATCAGTTCTCTGATCAAGCAGCAGATCGAAACATTCGAATCCGATCTCGAAGTAAAAGATATCGGAACTGTCATTGAAATCGGTGACGGAATCGCCCGTGTCCATGGACTTGATGAAGTCATGGCAGGGGAGCTTATTGAATTCTCCAATGGTGTCATGGGGATGGCACAGAACTTGGAAGAATCCAATGTCGGTGTCGTCATTCTTGGACCATATACAGAGATCAAAGAAGGCGATGAAGTAAGAAGAACAGGCCGCATCATGCAAGTGCCTGTAGGTGAAGAAATGATCGGCCGCGTCGTCAATCCGCTCGGTCAGCCGATTGACGGTCAAGGCGCAATCAACACTTCCAAGACTCGTCCTGTTGAAGCTGAAGCACCTGGCATCATGGACCGTAAATCAGTAAGTGAGCCATTGCAGACAGGTATCAAGGCAATTGATGCCCTTGTACCAATTGGCCGCGGTCAGCGTGAATTGATAATCGGTGACAGACAGACAGGTAAAACAGCGCTTGCTGTTGATACGATTCTGAACCAGAAAGGCAAAGACATGATCTGTATCTATGTCGCCATCGGTCAGAAAGATTCTACAGTAAGAAGCACAGTTGAAACATTCCGCCGTTATGGTGCTCTTGATTATACGATCGTCGTATCAGCTGGTGCATCAGAGCCGGCACCGCTTCTTTACCTTGCTCCATATTCCGGAGTAGCAATTGGTGAAGAATTCATGTACAACGGCAAGAACGTTCTCGTCGTATATGATGACCTTTCAAAACAGGCTGTCGCATATCGTGAACTTTCCTTGCTTCTTCGCAGACCGCCAGGCCGTGAAGCTTTCCCAGGGGATGTCTTCTACTTGCACTCACGTCTTCTTGAACGTGCAGCAAAACTCAGTGATGAAAAAGGCGGCGGCTCGCTAACAGCATTGCCATTCGTTGAGACTCAGGCAGGAGATATTTCCGCTTATATCCCGACGAACGTTATTTCCATTACAGATGGCCAGATCTTCTTGCAGTCCGATCTCTTCTTCGCAGGCGTTCGTCCAGCAATCAACGCCGGACTTTCCGTATCGCGGGTAGGGGGAGCTGCACAGATCAAGGCAATGAAAAAAGTAGCCGGTACATTGCGTCTCGACCTCGCTTCTTATCGTGAGTTGGAAGCATTCGCTCAGTTCGGTTCCGATTTGGATAAAGCAACTAAGGCGAAGCTCGACCGCGGTCAACGTACAGTTGAAGTACTGAAACAAGGATTGCACAAACCACTTGCAGTTGAGAAGCAGGTCGCAATCATTTACGCACTTACTCATGGCTATATCGATGATGTACCAGTTCATGATGTAGAGCGTTTTGAGGCAGAGCTTTTCGATTATCTTGATGAGCATCATAAAGAAATGCTTGATTCCATCAACAAGACGGGCAATCTTCCTGAAGAGCAGGAAATGAACGGGGCGATTGAAGGTTTCAAGCGCACATTCCTGACAACGGAATCTGCACAGTAAGCAATCGGCAAAACCTCGGCTGAAAGGGGGACTAAGCCCATGGCATCGTTGCGCGATATTAAAAATAGAATTGAATCAACGAAGAAGACGAAACAGATTACAAAAGCCATGCACATGGTTTCCGCGTCAAAACGGAACAAAGCGGAACAGAACGCCAAGCAGTTCATTCCATATAGTGAGAAAATTCGCCAAGTCGTCGCGCATATCGCATCCCATTCAAGCCACTCGCATCCAATGCTCACAAAGCGTGATGTGAAGAAGACGGGATACTTGCTTATCACGTCGGACAGAGGGCTTGCTGGCGGGTACAACGCGAACGTACTGCGTAAATTGCAGCAGACAATCCGTGAAAAGCACTCCAGCCCGGATGAATATTCAATTATCGTCATCGGTCGAATTGGTTATGAATATTGCCGCAAACGCAATATGCCGGTCATCAAGAGCATGATCGGTCTCTCTGACCATCCGAGTTACAATGACGTGAATTCTCTTGCATCAGAAGCTGTCCAGATGTATGTCGATGAAGAGATTGATGAACTATCAATTATCTACAATCACTATGTCAGCGCGATTTCTCAGGAAGTGACGAAGAAGACACTTCTTCCGATTGAACAATCCTGGGAAGCGAGCGGCGGTGCAAGAAGTGTTTATGAATATGAACCGAGCGAAGAGAAGATTTTGGAATCCTTGCTTCCTCAATATGCTGAGAGCCTCATTTATGGTGCGCTTCTCGATGGCAAGGCGAGTGAGCATGCAGCACGCATGACTGCAATGCAGAGTGCGACTGACAATGCGAATGAAATTATTGATGATCTGACCCTTTCCTATAACAGAGCTCGCCAGGCAGCCATCACTCAGGAGATTACTGAGATCATTGGCGGAGCGGCAGCGCTTGAATAGTTCCTTTCATAGGAGCGGAAAAGGTTTGGAGGAGGAAAGCCTATGAGTACAGGACATGTAACACAAGTAATGGGACCTGTCGTTGACGTCAAGTTTGACGAAGGCACGCTCCCGGAAATATATGATGCGCTGACAATTGTGAGAGAAGCAAAAGAAGGCGAAGCAGCACGCACTTTGACACTGGAAGTCGCTCTGCATTTGGGTGATCACACTGTACGCACAATCGCAATGTCTTCAACAGATGGCATTAAGCGAGGCGCTATTGTTGAAAACCTTGGCAAACCGATTTCTGTGCCAGTTGGCGATGTAACACTCGGACGTGTATTCAATGTGCTTGGTGAAGAAATTGACCTTGTTGATAAAGTTCCGGCTGAGGCACGCAGAGATCCGATTCACCGCGAACCGCCAAAGTTTGACGAACTTGCAACAGAAACGCAAATTCTTGAAACAGGCATCAAAGTCGTTGACCTTCTTGCTCCTTACATAAAAGGCGGAAAGATCGGCCTCTTCGGTGGAGCGGGTGTTGGTAAAACAGTACTAATTCAGGAACTGATCAACAACATCGCCCAGGAACACGGTGGTATTTCCGTATTCGCAGGTGTTGGGGAACGTACGCGTGAAGGAAACGACCTTTACTTTGAAATGAAAGACTCCGGCGTACTTGCGAAGACAGCAATGGTATTCGGACAGATGAATGAGCCGCCTGGTGCACGTATGCGTGTAGCCCTTACAGGTCTTACAATGGCGGAATTCTTCCGTGATGAAGAAGGCCAGGACGTACTATTGTTCATCGATAACATTTTCCGTTTCACACAGGCGGGTTCTGAAGTATCGGCACTTCTTGGACGCATGCCATCCGCGGTAGGTTACCAGCCAACATTGGCAACGGAAATGGGTAAGCTTCAGGAACGCATCACTTCAACTACAAAAGGTTCTGTTACATCAATTCAAGCAATCTATGTACCAGCGGATGACTATACGGATCCAGCTCCGGCTACAACGTTTGCGCATCTTGATGCAACAACGAACCTCGATCGTAAATTGACAGAACAAGGTATCTATCCAGCGGTAGATCCACTCGCATCGACTTCACGAGCACTCGATCCGGAAATCGTCGGAGAAGAGCATTATGCCGTTGCGACTGAAGTGCAGCGAACATTGCAACGTTACAGAGAGCTTCAGGATATTATTGCAATTCTCGGTATGGATGAATTGTCTGATGAAGACAAACAGACGGTTGCACGTGCACGTCGCATTCAGTTCTTCTTGTCACAGAACTTCCACGTTGCCGAGCAGTTCACAGGGCAGAAGGGGTCTTATGTTCCTGTAAAAGAAACAATCCGCGGCTTCCGCGAGATTCTGGACGGCAAGTACGATGATCTACCGGAAGATGCCTTCCGTCTCGTCGGTCCGATTGAAGAAGTAATCGAAAAAGCGGGCGCAATGCAGCAGTAATCGGGCTGTTTTTCGACCGATAATCAATTGGCCCGAGGGGGGATTCAGATGAGCACACTCCAGGTCAGTGTGGTAACTCCGGATGGTCCGGTCCTTGAAGGGGACTTCAATATGGTGAGCTGTAAGGCGGAGAGCGGCGAACTCGGTATCTTGCCGAAGCACGCCCCGCTCGTTGCCCCGCTCGCCATCAGTGCCATCCGATTGAAGAGAGACAATGAAACAGAACGTATTGCAGTAAGCGGCGGCTTTCTCGAAGTGAGCGACAACCAGGTGACGATCCTGGCTAAAGCCGCGGAGAAGCAGGAAGATATTAATCTGACAAGAGCCGAAGCTGCCAAAAAACGCGCCGAAGAACGCTTGCAAAGTCAGAAGGACGCCATCGATCACCATCGGGCTGAACTCGCTTTGAGAAGAGCAATCAACCGGCTCAACGTCGGCAGAAGCTGATACAACAGGAAAACCCTCATATTATGTATGAGGGTTTTCTCTGTTTTGAAAAGAATTAAGAGGTTACAATAGGCGTCGCTCAGAAAAGAATCTCGCTTTCACTCATGGGCATAAGTGCGACATCTGTTCAAGCTTCCTTTTCAGTCGCTTTATCAGTGTCTTCTTTACCTGCAGGCAAGCACTGAGCCGCTTCGTCACTACTCTCCTGCAGGGTCTCAGTACGCTTGTTTCGACGGCAGTTTGCCTAGTGATGGTGTTGGTCGCAGGATGCGACCGATGTTAGCCATCTCCCGCGGGAGTCTCGGCTCTTTTCTCCGCTTAGTTATTCTATTGTCCACGGTTGTAGCGGAAGGCGACGACTCCTAGCCGACATAACGCCACGTCCTGTGGACTAGGACATCGTGTCCGTCGCGGGAATAGCATGAGCTGAAGATCCCGCAGTAGGGCTATTTTGCCTGCGAGGTCGATGGTGACCGTCACGTCCTGTGACACCATCGACACTAGAATGTCCTATTCGTCGGAAGCAGAAGCCATGCCCGTGGCAAAGTAGACACTGTGAAAGGAACTTGAACAGATGTCACCCTTGAGCCCTTGGGTTAAAGCGTTCGCCTGGAGCGGAAATCCGGCAGCGCACTAGACTTCAACTTGATAGCTAAATATATGTTGATGTATTTTGACAGCGAGTTTTTAATTTAGTTAAAGCATCTTTTTCTTTTTGAGCTTAAGGCTGCCTAGGTGCAAACAGCACGTAAAGTCTCTGAATCAACCAAATGTCTTACTTGAATTCCATAAAAGCGAGGTGCAACGATGTTCTCAATCGGACAAACGGCGATAATCAGCATGATTTCGCATCTGTTTTTCATTTATATAACGTGGCGGCTCATGATCTGTATCAATTTCGACCCGCTTATCCGCAGAGGAAGGGAAAAAGAGGCTCAGGTACTGATCCTGCTTGTCACAATTGTAGTCGGCACAGGAGTGAGTCGCTTTTTCCTCGATTTCTTACAATGGTCGCGCGATCTTACTTATCTGTTCTAAATTAAGACATGACCATAGTAAAGAAACGAATTCTTTTGTCGGGATTTGTTTTGTATGATGCCTGAGCCCCCTGTTCATACTGTTTAACAGATATGAACAGGGGGTTTTTATTATGAAAAAAGCAATCATTTTAGCAGGGATTGCCTGCTTTGTACTTATAGGAGCTGCATGGTCACAAAAAGAGCAAGCTGTGAACGAAATAGACGATATGGCAATGCTTGCAAACGAACTGGATATGGGGATTGAAGAATGGAGAATGACATTCAAAGAAAGCATCCCCGAAAAAAAATTATATAGTATAATTGATAACATTGAGCGTTATGCGAAAGTTACTAAGACAAAAGGAAAAAAAGCAGACAAATATTTTGCTGAGAACGTACACAAAGCAGAAGGGTATGCCGAATCCTTTATTGTCATCGTTCCGTCGAATGGCGAACAAATTGAACTGACAATTGAATTGAGAGGTGAGCATTGGGACGAAAAGTCGGCCCAGAAATACATAAATATCAAAAATAGGCGATTAAATGAGTTTTTTACGGACAGTGTCAAGTCATTTGCTTGTCTGGTAGCCGCAAATGATGGTATTATGGATGCTGGAGAAATTTTAACCAAATTAAAAGACAAACTTAACATAAAAGAGTTGACAGAGCAGGAAGAAAACATTGGCAACACTGTGAATAAAAAAATATTTTATGGGTATATACCATTGTGGCCCGCAAGCTTGACAATAGCGGAACAACGAATGAATATGCAAGCGGTAATAACAAACAATAAAGGCAGCGGCTCCAAGCTCGTGATAGGCACACCTATCCTGCTGCATGAATACTAATAAGTGACAAGAGTTTCTGAAGGAGATCTGGACTATGGATAAAATCATTGTAAGAGGCGGGCGGCAACTGAACGGCACTGTCAAAGTGGAAGGGGCAAAGAATGCTGTGCTCCCGATCATTGCTGCAAGCATCCTCGCTAGCGAGGGAAAGAGTGTACTGACTGATGTGCCTGAACTGGCTGATGTGTACACAATCAATGAAGTTTTGCGCAATATGGACGCTGAGGTGGAATTTGCCGACAATACTTGTGTCATTGATGCCTCTGGTCAACTAAAAACAGAAGCACCATTCGAATATGTACGCAAGATGCGTGCATCCGTACTCGTCCTGGGTCCACTATTGGCGCGCTATGGCCATGCGAATGTGGCCATGCCTGGTGGCTGTGCAATCGGCACAAGACCGATTGACCTTCATTTGAAAGGTTTCGAAGCAATGGGTGCAAAAGTCCATGTCGGCAACGGATTTGTTGAACTGGAATCAGAAGGCCGTCTGAAAGGCGCCAAGATCTATCTTGATGTGCCGAGTGTCGGAGCTACGGAGAACATCCTTATGGCAGCTGCACTTGCAGAAGGCCAAACAGTTATGGAAAACTGTGCAAAAGAACCGGAAATCGTCGATCTTGCAAACTTCCTGAATAAAATGGGAGCAAAAGTTGTCGGTGCCGGTACAGAAACAATCCGCATTGATGGTGTGGAGAAGCTTCATGGTGCTGAACATGCGATCATTCCTGACCGTATCGAAGCAGGCACATTCATGGTTGCTGCAGCGATTACTGGCGGTAATATTTTCATCGAGAATGCGATTGCGGAACATTCACGTTCTGTCATTTCCAAGCTTGAAGAAATGAATGTAAAAGTTCAAAACGAAAATGGCGGTCTTCGTATCACTGCTCCTGAACCATTGAAAGCAGTTGATATCAAAACATTGCCGCATCCTGGCTTCCCGACAGATATGCAGTCTCAGATGATGGCTCTTATGCTTTGTTCAAAAGGAACGAGCGTCATTACTGAAACTGTATTCGAGAATCGTTTCATGCATGTGGAAGAATTCCGTCGCATGAATGCGAAGACACGTATCGAAGGCAGAAGTGTAATCATCGAAGGTCCATCTGATTTGCAAGGTGCTGAAGTTGCAGCAACAGACTTGCGTGCAGCAGCAGCTCTAATTCTTGCGGGACTTGTAGCTGATGGGGTAACACGTGTTACAGAACTGAAGCATCTAGACCGTGGATATGTGGACTTTGCGGGTAAATTGGCAAGCCTTGGTGCTGATATTGAACGTATCAGTGAGAATGAGGAAGAAGTTGAAGGAAAACCTGGTATTGATGTGGGTTTTAACATTGCTCCTGAACTTTCCTAATCATCTATTCCAACGATTACGAAACGACTTTTACCATAACTTTGCTATCATTCATACAGCATATACAGAAACATCAGAACAGGTGGAGCATTTCCGGATGCGCCATCTGTTTTTTGTTGTGCGCATATCTAGTTGAATCGTTTCATATGATTTGATAGAAGAAAAGGCAGATCAGGAGACAGGGGGAGTGTCTGCAGATCTGCCTTGATCCGGATTCAGCAAGGGGGAATGCGTCCGGCTTCTTTAGCCATTATTGCCGGATTGCCAGATTATAAACATAAGAATCAGATTTTCTCAAAAAAAGTGGGAGGGGAATGCACATATGCTGGCGGAACGGTTAAAACCAGGGGATCATGTTGGCGTCGTTGCATTAGCGGGCCCGCCATGTCCAGAAGAACTGGAAAGGGGCATTTGCCTGCTTAAATCTCTTGGACTGCAAGTGGAAACGGGGCGTCATATATATGAAGTGGCCGGGTATCTTGCTGGGACTGATGATGCGAGACTCGCAGACTTTCATACGATGGTCGCAGATCCTAGAATCCGTGCCGTATTCTTCGCCCGTGGTGGTTATGGAAGCGGACGTATCGCTCCACTTATCGACTACCGTCTCATCCGAAAGCATCCAAAAATCTATTGGGGCTATAGTGACATGACTTACTTGCTGTCAGCTATTCGCCAGCTTTCTGGTCTTGCCGTTTTCCATGGTCCGATGATTGCCTCTGACCTCGGCAGGAGTGAACACCCACTTGAAGTACTCACGAGCTTCCATCAGTTATTCGTACCAAGACCGACAGTTATCGAACATTCAGAAGGCAACCCTCTATACATACTTGCAGGTGGCGAGGCTGAAGGTGAACTTGTCGGCGGTAACTTAAGTGTAATTGCCAGCATGCTCGGTACCCCTTTTGAACTGGACACAACGAATAAAATCATTCTCCTTGAAGACGTTAATGAACCGCCATATAAAATAGACAGTATGCTGCAACAGATGACGTACGCTGGCAAATTCGCCGAAGCTGCAGGGGTTGTCCTTGGTGATTTCGCCAATGCGGAACCGACTGGATCTGGACCCTCTTTTACAGCTGAGGAAGTATTCAATGAGTACTTTGGATGTTTGCCCATCCCAGTCATGAAAGGCGTGCCAATCGGCCATTGTGAACCGAACCAGCCTGTGCCACTCGGAGTGAAAGCAATTCTTTCAGCATCAAGGCGCAAGCTGGAGATTGCTCCGGGAGTCTGCTGATTCGGGTTCTATTTTTTCCACTGATTCATAGAATGTAAATAGGCGAAACAGCTGATTGGAAAAAAGGAGGCAGTCGATATTGAAGCACTCGTCACAGCATTATAAACAGAGACTGAAAGAAGCGAAGCGCAAAGCACAGCTCAAAAATGAGGCATTGCAGAAAATGCGCAATCGCAACAGCCCGAAGCTGGGCGCAACAGGCACTGCACGCAAGAAGAAGCTGCGGAACTCAGGTCTGATTGCAGCTGGAATGCTGCTCGTCATATTGTTAATTCCGACACTCGTTGTCGTTCCTTTTTCTTTTGGTGATGCATCGGTAGGAAACTTGGAAGCTGGTTTGAAGAAGCAACAGAAAGAGACTGGGAAAAGCGAAGTGAAAGAGCCGGAATCCGCTTTTTCTGTTGCAGTTATGAGAACGGCTTCAGAGCAAGTGGAAAATGTGCCACTGGAAACGTATGTAACACGTGTAGTCGCCTCTGAAATGCCGGCAGACTTCGAAATGGAAGCGTTGAAAGCACAATCGCTTGCGGCCAGAACGTACATCGTCAACCATTTACTTTCAAACAGTAATAAAGGTGGCGCCCAAGTGACAGATACAGTACAGCATCAAGTTTATAAAAATGATACTGAATTGAGAAAAGTATGGGGCAGTGAGTACGACAATAAGATGAAAAAGCTAAAGAAAGCAGTCGCATCTACTGCTGGTCAAATTCTTACTTATCATAAAGAGCCGATTACGCCTTCATTCTTCTCCACAAGCAATGGATACACGGAGAATTCGGAAGACTATTGGGGACAGAAACTTCCTTATTTGCGTAGTGTGAAAAGTCCTTGGGATCAGAAGTCGCCGAAGTTCCAAGATCAGCAAGTGTTCACCCGCACTCAAGTCGGCAATGCACTTGGCATCGACCTTTCTGGAGGTACGGCAGCAGCATTTGAAGTGACACGTACTGAGAGCGGTCGTGTAGCAGAAGTGAAACTGGGCAGCAGCAAGTTTTCCGGAAAGAAGATCCGGGAGCTGCTTGGATTGCCTTCGAGTGATTTCAAAATTGAACAGAAGAACGATCATTTTATTTTCAAGACAAAGGGCTACGGACATGGTGTCGGTATGAGCCAGTACGGAGCTAATGGAATGGCTAAAGAAGGTAAAGATTATAAGCAGATTGTGAAGCATTACTATCAAGGTATCGAGATTCGTCCGGTTGAAGAAGCTGCAACGAAACTCGTATCAAGATAATATGGCAAGGAGTTGTCCACAAGTCTTTTTTTGAGACTGTGAGACAGCTCCTATTTTTTTTATTCAGAAATTTTTTCCACAATGTGTATAGTTTTCTCTCGATCTGTTCAGAATGGTTGTTGAGGTGATGATCTGATGAGAGAAGAAAATAACAATACTCCAAAAAACAAATGGAGTCAGATGTTTAAGAAGAAGTGGTTTTTCCCGGCGTT
The DNA here is from genome assembly GCF_030762805.1 of Aciduricibacillus chroicocephali. Taxonomy (NCBI): domain Bacteria; kingdom Bacillati; phylum Bacillota; class Bacilli; order Caryophanales; family Bacillaceae; genus Aciduricibacillus; species Aciduricibacillus chroicocephali. Next base: position 2,140,889 of record NZ_CP129113.1, on the reverse strand, counting down.
GTATCTTGCCGTTGCAGCATTGCTCCTGACAGCAGTTGTCTGGTATCAGAACGCTGACAGTCAGGTTCCGGACGCGCAGAACAGCAAGGATGCATCTACGAACCCTCATAATGAAGATGCGGCACCAGTAATGGAGCAGCAGGAAGAAATCCACATGCCAGTCGCTGATGAAGCACAGGCAGAGATTGTAACGAAATTCTACAGCTATGATGCAGATAAGAAGACACAGCAAGATGGTATCATCCTATTCCAAAATCGTTATTATCAAAGCACTGGTACAGGCATCAGCATGCCGGACGGCGAGCCGTTTGATGTAGTTGCATCACTTAGCGGAGAAGTTTCCGAAGTGAAGGAAAATCCGTTGCTTGGTAATGTAGTAGTCATGGATCATGGCAATGACATTACAACATACTATGCAAGCCTGGGCGAAGTGAAAGTTAAAGAAGGCGACAAGCTGAGCCAAGGAGAATTGATTGGTGAAGCAGGCAAGAACTTGTTCATGAAGGATAATGGCAACCATGTCCACTTTGAACTGCGCAAAGAGAAGCAGCAAGTGAACCCTGAAGACTTCTTCAATAAGCCGCTTTCAAAGCTTAATGAGTTCGAACCAGCGAAGGCTGAAGAAAAGGCTGGAGACGAAGGGCAGAAGGTAAAAGAAACGAAGCCTGAAGCATCTAAAGAGTCATCAGAAGAACCGGCAGAAGAAAAGTCTGATGAAACGAAGCTAGATGAAGATGTTAAACAAGATGAAGCAAAATAGTAACTGTTAAAAATCCACGAAGTTTGTTTCGTGGATTTTTTGCTGAATGTAAACAAAGTATGAACAAAGTTAATAGATGTTAAAACATTTTGAAAATAAAGTTGACTACTAGCTGTTATCGTTATAAGATTTCAATATATCTATTGATAACAATTATCACTATCAATTAAACTAGGAGGTCAAAACAATTGAATAAAAAGTGGATTCTAAGCATTTTAGCAATCATTACTCTATTGGCGCTTTCAGCATGTGGTGGGAACAATGACGATTCTGCCAGCAAAGATAAAGATAGTACCGGTATAAAAAAGGAAGAGTCAAAGGAACTTAACCTGTACACTGGAAGACATTATGATACAGATCAGCAACTATATGATCGCTTTACAAAGAAGACTGGCATTAAAGTAAATGTAATCGCTGCCAAAGATGATGAATTGATTGCTAGACTTGAGCGTGAAGGCAAGGCTTCAGAAGCTGATGTTTTCGTTACAGCTGATGCCGGACGACTTGCAAGAGCAAAAGATAAAGGTCTGCTTCAGTCTTTCAAATCTAAGACGCTTGAGCAAAACGTTCCTGATAAGTACCGTGATGATGACGGAGCATGGTACGGTCTTACTAAACGTGCTCGAGTAATCGCTTATGACAAAGAGCGTGTAAAACCTGAAGATATTAAGGAATATGATGTACTTGCTACAGACAAGTTCAAAGGCAAAGTGCTTATCCGTTCTTCTGACAACATCTATAACCAGTCACTCGTCGCTTCCTTCATCGCATTGAATGGAAAAGATGAAGCGAAGAAATGGGCAGAGGGCATCGTTGCTAACATGGCTCGCGCTCCGAAAGGCGGAGACCGCGATCAGGCTGTAGCAGTAGCTGCAGGCGAGGGGGATGTTGCGGTTATGAACTCCTACTACTTCGGTCAAATGCTTAACTCTGAAGAAGAAGAAGAGAAAAAAGCAGCTGAGAAGCTTGCCATCGTCTTCCCGAACCAAGATACAACAGGTACACATGTGAATATAAGTGGTGCTGGTATTGCGGCTGGAAGCAAGAATAAAGAGAATGCAATCAAGTTCATTGAGTTCTTGTCTGAGCCTGAGCAGCAAGAGCAATTCTCTGCAACAAACTTTGAATACCCGGTCAATAAAGATGCAAAAACATCTGACCTATTGAAGTCATGGGGAGACTTTAAAGAGCAAGACATCGATTTGACACAATTAGGCGAGAACAATGAAGAAGCAATTAAAATAATGAACGAAGTCGGCTGGAAATAAGCCTGGCTAATATGTTTTTTCAGAAATGCTGTGTCGACAAGATACAGCATTTCTCCCTATTTAATCTGTTATTTGCTATAATGTTCAAAATGTTTATGTAAATTAAGGACGTGTACGCAATGAAGTTTAGATACACATTACAACGTTATTTGAACATGTGGACTTTCTTGACTGCAATTATTATCATGCTCATCCTCTTGCCGAATCTCTCCATTTTACTTAATTTCTTTACTGAAAAGGCTGAGAATTGGAACCATATCCGAGAGCATATCTTGCCGGAGCTGTTGAAGAATACTAGCATACTGCTCGTTTCTGTCGGTTTTTTAACAATTCTCTTTGGGACAAGCCTTGCCTGGATTGTTGCAGCTTATCAGTTCCCGCTGCGCAATTTCTTCAGATGGGCGCTCATTCTGCCTCTCTCCATTCCGCCATATATCGCAGCTTATACGTTCAATGGCATGCTGAATTATACAGGTGTTGTTCAAGTGACATTGCGTAATAAATTTGATATTGTCTTGCAGCCGGACAGGCTTGATATTATGACAATGCCCGGTGCGATTTTTATTTTTACGTTGTTTTTATATCCGTATGTGTATCTTGTCACAAGGGTATTCTTACATAACCAGACTGCCACCCTTGTCGAAAATGCCCGTTTGCTTGGAAGCGGCGCGATTGGTGTGTTCTTTCGGATTGTTATGCCGATTTCACGAGCGGCAATTGTCGGAGGTGTCACCCTTGTCCTGTTGGAAGTGCTGAATGATTACGGAGTTGTCCAATATTTTGGGATTCCTACATTTACGACAGCAATTTTCCAGACTTGGTATGGTCTAGGCGATCTCAATGCGGCTATTAAGTTGTCAGCAACGCTCATGTTCATCGTTTTTGGGCTTTTATTATTGGAAAAAGCAATGCGCGGACGCAGACGTTACAGCTATTCGGTTGCCAAGGCTAAGAAGCTTTCGCCAATAAGACTAAGGGGCTTGAAAGCTGCAATCGCAACTTTGTACTGTTTCATCTTTTTTGGAATCGGTTTTCTAATTCCATTCATTCAGCTTATTGACTGGATGGTCCTTACATGGGAGAAAATTGCGAACCCTGAGTTCAAATCACTCGTTATGAATTCAGTTCTTGTCGCAAGTGTCGGTGCCGCGCTCATTACAATCTTTGCGTTGATTGTTGTGAATTTCTCAAGGATGCATCCTTCTCCAGTTCCTCGTATTGCAGCACGCACGACATTGCTTGGCTATTCCATACCTGGGACCGTCATTGCAGTAGGAACGATTACAGTGTTTCTAGCGATTGATCAGCTGTTGTTTTCATTTTACGAAATGGCAGGTCTAGAGCCGAAGCTGCTGCTTAGTACAAGTCTAATGCTCCTCATTGCAGCCTATACGATCCGCTTTCTCGCTGTTGGTTTCAATTCGGTTGAAGCCGGCTTTGAAGAGAGCGGCAATAAGTATATGGAAGCATCACGGACACTTGGTGCAGGCGTAACAGAGACATTTTTCAGAGTGGACTTTCCGATAATCAAAAGAGCAGTTGGCGGAGGATTTATCCTTGCTTTTATTGAGATACTAAAGGAACTGCCGCTAACACTTGTGCTCAGACCGTTCAATTTTAATACGCTGTCCACGAAGACTTTCCAATATGCAAGTGATGAGCAGATACACGAAGCTTCTTTGCCATCGCTTTTAATTATCGCGATCAGCGCGATCGCCATTTACGTAACTTACAATTTACTTGAGAAGGAGAAATGATTACATGTATGTACAAATCAGCGATCTTGCATTCTCACACCATGGTTCGAAAGAAATGACAATCGAAAAGTTCAACTTGGATATTGAAAGAGGCGAGATCATCTCCATACTCGGTGAAAGTGGCTGCGGAAAGAGCACATTGCTTCGTCTGTTGGCAGGTCTGGAAATGCCGCAGAGTGGGCGAATTGTAATTGGCGGCAAAACAATTGTCGACAACTCCCATTTTGTCATGCCTGAAAAGAGAGGCGTCGGCATGGTGTTCCAGGACTATGCGCTTTTTCCTCATATGACAGTGGAAGAAAACATACGCTTTGGATTGAAGAAGATGAAGTCAGGCGACAAACGTCAGCGAGTGAAGGAAGTTCTGGAACTTGTCCGAATGGAACGGTTCAAAAAGCGCTATCCGCATGAACTCTCGGGCGGGCAGCAGCAGAGGATCGCACTTGCGAGAGCAATTGCCCCGGAACCGTCATTGCTGCTGCTTGATGAACCTTTTAGCAATCTCGATGCCGATCTTCAGATCAAGATTCGCAATGAGCTTAGAGAGATTATCAAAAAAGCAGGGACGACAACAATTTTTGTTACTCATGATTATAAGGATTCAATCGCGATGGCAGATAGGATTTTTACTATGCGTCATGGAGCACCGCATGTGTGGGATTCATTGTGTACTGCGGAGGAAATTGCTGCGCCAGCCGAACAGCAAGAACATCAATTGCGCCCGATTTTGCAAACAACGGAGAAGTAAGTGAATCATAATCCGGCTGGTCCATTCATAACTTAGTGTCAGTCAGACATTTCACATTCGAGGTGAGCGCTTGTGTGCTTTAAAAAAACCTCTCTTGATCCAGTAAGACTTCCGAAAGCATCGCCCTATGTCAGTCATTTCGCATATTCAGGCTGGATGCTCATGTTTCATGAAAACCGGTTTAAAAGTGAATATTGCATAACTTGCAGCTGATGAATCAGAAAACTGCCGCACACATCGCCCCGTCTGGGCACGCCCCTCGGACAATATGACATCAGGGAGGCGAAAAGGTGTGCATGATTACATCAGGGAAAGGACTCTGCGAATCGGGGAACATCTTGTGGAGACACGGAAAACAGTGAGGACGATTGCAAAAGAATTCGGTGTTTCCAAGAGCACTGTCCATAAAGATTTGACGGAGCGGCTGCCCGAGATTCATCCAGACCTTGCTAAGCAGGTGAAGGAGATTCTTGAGTATCATAAATCAATCCGTCATCTGCGCGGCGGTGAAGCAACGAAGAAGAAATACCGAGATGGAGCGGAGTTCTGCCTCCTGGAAAGAGAGCGAGTCAATAGACCGCCGCAAGTGACCTGATATTACTGACGACATGCCCCGGCCTTTCAGGTACGGGGCGACTCCGATTCACCTACCCTCTAATCTGGAACACTTTAACTACTTCATCGTTCCAATTCCCTATTTTTTTGCTTATTTTTACATATTAATATTTATTATCTGTGTTAATATAGATTAGTAGAGATATACTTACTTCATAAATTTGTAATATAATTGTAATCATATAGAGAATGAAGCAATGTTTTGCATACAGGAGGAGCCAAATTGATGTTCGCGAGAGATATTGGAATAGATCTGGGTACAGCCAACGTGCTGATCCATGTGAAAGGTAAAGGAATTGTCCTAAATGAACCATCAGTAGTTGCAATGGACAAAAATACTGGAAAAGTGCTTGAAGTCGGTACGGAGGCATACCGCATGGTCGGACGTACGCCAGGTAATATTGAGGCGATTCGCCCACTTAAAGACGGGGTCATTGCCGATTTTGATGTTACTGAGGCTATGCTGCGCCACTTCATTAATAAAATTGATGTAAAAGGTTTCTTCACGAAGCCGCGGATGCTGATCTGCTGCCCGACGAATATTACGAAAGTCGAGCAGAAGGCTATCAAGGAAGCGGCTGAGAAATCAGGCGGCAAGAAAGTTTACCTTGAGGAGGAACCGAAAGTGGCAGCGATTGGAGCCGGCATGGAGATTTTCCAGCCGAGCGGTAATATGGTAGTGGATATTGGTGGCGGTACGACAGATGTCGCTGTTCTATCCATGGGTAATATCGTAACGGCCCAGTCCATCAAAATGGCCGGTGACAAGTTCGACCAGGAAATTTTGCAGCATATTAAGAGAACATATAAGCTTCTGATCGGTGAACGTACAGCTGAGACGATTAAGATCAATGTCGCAACAGTTTTCCCAGGTTCTCGAGAAGAAGAAATCGAAATTCGCGGCCGTGATATGGTTTCTGGCTTGCCACGAACAATTACAGTCGGTTCTGCTGAGATTGAAGAAGCACTTCGTGAATCAGTTGCACTCATTGTTCAGGCTGCGAAGACAGTGCTTGAACATACACCACCAGAACTTTCTGCTGATATCATCGACCGCGGTGTTATTCTGACAGGGGGCGGCGCGCTTATTCACGGAATCGACCAACTGCTTGCGGAAGAATTGAAAGTGCCGGTTCTCATTGCGGACGAGCCGATTCATTGTGTAGCAAAAGGTACCGGAATTTTGCTTGAAAATATTGATAAAGCGGAGAAGTCAAAGGTTATCTGAGCCTCATACTTCCGAGTTGAATATATGTTAAAATTAGCTGATTAAATAGCAAGGAGTGTTTCCGTTGCTTAGAGGATTTTATACAGCGGCGAGCGGCATGATTGCCCAACAGCGCCAACAGGAAGCAATGTCCAATAATATTGCAAACGTCAATACACCGGGCTACCGTGCTGACCGCGGTGTTCTGAAGGCTTTCCCGGAAATGCTTATGGAGCGCATGCAGTCTAAAGAGATTCCCGTGAAGCGCGGACTTGATGTCGCAGCGAACCAGCGAATCGGGTCTATGAACACAGGTGTTTATGTTCAGGAAGTCTTACCTGATTTTTCACAGGGCGATTTGCGCGAAACAGGTGTCTCGACGGATCTTGCTATTATGCAGGGGAATGTGCCGGATGAAAATGGAAGTGTCTTTTTCACGGTGGAGAAGAACGGTGAACAGCGCTTTACACGAAACGGTAATTTCACAGTCGATGAACAAGGCTATCTCGTCACAAATCAAGGCTATTATGTGCTTGATGGGAATGGCGGAAGAATTCAGACTGACGGCATGGATTTCACAGTAAGTGATGAAGGGGTCATTGACCTTGAAGGCCGTCAAGTGCCTCTTGGATTGTCTTACGTAGAGAATACGAATCAACTTGCCAAGGAAGGCGAGGACATGTTCCGCGGTGAAGGTACACCGTTGCCTGGGAATGCACAAGTCGCAGTCCGCCAAGGTGAATTGGAAGGTTCGAATGTAGACGTCATGCAAGAAATGACACGGATGATGGATTCTTATCGGGTTTATGAAACGAATCAGCGTGTGCTAAAAGCTTATGATGAGAGTATGGGCAAGGCCGTATCAGAAATCGGCCGCATCGGCTAGGAGGTAAAAGATGTCTCAGACGATGATACAGGCAGCGGTCACAATGGGCCAGCTGCAGAACAAACTGGACTTGATCGGCAATAATTTGGCGAACACGAATACAGCGGGGTACAAAGGGAAACAGTCGGACTTTTCCTCCTTGCTTTATCGTGAAATCAATAACCTGACGGCTCCTGAAAACGCGGTAGGCCGGCTTTCACCGGATATGATCCGTACAGGTACAGGCGCGCGTCTTGGGGCTATCAGTCTGAATATGAGCCAGGGAACAGTCAAGGAAACAGGAAGAACGCTGGATGCTGCATTGAATAAGAAGAATCTTCTTTTCCAGGTTCAGCAGACGCGTAATGGAAATACAGAAACGCTTTATACGAGAGACGGTTCATTTTATCTGAACCCAGCTAATCAAAATGGGGATCTCATGCTTGTTACGAAGGATGGCGATCCAGTACTTGGTAAGAACGGGCCGATTGTCATTCAGCCAGGATTCCAGGATGTTGCTTTCAAATCGAATGGCGATATCGTCGTAACGCGTAATGGCGAACAACAAGTCGAAGGCCAACTTGATGTTGTGGAAGCTGTACGTCCACGCTTCCTTGAATCTGCCTCAGGCAATATGTTCCGTCTGCCGGAATCGGCTAACGCTAATGAAATCATTCGTCCGATTGCGGGCGGAGATGAAGAGCTCCTTACGGGGGGCGCTTTGGAAATGGCCAATGTTGATATTGCCAAAGAACTGACAGATATGACATCTGCTCAGCGAGCTTATTCCTTTAACGCCCGTACACTTACAATGGGCGATCAGATGGAAGGGCTTGTGAATCAGCTGAGATAAGGTCGGGTTTGATTTCTAATCGGGCCGCTTTCACACTTGTTGTCATCCGGCTCAGATGGCTAGAAGCTGTCGACATAAGCAGTCTTGCTACAGGATAGGAAAGACAACATCCCCAAGTAATCTGCTTTTGCGTTCGCTTCTAACGAGCCATCTTCACACTTGTTACGTCCGGTTCTAGCGGCTAGAAACTTGCGTCATAAGTATTTCTCCTACAAGGTCCAAGTTCAGGACCTTTCCGGTGAAATGCTTATGAGCGGTGTTTCTGAACGAGCCGCTTTCACACTTGTTGTTTTTAGGAGGTTTTTTATGAGTGCTGCGGTTGATCGGGTGCCTGCTTCGGGCAAACCTGCTCCGGCGAAAGGCTCCCGAAAGCAGAAGAGGGTAGAAAAGGGACATTCTCAGTCCATCCCTATATGGCTGCGAATTGTGTTGCTACTTACTATTAGTCTCATGGCGCTTCTGATTGGAGCTATTATTGGTTACGGTGTCGTTGGTGATGGAGTACCGACAGATGCATTGAAATTTGATACTTGGAGCCATATCGTTGATTTGGTGACGAGTAGGGAGTAAAAAAGACAAAAGAATCGATCCGACTTTATATTTCTACGGAAAATTCGGATCAAGCAGCTCGTTGGCTGGTGTGAGGGAGGTACTATACCAAACTCACGCTAGCCAATTTTTGCTTTACGATTGTTTTAGAATTGCATACGGAGCTTGCATACAAAGCCCTTTTAAAAAGCATTCGTTTCCTTACACTCTTTAAAAGTAATCGGTTAGGCGGGAATTAAGTTGTTATTTGAGTTTTGTTGGAATTTAGTAACAAAGGGTGACAGAGTCGATACCGACTTAGGGTATAATTTGATATGAGGTGATGAAATTGAAAAAGCTTACTTTTGGTATTGTTTTGATCCTCATGTTAATTCTCACGGCATGTGGCCAAAATAATGGAGCAAATGACAAAAAAGAAGAAAAGCAGCAAACGACTGAAAATGAAAACAAGACAGAAAAAGTTTCGAAAACGGACCACTCCGATATGGAAGAAGACCATAGTATGATGGAACATTCCGATTCTGGAGAAATCCCTAAAGGGCTAAAGGAAGCACAAAATCCCAAATACCCTGTCAGCGGCAAAGCGATGATTGAGACGGATCACATGGAAGGCATGAAAGGTGCAGAAGCAACAATCGTCGGAGCTTTTGATACAACGGCATACGTTGTTTCATATGATCCGACTACAGGTGGAAAAAGGGTAGAGAATCATAAATGGGTGGTTCAACAGGAAATAAAAGATGCTGGCGATAAAGATCTAAAGCCTGGAGATAAAGTTGTCATTGTAGCGGATCATATGAAAGGCATGGAAGGTGCAAATGCTGTAATCGATTCTGCTGAACAGACTACTGTTTACATGATCGATTATGATCCAACAACCGGGGGAAAAGAAGTTAAGAATCATAAATGGGTGACTGAGGATGAATTGTCGCCTGTGAAGTAATTTAAGCAAGCTTTTGTGTTATTAAGATTAAATGAATACATTTAGTCACTTTGGTAAGAGCTTAGAAAATATAAATTTAAAAATCCGTTCAGTCATATGGAGACAGAACGGATTTTTTCATTGTTTGGTTTGATTTTTTCCTGTTTAAGCGTCCCGCTTTCACACTTGATTACATCCGGTTCAAGCGGCTAGGGGTTCGCGACGTAAGCAGTCTTACTGCAAGTTTGAAAGACCACAAACTTTCCGTAATTCTGCTTACGCGTGTCACCCCTAAACGAGCCGCTTTCACACCAGGTATCATCCGGTTCAGATGGCTAGAAGCTGTCGACATAAGCAGCTTTGCTGCAGGCTGGAAAGATCACCAGCCCTTTGCAATTCTGCTTATGCGTTCGCTTCTGAAAGAGCCATCTTTACACTTGATGTCATCCGGTTCAGATGGCTAGAAGTTTGCGTCATAAGTATTTTCCCTACAAGGCATCAAAACCATTGCCTTTCCGGTGAAATGCTTATGAGCTTCACTTCTGAAAGAGCCATCTTCACACTTGATGTCATCCGGTTCAAGCGGCTAGAAACTTGCGTCATAAGTCTTTCTCCTACAAGGTCCAAGTTCAGGACCTTTCCAGCGAAATGCTTATGAGTGTCGTTTCTGGTCGAGCCGCTTTCACACTAGGTTACTGCGCAGCGTATCCTCCGTCGATTACGAGTTCGCCGCCGTTGATGTAGGAAGCTTCGTCGGATGCTAGGAAGAGGATGGCGTTGGCTACTTCTTCAGGCTGTCCGAGTCGTTTCATAGGTGTTGCTTGGATCAAACGGTCCATTGCTTCTTTATATTCACCAATTCCTGCAATCATAGGTGTTTCGATGACACCAGGGAATACAGTGTTCACTCGGATGTTATGTGGTCCGAGTTCAACAGCAGCTGCTTTTGCGATTGCGCGCAAAGAGCCTTTTGATGCTGAATATGGATTGAAGCCAGATCCGATAATGGCTGTGTATGAAGATGTGTTGACGATTGCACCTTTTCCAGCTTTTTTCATTTCTTCACCGACATGCTTGATGCCGAGGAAAGGACCAAATGAGTTGATTTTATGCAACAATGTCCAATCTTGTTCAGTAATCTGATCAAGTGGCTTGTTTGATGTAATGCCTGCATTGTTAATTAGAATATCAATACGGCCATATTTATCGATGACTGTTTTGACAAAGTCAGCCCAGCCTTCATCTGAAGTTACGTCAAGACGAAGTCCTTCGACATTCTCTTGTTCTGCGATTTTCTTTAGGTTGTCTTCGTTGATATCAGCAGCGATGACTGTTGCACCTTCTTTGGCAAAAAGCTTTGCCATTGCCGCTCCCATACCAGAAGCGCCCCCTGTAATTACTGCGATTTTGTCCTGTAATCTGCCCATGTTCAAGACCCCTTTCAAGATGTTACATATATATTATAGCATTAAAATATTTAAAGGTAAAATATATGAACATGAAAAAAGACGTCCTCATATAGAGAACGCTTTTTTCGTTAATCTACGGAGTTCGTCCAGTGACAAGACGAACGATCAACACGATTACAGCGATAACGAGCAAGATGTGAATAAGTCCGCCGCCAATTTTGAACGAGAATCCGAGAATCCATAGGATAAGCAGGATGACGAAAATTGTCCAAAGCATGTGCCTGACCTCCTTTATATAGCCGACCTGTAGCTGCCTACATATCACGTATCTTTGTTGAATGAGATTGAAAATTTCTTGTAGTTGTGGCAAGCAGCATAATCGGTGGTCAATTTTTCTGTGATATGTATTTCTTAATTTACCCAGATTTCAATACTTGAAACATTATTTTGATATAATATTTGCAGAGTTAAATAAAAACATGCATAAACCAAGGAGAGATTACATAGTGGAAATTGAAGAAATCAAACAGATTATCCCGCATCGCTACCCATTTTTGCTTGTGGACAAAGTTCTTGAAGTAGAAGAGGGCAGTCGTGTAGTTGCAATTAAAAATGTTTCAATCAATGAACCGTTCTTCCAAGGACATTTCCCGGATTATCCTGTTATGCCAGGTGTCCTGATAGTAGAAGCAATGGCACAAGTTGGAGCAATAGCAATGCTTGGCAAAGAAGAGAACAAAGGTAAGATCGGTTTTCTTGCGGGTGTTGACAAATGCCGTTTCAAACGTCAGGTGAAGCCGGGTGACCAGTTGAAGCTTGAAGTGGAAATCACACGTTTGAAGGGTGCAATTGGCAAAGGTAAAGGACGCGCAACAGTTGACGGGGAAGTTGCCTGCGAAGCGGAAATCATGTTTGCTATACAATAATAGTTAAAAGCCCGCTCCTGATGCTAACGCAGGAGCGGGCTTTTTATTATTTTGTACAATCATGCTTGTGTATCGATACGGTTGCCAGCGACAGGATGAGGAGCGGCTGGCCCTTGGTCTGTCATCAAATCAACGAGGTCCGTACTTTGTTGCGAGAACACCTGCATTGCCTTGCTCATGAGCGCAATGCTTGTATCATTTCGCAATTGTGCATTTGACATGGATATGGAAAGAGCGGCAACATCCATTCCTGAACACTCCTTTTGTATACTATAGTTAATTTTATGATAAGACATATATCCTATAAAAGCAATGAGATGGTTCAAAAAGTTTATAGTTTTGATAATATATAAGGGTAGATAATCACAGGAGGAGAGAACATTATATATCGTAACGAGAAATACAAAAGCGCTCCTTACAGTAAATGAAGGTCAATACAGGACTAAAATACTTGAATTTGAGAAAGAATGCTATTCTATCCAAAAACCTTTGCATATACTTGAGAAAAGCTGCCTTCGGTTTGGCGCGACACTGGCAGGGAGGAGGCGTGCAGCCGCATCACTGCTCGGTACGAACAACATGCTGCCTGCACCGGTCAAGCCGCTGTACGGACTGTATATGTTCCCGATTGCATCGGACAAGAACGAACATAATATTTGGCTATCCTACTACGCAATTAAGCACTGCGTATCATTGGGCAAATATGCAATGATTCATTTCAATGATGATTCGACTCTGGAAGTTCATGTTTCCGCCCGAATCATCGACAATCAGCGGAAAAAGACGGCTCAAGTGATTGCCGGCATGGCCTATCAGTTGTTTTTGAATCCTGATGAAGGATGAGAGTTACAGGCACGGTGTTTCCCGCTAACATTGTCTTTTGGCAAATGCTATACTAAAGGGGCAATCAATTGCAAAATATGGCAGACTAACAGTGCGCTGCCAGTTCATATAATTAGAAACGTTTGGAAATGAGGTTATCGCTTTGAAAATGGTACATGTCTCCGTAAAGCGTCCCGTCGGGGTCATTATGATTGTTCTCGCTGTTATTGCGCTTGGAATTGTTTCTCTGCGTAACCTGGCAATCGAACTATTCCCCAAAATCGATTTGCCTGTAGCTGTTGTTGCAACTACATACGGTGACTCGGCTTCAGCTGATGTAGAGAAACTGATTAGCCGTCCGATTGAAGGTGCGGTTAGTTCAGTAGAAGGAATTGAGAAGGTTCAGTCCCAATCACAACCCGGATCATCTCTCGTTATCATGATGTTCAAAAATGGGACAAATCTTGACCAGGCCCTTCTTGATGTCAGGGAAAAGGTGGATCAGGCAAAAGGAGGACTTCCCGATGGTGCAGGCACACCGAATATTATGCGGTTTAGCCCGGATCAGCTGCCTGTCATGTGGATCAGTCTTGCCGGCAAGGACGCCGAAAGCCTGACGCAGATTGCTGAGGATCAGGTAATTCCTTACTTTGAGCGGCAAACAGGTGTCGCATCTGTAACAGCAGAAGGCGAGAAAGAACGAGAAATCCAAATCATCCTGGATGAAAACAAAATGCATGAAAAAGGAATCGATGCCCAGGTTGTCCGCCAGGCATTGAACAGTGCCAATCATGCCAGTTCAGTTGGGACGATTCAAAAAGGTACAAAAGATCTTCAACTCCGGGTGACTGGTGAATTTGTGAATATCGAAGAAATCCGTTCAACTGTTGTCCAGAATGGCAGAGGGGAAAGATTGCATCTCTCTGATATCGCCAAAGTGGATGATGCATACAAAAAGGCGAGTACTGTAACACTCGTAAACGGGAAGCCTTCAATCGTCCTTTCCATTATGAAGAAAACAGACAGCAATATCGTAGAAGTAGCGGATGAAATGCACGCTGCACTCGGTGATTTGAAAAAAGATTTGCCGCAAGGGGTCAAGACAAAAGTTGTTCTCGATTCCTCTGATTTTATCCGGGTGTCAATTGATTCAGTCATCCAGAATATGATTATTGGCGGTCTGATTTCTGTTATAGTTCTGCTTCTGTTCTTGAAAAGTGTACGGGCGACACTCGTTATCGGCCTGTCGATTCCGATTGCAATTATTTCCACATTTGCCCTCATGTACTTTACAGGTGAAACGCTGAACGTTTTAACGCTTGGAGGCCTTGCACTTGGAATCGGGATGATGGTCGACAGTTCCATTGTCATTCTTGAACATATCTATTCATACAGACAGCGCGGTTTCTCTCTGTATGAATCAGCAACTAAAGGAGCTTCTGAGCTTGCACCTGCCGTTATCGCTTCAACGACGACGACATTGGTTGTATTCTTCCCGATCATTTATGTGAAAGGGGTCGCATCGGATCTCTTTACACCGCTTGCTCTTGCGGTTTGTTATTCGTTGATCGCTTCGCTCGTTGTAGCGCTGACGCTAGTTCCAATGCTATCTTCCAAGCTGTTAGCAGCGGCGGTTGAGGATAGTGGCAGACGATACTGGTTCAATAGTGTGCTCAATTGGTTCACGAATAAATATCAGGGAGCGCTCAAAAAAGTCCTTAAGTTCAGAAAGACAACTATTTTTGTAACACTCGGGCTCACTGTGGCAAGTCTTTTCCTAATTCCTTTCATTGGCGCGGAATTCTTGCCGTCGAGTGATCAGGGGCAGCTGCAGATTAAGGTGGAAACACCACCAGGCAGCTCTTTAAAGCATACGAAGAATATTACTGACGAAGTAAATGCGAAGTTGGAAAAGCATAGAGACATCATCACGACGAATTATACAAGTGTTGGTGGCGGTGGTTTTGGAAGGATGGGCGGAACGAGTAATGAAGCGACGTTCCGTATCGAACTTGTCCCGGCAGCTGACAGAACCATTTCAACTGATGCATTGATCCAGCAGCTCAATAAAGAGATGCGTAGTATCAAAGGAGCCGATATCGCAATAAGCGGAGCGGAAGAAGGAATGGGTACTGGAAGTCCGGTTCAAATCGAGTTGCATGGCCTGGAACATGAGGAGCTGCGCTATCTGTCAGATCGTGTACTCCGTGAAATTGCAGATGTGAAAGGTGTTCGCAACCCGGAATCTTCCGTTACAGCTGCAGTACCGCAGATGGCGATTCAAGTGGATGAGGAGAAAGCTGCTGACTATGGTCTGAATGAGGAAGCAGTAGCCAGTCAGGTCGAAGCGCATTTCAATGGTCAATTTGCGACGCGCTACCGTGAAGCGGGCCATGAGATGGATGTGACACTCTATTATCCGAAAGAAAACAGACAGAGTATCAAAGACCTGAAAAATATTGATATTGAAACGCCGGCGGGCACAACAGTCAAGTTGGAAGATATCGCCTTTATGGAGGAACAGGAAGGCCCAGTCACACTGTTGAGGCAAAATCAACAGCCGCAAATCAACATCACAAGTGAGATTGGCGGAGGCAGAGACTTGAAAAGTGTAACGAAGGATATTGAGAGCCGTCTCGATACGATAGATTTCCCAGACGGTTACGGATATGAAATTGGTGGCCAGGCAGCCGACATGGAAAAATCATTCCATGACCTTGGTTTGGCGCTCATATTCTCGATTTTCCTCGTCTATGCTGTAATGGCTGTTCAATTTGAGAACTTCCTCTATCCGTTCATTATCATGTTCGCGATGCCTGCTACGACAATTGGGGTATTCGGAGGTTTGTTCATCACCGGATTGCCGTTGAGTATACCAGCTCTAATTGGAGTGATCATGCTTGCCGGGATTGTCGTGAACAACTCAATTGTTCTTGTGGACTATATCAATATACTGCGACGCAACGGCATGAGTCGATATGAGGCAATTCTTCATGCTGGACCGAGCAGGCTTCGTCCGATTCTTATGACGACACTCACAACTGTGCTCGGCATGGTTCCCCTCGCACTTGCACTTGGAGAAGGGGCGGAAACACAGCAGCCCCTTGCCGTCACAATCATTTTTGGACTGACGGTATCGACGATCTTTACATTGCTATTCGTTCCAGTTGTCTATACATTGCTTGACGACCTCTCGGATAAAGTGATGAAGAAGAGAAAAGAGAAAGCTGCGGAACAGGAATAAATATAATAGGGAGCTGCCCTTAAGTCATTATATAGACTTAAGGGCAGCTCCCTTTTTGTAATGTGAAGTCCGCAACTTCAGCGCATCAATTTTCTTTCTCTTTCCTTATCTCTCTTCTGCTTCCTCTGTTTATCTATAATCTGTTTGGCTACCTCAGAGAAAACAAGACCAAGTGCAATCGCACCGGACAGGAGCATAACTTTTGTCGCAAGCTGAAGGCCGAGATTGTAGTCATCCTCAACGAATTGGCGCATCGCATTGTATGCAAGTCCTCCCGGAACAAGGGGGATGATGCCTGCTACGTTGAAGATGATGATTGGAATCTTGTAAAATCTGGCTGCCAGTTGGCTGAGTACCCCGACAAGCAAAGCTGCTGCGAGTGTAGCCCCGACGGCGTCCATCTCACTTTCATGAAGTAAATAATATAAAATCCAGCCGAGCATACCGATCGTTCCGCATTGGACGAGTGTCCGTTTTGGCGCGTTGAACAAAATCGCAAAGCCGGCTGAAGCGATAAAACTCGTTACGAGTTGGGCAATGATATCAAGCATGTGCTCCTCCTTAAATGAAAGACAGTACAACCGCAATACCTGAGCCGATTGCGAAAGCTGTAAGAACTGCCTCGGCGCCTTTTCCCATCCCGGAAAGCAGATGTCCTGCCATCAGGTCACGGACAGCATTCGTTATGAGCAAACCAGGTACGAGGGGCATGACGGCTCCGATAATGATGATGTCCATTGAGACGCCGAGCCCGGTTTTTATGAATAGGACAGCGAGCACGCCAATGACAAAGCTTCCAAAGAAGTCTGCGATAATCCTTACATCAATCATTGACGCAATCCAGAGTACAACGGTATATCCAATCCCGCCTGCTGCACAAGCTGGAAGGAAGTCCGGCCATGTACCGTTGAACATAATCGCGAAACAGCCACTAAGCAATGCAGCTGCGATGATTTGTATCCACTCGGGAAAAGCGAGCCTTGCTTTCTCAATCTCTTTTAAAAGACGAAATGCTTCTATCGCATCAAGGCCGCCTTCATCAATTTTTCTTGAAATGCTGTTCACTTCTGTGATTTTATGCAAATCCGTCGATCGTTCAGACACCCGGATTGTATTCGAAGGGTCTGCGAAGCCAGTAGAAAAGTTGATCCCTGTCGGTGTTACGTAACTTTGAGCATTGCGCAAACCATAAGCCGAAGCAATCCGATTCATCGTATCCTCAACTCTGTACGTCTCCGCTCCGCTCTTCAGCATGATTTTTCCGGCCAGTGTACAAACACGTGCGATAAATAATTTATTCTCCATACTTCATTCCTCCAGGCGGAATCACTTCTCCGTTCCGTCATGATGCGTCCCTAATTATAAGCTGAACAGGGTGGCATTGAAAGTAAAAAATACCTTACAAAAACTTGTACCTACATTAAATAGTCCTTGCAGGAAAAAAATGGGCGGGTTTCATCTTTTGAAAATACGGCTATACATTACCACAACCACATAAACACTGAATTCCAAAAATATTAGGAGGCTACAACATTATGATGAATGACAACAAAAGGTATATTGGAACTTATCGCAGTGAACGTGAATTGCTTAATAAAATCAATGAAATGAAGGCGCAAGGTTTTAAAGAAGATGATTTGTACGTAGTTGCAAACAATGAAGATAAAGTATCTATGGTTAGAGGCCAAACTGATGTTGATTTGACATCCCCGGAAAATACGAGCTGGATGCACAAGTTCAAGAGTTACTTCACAGGAGAAGAACCTGTTATGGAAGCACTATCCGGCATGGGCTTTTCCGATGAAGAAGCGAGACGCTACTATAGCGAAGCACAAACGGGCGGCCTGCTTCTATTCGCTGACCGTGACCAAGGTAAACGTTTCGATGAAAAGAGAACAGGACTTCACGGCAAGGGAATGGATACAGCGAATTCTCGTGTAGATGAGGATCCTCTTGTAACTGGCGCTCCGAACCTCCATCAAAGAGTAGGTGCCGAAGCAGTTCTGGATAGAGACACGGAAGCAGAAAGAGGCAGATTGCACAAAACTCGAGAGGAACGTCTGAATGAGACGCTCGGCGCAGATACAACGAAACCTTTCCATTCAGGAATTGGTCGAGACGTTAATAAAGATACAAGAGCAACAGGTCTAGGCGATGACAATCTGATTGGCAGAGATGCTACTGATATGGGTGCTGGTATGGGCACTGGTCTTGGTGCTGACAAAGTCGAGCCATTCCGTAAAGGCCCTGCATTGCGCAATAATGAAGATGAGCAGAAAATGCGTCTGCATGAAGAACGCCTGAATGTTGACAAGAACATGGTAGAAACCGGTGAAGTCAATGTTAACAAACATGTAGAAACGGAGCGTCAGCAAATGGACGTGCCTGTTCAACGTGAAGAAGTGCATATTGAGCGCCGCCCTGTAAACGAGACACCAGCAAATGGTCATGAAGTATTCGATGACGGAGAGAACATTCATATTCCGGTGAAACAGGAAAAGGTGGACGTTACGAAACGCCCAGTAGTCAATGAAGAAATCGTCATTGGCAAGCAAAAAGTCGTGGATACAGAACATATCGACGAAACAGTCCGACGTGAGAAAGCGGACATCGACCGGACTGGTGATACAAATGAAGCTAATTTGACAAATAAACGCCGTGATGACAGAGATCCTCTTCTTTAATTCATGAGCGAAGAAAAACAGCTGTTCCGCATTTTACGGGCAGCTGTTTTCTATGAAAAGAAAATAGGAGGTAAGAACAGATGGAACATGAAAAGAAATATATCGGTACGTATCGAAATGAACAGGAAGTTCTCGAGAAGATCCATGAACTGAAGCAAGAAGGATACAATGGATCGGATATCTATGTCGTTTCTCATAAAGCGGATGACATCCAGATGGTCCGGGGACGCACGGATGTGGAACTTGAAGTCGCAGACCAAGGCAGTCTCTTTGAGCAGCTAAAAGCTTTCCTTAGAGGAGATGCACCGGTACGTGAAGCTTTCGAGCGCATGGGCATCCCCACACGCAAGGCAGAAGATTTTGCGAGGGAGTCACGTGAAGGCTATATTCTCGTATTCGTTGATCGTGACTACAGCCGACTGCATGCCGGTGAAAGCAATAATCTAGATGGCACTGGAATTGGACAAAGAAGACCGATTAACAAAGATCCGATGGACGCCTACAGTTCGAAGGTCGGAGCGGAAGCAGCAATGGAACAGGACCGCGCCATCAAGGACAAGGAGTTGCAGCGCAAGATTGGAAAAACGCCACATAAAGACATTGCTGAGAATCGTCCGAAATCAGGATTGGGCAGTCATGTGGGAGAAGATTCCGGTGCCGGTATTGTCGGTGAAGCACAACATGCGGATGAGGAAGAGCGCAGCATCGTCAGTCCAGACAGCCGTAAAAAATATTAGAAAACAAACAGCAGAACGCAAAAGCATCCTAAAGATGCGCTGCGTTCTGCTGTTTTTCTTGTTCATAAAAATAATCAATGAGCTGTTCACTTGAATGGCCATTTGAGTATGTATTCCAGTCTGAGCTGAAGTGAGTAATTCTTTCAAAATCAAAATCATTACCTCTGATCTCTCTTATAATCTCTTCTGTCATGGCGACGACTGGACCGGGAACGAGTGATTCATAGTTTTCCCAGAAACCACGTGAGTGCTCATAGTCGACGAGATCATAGGCGTGAAAAATCATCGGCCTTCCAAGCAATGCATACTCAAAAGGAATGGAAGAGTAGTCGCTGATTAAAATATCAGCAGCGGCAAGCAATTCACTAATGTCTGGATAGCTGGAAACATTTCGAACGAAGCCTTCATTTGATACATCCAAATCGACTTCCACAGCAGGATGCAGTCTCAGCAGCAACACATGAGTATCACCAAGTGCCTTTTCCATCGCTTTCAAATCAATTGCGAGCTTCGAAATTTGTAATTCTTCATCACGATACGTCGGGGCATATAGGATGATTTGCTTGTCAGGCAAGTCATATGTTGCCCTGACTCTCCCGTTGCTTCTCATAAGCGCTTCACCATTAAAGAAGAAGTCAGTTCTCGGAACACCAGTCCGAAGCAGCCTGCTGTCATCCACATCAAATGCATCTTTAAAAATATCTGCCATTTTCTCAGACCCGCAAACAATGTGAGTGAACGTATCATACACTTTTCGGAAGCGCCGATGAGCTCGGGGAGATCTTCTTTCAATAGAAGAATCCTTGAGTCCAAAACGCTTGATCGCCCCTGCTGCATGCCACAACTGTACACAACGAACACCTGAGCGGAATGGCTTCGCTGCAAGCCAGCCGAAATAATTATCGACAAAAACAGTCCGGCTCGTCGCAATGAGCCTCATGCTGTTCAGCCATCTAAACGGATTTCTCAGACTGAACTGAATCAGGTAGTATCTCCCAGATTTCTTCAGTTGTAGTTTATCTAATGGGAATGTGCAAAGTATATGAATCTCTTCGTCGGTTTTTCTTGCAAGCGCTTCAGCTACATAAGCGTTATTTTCTGGAAAAGAAGCGACAAGAACAGTTCTTTCCCGCAGTGGTAAAATGCGGAATATAATAAACAAGACCCGGCAAAAGAAGAGGTATATGGAAATTACGAGCTCTCTAAACATCTTTAACACGCGACATAACAGCCGTTTCCTTCAATTTTTTCATCTTTTTAAACCCTCCGGTAATAGGAATTTCAATCTATGATACTACTATATGAACTGCCAAAACAAGTTGCTGAAAAAGGTCGCATATCATAAAAATGTATACTTTGGTATAGAAAAAACATGCCATTAAAGGTAAGATAGACTAGAAGCAGACAGATGGCACAATCAACCAAGACATAAATAGGGTGACCGGGCAGTTTCGGCCAATCGAACTACAACTTGGTCGGATTTTCCATGTTTTCCAGAAAACAATCTACGTGTCATTCACTCTCAGGCAGATTCTGCAAGCGATACAGTTTAATTGGCATTAAAGGCCAGCTGCATATATGTTCATGCGATAGCATTAATTGGCTACTCATTTAAATGGGAGGCTGGAGGTGAATTGACGGACAAGCAGCAACGCGCGACTGCCAATTCAGTACAGGAGGTAACAATGAAAAAGTTTGTATCGATTTCATCAGCTATTGCGATCACATTCGGAATGGCTGTGCCGACATCCGCACTGGCGGCCGAAAAGCCCGCTCAAAATGAAGCAATCCAGATTACAGATCAACTTAATAGCAATCATTCGACTACAGCAGAAGATACATCAGCTGCAACAACGGAAGGTCAGTTCGACATTACAGATGCGAGCTGTCTTGGCCGGATCAGTGAAGCGGGTATTCTCCTTTATGAAGTGCCCGGTGAAGAACAGAATGCACACGAAGCTGACGAGGCTCTTCTGAATAAATCGTACTATATAACGAAGCAAACAGAAGTAAATGGTGAAACATACTACGAGCTTCAAAGTGATCTTACTGAAGAAGCCGAAAAAATCGGATGGGCAAGAGAATCCGATATTGAAAGTTTCCAGTTTGAGAAGCTTGAAGTGATTGATGGAGAATCAGTTCTTCTGATCGAGGGAGCTAAGCTATACAAAGAGCTGCCTTGGAAAGGCGAGGGAGCGGAGACAGAAGAGGTCGAAGCGAACAAAGAACAGTCCTATGTTGTGAAAACTGCTGTCAAATACTCCGGCAAGACTTGGTATGAAGCAGAAGAACAGGCAACAGGCGCCAAGTTCTGGGTAGACGCCGAACAGACTGAGAAAAGCAGCGCTCAGGAAGAAGCTTCAACACAAAAGGACAAAACTACAGCCTCAGCACAAGAGGATAAAACGGCATCGGCAGAACAAAACAAGCCTGCTGTTGAAAAAGATACAGAGCAAAAAGCTCAAGTGCAAAGCCTCGAGCCAAAAGCACGCAAAGCGACAGTAGCCAAATCCGCGAAAGTCATTACGCCGGTCGAGACCGCAACAAGCCGTCTCGGGCAAATCAGCTCCACTAATACAGTCATCTACAAAGAAATCGGTAACGATTCGACAAGCTTTAAGGCGGGTTCTACATACACGGGAACAGCCTACTACATCAAGAAGCAAGCCTCTTATGGAGATAAAACATACTACTTGATCAGCAACAAACCAAGCAGCACAACGGGTACAATCGGCTGGGTGGCATCCGGTGATATTAAAACCTATGCCCATACAGGTGTTGATCGTGAGAAGAAACTGCTTCGTTTCAAAGGTACAGGTGTTGCTTATACAAGAGCATGGGGAGGACCAAAACTCCTTGTCGGTAGTCTGTCTTCTTACAAAGGTCAGCAGTTCACGGTCAATTTGACTGAAAAAGTCGGTAATAACATCTGGTACAGAGGACAGCTGAACGGACGAAATGTATGGGTTCATTCCAGTCACTTGGAAAAGGCCATTACACAATCTTCCGAATCTGCAACGAGCCGTCTCGGCCAGTTGAAAAACGCGAATGTTCTCATCTACGCAACAGCGGGCGATGAGTCCACAGCAAAGAAAGCAACAACTAAGTATACAGGTACAAGCTTTTACATTAAAAAGCAGGCAGATGTGGATGGAACTCTATTCTATTTGATTAGCAATCGCCCAAGCAGTACATCCGGCATCATTGGCTGGGTGAAGTCTAGTGATCTTACATCCTATGTGCACAAGAGCTACAGCAAGAAGAAGATGAGTGCCACGCTTAAAGGCTCAGGCGTTGCTTACAACAGAGCATGGGGCGGTAAGAAGAACCTCGTTTACAGCAGTCTATCCAGCCTGAAAGGTGCAGATTTCCAGATCAACCTTACTGAAACGGTTGGTAAGAACAAGTGGTACCGCGGTATTCTTCAAGGACAGCAAGTCTGGATTCATTCTGCCCATCTGAATCTTGTCGGTCAGACATCCAACACAGTGAAAGACGTTACACGCACTTACGCTCAG
Organism: Aciduricibacillus chroicocephali; assembly: GCF_030762805.1. Taxonomy (NCBI): domain Bacteria; kingdom Bacillati; phylum Bacillota; class Bacilli; order Caryophanales; family Bacillaceae; genus Aciduricibacillus; species Aciduricibacillus chroicocephali. The sequence goes on along the minus strand of NZ_CP129113.1, from coordinate 2,118,005 downwards.
TATCAGAAGACATTGCAGCAGATGGTTGATATGCAAATGGTGAAAAACCCACAGACTGACTATCGCTACGGTCTTTGGATTTCAGGTGATGCGTTCAAAACCGTCAAAGATGGAAAAGGAACGGTCAAATCGGCTTATAACATTCGTCGCGGTCCAGGTACAGCATATGGCGTCCAGAAAGTCGCCAATACAGGAGAAGTTCTTCCAATTATGGCGAGCGAGAATGTGAATGGAGTTGTCTGGTATCAAGTTGGTGTACGTAGCGGCTGGGGAACAGCTGAGCGCTATCACGTTGAATACTATATGGATCCGTCCAATTTCCTTGGCGATCTGCAGAGCTCTCTGCAATTCGCGGATCTCTCATCTTCAGCTGGCCTTGATGCGAATGAAGTGAACGAGAAGATTCTAAAAGGAAAGGGAATTCTTGAAGGCAGAGGTGCCGATTTTATTGAAGCAAGCAGACAATACGGCGTCAATGAAGTATATCTCATCTCCCATGCCCTTCTGGAAACCGGCAACGGAACATCGAGTTTGGCAAACGGTAATGTCTACGGTAATACGGGTGTCAAAGTTTACAATATGTACGGCATCGGAGCAATAGACAGTGATGCATTAAATGGCGGTATAAAAACGGCCTACAATAATGGCTGGGACACACCGCGAAAGGCAATTATCGGCGGAGCTAAATTTGTCGGTGAGAACTATATTTACAGAGGTCAGAACACTTTGTACAAAATGCGTTGGGACGTTGACTATGCTGACAAAAACAGTTCTGTCTGGCACCAGTACGCAACAGATATCGGTTGGGCATATAAGCAAACGAGTAAAATGTACGCTCTTTACAGCCTTGTCGATAACTACAAAATCGATCTGATCATTCCTAAATTCAACTAACCCAGTCCTACAAGTGGATAAACAGACCAGAACAGTTTGCGAGTAACTGTTCCCAGGTCTGTTTTCCTTTTTAAAACTGTTATATTACAGTCAGGTTACAATTGGTTAACAATCTTGTTATTTTGAACACATTTACCCAGAAATATCCGATTATAAACAAGAGACGACAATTTTTACCATACTGAAGGAGGAAATCATGAGAAAGTCGGCAGTATTCATCGCTTCTTTTCTACTATTCTCGTCAATCGGTTCCGGAGCAGCATTCGCTGAAACAGCAGTAAGCGAGAAAGTAAATCCCGAAACAGGCATCAAGGAAGGCACAGTTGTCAATGGAGTAGACATCGGTAAGCTCAGCAAGGACGAGCTGAAGTACATTCCGAAAGCTTGGCGTGACGGATCAGAAAAGAATCCAAGTGAACATGAAGAAGAGACACCTCAGCCAAGAGTAGCCAGATCCGCTGCTTATCCAAATGTGAACAGCTATATCGACAGCAAGAATCTACCGACAGCAACTGTAGCAAAAAGCTACAAAGGCTTTCCGAAGTTCAGCTATCGTTACAATAAGCCAGAGGGTGTCGTAGCTCATGAAACTGCGAACCCGAATTCAACAATTGACGGCGAAATCGCCTATATGACACGCAACTACAACAACGCCTTTGTCCACGCATTCGTAGATTCAGGCAATGTTATTGAGATTCACCCGACGAATTATGGTGCATGGGGCGGCGGCTATTATGCCAACCAACGTTTCATACACGTTGAGCTTGTAAGAGAGGCCACTTTTGACAAATTCGCACGTTCTATCAACAACTACGCGAATTACTTGGCAAGCTTGCTCTATCAGTACAACCTGCCAGTAACAAGTGCTGAAGGTAGCGGCAGCGGGACACTTTGGTCGCACAATGCAGTAAGCAGATACCTTGGCGGAACGAATCATACCGATCCAATCGGCTACTTCTCCCAGTATGGCTATTCATGGACTCAGTTCACATGGCTCGTACAGGCGAAGTACAGAGATATCGCTTCACAAGACGTACAGCAGACAGCTTTGAAAGAAGCGAAGACAAGCAAACTTGGCCAAATTAAGAGCAAAGATGCTGTAATCTATAAGTCTCCTGATACAGATGAAGGTTCATTCAAGGCAGGAACTACGTATACGGATCGTACTTATTTCATCAAACAGCAAGCGACTCTAAATGGCGAAACATTCTACAAGATCAGCAATAGTGCTTCCGCAACGAAGAATGTGGTCGGCTGGGTCAACAGCAAAGATGTTAAAGCATACGCTCATAAAGGCGTCGACAGAGTAGCTAAAGTCTTTTATGTAAAAGGTAAAGTTGTTGCTTATAACAGAGCGTGGGGAGCGAAGAAGAACCTCGTTTTCAACGATTATGACCATCAAGACCAGCTATTTGAAGTGAACTTGACTGAAAAAGTCGGCAACAATGTATGGTACAGAGGTATGCTAGATGGACAGCAAGTCTGGATCCACTCCTCATGGGTGGAGCCAGGCGATGGTTCCAATCATGAGCATAAGACAAGCCGTCTTGGCCACATCAAAAATGGCAGTGTGAAGATCTATGCAACACCAGGCGTTGATAAAACAGCATTGACTGCAGGAACGAAGTACACAAATCAAGTCTACTATATTAAGAAACAAGCATATAAGGACAAAACACAGTACTACTTGCTTACAACAAGAGCATCAGCAAGCAAAGGACTTGTCGGCTGGGTCCGCGCAAGTGACTTGACTACACACAGCCACCTTGGTGTTGATCGTGAGTCTAAAGAAAAAAAACTCCTCGGCAAAGGCGTTGCCTACAATAAAGCTTGGGGCGGCAAGAAAAACCTTGTCTACAGCGACTTGTCAGGATTCAAAGGTGCCACTCTTTACGTTAATTTGACTGAAAGCGTCGGCAAAAATATTTGGTATCGCGGTACACTAAATGGGAAAACAGTCTGGATTCATTCCAGTCATATACAGTAAGAAGAAAAATGGCTTTATCCATAACGGATAAAGCCATTTTTTTAATGTGCAGCAGGTCCTTGATAATGATTGTATGCATCAAGTGCAAGTGTTACGCCTTGAGCGAATGCAGCGCCTCCGCCAAGTGCTGCTGAGATAGCAACTGTTTCCATAATTTCCGCCTCAGTCGCTCCTGCCTCAGCTGCTCCTTTAGCGTGATAAAGGATGCAATACTCATCCTGCTTCGTAATGCTGATACCTAGAGCAGTGAGCTGTTTTTGCTTTTTATCAAGTGCACCTTCTTCGAAACAGGCCTCTGTAAAGTTGAAGTAAGCTCCGGCTACTTCAGGCAATGCCTCATGCAAGTGACTGCTGCCTTTTTTGTAATCCATTATTGATTGATCAATTGAATGATGATTGGACATATCCATACTTTTCACCTCATTTAACATTTACTCCATAGAAGCTTCTGCCATTTCATTTATGATTATGTATGATGTTCCATTAATTTTTTGAGTTAAATCTTTAGATAGCGGGTAATTAAAGATGAATTCGTCCATGGCATTACAATGGGTGGACCGCTCTTGCAGAAGCTTCGACAAGTTCGTCGTTGCATTATGATGGGTGGATGGGTAAAATAAAGACTATTGGACAATTGGTTACAGGTTCCAGCCATTAGCATGGGGGAAATAATATATGAAATCAGCATTAATTGTACTGAAAGAACAACTTGAGAACTTCTATCTGATCAGGCGCCTATCGATTTATGAACTGATCAGCAAAAACAGAAGCAACTACCTTGGGATCCTTTGGGAAATTATAAACCCGGTCGTCCAGATACTCATCTACTGGTTCGTTTTCGGAAGCATTCGTCAGCGAGCAGCTGTAGAGGTCGCGCCTGGGATTAACGCTCCATTCATTAACTGGATGCTTGTCGGCTTTATCCTATGGACATTCTTCTACCAGTCGACGATTCAAGGATCAAAATCCATTTATACAAGGCTGCGCATGCTCTCCCGGATGAACTTCCCGATGAGTGTCATTCCTGCCTATATCATTGTTTCACATTTATATGTGCATCTGTTCATGCTCGTCATCGCGATACTCATCTTCCAGCTGTCGGGATTCTACATCAATATTTATTATTTGCAGCTGATTTATCTTCTAGTCGGGACGACAGCATTGGTTTATGCAATTGCGCTCGTCACTTCGACACTGTCCACGATTGTCCGCGACTTGCATATGCTCCTTAACGCTACATTGCGCATGGGACTCTATTTGTCGCCGGTACTCTGGCAGATGACGACGGTTCTCTCGGGACCGGTTGCAACGCTTTTGAAGCTGAACCCGCTCTACTATCTGATCGAAGGCTACCGTGCCGCATTCTTTGGAACCGGCTGGTATTTCCTCGAGCATTGGCAGTATACACTTTATTTCTGGGCGGTTGTCATCCTTATCTTCCTCTTCGGTGCGAAGCTGCACGTGAAGTTCCGCCGCCATCTGATCGACTATCTGTAAAGGCCGTGATGAACTATGAAGGCTATTGAAGTAAAAAATGTTATTAAAAAATACAAATTGTATGAGAACCAGAAAGAGCGTCTGCTCGATCTTCTGCTCCCAAAGAATTACGGCGATGACTTCTTCGCACTTGCGGATGTAAGTTTCACCGCCGACAAGGGAGATGTCGTCGGTTTCGTCGGCATCAACGGATCGGGTAAGTCGACTTTGTCCAATATCATTGCTGGCATTGTGCCACCGACTACAGGCGAAGTGAAGCTGAACGGAGAGGCAGCGCTTATTGCTGTAGCCTCTGGACTCAAAGGTGAATTGTCAGGCCGAGACAACATTGAACTGAAAATGCTCATGCTCGGTTTCAGACGTGAAGAGATTAAAGAGCTAGAACCTGAGATCATTGAATTCGCAGAGCTGGAGAAATTCATCGACCAGCCCGTCAAATCATATTCGAGCGGGATGAAATCACGTCTCGGTTTCGCCATTTCGGTCACAATCAATCCGGACATCCTTATTATTGATGAAGCGCTCTCGGTCGGTGATAAAGCTTTCGCTGAGAAAAGCCTAGCAAAAATGAAGGAATTCAAAGCAGCCGGTAAGACGATGATTTTCGTCAGTCACTCAATCGGCCAGATGAAGCGTTTCTGTGATAAAATCCTATGGCTGGAATATGGCATGGTTAAAGACTATGGCCCTGTTGATGAAGTTTTGCCGAAATATGAGGAATTCGTCAATAGTTTCCGCAAGATGTCCAAAAAAGAGAAAGACGCCTATAGGCAGAAAGCGGCCGAGCGACAGAATGAACGGCTCGCTGCAAAGCGCAGAACTTTGAGAAGAAAGCGCTAAGCCATTAGAGAAAAGAAGCCATGATTCCAAGTAACTGTGGAGTCATGGCTCTTTCTTTTGCCCTATTTTAAACTGAAATTGTATAATTTAATATGACTGTGATGTAAGAATGCATTTTTTTGATTATACTTAATGAATAAGCAGTATTATGCTGCGGCAAATTGTTTAAAATAGGAGTTTTCAAATGAGTTCAAAAAGAAGGTTGAGAGAATATATTTCACTGAGGCAGAAGGATGACAGAATTTCCATGTCTATTCGCCTTGCCAATCGTGATTATACGATCAGGCAGCTTGTTTTCTTATCAAGAAATGAAGAACAGCATACTTACACAATAGACGCCACCGGAAAGCAAGACGACGAGTATCAATTCTCCTTCCGACTGTCCGATCATCCTGGCCTGTATGAAACAGAAGAAGATGTCTATAATCTGTTCATACTTGTACGCGTACCGAAAGACATGATTAATGAAGAGAAATTGGAAAATAACGCAGATCGCTACAAGCTTGGAACAGATGAATCAGGAATGGAATACGCAGAATATCTAATCCGGCTCGGCCGATTCGAAGAGACGAATACGAGCAAGCTTCCGCTGGTGGAAATTGACGGGAAGAGTTGTGCCTTTTTCAAAACACTGAAAGGCAACATCTCATACTCTGTAAACAATGAATTAAAATCCAATACAAAGACACAGATCAACAAGATGAAAATGAAAAAAGGCATTCTCCGTCTGGAAACAAAAATTTTCACGAAAAATTCATGGATTGAATCATGCCGCATCGTTTTCAAAAGCCGGGAAAGCGGGGAGGAGTTCGGAACCCCGATTGGCTATACTCATATAATTGAAGAAACTGTTCGTAAATTCGGTCTGAACCGATACATAATCAAAGGTGATATCAATCTGAATGAGCTGTTGGCACCGTATCTGCAGGAAAGCGGGATATTCGATATCTACTTTGAGATGACATACCATGACATTCAGGAACCAGTCATCGTCAGAGTAGGCAAACCACGCTTCCGGGCACGCTTCCGCATTCAGCCATCCTCTTTGTCCAAAGGGTCGGATACATACACGGTTAGCCCTTATTACACATTCAAGCAGAAGAATCTGTCCTTGGAATTGGAAAAGTTCACGACAGAGAACTACCGCTACATGAAGAAGATGATGAAGCGCTATAAGATAATTCGTCCGTTCCAATTGAAAAAGGATATATGGCTCATCGGTGAGCGTCCATACAAAGCTCAGGATACCGGGTATAATTTCTTCAAATATATGAGAGAGAACCATCCTGAGAAAAACGTCTACTATGTCATTGATGAGGAATCTCCTGAACGCAAAAATGTGGAGAAGTACGGTAACATCTTGTTCCATAAATCGAAGGAGCATATTTATCATACACTGATGGCTAACCGAATTGTCGGTTCGCACCATCCCGACTATTTGTATCCGCTCCGTTCTGAGCAATTCAAGAAAAAGGTCAAAGCACCAAAGGTATTCCTGCAGCACGGAGTTCTTGGCACAAAGAACATGACGAATCTGTATGGTGCCGAGTCGGCAAGCTTTGAAACAGATCTCTTCCTTGTAAGCTCCGATCGTGAGAAAAGAATGGTCGTCAATGATTTTGGCTATAAACCGAATGAAGTCAAAGTTACAGGACTTTCACGTTTTGACAGCCTGTTTGCAGATGATGTGCCTCAAAAAAGGCAGTTGTTAATTATTCCGACTTGGCGGGATTGGCTCGTTAATGAGGAACAATTTGTTGAGAGCGAATACTTTGAGCGCTATCGGAACTTAGTGAACAGTTCGGTATTGCATAAGCTCGCTCAACAATATGATTTTGAAATTGTCTTTTGCCTGCATCCGAATATGCAGAATTTCACACCATTTTTCGAAGATGCGCCAGTGCGTGTTATCAGCCAAGGAGAAGTCGATGTGCAAGTGCTGCTTAAAGAGAGCGCTATGATGATTACCGACTATTCAAGCGTAGCCTTTGATTTCAGCTTTCTTGGAAAACCGGTCATTTACTATCAATTTGACAGAGGCCGTTTCATTGGAAGAAAAGGTTCCCATCTTGATCTTGACGCTGACCTTCCTGGGGAAATTTTATACACAGAAGAAGAAGTGCTTGATCAGCTGACGGAGTATGCAGCAGATAATTTCCGGATGCTTCCGGAATATGAGGAACGCGCATCGAGGTTCCTCAAGTACAAAGATGAGAAATCATCAGATCGTATATATGCAGCAGTAAAGAGTGCGGCGAGACGTACGCTTACGGAAAGAATGATACAGAGGAATGAGTTTGTCCGAATGTTCATCAATCGCTTCAGAAGAGGAAGATTCTACTTCCCAATGATGAAACGATATTACCGTTTTGCGAAGAAGTTCATCAAGCCGGACGAGCAGCTGATCTTGTTCGAAAGCGGTCTTGGCAAGCAGTATTCCGACAGTCCGCGCTACATTTATGAAGAAATTGTCAAGCGAGGTCTGCCATATAAAAAGGTATGGGTCTACAATAAGAAGGTACGTCGTTTCGCTGATGACGATACCATTTTCATCAAGCGTTTGAGCCCAGCCTACTATTACTATCTTGCCAAGGCAAAATACTGGGTGAACAATCAGAACTTCCCGACATATATTACGAAACGTCCGGAAACGACTTACTTGCAAACATGGCATGGGACACCACTCAAGAAGATGCTGTATGATCTTGAAAACGTTCATGGCAGAACCGAGGGCTATGTGGATCGTGTAGGAGCAGCGGTGAAGAACTGGGACTACCTCATTTCACCGAGTGAGTATGCGAGCAAGGCATTCCGCAGTGCGTTCCGCTATGAAGGAGAAATGCTTGAAGTCGGTTACCCGCGAAACGATATTTTCTATCGCAAGGATAAAGATGAAATAGCGAAAATCGTTAAACGAAATCTTGATATTCCGGAGGATAAGAAAGTAATCCTTTATGCACCGACTTTCCGTGATGACCAGACAGGAAAGAAGAATAGGTTCTCATTCGAACTCGCTATGGACCTTGAAAAGATGCAAGAAGAACTTGGAGATGAATACGTTCTGCTGCTTCGCATGCATGTCGTTGTCAGCAGTAAGGTCATTATCGAGGAAGAGCAACGTGAGTTTGTTAAAAATGTCTCCAGCTATCCGGATATCCAGGAGCTTATGCTGGCGGCAGATCTCATGATTACAGACTATTCCTCTGTCATGTTCGACTTTGCCAATACAGACAAGCCGTTGCTATTCTTCACATATGATCTGGAGAACTATCGGGATCATTTGCGCGGCTTCTACATTGACTTCGAAGAGGAAGCACCTGGACCGCTGCTGAACGATACCGATGAGTTAATTGCAGCTATTGAACATATTGATGAGACGAAACAGCAATATGCATCAAAATACGAACAATTCCAGAAAAAGTTCTGCCAGCTTGAAGATGGAGCGGCAGCTAGTCGTGTTGTCGATCGTATCTTTGAGTAAATAATTGAAAGTGCGATTTCCCTTTTACAATCGATGAAAGGGGAAATTGCACTTTTTTTCTGTATAATGGAAATGAATAGAATATAATCGAAAAATAGCGAAGCATGGGAGTTTTATATAATGAATCTACCAAATGAAAAGAAGAAGTTGAAAGAACGCCTAATAGTCGAACAGCTAGAGGGACTTTATTCAATTTATCTACAACTATCCAAGCCCGATCATGAAATTCGCCAGTTGCTTTTCATACCCCGCGAGGAAGGGTACGATCGTTATGTGATGGACATCCATTCGGAGCAGGAAGATGGCAAGCTGAAATTCACCTTCGATATAGCTGCGCATCCTGAGTTGATCGAAGTCGAGAATGTTACGTACGACCTTTCCTTCGTCGTTCGTGCGCCTCGTTCCTCTGTCAGCAAGAAAAAGCTTGAGAAAAACCCGGAAAAATATTCTTTTGGTGAAGATGCAGAAGGCAATGAAACAGTAGAATATCCAATCAGGCTTGGTAAGTTCGAAGAGACATATATCAATAGTCTCGATCCAGTCGAAGTGGCAGGGAAGCAATGCCTCCTATTTGTCACAATTAAAGGCAATCTATCCTTTATGGTAAATGGTGAAGCGAAGCCGTATGGGAAAACAGAAATTATAGGCGTTGATTTTGCAGAAGGGATCATGAAGCTGCAGATGAAAATCATGACGAAAAATTCCTTGGTCAAGAACAGCCGGATTCTGTTCAAAAGCCGAAAGAACGCGTCTGAATATGCCGCGCCTGTCTCTTGTGCACTATTGGAGGAAGAGACGGTACGTAATTTTGGCCTGAATCATTATATGATTGACAATCAAATCAATTTAAATGAAATGTTGCAGCCATATGTAAGGGAAGATGATGTATTGGATGTTTTCGTGGAAATGGCTTATCACGATTTCGAAGAGCCATTGACCGTACGTGTCGGTAAACCATCTGATGAAGCCGAGCAGCATCTGAATTCAACTGCGCTTTCTGGCTCGAAGTATACATATATTGTAAGCCCGTATTATACAATCGGCTATCAGAATCTGTCTCTGGAGCTGGAACAATTCACAGCGAAAAGCTACCGTTATCTTGAGAAGACGATGAAGCGGCTCAATCTCCTGCGTCCTTTTTATGCGAGGAAGGATATTTGGATTGTCGGGGAGCGTCCTTATAAAGCACAGGACACGGGATACCACTTTTTCAAATATATGCGCGAGCATCATCCGGAGAAGAATGTCTACTATGTAATCGAGAAGGATTCGCCTGAACTGAAGAACGTTGAGAAGTATGGGAATATCCTTATCTATAAATCTGAGGATCATATTTTGTACACCTTGATGGCGACACGTATTATCGGGTCGCATCATCCGGAATATTTGTATCCTTTGCGGACAGATGAGTTCAAGGAGAAAGTGCAGGCGCAGAAAGTGTTCTTGCAGCATGGCGTACTCGGTGTCAAAAACATTGAAGAATTCTACAGCGCAAAATCTGGAACGTTTAAAACGGATCTGTTTATTGTCAGTTCCGATTTTGAAAAACAGATTGTAACAGATGACCTTCATTACAAGCCGGGCAATATCGCTGTCACAGGACTTTCACGTTTTGATAGCTTATTTGCAGAGGATGTTCCAGAAAAGCGCCAATTGCTAATTATTCCGACTTGGCGAGAATGGCTCAGCAATGCAGAACAGTTTGAAGAGAGCGAGTACTTTGCCAGATACAAGAACCTCATCAACAATACCGAACTGCATGAAATGGCAGAGAAGTATGGATTCGATATCGTATTTTGCCTGCATCCGAACATGCAGAACTTTACGAAGTACTTTGAGGATGCACCGGTACGTGTCATTACTCAGGGAGAAGTGGAAGTGCAAAATCTTTTGAAGGAAAGTGCCATGATGATCACCGACTATTCAAGTGTCGCCTTTGATTTCAGCTTCCTGGAGAAACCTGTCATCTACTATCAGTTCGATCGGGAGCGCTATATCGGAAAGAAAGGTTCCCACCTCGATATGGAACAAGTTCTTCCTGGAGAGATCGTACAGGAAGAAGACGCTGTCACAAAACTTGTAGATACTTACGCGGCTCGTAATTTTGAGATGCAAGAGGAATATAAGGAACGTGCTTCAAAGTTCCTTAAATATAAAGATATGAAAGCATCGGAGAGAATATGCGAGGCTATTGAGAAGATGGGGGAAAAAGCTTGGTAAATCAAGCCTATTGATTAAAAATATTCTTTGCTAATCTTGAAGGTTAACAGATATTGAACAGGTATCTTGTCTCATTTTGTATCAAGAATCTCTTTATTTCACTCATTCTCTTGTGTATAATGGTTTATATCGGGGTATTGTTAAGTAATTATGAACCCTGTGTGTATGGCTAATTAACAATAAGACTATGAAGCTGCTAAGACGCAGCCATGAACACAAGAGGTGGGCGCACATGATAAAAATTGTATTGCTGGCCTGCATCACGCTAATAGCTTCACTGATCATCACTCCATTCATTATAAAGTTCGCCTTGAAAATCAATGCAACGGATAAACCGAATGCACGCAAAGTTCATAGGCAGCCGACCCCAACAATGGGCGGTCTTGCCATATTCATAAGTTTTTGTATCGGCGTAGCGATTCTGCAGCCGACAAGCCGTTTCCATTGGTTCATTATGGGCGGGGCATTAATTATGATTGTGCTTGGCATTTTTGACGACAAGTACGATTTGTCGGCAAAATTCAAGATGCTCGTTCAGTTGCTTACTGCTGCCATGATTGTTTTTGGTGGAGATATACAGCTGCATTTCATCAACTTGCCATTCGGGGGAAAGCTTGAATTCGGCTTCCTTGGCACAGTCATTACGATTCTATGGATTGTCGGTGTGACGAACGCAATTAATCTGATTGACGGACTTGATGGCCTCGCTGCAGGGGTTTCATCGATTGCGCTTTTGACGATTGCTTTTATGTCGATGATCATGGGCAATGTCTATGTATTCACAATGGCCGTCATCCTACTGTTCAGCACACTTGGATTCTTGAAGTTCAACTTCCATCCGGCGCGCATCTTCATGGGTGACACAGGTGCATTGTTCCTTGGATACATGATTGCAGTGCTTTCACTGCTCGGTTTCAAGAATGTAACAATCATTTCGTTCATCATCCCGATTCTGATTCTCGGTGTGCCGATTTCAGACACTTTGATTTCAATGGTACGACGCTATGTGAATAAGCAGCCAATGTCAAAACCCGACAGTGCACATTTGCATCACCGCCTGATCGGTTTCGGTTTTACACATAAACAAACAGTTCTATTTATCTATTTGCTTAGCGGCATGTTCAGTATTGCTGCGATCCTGTTCTCTATGGCAACTGTATGGGGTGCAATCATGATTACATTGACTGCACTCATAACGGTCCAGTTTCTTATCGAGAGTCTGGAACTCATCAATACGAATTTCAAGCCGCTTACCAATTTCGTCCGAGTCCTGAGAGAGGGAACGACGAAGCGGGTATAAAGTTAAGAACACATCAGTCTTTAATTAAGGCTGATGTGTTCTTTTGTATTTCTTTTCCAAAAGGGTTATAGATAGACCGCCATCCACCATTATCTCTTTTACCTTGGTAAATCCACTTTTTTTATAAAAGTTTATAGCAGGTATATTCATAGAGCCAGTCGATACGGTAATCGTTTCAAACTCTCTTAAATGAGTTTGAATATATTCTAATAATAGCTTGGCAATTCCTTTTCTAAAGTGGTTGGGATGTACGAATAATCGATGGATATCCAATATACCTTTATTTATTTTTAATGAGATGACTCCACATAATTCTTCATTTATATAGTAGCCATAAAAAAATTCTCCACTTTGTTGCAGGCTCTTAATCGTATCATTCAGAGGTGGTATGTCATAAGACTTTATTAATTCTGCTTCCACTTGGTATGAGGGAATTTGTACGCTTAATACTTCTTTTGCGACCTGTGGATCGGAAATATCAATTTCTTTAATGATAACAATCTCTCCCAATAACAATATATTCTTTATTGCTAGTCTATAATAGAAAGCTCGAAGACGTCATTAAGTAGATTTTCTATAACATGGAGTACATTGTCTAGGCATTCCTTTTATATTCCTTATTTTTCCTGTCGTGTTCTTTGCTCACTGGGTTGAAAAAAAAGGCTGTTTGAATTATCGAAGGACCAATAAAAAAAGAAACAGCGTCCAAGTTTCCGAAGAAGCTTGAACGCTGTTTTTTATTTACTGACCATTGATCGAACCGTTTCCTGTTCCACCTTGCTCGTTATATCCATTGGTGGAATTATAGTTCGTCGTTTGCCCATTGTTGTACTGTCCATTTTGCCCGCTTTGGGCTGGAGTAGCTTGCTGTTGTTGTACATTGTTCGTTTCATTCGTTACCGGATCGTATGTCTCTGTAACGGCATCGCCATCGTCCTTGATTGGAACATCAAGATGGCGTTGCAGTTTGTGCTTGAGAGTAGTGAGTGCTACACCGTCAAGCTGGTAGTAATACGTATCTCCCGGCATGTAATCGCGTCCTTTTAGAGACAGCGTTTCAATATCCGGTTTACCGGTTGCGCCGTAGGCAATCAAGCTTTTGATATCATCGAATGTAAGGTTTGTCGTCATGTTCTTGCCGACTGCACCGATGATATCATCGTATTTTGTCACAGAACTGATTGAAGATGCTTTCGAAATGATGGCTTTGATGATCTGTTGCTGGCGTTTGCCGCGTTCGATATCATTGTCAATCTTTCGAGTACGTGCAAGTGCAAGTGCTTCCTCGCCATCAAGCTTCTGCTTTCCTGGATAGAGGTGAATTGCACCAGCCTTATCTTTGGAATCCTGTTCTTTGAATTCGAATGGCACATCTACTGTGACTCCATCCAATGCATCAACTACATCGATGAACGCTTCAAAGTTGACCTTTACATAGTAGTCAATTGGAATGTCTAGCAGTTTCTCAACTGTTTCAATCGTACCTTTTGTTCCTCCAAAAGCATGAGCGTGATTAATCTTTGTAGAGTAGCCGACCCCTGGTATATAGACGTAGGAATCACGTGGAATGCTAACGAGTTTAACACTCTTCCTGTCTTTATTTAAAGTAGCGACCATAAGGGAATCGGTTCTTGCATGATCTGCATTGTTACGAACATTACTGGAATCGACACCCATGATCAAGATTGATACGTTGTCGAATTTCGGATTAACTGCAACATCCCTCAGTGAAGACTTATCCCGTCCATCATTCTTGAAAGCACCGGCAAACATGTTCCCTGTTTTCGTATACAGTACTGCAGCATAACCTACACCACCGAGAAACAGAAGAAGCAAAGGAATCAGAATGAAAACAATCCGCTTGCGAACCTTTCTGACTTTCTTCTTCCTGCGGCGCTGTACCATGCGTGTATTGGAGCTGCGCGGTGGATATTCCATTTCTTATTCTCCCTTGGGTATGAAACGACTTGACGCTTCATCAGTTTAAATATATTGTAAAAGCACTTCTATTCAGTTATCGTAAAAATGTTAGGCTGCCTTTCAATACAGGCTAATCTCAATTGTACTATGTATATGCATATTCGTAAATTACATTTTTATAACAAAGAGCAACTTTTGGCATATATCTAACCGGCTCGTCATTTATTGCCCGGGAAATATGGAGTATGCTGTTGAAAGGTAGATTTCAAATGGTGGATATAAAAGAAACTGTGTCGATTATGGACATTGATTTTTTGAAAGTAACAAAAAATGAACTTATGAAAGAGATGCTTCTGCCTGCACTTGTTAACGGGGAGAGACGCTTCATTGTTACTGCCAATCCGGAAATCGTCATGAAGGCGAGACAGGATGCATCCTATAGACAGGCAGTACAGCGTGCCGACTATACAATTGCAGATGGAATAGGAATCGTAAAAGCTGCTGATTGGAAAGGGGAACCACTTCCAGAGCGGATTGCCGGTTATGATGTCATGCGGAATCTCCTGCAAATTGCAGAAGAAAAAGGGTACAGCTGTTTTTTCCTTGGAGCTGCTGAAGAAGTTAATGAGAGAGCTGTACAGGAAGTGAAACGGCTTCATCCGAACTTAAAGATTGCAGGGCGCCATCACGGCTTTTTTGAATTGAAAGATGATACTGTTTTGGAGCAAGTAAAGACGGCGAATCCCGATATGGTCTTCGTTGCACTCGGATTGCCAAGGCAGGAAAATTGGATTGCAAAACATCTGGATCAATTCGAAAAAGGGCTCTTTATGGGTGTTGGCGGCAGCTTCGATGTACTGGCAGGTGAAGTGAAGCGCGCTCCTGGCATATGGATCAAGCTGAATCTGGAATGGGCGTACAGAGCACTTAGGCAACCAGCTCGTATATTGCGGCTAATGACAGTATTTCATTTCATGTTCCTCGCACGATTCAAAAAATAAAAAAGCACGCCGGAGCATTGTGCTTCCGGCGGTGCTTTTGAATATTAGCCATTGTTGACGTTCAACAAATCTTCTTTAATCTTTGTAGTTGAAATTCCTACTGTGCGCGGCAGGTAGACGACTTCGCAATGCTCTTTAAGGAAGTCGAACTTTCCTTCCCAGTCATCACCCATGACAAAGATATCGACATCATGGTTCTTCACGTCATCGACTTTCTGTTCCCAGTGATGTTCAGGGATCACTTCATCGACGTAGCGAATCGCTTCGAGAATATGCTTGCGGTTCTCGAATGAGTGATATGCTTCCTTTCCTTTAAGTGCGTTAAATTCGTCTGAAGATACAGCGACAATCAAGTAATCGCCAAGATCTTTAGCGCGCTTTAGAATATTAATATGACCTGTATGAAGCAAGTCGAATGTGCCGTACGTAATGACCTTTTTCATGTCTGTCCGTCCTTTCGATGTTTTTCTTTTTGATATTATCGGTAATTATAACATATAATCTGTCCGAAAATGGAGAGGAAAACAAGTCTGAAATAGCTTGGAATAATTTTGCTTGAACGTATAGACATTTATTGACAACCATATGGTAAAATCATAATCATTAGTGCAGTAATTAAGGAGAGGCAAAGAGAGATGAATTTGCAAAACAGGAAGCTCACAGAAATCAGACAGAGTGGGGAAACGTATATTCTGTCTGTTGCAATGGAAAAAGCTTTTCTAGAAAAATGGGAAAGCTATGAGTTTGTTCTCAGTCAGAATGGGATTACCGAGAATGTGGAAATCCCGCATACAGTCATCGAAGATACGGAACAATATCTTATATATGAGCTTCAGATTACTGAAAGCAAGCTGAATACATTCGAGGAAGCCGGCGCAATCCTACCGATGATCGTTATGACAGAGGGCGAAGAGGAAAAGCGTGTTACAATTAAGAGCAATAACGATTATATTGAGCTGCTTCAGATTCATCTGGGCGACGGGCTTATACTTCATCCGTTTACGACAAAAAATAATAATATCGCATTCAAAACGGAAGAGGAAAGACTGTTCGCACGTATCGATCATGCTGAAATTAATGAAGATGATGAGCTTGAACTGTACGGTCTATATCATTTCAGTGACCTTGTCTCTGAGGATATCAAAAGACTGGAAATCGTAGCGATTGAAAACAAAACAAAAACTGAATATGTATTCCCTGCTACATTGACAAGTTTGCCGGATTTATATGAAGGTAAAATCTGGTCAGCTAAGGTGATGGATAATGGTTTTTATACATCTATCTCTTTGAAAACGTTTGTACAAACTGCACGATCTGGATCCTTTTCATTTATCTTAAAGGTCGTGCTGAAGGAAAGTGGTGAACAGGCTGTCCTCGAGAGCAGGCG
Organism: Aciduricibacillus chroicocephali; assembly: GCF_030762805.1. Taxonomy (NCBI): domain Bacteria; kingdom Bacillati; phylum Bacillota; class Bacilli; order Caryophanales; family Bacillaceae; genus Aciduricibacillus; species Aciduricibacillus chroicocephali. The sequence goes on along the minus strand of NZ_CP129113.1, from coordinate 2,101,478 downwards.
CATAACGATGAACGTTAACAACATTAATGGACAAAGCAGAAGACGATATAAATATGCCGACACAACATTTACAATAACCTGCAAACCGACAAAGCAAAGAAAATTTTTATCCGTAAAGGCCAGCTATTACAAGCCGGTTAAGAGACGTATTGGAAAAGCACGTAAAAAAGTCGTACAAGTCGTTCGCAGTAAAAGAATGCAAAAAATTTACCAGCTAGCATTTAAAGTGATGGCAAAGGTGAATCCAGTAAACCGGAAACTTGTTATCTTTGAGAGTTTTCATGGGAAGCAGTACAGTGATAATCCGCGTGCAATTTATGAATACATGACGAGATCAACCCGTGGTTATAAGTTAATCTGGAGTGCTGATCGCAGACATATGGAGAAATTTATAGAGGCGGGCGTCCCGTATGTACGGCGCTTCTCCATTAAGTGGCTGTTCCTCATGACAAGTGCCGGACACTGGGTAACAAATGCACGTCTACCGCTCTGGATTCCGAAGCCAAAGCATACGACGTACGTACAGACTTGGCATGGGACGCCGCTGAAGCGTCTCGCGGCTGATATGGAAGAGGTCCATATGCCAGGAACAGATACAGAGAGATATAAGAGAAACTTCACATCTGAAGCAGCGAAGTGGGATTATCTCGTTTCACCGAATGGGTACTCTACAGAAATCTTCCGCAGAGCTTTCCAATTCGATAAAGAAGTCCTGGAGACTGGTTATCCGCGTAATGACTATCTATATGATGCGAACGATGAGTGGACTATAGGACGTATTAAGAGAAGAATTGGAATTAAATCTGATAAAAAAGTAATTCTTTATGCACCAACATGGCGTGACAACCAGTTCTATCGCAAAGGTGCCTATAAGTTTGACTTGCAGATGGATTTGGATGACTTGCAGCGTGAATTCGGAGATACTCATGTCATTGTTTTGCGAATGCACTATCTGGTCGCCGAGAATCTCGATATCAGTGCCTATGAAGGTTTTGTCTACGATTGCTCGACATATGATGATATTCGCGACTTGTATTTGATTTCCGACATTTTGATTACGGATTATTCTTCTGTCTTCTTTGACTTTGCGAACTTGCGCCGACCGATGATTTTCTTCGTATATGATATTGATGAATACCGTGATACTTTACGCGGCTTCTATTTTGACTTTGAAGAAAAAGCACCAGGTCCACTTGTGAAAGATACAGAGGGGCTTATCCAAGAAGTGAAAAAAATCGAACAAGACGGATTCCAGCCGGCTGACAATTATGATGAATTCATTGACAAATTCTGCTATTTGGAAGACGGGCGTGCTTCGGAACGTGTTGTTAAAGCATTGTTTGATAATTGATATTGAAAAAGCATCCTGTCCCAATGGGGAGAGGATGCTTTTTTGTAATTTTTTAGTAATAATTTTTAAGATTACTAAGAAAAAACGGCTGAACATGATAAAATTAAGTTCTATAGCTTGTGGATAGTGTTTAAGATTCATCGAAATAGGCAATTACTTTAAATACTGTTTGAACGCATATTCAACGGAAACAAATACAAAATAATATGTTCAGAAGGTGAAATGATGAAGGTTCCAGCCATTTCTTTCGTAATCCCTTCTTATAATGAAGAGCGGAACATTCATGGTATTTGCGAAGCAATTAAAGACGAAATGCGCATTTATCCAGAATTGGATTATGAAATATTATTTATCGACGATGGAAGCTCAGATGGCACATTGGCGACGATTGAAAGACTTTCGTTCCAATGCCCACGTGTTAAATTTGTTTCTTTCACACGTAATTTTGGGAAAGAAGCCGCTATTTTTGCAGGCCTCCAAAACGCACGCGGTGATGCAGTTATTATGATGGACGCTGACTTGCAGCATCCGCCGGAACTCATCCACGAGCTGATTAAAGGATACAGGGAAGGCTATCATCAAGTTGTGGCCAAACGAGATAGAAAAGGTGACTCAAAGGCCCGCTCCTTCATGTCTTCGCTCTATTACAAAATGGTCAATAAAGCGATTGATGTGAAACTTACCGATGGAGAAGGAGACTTTCGCCTGCTCAGCCGCAAAGCGGTGAATTCCTTGCTTGAGTTAACAGAAGGCCATCGCTTCTCCAAAGGCCTCTATGCTTGGATCGGTCTGGAGCGGAAAACGATCAGCTATGAAAACGTGCCACGTCAGGAAGGCGAAACGAAATGGTCGATCGGTAAACTGCTTAACTACGGAATTGACGGCATCGTCGCATTCAACTCCAAACCTTTGCGTCTCTGTTTCTATCTTGGTGCACTAATTCTTTTATTATCACTCGGCTATATTAGTTGGACATTCGTGCAGATTATTAAGCATGGCGTCGATGTGCCAGGCTATTTCACACTCATTTCAGCAGTACTGTTTTTAGGCGGCATCCAGCTCGTCTCGCTTGGCATTATCGGTGAATACATCGGGCGGATTTACAATGAAACGAAAAAACGACCGCATTATCTCGTAAAAGTGAGCAATGTTAACGTAGAACCTGAGACGAGTACTTTGCATGCTAAAGCGGCTGAAGCCTTTCAGCGCAAAGCACGAGTCTAGTTGCAGTTAGATTACATGCTTACGGTTGCTGGGAGTTGGAGGTCTTGTGCGCAATCCCACATATGTGAATGGGATTGCTGCGCGCTTTGGCGCAGATTTGCGATTCAATATGGGGCAAAAGGCAAGACACCTGTTTCATGTGCGTATTGCCGCATCTATAAAGCAATGAAAGGAAAGAAAATATGCGATTGTTTCAGCATGAGTTTTTTAAATTCGTCGTTGTCGGCTGTATCAACACGGCAACGTACTATGCGCTGTATCTCATCCTGCTCAACATATTTGGGGTGTATTACTTTGCAGCACACATAATTGCCTTTGCAATTAGTCTTGTTGTCTCGTTCTTCCTGAACACGCATTATACATATGGAGTCAAGCCGACCTGGAGCAAGTTCATTCGCTACCCGCTGACCCAGGCAGCGAATACGGTTATTACGAGTGCGCTTCTTTATCTATTTGTCGACATGCTTGGTCTCAATGCAAGTCTTGCGCCAATTGCAGCTCTGTTCTTCACCGTACCGATTACATTCTTTATGACTGGAAAAATACTTAAAGTCTCGTGAGGCGCTATATGAATAAACGAAACTGGAAATATGCAAGTCTCGTCACGGGAGCAGCTCTCATTATTTCGCTGGCGAGTCATTTGTTTCTCATTGGGGAATGGCTGGATGGCCGATATTTTACAGGATCGGGCGATGGATTGTCGCAAATGCTGCCATTCAAGCAAATGCTCTATGATCAATATTCAAAAGGCGAGTTCTTTTACAATGAAGGATTCGGGCTTGGAGGGGGTACTTATTCCCAGCTCGGCTATTATTACGCAACGTCCATCGTTTTCTGGATTCAATGCGGTATTACATATTTATTCGAAATTACCGGTCTGATTAATCATCCCGATTTATTTTATTGGGCAAATATAATTCTCGTTGCAAGCACTTTGAGACTTGCGGCAATTCTCATTGCAAGTTTCTGCTACTTCCGCTATATGAAATTCAGCAAAGTGGCTTCTTTGCTCGCTGCAGCCATTTATGGAACGAGCATCATCTATTTCCGCCATATTATGTATTGGGACTTTTTTGCCGATGCGATGCTTTGGTTGCCGCTACTTCTACTTGGGGCGGAGCGGATTATTCGAAGGGGACAGATTGGCCTATTCACTGTAATGGTAGGAATTAGTCTTTTCGATAATTTCTATTTTGCCTATGTCAACTTTTTGTTGGGAGGCATCTATATTGTCATTCGGTTCTTAGTGCGGGCTGATGGAGGGGAGCTCGGATGGAAGCGGCAGCTGTGGCTGTTCGTCAAATCGGGGCTAATTGGATTTCTCATTAGTGCTGTCTCCTTTATTCCATCAGCATACGGCTACTTGAACAATGAGCGCCCACCGTTCAAAGGAGAAATCCCGCTATTTGAAATGCCTGATAATCTTCTATTGTCAGGAAGGGTCATCCTTATACTCGCCTTTACGGTTTTTTGTCTTTTCCTGTTTTCTTTTTACAGGAACAAGAAATTCCGTTTCTTTGCGATTCTTGTGATTCTTGGCATGATTATGCATCTTAGCCCGATGGTGGCGAGTATGTTCAATGGTTTTTCCGCTCCTCAGTACAGATGGGAGTATTTCCTCGGGTTTGCCGCAGGTGGACTTGCGGCTGCTGGCCTGGACATGCTTGACAGGGTGAAATGGCAACAGATGGGCATCGCGTTCATTGGAGCGGGACTGCTCTATTACATGTTCTATCGCCAAGATGAAAATATGTACCTGCTCAGTTTCGAGGACTGGCGTCAGTCGTTCCTGCTTACAGGACTCGCCATCGTCTATGTAGCCTTGATCGCTTTTTTCCTTTTTAAAAACCGTCCTGGCTCACGTCTGCTACTTGCCGGACTGCTTATTGCAATCTCGGTCGGAACTGCTTATGAATTCCAGGTCCGTGAGCTTGCAGGAGATGAGTCAAAGCGATTGCCGACAGAATCTATGATGAAGAGTGAAAAATATATCGGCTCTGACCAGGTTGCGCTTATCCGCAAAATTCAGGAAGCAGAGAAAGATTCCCATGCAAGAATCGATTGGATGATTCCAACACGGAACAATACACCAATCGTTGAACAGTTCCTCGGGATGAGTGTGTACTCGAGCATCCTGAACAAACATCTGCTTCGATTCTATCTAGATAACTTGCAAATTGATATGAAGCGTGAAAGCGTCAGCCGTTATGCGACGATGGGCGGGCGGGCAAATTTATATGCACTCACGAATGGAAAATACATGCTTATTAAAAAGGGCGAAGAAGCGACGGTTCCATACGGCTTTAAAAAAATCGCCGAAAAAGGAAGCTATGCTGCCTATCGCAATCAAAATATGCTCCCATTCATGCGTACGACTAGCCGCATTTACAGTAAGGATAGTCTTGAGGATGGCACGATGCTGGAACGAGAACATGCAATGCTTGACGGAGTCATTTTGGATAAAAACCAGGCTAGTGATTTCTCCAAAGCTCCCAAGCTAAAAATAGAACAAAATCTCTCAATCAAGCCGGATCGAGCTGTGTATGACGGCAAAGTGCTTAAGGTGAAGGGGAAAACAGGCGGCATTGACATCAATGTAAAAGGATTGCCCGCAGATGTTAAAGATCTCTATGTTTCCTTCCACCTTGAAAGGCTCGTGAATACGAGTCCGCATGAATATCAGCTCTCCGTCAATGACTATCATACTTTGCGCAAAGCGAATACATCGATTTATCGGACATTCGCTGACGATTTGACAATTCGCATACCACGTGAGAAGACGGTATCGATTCGCTTGCCTAAAGGAAGCTACACGCTAAGCAATCTTGTAGTGCAAGGGGAAGATTACAGTCTGTTGCGTAAAACTGTTCAAAGTAAAGGTGAATCTCCAGGAAAGCTTGACTGGAATGGAGGCAGCACATTACGTGCAAAGGTGAACAATGGCAAAGAGAACAGTTATCTTATTTTGCCGGTCCCGTTTGAGAAAGGCTGGCAAGCAACAGTAAACGGAAAGAAACGTCCGATTCTCCAGGCGAATTATGCATTTACCGCATTGCCTCTAGAAAATGGCTCTAATAAGATAGAACTGCATTACAGGCCACCTTATTTTCTATTATCCCTTCTGTTAAGCGTGATTGGTATAATACTCGCATGTTTTGATGTGAAGCGCAGCAGAAAATCGATATAGATAATTATGGGTAAATGTGTTGAAACATGATGATTTAAGGGTATACGTAGAGATATACACTAATCGTCTGTTTCAAGCTGCAACCTCCTTTAAATATAACAGCGCTTTGGAAACAGTGAAAGGAAGGCCGGCTGAATGCAGAAACCGAAGATGTTCTTTCTCGCAGAAACATTGGATTTCGAAAAAAGCAGCCTTGCATTCGAAACAATCAAGCAAGCCTCGCTTTTTGCGGCGAGAGGGTTTGAGACAACATTGCTATCATTTGATTTTAATGGGTTCTACCCATTGCTGCGGTCAGAAATCTATTTGCAAACGTCACTCGATAAACGGGTGTCCATCCGCAATATGCATGAGGAGCTGGCAGGATACAGCCGGCCTTCACTCGTGAAAAAAGAAATGCCGGTGTTCGATGTGGCGATTTTTGAAGAACAGGGGCATATAGATAAAATCTCCGATAGCATCTATGAAATTAAGAGCCGGGGCAAGGTCGTTAAGCGCATTATCCTTGGTAAGACAGGGACACTGGCGCAGATTCAATATATGGAAGATCCGTTCAGATGCTACCGGGAGGATTACAATCCCTGGGGCAAGCTGAAAAGGAAGACATATATCGGTGCGACAATGGATGAAAGACGTCAGGAAATCTATTACAACAAGAAGGGCAAGGCATATATGTCCATATGGTACGACCGGTTCACCGGGGAGTTTGACCGAGCCCATCTCCTGAATGACAAAGGAATGATTATCAAGGAATTTTCAAAATCCGCAGCGAGGCTAAAAGCGAACTGGCTGAATAAAATGCTTGAAGGTGCAGATCGGCCAGTTACAGTATCGAATAGTAGAGAGACGGATGAGATTCTACGAGAGGTCGCATTTAAAGATGTAGCCAAAATTATGCGCCTCAACAATTTGTCCAAAACAGGTGATGGAGAGTTGAACGATGACTTGGCTATGCAGGATTTCTCGGAATTCGATGGTTTTTTCCTCCATTCAGAGACGGAGAAAATAGAGCTTGGCAGGAAGTACGGCAATGAAGATAAAATGTATGTCGTCCCACATTGCCCCAGACAAGATAGAAGGCTATTCCGGCTATTTAAACGAAGAAAAAAAGATAAGCGGCTTGCTGTCGGGCTTATGTATCAGAGTAAAAAAACAGATTACCGACTCATCATGACCGCATTTCAACTCGTTTATATGCAAGATGCTGCTGTTCGACTGCATTTGCATGGACGAGAAAGTGACAAACCCCATTTTCAAAAGCTTCAAAAGGATCTTGGGCTACAAGAAGTGACTGACTTTAGTACGATTGTTGTTCAAGAATCTAAAATATGTGAGCAAGCCCTATTTTCAATCATTATCTCCAGTGATGGTGAAGGAATCTTGCCTGCAATGGAAAGTATGTCTGTCGAGACCCCTGTTATAGGTGTTTGCTCCAAGAAGAGCAACATGCAATCGGGAATTGTGGAAAATGGCCATACAGGATATATTATGGAGAATAGCAATGTCTATGCTCTTGCTGAAAAGATGGCTTATATGTATCGGAATCCATCCAGTTGTATGGAAATGGGAGTAAATGCAAGACGCCATATTAGAAGGCATTATAATGAAGATCAGTGTGCAAGGAAATGGGAAGCCTTCATTGAAGAAATTGTAGGAGACAACTGATTCAGATTCAGCGACCAGTCGAGACTGGTCGTTTTTTATTTCTTAAAAACGCCCCCTCAACGACTGACTTCACGATTATAGAGGTGAAGGGAGGCGATGAACATATGGCAATTGCACAGCGTTACCAAACTCAATTACGCTTGATTCAACAGCACGGTGTTGATATTGACACTGGCCAGCCGATCTACAAGACGAGAACGTACAACAACATCAAAGAAAGTGCTACGGCAGCACAATTGCTTGCAGTAGCAACAGCGATTACAGGCTTGCAAAAGTTTGATCTTGCAAGATTGGAAAGACGAGACGACCTGCAAATCGTCAAAGCTTAAGAGAAACATAATAGAAAGGAGTTAGGCAATT